>JAEZWR010000021.1 GCA_023420115.1 Bacillota bacterium | reverse complement strand
GCGGAACAAAGCGATGTTGTTTCTTCCGCATATACAGAAAATGAAGTTTCTTTCGGTCCGGAATACTTAATTCCAAAACCGTTCGACCCTCGTTTGATTGTTAAAATCGCACCGGCGGTTGCTAAAGCGGCAATGGATAGCGGTGTGGCGCAAAAACCGATTGCCGACTTTGATGCTTATGTTGAAGAGCTAACGCAATTCGTTTATAAAACAAACTTGTTTATGAAACCGGTATTTGCACAGGCTAAAAACAATAAAAAACGTGTTATTTTGGCTGACGGTGAAGAACCTAGAGTGTTGCACGCTGTGCAGGAAATCTGCAGTTCAGAAATTGCTTATCCAATTTTAATTGGTAGACCGGCGGTGATTGAACAAAGAATTAAACGTTTAGGCTTGAAAATTGTTGCCGGCAGAGATTTTGATATTGTTAATAATGAGCAGGATCACCGTTATACCCAAGGCTGGCAAACTTATTATGACATTATGAAACGCAAAGGCGTAACACCGGCATTGGCGCGTCAACGTTTGATTTCCGATCGCACTGCGATCGCAGCAACGTTATTGCAACTTGGCGAAGCGGACGCAATGATCTGCGGATTGGTCGGCTCTTATCGTGAACATCTTCATACTTTGCGTGATGTGCTTGGTGTGGCGGATGGTGTGCATACCCTTGGAGCGGTAAGCAGTTTAGTATTGCCGACAGGTAACGTTTTCATTGCAGATACTTTTGTAAACGAAAATCCTACTGCGGAAGAATTGGCAGAAATCACTATTATGTCGGCGGAAGAAGTGAAATCTTTCGGTATTGAACCACAAGTGGCGTTATTATCTAATTCAAATTACGGTTCATCTAGTAGCCCGAATGCTATTAAAATGCGTAAAGTGCTTGAATTGGTTCAACAACGCCGTCCGGATATTATTATTGATGGTGAAATGCACGGCGATATTGCTTTATCAGAGCAGCTTCGCAAAGATATTATGCCGGATAGTCCGTTAAAAGGTGCAGCCAACTTGTTAATTATGCCAAGTATGGAATCAGCACGTATCAGTTATAATCTGCTTCGTGCTACTACTACAGCAATCACTGTTGGGCCAATGTTGATGGGATTGAAGAAATCTGCTCATATCCTTACTCCGGTGTCTTCAGTACGCCGTATTATCAATATGGTGGCAGTTGCTGCAGTCCAAGCGCAAAAGAAATAAACTGATTTAACAAGAATAAAAAGCGGAATTTGTAAAGTGATCTGCACCCTACAAGTTGGATGAACTAACTTACTAAGGTGCAGATTTTTTTATGGCTAAATTAAAAGGACTAAGCCTTGGAATTACAGTACTCAGTTTTTAAAATAACCATTTAACTTTGAGAGGTAGATCACATTCTTATTTTATTTTTTAGGTGAAACGGTTATTAAATAAAATCTAATCTTGTCGTATCCTATTGACTAATATAATATGAATTTTGCAAGACACTTGCTATTCTGACTTATTATTTAACTAAATAACCATGGAGTGACAATTATGAATCAGACAGTAAAAATGACATTAGCGACATTAATGTTATCAGCATTAACCGCTTGTAGTAGTGGCGGTGGCAGCAGTTCTTCTGATGTAGGGGGGGGTAGAGCCTAACAAGGCTTCGTCTAAACCAACTACTTCATCAACATCCCAACCTGATACATCAACCAATAATGACGAAGTGGGTCAACCAGAAACATCTACGAGCGATAACACCACCTCACAGCCAGATACATCAAGCTCAAATAATACTGCCTCAAAACCTGCTGCTGAATATTCCGGTTATGCTTTCTCTTTCAATGCCGAACGTGAAAAAACAGCTAATCCAAGTAGCACAATAGAAATTAGTTCAAATTCTATTGATACTATTGTTATTAATGGAAAATCATACTCCCTTGTTCCTGAGATGCCGGGTATTTCAGGAGGAACAGTGACTGTTAGTACAATCTGGCAAAGCGATAATACTAAAGAAGTTTGTTGTGGAACAAAAGCAGATATTAAGGCAGTAAAAATAGGTGCGGTATTAGATGCAGATAAGGCAATAGCATACACTTTTGTTCAAGGAAAACCAACACCGGAAGATCAAATTCCTACAAGTGGTCAGGTTGTATATGAAGGAAATGGAACAGCTAAGTTAATTAGTTTAGCTTATCAAGATGACAGAAAAGGTTTCCAAAAATCATCACTAAGTACACATATTGATGTAGATTTTGATAATAAAAATGTATCTGGATATTTATATGATGGTGATAAGAAATTCTTTGATATTACAAACGGTAAAATTAATGGTAACAATATTACTGATGGTAAAGTAAGTTTGGCAGTTCAAAATGAAGAGAATAGACAAGCTTTTAATATCGATAACAATGCCCAATTCTCAGCTCCATTAAATGCAAAATTCTATGGCGAAAATGCTAAAGAAGTGGCAGGTACTGCACATAATGAAAAATGGGGCGTTATTTTTGCAGCAAGCAAAGCAGAATAATATTGTCAATTTGCTTATTAAAAGCCATTCGCTTGAATGGCTTTTTTCATAGTGAGGTTTTATGTCGAAACATCATCTAACACTTCCTTTTACAGCATTAACATTAATATTCACAAACTTGGCAAACGGAAATCAGCAAGTTTTACCAGCAAGCGAGCGATTAGATCAAAGCG
>JAEZWR010000010.1 GCA_023420115.1 Bacillota bacterium | reverse complement strand
AGTGCGCCTCCCTGCTAAGGAGGTTGGGGCGTTCGCCCCTCGCGGGTTCAAATCCCGCCGTCTCCGCGATTATCCCGATGTTTCGTTGAAATGTCGGGGTTTTGTTGTACTCAAAAGACGGCTTACGGGAGCTAAACGGAATGGAGAAGGCTTTCGCTTGTCATGGGACCTCACCCGCATATTGGTGTTCTTGTAGTTCTCGATCTGACTGTTGGTGACAGCATTGCTGTACGGGTTCATTGACTGTTAATTAGAGACTGTGTGAGCCGGAAAACCCCGAAAGTAAATAAGGTACCTTCGGGGTCTTTCCGGCCTCCTCTAAGTATATGTAACGAAGGGATTTGATGATGGAAACACGTATTGTCTACCTGGCACTCACGTTGGGGGTGTTCGCGACGCTATTGGCTACTTCGTCCCACCTTCATTGGGCGCTTATTGCTTTCGCCTGGGCTGGTTGGGGCATGTTGGCAGCAGCTACGTTACTCAAATGGACGGGCAATAGCGAGGGCTAAAGGTGAGCTAGCACAGGCTGGGCTTAAGCGCAGTCCTAGTATTAGCGAAATAGCCAAGCATTTACGCGAGATGTATCCTACCTCGCTAACTGATGGTAAAGGCGTGAAACGCAACAGGTATGACCCTCGTAGTGGGTTAAAGCTTATTGGAAACCTGAAGGGGATTAAGCAACGTTGGATGCGACAGCAAAACCTTAAGTCAGAGATGTCCGCACTTGTTAGAAATGGTGCTGTCGAGGTTTTAGAAGCCCATGAGCTGGACTTTTTAGAGCGTTTCGAAAAGCTTGGACACAGGGCGAAATGGATCCCCAAAGATGTTGAGGGGCGTAAATCGACTAACGATTTCTATTGGTTACGAAATCGAAGAAAGTGTTTGAGCTTAAGTCAACAAAAACAAGTACAAAACTATTAAACGAAGACTATATGAAGCGCAGTCTGAAGCCATGAATAATCATGGCGTGGTAAAAGAGAACTTCATGATTGATCTTGGCAACGCAACCTTAACTCCCAAACTCCGAACACAGTTAGAGAAAATAAACACTAGGAGTGAACGCCTGCGAGTACGTAGTTTATGGGTCATGTCTTCGCATGGCGAGCAGCTAGAAGAAATCATTTTAAAATAAAACGAGGGGCAAGCCCCGATGGTTCGACTTTCGTCTAGTCCATAATTCTAGGACACCGGGGGGCCCCTCACGAACTATTTTAGCCTTTTTAATATTTGTTTGGCAACAGTTTTCCCACCCCTGGTGGGGGTGGGTTACTAAACTGCTAGGTGCTTAGTCTAAAAGCCGCATCTAGCCACGTATTCCTCGTAAGTTTCTTCCTCAGGCCGATACACCCAAGGCTCTTCCGCTATATCTAAGGGAACAGGATCAAACCCCGCTTTTCTAAGCCGATGAAGCACGTCATTTACATTATGTGAGCCAAGAACATAAATCTCACTGATGTAATCAGGAAAAGCAGAGGGCTTCACTAACCACTCAAGATCACAAAATAACGATGCAATTTGATCACGACAAACTTGATACTTGAAATGATAGCTATAATCATCTGCGTTGCCATACAAGACAATCCCCCTCCTTTCCTTAGAACACTATTAGCATATCGCTGGTTACTCCCGTGCTGGTAGCGTTCATGACGCGCACACAGATGCGGTCTACATATAAGCGGCTGACCGCGATTTTCGTTACCGCATTGTTCGCTGGCGTGGGGATGTGGGCGTTTTATTCTCCGCACACGTGGATGACACGGAGAAAAATAAAAGCGCTTTTGAAGCGATCACCACGCAAGAAGCGTTGGACAAGATCGTTGAGTCCAGGCTCGCCAGAGAGCGCGCAGAATACACCGGGTTTGAAGACTTTAAAGCTAAAGCCGCGAAGTTGGACGAAACCGTGGAAGAACTCAACACTGCTAGGAAACAGCGCGATAAAGCGTTTGGTGAGGTTGAGGTAATGCGCAAAGCAGCTGAACTATCGCAGGTTACGATGCGTTTTAGTGAAGAGGTCGTGTGGGCTGATGAGGACTACCAGTTAGAAGTCTTAGCCCAAGTCGCAGACGCAGGCCAAGTGGCTTTGTCTCGCGCACTGGATCTGGGTATGTTCCACCGCATTAACCCGCTGACGGGTCAGCCTATCGAGTCGTGGGATAACTACATTCTTTCCACGTCTAAGACTGTAGAGCAGGCCACGGCGGATGCGGATGATGACTTCCGCGCTGCGGTCGGTCTTTTGGTTAATGCTTCTCCTTCGTGGGGTGTAAATGGTGCGTTTAGTTAATAAGCATTCAGGTGTGGTCGTCGTGGTTGATGAAACCACGGCCGCCAACTTGTCTTCTGAGTGGGTAGCTGCGGAGTCTGAACCGGAGGTTGAGTCAAACTCGGAGCCGGATTCGGAGCCAAAATCTGCGCGGAAGACTACAGCGAAAAAGTAGGGGATTAGTATGATGGGCTCGTTTGCGACTGTTGCAGATTTGGAAGCAAGCTACAGAGCCTGCTCTTCAGCGGGTGGTAGGTAGGACAAGCCTATGACTTACCAGCCAGTGGACGTGAAGCTAATAGTGATGGAGTGGCTGAAAAGCGTGCTTGACGTGCCTGTGGTTTCTACCAGGCCAGACGGTAAGGACGCTCCCTCCCGGTTTGTGCGTGTCATACCTACTGGCGGGCAAGGCCGTCACGGGCGCGTGCTGCAGGGGATCGGATCCTCAATTATGGACCAAGGAACGCATTAGTTAGGGACTGTGTTTGAATTGCCTAGTAGTTAGCGATTAGGATGAACTCTGACTGGAGACGTCGCATAGTGGCCTAGTGCGCCTCCCTGCTAAGGAGGTTGGGGCGTTCGCCCCTCGCGGGTTCAAATCCCGCCGTCTCCGCCACTAGGACGCTCATTTTGATACAAAGTGAGCGTCCTTTTGTTTTGTCTGGATCGGCGGCGTTTTAGCTTGTCAGAGGTGGTTTCTTGGGGAGTGGGTGCCGGTTGGGCAAGTGCAGGGGACGGCAGTTCGGGGTGCTTCCGGTGGCGAATCCGGGGTTGAGAAGGCGGCTCGAGGTACCTCGACCCCGAGGGCGTCAAAATGTATGGGGCGTCGTCAAAAAGTATCGGGCGTCGTCAAATTGTTTAGGGTGTGGCGTCAAAAGATATGGGTAAGGGGTAAGAAGGTTTCGTGCCAATCCCTCACTTCTGGTTGAGCTTCTTGTTTCGTAGGTGTTGCTTGTACTCCTCCCTGGCACGGGCGAAATCCTCGTCCGTTTGGTTCTTGAGGAAGCTCAAGGCATGTCCTGACCAGACGCAGGAGAGATTGTGCTTGCCCCGCCAGGCGAACTGGCTATTCTCGCGCAGGTTATGTT
>JAEZWR010000002.1 GCA_023420115.1 Bacillota bacterium | reverse complement strand
TAATTTTCAAAAATTTGCGTGGTTCTGGCATGAATATAAAATCACAAACATAGAAATATACACCATATGCAATTAGTGATTTTAATCCGATCCACACAAGTTGTAATAATTTATGGTCAAAGCTTATGAATGAAGAGATAAGATTCAGGAGCAATATTACTAACAACAGAGCTACAGATGCAATACCCTCTTGAATAAGAAAAACACTCATTCGTCTAAGTTTCAGTTTAGGATATAATCTAGAAAAAAACACAAGTAATGCAAGAGCCATGATCAAACTAGACAAAGCATATGCTAATGACAGACCTCTTGCGCCCATTGAATCAGGTCTTGATAAGGGCAAGGCAAGAATGAACATCAGCAGTAAAGAAAGTAATCCACTGTAAAGGGGTATTGCCGTTCTCTTAAGTGAATAGAACGAAAAATTCATTATATAAATAATAGACTGAAATACCATAGCCACACAGTAGAAGCTCAAAATCTCAGCCGACATATTAATGACCATTGTTCTCGACTCACTCAATTTTCCCCATGCAAAAATACCATGCATAATTTCATATCTAAAGAAAAAGAAAATAATGGCGGAAGGAATAATAAAAAATAAAACATGTCTCATCGATTGTCTCAAGGCAAGGGCCGCACTTTTGTACTTTTTTCGACCTATAAATTCAGATAAAGTTGGTAGCATTGCCTGTCCAATGCCAACTGTAAAAATACCATATGGAAGAAGCCATACCGAGGTTGCATATCTCAAGGCAGTACTAGAGCCATCTACAAGCTCTCTAGTAAAAGCATATGTAATCATATTTGAAAGTTGTGAAATAGATGATGAAAACATAGTAGGAATTGCAAGAATTAGAAGCTTTATAAAATCTTTGTCTCTATAATCCAGACTGAATCTAAACTTACTCAATTCTTTATAACCCAAGGTATATTGAAATAAAAAATAAAATAAAGTTCCAAAAGTTATACCGACACCTACTCTAATCAGCGCCGCCTCATTCGAATCACCCAAAAAATACAGAGCTAATATAACGGCTAGATTATAAATAGTTGGACCAAAGGCTGTCTTTTTAAACTTTTTATGTGAATTCACTATGCCAATAGAAAGAGCTGCTAGCATCATAAAAAATGTCTGGGGGAACAGAGTTCTCGCTAAACTAGTAGTTATTCCTATATACTCAGGTGTAGCTATAGTTCTCATAAGAATAGGTGCAAAAATTTCACCAATAATAATCAAAATCAGAACCGAAAGCGCCATAATAGAGATGAATATATTGACAGACTTCCATGCCTTTTTTTCATTATTTGTCCCTATTGAAGAAGAAAGAGTGGGAATTATAGCTGCTTGAATTGAGCCTCCTATAAGAAGATCATAAATAAAATCAGGAATCAAAAAAGCCTTCACATAAGCATCGGTAAGATAACTTTCTTGAAATACATTTCCATATAATATTTCTCTAACCTGTCCACTTATTTTAGAAAGAATCAAACCAAATATCAGTATCATTCCACCATTAATTAGCGATTGACTAGATGATTTCTTCTCTTTATTGAAAGATAAATTATCAGTATCATTTTCAACATTAGTGGAAATACGAACTGTCCTATATTCTTCTCTATTTTTTTCTAATCTTCTTGCTTGAGATTCAGCCCCTATAGGATAAATGGATTTAGGAAAAGGCCTATTCATCGTATGATGATTTTGTTCGAGACTATCATTATTTATATTTGACTTAATGTCCCTAGGCAAGTTAGTAGCATCCTTACATCCAAACTCCTCATTATTTTTAAAACTATTATTATGACTATAGGCTCGCCATTCTGGCATATCATCAAGCTTATCCCATTTGACTTTGGTGACAAATTTCCTTTGATTATTTCGAAGCGGCAAATTTTCGTCATTTTCAAAATCAAGATAATAATTATCCGCTGACTTTTTTTCTTCCTTATCTAAAAAAGCAGTCCCTGAAGATACTACTAAATTACTATCATCATTATTTGGCGAAGCCTCAACTCTAAAACTTTTCTTTTTATGAGGACGCATATACGAAGAATTATTTTCAGAAAAGTCATAGTAATATGACTCATCTGAATTATTCCTTATATTCCTATTGTAACTATCTTTACTCACCAATATCTCCTCATAACTTCACAAAGTTATAGTTAAATTTTAAAAAATTCTTACTAATTTCGCTCTTACAAAAATGACAATAAAAAAAACGCTCAAAATATTTTACTATCAAGAATATACAATTTAAATTAAATTTGAATCAAAGTTAGTAAATTTTAAATAATTTTAATTGAGCTATTATTCCTAAAAATAAATCTATACTTAAACTAAGCCTAATATCAAAATTTATATCTCAAAAATTTATTTTACATATCATTAAAAACTGATAGCTCATAATAATTAAGCAATAATTATTCACCATTTATACGCAACTTATGTGCACGAAGTGTATTTTGTAATAACATAGCGACTGTCATAGGTCCAATACCACCTGGAACTGGGGTAATATACGAAGCAAGTGATTTGACATTTTCAAAATCAACATCACCAATTATTTTTCCATTGTCAAGTCGAGATATACCTACATCGACAACAACTGCACCTTTACTAATATGCTCCATCTTGATTAAATGGGACTTACCTGTGGCAACTATTACAATATCTGAATTACGAGTATGAAAAGGAAGGTCGACAGTTTTTGAGTTGCATACTGTAACTGTTGCGCCACGTAGCGATAACATTATAGAAAGAGGCTTACCTACAATATTGCTATATCCTACTATACAAACCCTTTTTGCCCACAAATCAATACCATAATGATCCAAAAGATAAATAATCCCAGCTGGTGTACAAGGTTTAAGTTCAGCTCTCCCCTGCATGAGTAAACCCATATTCACCTTGGAAAAGGCATCAACATCCTTAATATAATCTATCTTTTCCTGCACCTTAAACACATCAATATGTTTAGGCAAAGGAAGCTGAACTATAATTCCATCAATCTTATCATCTAAGTTGAGCTCATCCAAAAGTTTAAGTAAGTCATCTTCACCAGTATCAGATGGCAAATCATATACATATGACATAATACCAACTTTTTCAGAAGCTTTGACCTTATTCCTTATATATATCTTAGATGAAGGATCATCCCCGACAGAAACAATAGCTAATGCTACTATTTCACCCTTACTTTGTAAAATTGAAACTTCTTCTTTGATACTTTCTCTTATTAAGTTTGAGACCATTTTACCGTCTAGAATTTTGGCCTCTCCTTCTAGTTCTTCAATATTGTTATTATTCTCTACCATAAAAGCCCCCTAGTAAATAACAATCACTTTAATACTATACTCTGCTAGACTTTATCTCTTCCCACTCATCTCTAGTTATTTTAAGTTTACGTGGTTTGCTTCCTTCATGCGGTCCTATTATGTGATCATCCTCTAAAGTATCTATTAGGCGGGCTGCCCTAGGATAACCGATATTCAATCGTCGTTGAAGAACAGATGCAGAAGCACTACCAACTTCCAAAACAACCTCAACTGCTTCATCATATAATTCATCTTTTACAGTATTAGAATTCACTAATTGAGAATTTGCACCTTGGATTTCTTCACTTAATTCTTCATTAACTTCAGCTGTGTTATTTGCTTTGATAAATTCTACAACTGCTTCAGCCTCCGAATCAGATACAAGTGCAGCTTGACCTCTCTTGGCTTTGTTCTCAGTAAGTGGATGATAAAGCATATCTCCTTTGCCAAGCAGAGTTTCAGCACCATTTCTATCCAAAATTGTCCTTGAATCAACTTGGGAAGAAACTGCAAAGGCAAGTCTTGACGGTGTATTAGCCTTAATAGTTCCCGTTATTACATCTACCGATGGACGTTGTGTTGCAATAATTAAGTGCATACCGGCAGCTCTTGCTTTTGCTGTCAGTCTTGCAATAGACGTCTCAACATCTTGATGTGCCGCTGCCATTAAATCAGCTAGCTCATCTATAACAATCAATATAAGAGCCAAATGTTCATCAGCAGGCAAAGGTAGGCTAGCATTTACAAGTTCACGTATTTCTTCTTCTGATTTAAGGGGATCATTTCTTCTTGCGAGTTGATACATTTCCTCTCGCTCAGCTAAACGGTCATTCAATTTTTTATCTACCGCTGCATTGTATCTTGCTAAATCCTTGCAACCAGTCTTAGCAAAAAGCTTGTATCTTCTATCCATTTCCTGAACTGCCCAATTTAGAGTATTAGCAGCCTTTTGTGGATCTGTAACAACAGGTGTCAACAGGTGCGGAATTCCATTATATAGAGATAACTCAACAACTTTAGGATCAATTAATATAAGCCTCAAATCTTTAGGAGTAGCTCTAAATAATAAACTTATCAAAATAGCATTGATACAAACTGACTTACCAGAACCAGTAGCACCAGCAACTAGTAAGTGTGGCATTTTACTTATATCGCATATTATCGCTTCTCCTGGTATATCTCTACCGATAGGTGCCGCAAGCATTGATTTATTTTCTTGAAATTCCTTTGATTCAAGTAGAGGACGCAAATAAACTGTTTCTTTTACTCTATTGGGTATTTCTATACCGACAGCCGATCTTCCAGGTATCGGAGCTTCGATTCTAAGTCCTGTAGCAGCAAGTCCAAGTGCAATATCTTCACTCAAATTCAAAATTTTATTTACTCTCACCCCAACTCCAGGCGTTAATTCGAAACGTGTAATGGTTGGTCCTGATGTTATATTGCTCAAACTTGTCTCAACACCGAAGCTCTGCAATAGTGCAACCAATTTTCTAGCTGTATCCTCTATCTCCATACGATTAGCTCTGCTATTGGGATTGGCGGGACTGAGCAAACTCAACGGGGGGAAAACATATGGCCGTATAGAATTCGATTTAAATACTTCTTTTCTAGCTACTTCATTATGAGATTTATAATTAGTGGCACTTTTATTAATAGATTTATCACGATGAGTTAAATCTATCCTATTTCCATTTTCCACAGAAATAAATTCACTCGTTAATCTATCATTTTTATTTTCCAAAACTTCGTTATCACTGTGCTCAAAACTTTTTATTTGTTCTTTGTCTCTTACATCAAATTTTGCTCGACTTATATAAAGCGATTCTTTAGAAATATTAGGTTCTTGAGAATTTAAACCATTTATATTATTTAGTTCATTCTGTCTTTTTATATAAGCTGACCTTGCTCTATCTTTTTCCTCATCACTTAGCACTCCATCCCCAGTAAGATAAGCTTCGGAATTGTGTTGAGTATCATTATTAAGTTTATCATTGAGATAGTCTGGTATAGCATCAGAAAAATAATTCTGCTCTCTAATCTCTTTGATATTCCCAATCTGCTCAGACGAATTATCTGAATGCAGTCTTTGAGAGACATGCTCATCATAGTTATTAGTTCTATTTCTTTCAGCTGCAATCTTGCTAAACGCTTCACTGGCTAACTTCTCACTTTTTCTAAGTTCCCTACTTTGAGCAGAATGAGCCATATCCTTAAAATTCTGCATTTGCCCACTCTGACTATTTACAGCTAAGTTATCACTTACCTTATTTTCTTTGTCAGACCATTCTTTTACTTCATCACTATAACTACCATGATTTTTATGTGTATCTAAATGAGCTTCTTTTGGCATTGAAACTTCGTTATTCTCATTTACTTGACTGAGCCCTTGTAAATGATTATGTCTATTAATACTCGATTCACCAATTAATAGCTCATCCAAACTATCATCGTAAGATTTAGACAGCATAGCCTCATCTTTTTTATTGTTTGCTTTCTTATATTCAACATCTAAGAGAAAATCTGGATAATTCTTACCATCTGGAACGCCTGCGCGCTTAACCACGTCTCTTTGATTTAAGAAATCTGGCATACTAAGTAAATCTTCTTTACTCCTAGTAGTATTAGCTGACTCATTTCTATCATGCTCTAAGATTGATGACCTTCTAGCAGCATCAGAAAAATCAGTATTACTAGTATTAGATAAATTAAAATTATCAATAATACTAGAATTCTTTGGTTTATTCTGTTTAATAATCTTATGCTTATCTTTATCGTCATATGTAAAGAAAGGGAAAATATCCTTAGATGCCATAAATTTCTCCAAGTTCCTTGTACCAAATTTTCTCAATAACTTCTGTTTAAACCCTAAGGTGTTAACCTGTCCACTAAATTCTATTTCTCTCATATTGGCATTACCATATGAGATATTATATTCATCATCTTCTTTAACCAAGGGCGAGGATCTTCCATTCCTAATTTGCTCATACTCATCAGTAAGTAATGCTTCTTTATTATTTTCAACATTTATATAATCATAGTCTTCATAATCGGACGTACTCAAATTTTCTCTTTTTTTTAAATATCCATAGAAAATAGATCTAATTTTTTCTTGAGCTACCGATACAAATTGTTTGATATTCATTCCCACTGATTTAAGTGTAAAGTCAAAAATTATTAACAATTCAATTAAGATAGCAAATATCAGAAATAGCGTGGTACCCGCAAATCCCAAAAAAATATTCAAACCTAAGCTGAGACAAGAACCAATAACGCCACCAAAAGTAAACTGTGCCGACTTAGAAATGATGCTCCTGTCTATGCTTCCACTATATAAAAATTGTAAAACTGTTGTAGCCTCAATTTTTGAAGTAGCTCTTCCAGATACATATACATTATTAACATAAGTCCATAAAAGTCTCTCAAATTTTTCTCCAGAATAAGTGAGGCATTGCCAAATTGCTGATATAAGTATTATAAGTATCAAAAAATGCATAGAACGAATTAATTGAATTTCCCTTCTCCTATTTAAGAAAAGATCAAGTCCCCATGCAAAAAAGAGAAGTGGCAAAATATAAGAGGCAGGACCTATTATTCCTAAAAGGAAAGAATGAATAAAATCACCTAATATTCCATTAGAAATAGGACTAAAGTAAAGAATAAATCCAGTCAGAAGAGCAAGCAAAATAAAAAGAATTGCCGATATCTCATTAGCAAGGCTTAATTTGGTAGAAGCACTTAAATTCTCACCTTCACTCTGATATATATTCATCTTATCTTCTGTATTTAATTTTCTAGAACTAACACCCTCTTTTTTCTTATTAGGCATTTATAAACCTCAACAAATTAAAAGTTAATATTTAAGAAAATACATACTTAACGCCATAGCTGTCTTAGCATCTTCAAAATAATTAGATAGCAATAAATCTTTGACAAGTGACTTAGGCAGAGCAAAAGTCATAATTCTTTCATCAGGATCCAAATTGAACTCTCCTTGACGCAAGTTCTCAGCTAAGAAAAGATATATTTTTTCATTATCATATCCAGGAGAAACAAAAATCTCACCGAGACTTGTCCATTTCTCTGCCCTATATGATGTTTCTTCTTCAAGTTCCCGCTTAGCACAAACTATGGCTTCCTCACCTTTCTCAAGTTTACCTGCGGGAAGTTCCAAAAGAACTTTTCCTATGGCAACTCTAAATTGATATTCAAAAATAATCTTATCATCATCTGTAAGAGCCAAGATGCAAGCTCCACCGTTGTGGCTAATAATCTCTCTGTGGCTCCTATGATTGTTAGCAGTTAATACTTGTAGCTCTTTTACAGAAAAAATATTTCCATCATAGATCAAATTTTCACTTAAAATCTTCTCAATTAAATCTTCAGAATTATACTTCGGTAAATCATTTATTATTTCACACATTTTATCCCTCAATAAAATATCAAGCTAACCATATAATACATTGATAATAAAAAAAACATCGCAAGTCAAAAGAAAATCAATTATTTTTCAGACTAGCTTGCCTTTTTTTACTTTCTTCAACCGCAAGCTTGTCACAACGCTCATTATATTCGTGACCACTATGACCTTTGACTTTATAAAATTTAACTTTAAATTTACTACAAAGTTCATCTAACTGTTGCCATAGTTCTTTATTAGCGACCTCTTTATTTGCGGAATTTCGCCAGTTATTCTTCTTCCAGCTTCTCATCCAATTATGTTCATAAGCACCCATAACATAAGCTGAATCTATATAAACATTACACTCAACGTCTCTCTTCAAAGTACTAAGGGCTCGGATAACAGCTGTAAGCTCCATCCTATTATTTGTGCTATGCTCCTCTGAACCACTAATAATTTTTTCATGGCCTTTATATACCAAAATAGCGGCCCAACCACCACATCCAGGATTTCCTAAACAAGATCCATCAGTATATATATCAACAAATTCTGCACTCACAATTGACTCCAAAATACAATATATTGGGATTCATTATAACATTTTCACTATGATATTTTTTCTGAAATTAAGTAGATATTCTCTCATATAAGCAAAACACTTTTAAAAGAACATAAAAAAACAGGGGAGACACGATTCGAACGCGCAACCGGCGGTTTTGGAGACCGCTGCTCTACCGTTGAGCCACTCCCCTGTGAACTTGTAAAATTATAAGTTTATGTCTTATCTAAGTCAAGTATAATTTTATTATATTAAGACCTTTTACTAAAATCCAGATCTAAGTTCCAATATTGCTTCTTTCCTATTATCGTGTGAAAAAATAGCAGACCCCGCAACGAAAATATCTGAACCAGCTTCTGCAAGCTTGGAAATAGTAGATTTTGAAACTCCTCCATCAACCTCGATTATGCACGATTTATTTAATTCATTAAGTATTTCTCTTGCTTCAGCAACTTTTCTGTAGGCATTTTCAGTTATAGCTTGTCCGCCAAAACCAGGTTCAACAGTCATAATTAACAATAGATCAATTAATGGAATAAGTTCGATTATAGAGTTCAAAGAGGTTCCAGGATTAATAGTAAGGCCAACCTTCATCCCCATTTTTTTTATCTCAAGTAAATCTCTATATGGATGCTTCATTGCTTCGTAGTGAACAGTCAAAATATCAGCACCAAATTTATAAAAATCCGAAAAGTATCGATTGGGTTCTTCTATCATCAAATGAACGTCCAATATATAATTTGAGTGCTTCCTAACTGCATCGAGTAAAGGAAACCCAAACGATATATTGGGTACAAATATACCATCCATAACATCAAAGTGGATTAAATCTATATCATTTTCAATGTCGAGTAATTCTTTTTCTAGATTCCACAAATCAGCAGAAAGGATCGATGGTGCAATTGCCTTGTATCCTTCTTTAATTCTAGCAAATAATTCATCTGTGTTACTGAACATAGATTCCCCTCCCTATACATTTAAAGTTTAATACTTTTTATGATTGTCTATCATCTGCCTAAGAATACGATAATTCTTATATCTTTCTCCACATATTTCAGATAAATTGCTCACAGCACAGTCAGGCTCATCAAGATGTCTACATCCATTATACTTACAGAGAAGGTGATAATCTCTAAGATCAGGATAAGCAAATTCAAGACTTTCACCATCATCCACTATTTTTTCTATATCAATTTTCTCAAACCCAGGTGTATCAGCAAAAAATCCCCCCAAGATTGGCATAAGCTCTATATGCCTAGTAGTATTTCTCCCCTTTTCAAGCTTATTACTTATCTCTTGTGTCTCCATGTACATAGAGCCAGTGACTTTATTAAAAAGCGTTGACTTTCCACTACCGGATACTCCTGCCAAAGAAGCAACTCGACCTCTAATATCATTCTTAATATCAGATAAAAAATCACTATAACTTATTTGTCTAGTAAGCCTAGCTCTAAGCCTATTCCTGCGTTCTTGTAAAATACTTCTAATCTCATTCTTATCTTCTGCTAAATGTGATAATCCTATAGGATCAAAAAGCAGTTTACTAAGCTCATCATCATCTTCTATCTTATAGCATTTTGAATACTTATCTACTTGACTTATAAAATACAATTCAAGACCGGTAAAAATATAATAATTCTTCAGGTAATCGATAATCGTCTTTTTCTTATCTTCTGACAAAAGATCAATTTTACTGATTATAATACTGGGCTTAATTTTCTGAACAAGTGCAGCTGCTAACATCTTATCCAATAAAAAAAGATCAAGTTTAGGCTCTGTGATTGCAAATAGAATAAAAAGTCTATCAATATTAGCTATAGATGGTCTAATTAAGCTATTCTTTCTTTCAGCAAAATCAACTATCGTATATTTCACCAAAGGATCTGAATTCTCTTCAACCTTAACTAAATCTCCAACCGTGGGCCTAATGACTCTGCGCTCATGTCTAAATATTCCTCTTACTCCAGCTCTCTCTTCTCTGCCGTCATCAAAATAAATGATATATTCTCCACCGCGCCCTCTGATTATTCTTGCCCATTCATTTGACATTAGAAACTCCAAAATAATCTCAACAATTAAAAGCCAGCATAAATACTGACTTTTGAAATTTAATTAGTATCGCTCTGATTGGTATTATTTTCAGGATGGAAATAAGTCCACGGTTTGCCAACAACCGTCACTGAATCTCCTGACTGCAATACAATCTGATCATTCCATAGCAAACTATTTTGTGCCATATCTAAAATATCAGCTACATATGAATTATTATCGGTCAAGCCTTCAGGTGTAATAACTTGTTTAACAACTATATCTTCACTCTCTAACTTTTTAATGACATCAGCAACAGTGTATCCATATAAATGAAATTCATTTATGTGGACATCTTTTGTTCCGGAACTTACTACAACTTCAATAGTTTCACCAATTTTTAAAATTGAGCCAGCTTGAGGATTAGTAGCTATTACCTTTCCTTCCTCAACTTCATTATTAATTTCTCTTACTTTTACAGCTACGAGTCCAAGCTCTTTAAGTTTAGATACTACTTCATCTCCATCTTGTCCACTATATTCAATAACATCAACTAAATTACTTCCCTTACTAACTTTGAGTTCTTGTCTAGAAATTGAATGCCCCCCCATTTTCTCACCGGCAGGTATTGATTGAGAAATAACTTTATTCTCATCGAAACTATCTGAATATTCCTCACGTATGGTAAAAGCAATATTGTTCTTATTCAGTTCCTCTTCAGCTTGTGAAATATCCCAACCTACAAAATTAGGCATCTTATATATTGCATCTTCACTATCTTGGATCTGCTTACCTATATATTGGACAAAATAAACAATCGCACAAAAGGCAAAAGCTACGCTGAGCAAAACGATTGCTAGCACTGCCCCTGTCTCTCTTCTTCTAGAACTTTTACGATCAGATATCTTCTTCTCAAATTCAATTAATTTCTCTTCAGTAATTGGAACCAAAGATACTTCAGGCTTCTCTTTTCGTAATTTCGCCAAAGTTATTCCATACGTTCCTTGCGGATTAATGGTAAAAGCATCCAGCTCATTAATTAATTCTCTAGCTGTCTCATATCGATCAGATGGTGCCTTTTCGATACAACGCATGACGATGTCAGATAAACCTTGCGGAATAACTGGTTCCAATTCATTAGGTGGAATAGCGGGTTTCTGTAAATGTTTAATCGCAATGGCCACTGGATTATCATCATCAAAAGGAAGTCGACCTGTCAAAGTCTCATACATAAGTATACCCAAGGAGTAAATATCAGATTTTTCACCAGCCATACTCCCCCTAGCCTGTTCAGGAGAAAAATAATGAACAGAACCTAATGTAGTTCCTCCAGCCTGAGTAATTGTAGTAGCAGAATTAGCCCTAGCAATACCAAAATCTGTTACCATAGCTCTGTGATCGCTTCCGATGAGAATATTATGTGGCTTGATATCTCTATGAATTACGCCACCGGCATGCGCCGATTCGAGAGCCATTGCTATCTGGACAAATAATGGTACCGCAACTCTCCAATCCAATCGATGATAGTGATTTATCATTGCCTTGAGACTCACACCGTCAACAAATTCTTGAACCATATATCGAACGCCACGGTCAACACCAACTCCGAGAACCTTAACAATATTTTCATGTGCCAACGAACTTGCAGCCCTTGCCTCTGCATCGAAACGTCTGACAAACTCCTCATCATCATTCAGTTCTGTTTTGAGTGCCTTGATAGCTACTTTACGACCATTTTTTAGATCCTCTGCCAAAAACACTTGAGCCATTCCACCGGCTCCAAGTCTCTTAATAATTTTATATCGCTGATTCAGCACTGTACCATTTTGAATTGCCATGCCGACTCCTTATTAACTCTCTTAAAATAAAATCTATTCCTAGTAACCTTTTACATTCGAAGCATAAATTATTGGTAGTTATACCTTTTATATTTAGAATAATTTTCTCTATTTATCAATATTCTAAACTCAAATTTCAATCTTCATATTAATAATAAAAACAAATGTAGCAAATATACCAATTATATATTCTCATCCGCAAAACCTACAATTACACTGACATTATCTCTACCGCCTGCATCATTAGCTAGTTCTATCATCTTGTGAACTGCCTCTTCGGGACTTCTTGCCTCTTTTAATACTTTTGCAATTTCTAATTCTGAGACATATGAATGCAAGCCATCGCTGCAAAATAACCACCTATCATTAGCAGTTATTTTATTTACAAAAATATCTGCCTGTACATAGTTAGGTGAGCCCAAGGAACGCGTGAGAACATGTCTTCCTGGATGTACTCGCGCCTCACTTTCATCAATATCTCCTGAATCAATAAGGTCTTGGGCATATGAATGATCCTTAGTTATTCTGTAAAATTTAGAATCTCCACGAAGTACATAGGCTCTACAATCACCAATATTGCCAATATGCATATTGTTCTTGTCCACTACACCCAACAGAAGTGTTGTTCCCATTCCCTTCATACTATCGTTCGATATAGATTCTAAGTAAACACGGACATTGGCACGTTCAGATGTATCTATTATTTTTCTGCATATTTCTTCTGAACTATCGTTAGTATCTAATTCTCTGAACAATCTCTCACTGACAGAATTGACAGCAATCCTACTTGCAACGTCACCCTTTCGATGCCCTCCCATTCCATCAGCAATAATCAAAATCCATTGATCATTTTTAGGCAGATGAAAAACCAGACAGGCATCTTCGTTATTATTTCTAACAAGACCCCTATCTGTTCCGGAAACAAAATAAATACCGGTACCTTTTGCCTCTCTCACAATCACTCCATAAATATTAATTTGAACAGACAATATTCTATCAAACTTACTTTCAAAAATAAAAGCAAGCCATAAATTCAAAAAGCCAACTAGTAAGTAATCAAATAAATATCAGAATAAATAAGCTTATCATTCAGATTCTATCTGTTTCTTTCTCAGCTGACCACAAGCAGCCATAATATCCTGCCCTAAAGATCTTCTCACCGTACACGATATACCTTTTTTCTCAAGGTATTCCTTAAATTTTAAAATATCAGTGCGCCTCGAAGCATGAAAAGGGCTTCCTGGGATCTCATTTGTTGGAATAAGATTGACATGTGCAAGCATTCCCTTAAGTAGCTCCGCTAACTTTACTGCATCATCTATTCCATCATTAAATCCCTTTAGCATAATATATTCAAAACTTATTCTCTTTCCGCCTCTTGCTAAATAATGCCTACAAGCTGCCAACAAGGTATCTAAATCATACTTTCTAGCAATCGGCATAATCTTGGCTCTTTTTTCCTGATCTGCAGCATGAATAGAAATTGATAATGTAAACTGAGGCTTAATTGAAGCAAGATATTTTATTTGTTCTGGCAGACCACAGGTTGATACAGATATACGTCTTTTACCAATATTCATTACATCAGGTCTCGACACAACATCAATGAATCGAAGTACATTGGCCAAATTATCAAGAGGTTCACCTATCCCCATCAGCACCACATTGTGAATATTAACCTTTTCACCAGAAGAAATTAAACATACCTGTTCTAACATTTCACCAGCACTCAAATTTCTCTCTAGCCCCAACTTGGCAGATGCACAAAACTCACAACCCATAGCGCAACCGACCTGAGTCGATATACAAAGAGAAGCCCCATATTTATAAAACATGAGAACAGCCTCAACATAAGCCCCATCAAAAAGTTTAAATAAATATTTTACCGTCCCATCGAGTTCTGACTCCAGTCTCCTAATCACTTCCATAGACTTAAAATCAGTGTGTTCAGAAATTGCCTCTCTCACTCTTATAGGCAAATTGGTAAATTTTTCAGGAGAATTCTTACCATGAT
Source organism: Bacillota bacterium (assembly GCA_023420115.1). Lineage (GTDB taxonomy): Bacteria > Bacillota > Clostridia > Saccharofermentanales > Fastidiosipilaceae > JAEZWR01. The sequence goes on along the minus strand of JAEZWR010000002.1, from coordinate 114,807 downwards.
AGAGAGCATCTGTAATTTGCTTGGCACGATATTTTTCAAAGGAATGTTCAAGACAAAAATTCTGCCAGTCAGTAAGTTCATAATCATAGTACGAATATTTATTTTCGATCAAATATTTTTTCATATAATATTATCTATTTAATACCTTTATTTGTAATTAACTAATTTCGTTTCATTCTAGCTATAAAGAAACCCTCAGCTGACTTTTCATCAGGCAATAAGGATAAAAAAGCACTCTCGTGTTTTTTCGAACAAAGTCTAGGATCTTCAAAAGGGAACAATGAAAATTCTGGATGTTTCTCCAGAAACTTTCTAACCTGCATCTCATTCTCTTCTATCCTCAGTGTGCAGGTTGAATACACCAAAACACCACCCGATCTTAAAGACTTTGCAGCAGACTCCAGTAAATCACTCTGAATACCAAGAAGCTCAGAAAGACAGTCCTTATCATATTTATACCTTAATTCCGGCTTATGAGTTAGCATACCATAGGATGAGCAAGGAACATCAAGTAATATTCTGTCAAAAGATTGATTTATATTTTCTCGCATATCTCGCTTGGTCGGAAATACTTTTGTCCCAATATTTTCTACTTCCCCCGCCTCTTCGAATCGCCTAACTATCAAATTTACTCTGCTCTGGTGGACATCATAACAAAAAAGTTCACCATCACCATTTCTATAATCTTGAATCTGTAAAGACTTATTACCAGGTGCTGCACAAAAGTCGCCAATGGCTTCGCATGGTTGTGGATCCAAAACTTTTACAGCCAAACCGGCAAGCTCTCCCTGAGGCATCAGGGTTTTAAATATATCTTCCTTTGGTATTTCAGAAAATGGAGCTTGTAGAACTAAAAAATCTGAAGATATTAAAGATGGTTTAAATACATGGGAATGCTTTTTTAAATAATTCTCATATTCAATTTCACTCCCTCTGAATCTAAATGACATCGGCGCAGACTTGTATGCCCTAAGTAAAAATTCCTTACAAGTATTCTCTCCCATACTTATAACAAGATCTTTATACAAATTCTTATCTATCGAATATCTAAACTCAGGTGACAAATCTTTTGCTAAAGACTCTATATCATCAGAGAAACAACTAGCCTTGCGAAGTATTGCATTTATCAAGGATGACGCAGATCTAACTTTAAAAAATTTACAAATATTGACGAATTCATTTACGCAAGCATAAATTGCTGTATGCATAAAAAAAAGTTCATAAAGTGCCGTAATAAGAATACATATTACGATATTATCCAATCCACCTATATTACGTGATGAAATTTTAGAAGAGATAGCAATTAACAACTTATATCTTGATAAGCTACCATAGAACAGTGCAGTTGTCCTCGCACGCTCTTCGTTACTAAACTTTGTTCTTCTAAGTTCTTGATCAAGAGCTAAATTAGAAAAAGCACCCTCGTATATCACCTTATACAAGAGCTTGACAGCCAAAACTCTGTAATCTCTATTTTCAATTTGATTGATATTTTTATAATTCTTAGACAAATTTAATTTAGTTCTCCATATTTATATACTTTAGGGCCACACTTCGTCTTATCATAAGTGAATTTTAGTCCAGCACGGAAATTATGAGCAAGTTCTCTTGCCGGTCTCATTTTTGAACCTTCAACTTTCATCTCTAAAATTTGATAGAACGAATCTTTACACTTAACAAATATTTCTGTTTTGTTAGCAAAAATTTCACCAAAAGTCATTTTGTCGAATCGCTCTTGCATTTTCTCATCCATAGAAGTCGCTGGTATATGAGTGCCACTTATAATTTGTACCCTTTTATTATCTAAAAAAGTAAAAGCCACCGGCCATTCATGAAGCGCCCTAACTATATTATGAATTTTTCGTGCAGTAAGCTCCCAGTTTATTTCGGCTTCATCTTTGACTAATGGTTTAACTATTGTAGCCTCATTATTATCCTGAACCAACTCTTCATATTTATCCACAAAAAAGTCATTAAGAAAATCTATCAAGTGCATAGACGAGAGTTCAGCCAATTGTTTAAAAAGCTCTGTCGAGTTAATCTTATCATCAATAGGAATAGTATACTGTCTTAATATATTCCCCTCATCTAGACCTTCAGCCATCCGCATATATGTAATACCTGTTTCTCTTTCGTCCTCACAAATTGACATCTGTATTGGACAAGCCCCTCTATACTTGGGCAAAAGAGAAGCGTGAATATTTATCGAACCTAATTTAGCAGCTTCCAATACATCTTTTGGTAAAATTCTGCCATATGCTACAACCAAAATAAGGTCAGCCGATGCCTCCTTAATTTTTTGAGCCAAAACACCATCTCTTAATTTTCGTGGCTGAAAAACTTCAATATCATATGCTGAAGCTAATTTTTTGACCTCGGTTTCTGCAAGAACTTGTTTCCTGCCCACTCTTTTATCCGGCTGAGATACTACGAAAGGTATATCAAATTTTTCTGACTTAATCAAAGTCTCAAGTTGCGACGCAGAAAATTCAGCAGTTCCCATAAATATAATTTTTTTCTTATCCATCACAGAATTATCTCCACTCCTCCACAAGCTGACTCTGATATTTTAACCGTACTAACTTCACTACAATAAAAATAGTGGCCCTCACTATATTTTAGAATCAAATCATCTAATTTCTTCAATCATTTTGTCAATAAAAAGTACTCCGTCAAGATGGTCGCTCTCATGACAAATGCATACAGCATATAGGTCTTTTGCTTTCATCCTAAATGGAACACCAAATCTATCTTGAGCTTCTATGATAAGTTTATTTGGTCTCTCAACATAACCACTTCTACCAACGATTGAAAGACAACCTTCTTCTCCTACTCTGGCTCCTTTTGCTTCGACAATTTTGGGATTTACAAACACTTTAACCCCTTTGCCATCTCTCATGTCAATGATAAAAATTCTTTTGAGAATTCCTATTTGAACTGCAGACAGCCCTATACCATTATCAGTAGAATTTAGAGTATCAATCATATCATCAATAAGAACTTGTGTCTTATCTCCAAAATCAAGTACTTCCTTTGATACTTTTCTCAGTCTTGGGTCACCAAGCTGAATAATCTTCCTAATTGCCATTTTAAACTCCTAATATAACTATGTAATCTTTGATTATTAAATAATAAGTGCCTACATCATTATAATGCAAGCACTTATTTGATAAATGTATTATTTATAATTAACGATTTAATTAGCAATATTATAGTTTATATCATTGCTAAAATTAACTTTTGCTATTTTTTGATAATCATGTGAAGAAAAATAATTATTTGAAGGTCATATTATCAAACAATACCTAACTCTCTGGCTCTATCTAGCCTCTCTTGATCAATCTGAATCAACTCAGTCAAACCTAAATCATCAAGTTCAGCCACTAGTGAGTCTAAGTCCTCAATATCGAGATCCCCAAGAACTAGGCTAGCAGATATTTCTTGTGATCTTGTAGTTAAGTCAGTTGCAATAAGGGACATTCTATTCATCTGATCAATATTAGCCACTGGGAGGAATGAATTTTTATCAGTTGGAACTAAATACTCATATTTTGTAAATTCCTCCTGCTGATCTGCCTTAAGAGGATAATTAGCTCTGACTGTTTCAATTTCATTTTCCATTGGCATATATCTTCTTTTGGGGAAGCAGCCACCATTTGCCCAGAGATAATCTCCTATAACAATACCCTGTTTATATGCCTCTTCATATTTATCATGACCTGCTATTGGAAGAAGCTTAGGTCTGCCATCCACTATTTCGTAAGTAACTCCCTCAATGCCCAAATAAGTCAGCTCAGCATATTTATCAGAACATAAGAAATCAAGTAATCTAGCTATTGCTTCATCATCTTTAGCTACGGAAGTAAATCCCCATCTGCCATATGACATGCTAGCAGGCTCAGAAATAATAAGCGGATGATCTTCAGTTTTTGCATCAAGTCCTCCAAAATTCAAATAAAGTGCATCTGAAGCTGATGCAATCTTGGGTTCGTTCCATGTAGCCATTGTATAATTGAATATCATACTAGCTTTGTTATTTTCAATATTTTTATTCTCTTCAGTAGAACCGATTACAGTTGGGTCAAGAAGACCTGCATCATGAAGCTTCCTCAAGAAAAGGAAATAATCTTTCAGACCCTTTTGGTGCCAAGGTGAAATGATATCACTGAATTTACCGTCTTCAATTTTCAAAGAAGTCATATCATTTACAAGACCAAACCACTGGGCAACACCATTATTAAAATTGCTAAAATCTATAGTTACTACTTCGTCCTTCTGCCCATTACCATTAACATCTTTTTCTTGAAAGGCTAGAAGTGCCTCATAAAGCTCATCAATATTACTTGGCATATCAAGACCAACTTTATCAAGCCAATCTTTTCTTATTTGGGCATTCATATTGGTAGACTTTGGCTGACCACCAAAAGATATCTCCTGAACCTGGGAGATCCAATAAACCGAACCATCATCAAAAGTATTTAAACTCCAAGAATTTTTACCTTTGCCCTCAGTGAAAAATTTCTTTGCAGTCCCATCGCCAAGATCTAGCATATCCTTTAAATCTCTAATTAAGCCTCTTTTACCCATCTCAGCAATATTAGATTGTGAAATTGAGCCTATGTTAGCAAAATCTGGAAGGTCAGTGGATGAATTTAGACGAGTTTGGATTGTATTTTTATATTGTTCTCTATTTACAACCTCTAAATCAAGCTCTAGACCATATTGATCAAGTAATTTTTCAAACTCTTTCCATATTGGGTACTGCTCTCTCTCAACAAGCTTAAACTTTCCATTTGACGATTCAGGAGTTAGTACCTTGATTAGCTTCTTTTCTTTTGGACTTACCGTGGTATTCTCAGACTCTTCAGAATTAGATTCCAATGATGACTCAGTTCCCTTCTCACTTTCGTCCGCCAAAATAGGTTTATAACATAGCGGCGATACCATAGCTAGCGACATACTTAGTGCCACTGCAGTCTTTATTACTCTCTTCATACGAACCTCCTCATATCTTAATATAGGAAAGTAAACTCCCTATTTATGCAATCTTTAAAAATTATTAGAATACATTATCTTTTAAATCAAAATCATCTTATCCTTTTAATGAACCGAGCATTACGCCCTTTACAAAGTGTTTCTGGAACCAAGGATATACAAATAAAACTGGTAGAGTTGTGAACATGATCATAGCGTGTTTAATTTGATTATTAGAAAGTTGCTTCCTGACCAGAGCCTCCATTTCCGTTGCCGACATTCCCGCCTGCATATCAACTGTTTCTGTAACTAATACAGAGCGCAAATACATTTGAAGTGGTTGTATTGCCGCATTAGGCTGATAAACAAGAGAACTAAAATAAGAATTCCAAACACCGACGACGGTATATATGGCAATAACTGCCAAAATTGGCTTAGCTAGCGGAATATAAATTTTAAATAAAATTGTGTAATGTCCTGCTCCGTCAATTCTAGCCGACTCTCGCAAACTCTCTCCCAAACTAGTGAAGTAAGTTCTAACTAAAATCATATACCAAATTGAATATGAGCCTGGCAAAATAAGGGCCCAAATAGTATTGTAAAGACCAAGTCTAGAAATCAGCAAAAATGTAGGAATAAGTCCGCCACCAAAATACATTGGTATCAAAATGTAAAAAACAAGGAATTTACGCATAAATAGTTTCTTAGTCGACAAAACATATCCCATTAGCAAAGAGGTTAGAAGAGTAAGTAGCGTCTGTGATACAACATATAAAATTGTATATCCATACGAGCGCCACAACTCTGTCTTTTTTGCTATAAGTGCGTAAGTATCAAAATAAAGTCCCTTGGGAATTGTATAAACCTGCATCGTTGCAGCATGAATTGGATCGGATATTGAAAGTATAAAAACATACCACAAAGGATAAATCGTTATGAAACAGACAAGCACCATTGAAATTATAATAACAATATCACCGAACAAAGTACCGTCTTGGTTTAATGCCTTGCGGTAATGAAATAATTTTTTCTTAGTTAATTCAGACATACTTACTTCCTCCTACCACATAGCATATCCTGTCAATTTATTAGACGTCTTATTCGCTATAAATACAAGCGTAAAGTTGATCACTGTCATGAATAATCCAATAGCAGTTGTATATGAGAAACGTCCGTCAGTAATACCGAGTCTATAAATATATGTACCAATCGTATCAGCCGTTCTATAAGTAGAAGGTCTATAAAGAAGGAGTATCAAATCAACATTAGATGCCAATATACTTCCTATCTGCATTATCAAAAGAATGGCTATAGTAGGTTTAATTGCAGGAAGTGTTATATGCCACATCAATTTAAATCTTCCAGCACCGTCAAGTCTAGCGGACTCATACAAAGCAGGATCTATAGCTGAAATGGATGAAAAATAAAGTATTGAGCTGAAACCGAAACTCTTCCACACATTAATTAATGTATATATGCCAGGGAAAAATGCAGGTTTAGTAATATAAGCAACTGTAGCTTGTCCAGTTAGTCTATTAATAGCATTAAACAAACCATCCTGACTCAAGAAACTCAAAAACATACCTGCGACTACAACATTAGAAATAAAATATGGCATGTAACTCGCAGTCTGAGTAAACTTTTTAAACCTAAGTTGTTTAACCTCGTTAAGAAAAAGTGCAAAAATAATCGGTATCCAGAATCCAAAAGCAAGATTTAACAGACTTAGCCACACTGTATTTTTTAATAGACGAGCAAAATATGGACCATCAATAAAAGTCTGAAAATGTTTAAATCCCACCCAATTTATACGTGGATCACCAATAATCGGAATTCCTGGAACATAATCTTGAAAGGCGATAAGAATGCCGTACATAGGTATATAGCTGAAAATAAATATAAGGATAATCGGCAGAGCAGCCATAGACCATAATTCACATTGTTCTTTTTTATCAAATTTAACTTTCACAGGTTCTACAACCTTTCAATAAAGTAAAGTCTTAATTTATTAAAACTAACAATAAAATTTCCGACTTTAGCTCAATTATATAGAAGCAACTCTATCACTTCAACAACTTGCACAAAATAAAGTGAAATACAAGTACAAAGATATATCTATGTTCTTTAATTTTTATATGATTAGTTAAATTAGCTATTTCGTTTTAATTGAATGGAATATGAATAGTAATAGTAAGTTGAATAACTGTAATTATTTGAATAAATTTTAAAAATAACTACGCAGGATCTATTTCGGTACTAACATGAACGTCTTTATTTTTTTTACTTAAAAGAACATAGCGACTTATGAGCGTGGCAAATCTCTCATCACTACTTTTGATAACAAATTGCCATCTAAACCTATTGTGCAGAATTTCAAGATTCGCTCTTCCTACATCAGTAAGTTTATAACTTTCCAAACCCTTATTATTTACATGTAATGATATGAACCTTTTGCAATATTTATAAAGCTGCTTGGCTTCTTTTTCTGCCAAACTATCATTCTCTGAAGATACATTAACATAAACATAATAAAAAAAAGGTGGCTTGGATAATAATCTTCGCATTTTCATTTCAGTTTTATAGAATGATTCATAGTCATGCCTCATAGCATATTGAATGGCATAACTATTTTTATCGTAGACTTCCAATATCACTTTCCCTTGACTACCAGCTCTTCCCGCTCGACCCGCAGCCTGAGTAATTAATTGAAATACTTTTTCGTCAGCCCTTAAATCTGGCATCGACAAAATCTGATCAATTGATAGAATCCCCACCAAATTTAGTTTTGAAAAATCATGCCCTTTCGCCACCATTTGAGTTCCAACCATAATACTACTCTTCTGTGAATTAAAATCAGCCAGAATATTTTTAAGGGCATTACGAGCTCTTGTTGTATCAGAATCCATTCTTAAAATATTTTCATTTGGGAATAAGTCCGTGAGTTTAGCATAAATCTTCTCTGTTCCAAAACCTATATCAATAATTCTCCCTCCACATTCAGGACAAGAACTAGGTCTAGCCCTCATATGACCACAATAATGGCAAATTAGCTTCCCTTCCTTTTTATGATAATTCATTTTTACCGAACAATTAGGGCATAGAAGAGAGGCTCCGCAGTCTCGACACACCAAAGTAGGTGTATACCCTCTTCTATTTAAAAATACCAAAGCCTGTTCCCCACGATCTAGGCAAGATTTTATTTCATTAATTAGTACAGAACTCATACTATATTCGCTGACACTTCCCTGCTCTTTTGACAAATCTACAAGCTGTATTCTAGGAAGTAAGACTCCACTAGCTCTTTCTTTAAGTTCTAAAAGTTTTGACTTACCTATTTCTGTTCTATACATATCCTCAACATTGGGCGTAGCCGAAGCAAGTAGAAGCATAGAATTACTATTTCGTTGTCTCAACCTCGCTACAGTTATGGCACTATATCTTGGACTTTGTTGTTTATTTACATAACTTTCTTCGTGCTCTTCATCAATAATTATCAAGGCTGGCTTGCTAAATGGTGCAAAGATTGCAGATCTAGGTCCAAGCGCTATATCGACCTCTCCATCTTTAATTTTTCGCCACATACTAAGTCTTTCATATGGTCTTTGTTTAGAGTGCAAAAGCGCAACCTTTGATCTAAATCTAGCCTCAAATCTCTGTGTCATTTGTGGAGTAAGTGATATCTCTGGAACAAGAACAATAACTTTTTCACCATGCTGAATAAGATAGTCACACAACTGTAAAAAAACTTCAGTTTTCCCGCTTCCTGTCACTCCTTTTAATAAAAATTCGTGTAAGCTACGCTCTTTATCATTATCCTTGACTTTTTTCAGTCTGATGTTTTCATATTGTTTGATTAGTTCATCTAATACAGTTTGTTGCTCCAAAGTCAAAAATTTTTTCTTGGATAGTTCTTCAAATTCTTCATCACTAACAATATATGAATCTTCAGAAACACTCTCTTTTCTTAGCTGAGCGGGTGTAAAATTAACAAGTTCCCTAACAAGTCCCTTTTTTTCTAAAGTTTTCAAAACTGACTGACCACAATCTGCTAAATTGAGTAATTCAGATTTTAATAAAGGAATATCATATTCCAAAAGAGTTTCAATAATTGCCATCTGCTGAACACTAGAAAAAGAAGCAGCCTCAAGCATATTAGAGGCAAGCTCCCTATCTATTATTTCATAATATCTTTCCTTCTTGTCAGTCAAAGAACTTTGAGGAGGTATCATTCTACTAGCAATTTTTCCAAATGCAACGTTATACCTTATAGACATTTGTCTGCATAACTTCAGTAATTCAACACTGAGCCAAGGCTCTGGATCTACAATTTCAACTATTTCTTTATATTCAACTACTTCGGCAAGATCATTAGCTAAGTGAGAGCACCCTTTGCTATTCCCCATATTAGTCATAGAAGAATCAAAAATTCGATAAACAAAAGCTGTCACCAGCTTATTTCCCCTACCAAAAGGCAAGGAGACCTTGTGACCTACTTCTAATTTATCGACGAGCGATAAAGGAACACAATATGTATATGGCTTATCAAAATCCAAGCTGGCTTTTTCAAGAAAAACCTCAGCATACCTTAATTTATTAGCCGACATCTTCACCTCTAACCAAGAAGAGACATAATATCTATTTGATCACTATCAGGCAGATCTTTAAGAACGCCCAATATTTCAAGTTGTTCCATTGCCACTTTAGGAAGAGCTGCTCTCTTTTGTAAATCTTCTTTTGATATAAATGGTCTTTGCTTCCTTGCAGCAACAATTTTTTCAGCATTGGCAGTAGATACACCATCAATACTATCCAAACTAGGTCTTACTAAACCTTGTTCTTCAAATGTAAATATGCTTGCCTCTGACTTATAAAGGTCAATTTCAGAAAAAGCAATATTACGAAGATACATTTCAAGAACAATTTCAAGACAATAAAACTCTTTTTCTATATTTTTCTTTTCACTTTCTTTATATACATTGTTGCGCATATTGGTCTTGATATCACTTAAAAGAGATTTTATTTCATCAATCGGTCTGCACATTTTCTGTGCTTTGAATACTTTCGACCTAATAGAAAACCACGCACAATACCAGGCCTCAGGAATATGAACTTTAAACCAAGCTATACGCAGAGCAGAGATAGCATATGCGACCGCATGGGCCTTTGGAAACATATACTTAATCTTTTTACAGCTATCTATATACCACTCAGGGACTGCTTTTTCTCTCATTAAGTTCTCATGATATTCACTCAAGCCTTTGCCTTTTCTGACTTTTTCCATAATATCAAAAGAATCTTTTTTGGGAAGCCCCCAATAAATAAGTGTAGTCATTATAGAGTCACGGCAACCTATAACATCATTTATGGTACAAGTTCCATCTAAGATTAAATCTTGTGCATTTCCTTTCCATACATCTGTACCATGAGACAAACCAAGAAGCTGAACTAAATCATAAAATCTTTTAGGCTTAATATCTTGAATCATGCCACGAGCCATGAAAGTTCCCATTTCAGGCAGACCAAGAGAACCAATCTCTGCTGGCCCTGTTCCATTCTCAATAGAGATAACTTCTGTTCCTGTGAATAATTTCATAACATCTTCATCTGGAACTGGTATATCTAAAATATTCTTACCCGTAAGATCTGCCAAAACTCTTAACATTGTCGGATCATCGTGACCAAGTACATCTAATTTCAGTATCGTATCATGTAGTGAATTAAAGTCGTAATGGGTCGTGCAAAAATTAGAATCAGCCTTATCTGCCGGGTACTGTATTGGCGTAAAATCGTAAATATCTCTCTCTTTTGGTATAACGACTATACCCCCTGGATGCTGACCTGTTGTAGACTTTACTCCTGTTAAACGATCTGCTATACGTTCAAGCTCGCAAGAATTAACAGTTTGTCCTCTTTTTTCAGCATATTTTCTAGCCATAGTGAGACAATTCTTCTCCTGAAAAGCAGTTACTGTCCCCGCCCTGAATGTAAATTTTTCTCCGAACATCTTGCGGATAAATTCATGTGCATACATCTGATATTCTCCACTGAAATTGAGATCTATATCAGGTTGTTTATCACCATCGAAGCCAAGGAAAGTTTCAAAGGGTATGTCCTGTCCATCGCGATACATATCGTGTCCACAATGAGGGCAATTCTTTTGTGGCAAATCATAGCCTGAGCCATATTCTCCCGTAGAATCAAACTCACTATATCTACAATTGGGGCAGCGATAATGAGGTGGAAGCGGATTAACCTCAGTTATCTTACATAATGTTGCTACTAAGCTTGAACCGACACTACCTCTTGAACCTACAAGATAACCATCATCATTTGATTTTTTTACAAGATGATGAGCAATGTAATACATAATACTAAAACCATTATCAATAATTGCCTTTAGTTCTCTCTCCACTCTAGACTGTACAATTTCAGGTAGTACACCCTTATATGCGTATAACCTTTCGGCCTCGTCATACACCATCTTTCTCACATCATCTGGTGCTGACTTTATTTCTGGTGGATAACTTCCAGATGGAAATGGTTCCATTTGTCCATCAATTTCAGCAGCAATCATATGTGGATATTTAATAATAGCCAAGTACCTATCTTCGTCAGAAAGATATTTGAACTCATCGAACATTTCTTCAGTTGTTCTAAAATAAAGTGGGGTAGGTTCATCTACATCGTTCATCCCATTATAATCTAGTATAACCGAACGGAATTTCCCGTCCTCTTTTTCAAGGAAATGACTATCACAAGTAGCAACAAAAGGCATATTCTTGAGTTTAGCTAAGTCAACAATTAATAAATTAAGTTCTTCAAGTTGTTTATATTCATTTATACCATTACCTTCTTTACGCAGTAAAAAGGCATTATTACCAAGTGGCTGTATTTCTAAATAATCATAAAAATCAGCAAGCTTATAAAGGACAGAATTTTCTAGTTCCTTCCTAGCTCTAGCATAATCACAAGCACAATTCTGATAATGTTCAAGAATTTTTTTGAATATTTCACCAGCCTCGCAGGCAGCCCCCACAGTAATACCTGCTCTAAAATATTTCAAAAGAGAGCGAGGACACTTTGGCCTAAATTGAAAAAAGTGAATATTAGACTCCGACACCAAGCGATAAAGATTATATAAACCTAAGCTATCCTTAGCGAGAAAAATAATATGTCTAGCCTTATTACTTCTAGACTTAATTCCGCCCATATCCAACTTTCCACATAATTTATTTAAGATCGCGCCAGATCTTGTATTTAGCACATCTAATATACTGATAAATATATCAGAAGGTCCAAGTTCATCATCAGACAAGCCAAGCAAAGCCCTACTCTCGTCCAAGAACTTATCAATCTCATTATAGGCATATTTATCATTATCGTCGTGAACAAAAGCACGGCTGTGTGCATAATCAATTCTACTCGTTAGAAGGTCTGGAATATCTTTTTCTTCAAAAATAAATTTCCCCTCTGTGCTAAGTCCAGAAGCTATATCTTGGAGACGCTCTGTACGTTCTTTGTAATATGCCCAAAGTTCAGCTAAATCGATAAGCACCGGATTAAATTTTTGTCTTACATCATACTTTTCTTTGACTCTCATACCCTCATAACGTAAAAAAGCCAAAACTTTAAGTGCATCCAGCGCAAGAATACTTGAGTTAGAAAGATATTCTGCAAAGTCTAAAATCACACTATGTACATCCCTTGCCATTTCAAGCTCATGTGACTCATATGACTTACCAATATAGAATTCACTATTTGGCATATTTAAGGGTCTACATAATTCTTCAAACGAATCTTCAAAGATATATTTCTCTTGTTCATAACTATAAATATACCTTTTAGCCGTAATTTTCGTAATTTGATCTCTACTTATATCATCACCTGTAGTATCTATTTGTACTTCAACAAAGTCATCGCCAAAATCCTCATTAAGGTCAGGCCCATATACACAGGCTACGCCGTCATCAACTAGATATCCTTCCATACCAAACAAGAGATCTATATTTATACCTTTAGCAGCTAACTTATTTTGGCATTGCTTAGCTTGGGGAAAAGCCTGTACAACACCGTGGTCAGTTATTGCAACAGCTTTATGCCCGAAGCTAGCAGCAAGCTCAATAAGCTTATTAATATCACTCAGAGCATCGCGTGCTGACATATTTGTATGGCAATGTAACTCTATTCTTTTTTCTAGAGCCTCATCTTTTCTCTTTGCTGGTTCATCTATCTTCCTTATACCATTAACTCTTACCTGAACCTCATTACTGTATGAATCAACATTAGGATCTACAAAAAAAGAGTAATATCCACCCTCTTTAAAGTCCAAAAGTTCCTCAGACTTATTTGCATCAACAAAAGCCAAAGCCCTAATTGCACCTTCATCAGAAAAAATAGCAAACTTATAAAGTATGCTCTTACCATTTCTTATCGGCCTAAGTTCAAGCTTATGTACATAACCACTAATAACAATACGACCACATTCAATGGTTATGTCTTCTATCTTATAAAATTTCTCATCCCTTGGATAACGTCCCCAAATTACGCCCTCGCTACCCTGCTTAATCCATTTATTTCTACCATAGTCATACATCATCTCTCGCTTATCCTGACTAATGCTAATTGATGATAAATCAGGTGAACTAGAAACATGATTATGCTCACATGGCGGATCCAAGTTTCTTCGCTCTTCTATCGATCTAGCTTCTTCCCTTAGTGCCTCAACGCGTCTAAAGATAGCAGCATCCCAAATATCGTTAGACTCACTTTCATTTTCACTATTTGAATTAACCTTAAGTGAGATATCGCAATCAAAAGAAGTCAAAGATTTAACAAAGTCTATGAATTTGTTCATTAAATCATCTGTAAGCAAACGGTAGTCAGACTTATTGCAGTTTAAGATAAGTCTATCATCAGCAACCGTACATACGCAATTTTCCAAAGCCATAGATATAGAAGCTAAACCTACTCTTCTAGCCTCAAAACGCACCCATTCAAATAGTGTCATAAGATGTGTAGCTTGTAAGTTCTTATTTATTAAACATTCACTAGGAAATGAAAGCTTGAATTCCATCTTTTTCACAAAATCGAGTTGCTCAAAAATAGCCTTGCTCGCTAGAAGGATAGTTCCATCTACTGGCTCCTCACAATATAAGTGAACGATAAACTTATATCGCATGCCCTCATTTATAAGTTCAAAATCACTGACATACGCACTCAGATTATTTAATCTATTTCTCAAAGCAGGTGACAAGGACCTCTCAATAGTTTCGGTATGCAAAATACCTGCAAGCGCATGCAAAAAATTCTTTAACTTCTTATTCTCATGATTATTCACTAAACTAGCTCCAGACACTATCAATTAAATTGAGCAGAGGCTCAACTATAATTAAATGTACCACTCAAACACTTATAAGCTCACCATCATTGTTCATGAAGATATTCATTTATGAGATCCATAAGTCTATCCTCCGCAAGCTCCTCACTTACTTTCCCTATAACCTTTCCTTTGGCAAAAAGTATATATTCATCCTTGCCTCCAGCAATTCCAAAATCACAATCCTGCGCTTCTCCAGGGCCATTAACTCTACAACCCATTACTGCAATACGCAAAGGTCTATTAATATTTTCTAACCTCTTCTCAACTCTAAGTGCGAGTTTCTCCAAATTAACTTCCGTTCGTCCACAGGTTGGACAAGATATCAATTCAGCTCCATCTATTAAATGTAGACTCTTGAGAATGGACTTGGCAGCTCTAATCTCTTCTACCGGATCCGCAGTTAATGAAACTCTTATTGTGTCACCAATACCATCTGCCAACAAGGTTCCTATTCCAATAGCTGAACGTATTACTCCTTCACTTAAAGTACCAGCTTCCGTAACACCTAAATGCAAAGGGTAATCTGTCCTTTCGGCGACGTAACGGTAGGCTCGAATAGTGACTAATGGATCTGATGACTTCATCGATAAAACTATGTCTTCAAAACCGACACTCTCTAACATTTGACTTGCTTCGAGTGCAGACAGGGCAAGTGCAGTTGAAGAAAAAGCACCATATTCTCTCTTCAAAGAGGGTCTAATCGAGCCAGAATTTACTCCAACTCTAATGACAGACCCATTGCTCTTGGCAAGATTAGCTATTTCTTTTAATCTATCTAGCCTAATATTCCCAGGATTAATTCTGATTTTAGGGCAACCTACCTCAAGGGCCTCCAAGGCTAGTCTTGCATCAAAATGTATATCTGCAACAATTGGCAAAGGACTTTTTTTTAGCAAATATTTAAGACTTCGTGCTGCCTCTTTGTCCTTGATAGCAACTCGCGTAAGATCACAACCAGCTTCTTTTAATCTTTGAATTTGTTCTAAGCTTGCACCGATATCATTTGTATCTGCATTATTCATTGACTGTATAACAATCGCCGACCCACTACCGAAGCTAAGATTATATGGCTTAGGCAAAACTACCTTTCGAGTTTTGCGTCTATTTACCACAGGCAATTCCTGTTTAAATTCAAAATTTCTATCCATAATACATACTTTCAAAAATTAATTATTGTAAATATTTAGTACGATCTAACTTTCACACCAATATATATTTGCGACCTGACACACGAGCAAATACTTGTGTGCTTATTTTAAATCGGAGTTAAATAATATTCTGTATTAGATGCTATTGATTAAATAAAAATTTTAATCCACTTACATTTTCTATGGTCTCATCTTAAAATAGAAAAAAATTAAAAACAAGGGAGAAAAATCTTCTCCCTTGCTATACAAGCAATATATTTCAAATAAAAATTCAAATTTAAAAGACTAATTTATTAGCCCCTTTTAACTATTCTAAGTACATCAAATCCTAATGAGGCAAATGCTAATAGTAAAATTAGAGATATGCCAATCATACTTATTATTCCCATTGCCTTCACAGACAATTTCTTACCTCTTATTTTCTCGATAATCAAGAAGAAAAGATGCGAACCATCAAGTGGTGGAATAGGTAACAAATTCATTATACCGAGACTCATAGAAATCAAAGCAAACAAATATAAAAGTTGTAGAAACTTAAGTTCCCAGTCAATACTAGGTGCTGCTACCAAGCCAGAATACATATCAACTATACCCACTGGTCCAGACAAGGCCTGAGATGGTTTGACTCCTCCAGTAATAACTCTACCTAGAATTTCGAATGTGCTTCTTACAATAGAAACTGAATAATCAAATGAATATTTAATAGTCTGGATAGGACTTTTAATACGTTCGAACTCAGCACCTACCGGACGAGTCACATTAGAACTAACGATTGGACTAACTTTGAGAGATAAAGATTTGCCATTGCGTTCTAATTCCAGTTCAACTTCCTTACCTTTACTTGCACCTAATATGTCAGCGATAGTCTTAGCATCAGCAGGCTGTGAATTAATTTTCTTGATAATGTCTCCAGCTTCAATTCCCTCTACACTATTTTCTGCCAAACTTTTAACTAAAACTTGACCTTGTTCAGTTTGGGAATCTATCACCACACCTAGACTATATCTATCATATCCAGTTCTATCAATTGTAACTTGTTTATCTTCTCCAGAAGAATTAATAAATTCAACAGTAAAATCTTTCTTACCAGCTGATAGAAGTTCAAGAGAAAGAAGATCTAGTTCATTTCTAATTTTTCTTCCATCGATAGTTTTTATCAGGTCACCTTGGCTGACTCCGGCTTCGTGAAGCAAACTATTTTCTTGCACGGCAACTAATTTACTAGTATTTACTCCAACGATATTAAAATAAATAATTAATGCTAAAAAAGCAGAAACTATATTGGTAAAGGGGCCGGCAAAGAGAACCAATGCTCTCTTCCAAATTGGCATAAAATAAAAATGTCCCTCTGAATCACTTGACTCTTGTAACTCTTCGTCAGACTCTGGATATTCTCCAGCAAATTGAACACTAGCACCTATGGGAAGAAGTTTAAGGCTGTATCTAATACCATTTATTTCTTTGCTCAATAGGCGAGGTCCCATAAATATTGAAAATTCAATTATTTTAAATCCTAGCTTCAATCCTACTAAGAAATGACCGAGCTCATGTAGAAGCATCATCAGTCCCAAAGACAGAAGCCCAATTACTATACCTAATATTGCGGACATACAATCTCCTATATAATTTAATCTGTATAATTATAATTCAAAAGTATTTAAAGACAGAGTTTTTGCAGAAATTTTATAAATTAAGCTAATTGTCAAAAAACAGTCTGATCATTCAAGATTATCTATAAATATTGGTGATTAAAATCAACACTATAATATTTAGCTTCTCAGACATTCTCCTTAGTCAATTTAATTTTTAACTTATACGCATAGCTTCGATATTTTTGCTCAAGAATCATTATTTCTTCAGCGTCAATGTAAGAGTCCAAAGCTTCCGATTCATACTCATCCAGAGTAGCTTTGCAAAGTTCAAAAATCTGGTAAAAAGATATCTCATCAGCCAAATAGGCCTCCACGGCAACCTCATTTGCAGCATTAAGGATTAGAGCTGCATATACGCTACTCTCATATGCCTCCTTAGCTAGATTAAGCATCGGAAACTTATCAGCATCAACTTCAGCAAAATTCAGAGATCTAGCTCTTTCATCAAAAAAAGAAAATGGTTCAGTCGGACAATTGTTTCTTTCGCTCCTTCCCAGAGCGTACTGAATAGGAATTCTCATATCAGCAAAGCCAAGTTGGGCAATACATGAACCGTCAGTATATAAAACAGCAGAATGCACAATAGATTCTGGATGTATAACGACATCAATATCAGTCATCGCAACTCCAAATAAATGGCATGCCTCAATCAGTTCAAGACCTTTATTCATAAGTGTCGCTGAATCTATCGTAATCTTTTTTCCCATATCCCAAGTGGGATGCTTCAGAGCCTGCGAAGCTTTTGCTACTTTAATATCATCTTTCTCCCAAGTTCTAAATGGACCACCAGAACAAGTAATAAATAATTTCTTTACACTTTTATCTCGAAATGATCTCATACATTGAAATATAGCAGAATGTTCGGAATCGACAGGATATATTTTTACATTATTCTTTTTGGCTAAGTCAATTATCTGAGCACCAGCTCCCACCAATGTTTCTTTGTTGGCAAGTGCAATATCTCTAAATGAATTAATTGCCCAGAAGCTAGGCAAAAGTCCTGCCATTCCAGAAATAGCATTCAAGACCATTTCTGCTCCATCAATTTGAAGTAATTCCTTGATTGCCCTTTCCCCAGAAAATACCCTACATTCAAGCCCTTTAACCTCGATAAAATCACGAAGCGTGGCAGCAGCTTTTTCATCAATAATAGCTACTAATTTAACACCAAACTCCACTATTTGTTCTTTGATGATATCGATATTTTTATATGCACTGAGTGCGACAATCTCTATATTATGGAAACGACATACATCTATTGCCTGAAGTCCAATAGACCCAGTGGAGCCCAATATTGTTAGTGACTTAATCATAGTTGACCTCTTATAAAATAAACGAGGCCTCTATCATAAAATAAAGACCCCGAAAATACTAAATAACAATAAAACTTAATGCTCGATTATATAATAAAGATATGCAAGGAAAAGTCCTACAGGAAAAGCAGCAGTAAACGAATCAAATCTATCTAACATTCCACCATGTCCGGGGAAAGTCTTTGAAAAATCTTTAAGCTCACACCATCTTTTAATACTAGAACAACTCCAATCTCCAACTTGGCAGGCAAGACTCATCAAGACACCAAAAACAATGCCAAATAAAAAGTTAGATGAAAATGCTCTATGCTGAGGCAAGGCCCCTCTCATAATAAAAGTGAAGAAAAATCCCATAACAATACCAGATAATAAAATTGCAGCAAGCATTCCCTCTAAAGTTTTCGCCTTTGATATTGAAGGTAAAATCTTTCTATTACCAAAATATCTTCCTGCATAATAAGCTCCAATATCAGTTATAGATGCGGTTAATACAACAGCTACTAACCAGCGCCAACCATTAGGAATTGCATACATATAAAGTGTGACACAGGCAAGTGGAAAGGATAAAAAGACTGAAGCGAATGAAGTTGCAACTGCATTGGGAAGATATGCCGGTCCTTTGAGTAAAACCTGAACAAAAATACTAATCATACTAAAGATCATAAAGACAAAGGCATACACAGCCAAACCCAAACCAAGTAACCAGCACATACTTGTTAGCCAAGCATTATTACTAACTAAATTTTGATCAAGATTTGCCGATCTAAGTGGCATGGCATGCCAACCAGAAAGACGATGAAAAACTACCCAAATATAAATAGGCGCCAAACCAATAATCGTCCCTACAAGAACAGGAGCAAGCGAAAGAGGTCTCAAGCGTCTTCTAAGTGCCTCATATAACTCCGTCGCAGAATAAAGGAAAACTATCGAAAATAAAATAAGTGGCATCCACGGCAGCCAAATTCCTAATCCAATAAATACTAAAAGTACAAGAGCTATTATTATTCCAGTTTTAACACGTGCACTCATACAGTTCCTCCATATCTTCTTTCTCTATTCATAAAAGTATCAAGCGCCGAGCAAAGTTCATCCAAGCTAAACTCAGGCCACAATGTATCAGTAAAATATAATTCAGCATAAGCAGCCTGCCATAATAAGAAATTTGAAAGTCTAAGCTCTCCACCACATCTAATAATAAAATCAAGTTCAGCAGTCTCTGGCATATAAAGATATCTTGAAAAAATGTCCGGATTAGACATTTCAAGTAAATCTGGATTATTTTGGCAATCCTTCGCAAAATTCTGACAAGCTCTCATTATCTCTGTGCGAGATCCATAATTAAAAGCAATAATTAAATTAAGCCCTTTTCTATCTTTAGAATTATTCTCCGCCTCATTAATGCGAGAAACAATTCTAGGACTTAAATCAGAAATTTCACCAATGAAGTTTATCTTAACATCAGCTTCAGCCAGTTCATCTTCATATTTATCAAGATAAAAAAGCAGCAAATCCATCAACGCCTTGACTTCGACTGGAGCTCTTTTATTATTTTCAGTAGAAAAAGCATAAACTGTCATATATGGTATGCCTATTTCTCCTAAAAATTTTACTATCTCATGCATTTTCTCTGCACCAGACTTATGCCCCTCAACAATAGCAAATCGTCGTTTCTTCGCGAAGCGACGATTCCCATCCATTATGAAGCCAATATGCTTAGGTAGTTTATCGAAATTGCTCATAAATTCATTGATTTTATTTTCAATAAAAGAAGACTTACTCATATTTGCGAATATTATAGCGACATCAAATCCTTTTCTTTATCTTTGACATGCTTGTCAATTTCATCGATCTTTTTATCAGTTATCTTTTGTATCTCATTTTCGGCATCTCGGTAGTGATCTTCTCCAATTTCACTTTTCTTCAAAAGAGCCTTCATCTCGTCAATAAACTCACGTCTAACAGAGCGAACTGCAATTTTACTTTCTTCTCCCAACTTTTGGACTTGCTTACCAAGATCACGTCGTCTATCCTCTGTAAGCATTGGGAAATTTAGTCTTATAACTTTTCCATCACTCTGAGGTGTAATACCAAGATCAGAATCAAGAATTGCTTTTTCCAAATCTTTGATAACAGATTGATCCCAAGGAGTTATCATTAATTGTCTGGCTTCACTGACCTGTATACTAGCCAATTGCTGAACGGGAGTTGGAACGCCATAATATGGAACCTGAATTCTTTCAAGGAGTCTAGCATCAGCTCTCCCTACTCTAATGTGCACAAGCTCATTCTGAAGATGATGAATGCACTTATCCATTTTTTCGATAAATGGTTTGTAGGTATCTTTTGTAATTTCTGTAGCCATATATTCCTCCACTAAACAATATCAAATAAAGATTAAACTATGTATATTATTAATTATATCTTAAATTTCCAGACTAACTAACACAAATTATTGTACTATTTCTATCCAATTCCTAAATGAATCATCTTACTAAAGTACCGATATTTTCTCCATTTAATATTTTCTCTATATTGTCAGGATCATTAACATTAAAAACATAAATATCCATATTATTATCATTACAAAGCGCTGCCGCGGTAGAGTCCATTACTGCGAGATGCTTCTGTAATACTTCATCATGAGTAATATGATCATATTTTTTTGCATCAGGATATTTCTTAGGATCCTTATCATATACCCCATCGACATTGGTGGCCTTGAATACTGCTTCGGCATTAATTTCTGCCGCTCTAAGTGCTGCCGCACTGTCAGTTGAAAAATAAGGATTTCCTGTTCCACATGCAAAAATTATTACACGCCCCTTCTCAAGATGGCGAATTGCCCTAAGACGAATATAAGTTTCTGCAATTTGGTGCATCTCAATTGCAGACATAACCCTTGTATCACAACCATGCTGTCTAAGTGCATCTGAAAGGGCTAGAGCATTAATACAGGTAGCTAACATTCCCATGTGGTCAGCTGTAACTCTATCCATATTTTCGCTCGATCTACCCCTCCAAAAATTGCCACCACCAACAACAATGCCAAGCTCCAAGCCACTTTGCACTAATCTTGAAATACAAGAAGCCATTTTGTTAACAGTATCGCTATCAATACCATTACCCTTCTCTCCAGCTAGAACTTCACCTGACAATTTAAGTAAAATTCTTTTATATTTATACTTCTCCATATCCACCCCATGTTACATTGCTTAAGGAAGCTGTTATCAGCAATAAACAAGTTAATAAAAACAATAAATTTATGACATTATAAACTAAAAACCAAACAAATAACACAGACCGATTCTTACAAACATATCCATAATTAAAAAGTTCTCTGAAAGAGAACATAAAAAAAGGGACTGCAAAAAGCAGTCCCAATATTATCAAAACAAATTAGCCCTGTAATTGTTTCATAACCTCTTCAGCAAAGTTATCTTCTTTCTTCTCAATACCTTCACCTAGTTCATAACGAACGAATCTGCGAACACTGAGATTATAACCAAGCTTCTTAGAAAGATCTTCGATAACCTGAGCACAGGTCTTGCTCTCGTCACGAACATATGTCTGACCCATTAGTGTATTATCAGCGACAAATTTCTTGACTCTGCCTTCGCTAATCTTGTCAACAATCTTTTCAGGCTTACCTTCGTTAAGAGCAGTATTTCTGGCAATCTCGCGTTCCTGCTCTAGAACCTCAGTTGGAACTTCAGACTCATCTAACCAACGTGGACTCATAGCTGCAATCTGCATACAAAGATTTCTTGCTGTAGCTGCGAGTTCTTCGTTTGTATTGGCCTCTGCTGAGTCACTATTAATTTCGATCATAACACCAACTCTTCCGCCACCATGAATGTATGTAGCTAGCTGACCTGAAGTCTTAGTTGGTGGCATATCTTCACCGCACTCATAACGTACGAAACGGCGTATTCTCATATTCTCACCAATGGTAGCAAAAACATCACTCAAAGCATCGGCAACTGTACGGCTCTCATCCTCGATATATGGCATATCAAGCAAGCAATTCTCTTTGCAGAAAGCGGAAACATCGACTGTACTCTCTTCGAGTGCACCTGCAGGAACTTCCTCTTTGCTGAGCCACTTTGGTTTCTTCTCAGCAACCTGTCTTGCGATTGCTTCAGCAAAAGAACGGAATTCTGGATTCTTTGCTGCGAAGTCAGTTTCAATATTCATTTCCAAAAGTACTGCTGTGTTACCTGTACCACTTACATATTCTTGAACAAGACCCTCTGCAGCAACTCTAGAAGCTTTTTTCTCCTGTTTATTTTTACCATTTTCGCGTAGCCATGCTACTGCCTTTTCCATATCGCACTCGCACTCAGCAAGAGCCTTTTTGCAATCCATCATACCAGCACCTGTCTGGTCGCGGAGTTCCTTAACCATTTTAGCTGTAATTTCCATGCTATCCTCCTTTTACAATAGCTCAATCGAGAGCATAAAGAAAATTATCTAATATAAAGATGCATCCCATTCTAAATTGTTATCTATAAGATTAATCATCTGTGATAATAAAAATGTTTAGTTCTTCAATATAGAATGGGATAATTCAATCTATGAAAAATTATTCAACCTCAGTTTCAAGATCTTCGGTAGCTTCTGCCTCTACTGTGAAGCTATCGTCACCTTCAGCTTCTTCCATAAGTAATTCTGTCTGCTCAGATGAAGCCTCATCCTGTCCTTGGTGACCTTCAATAACAGCACTAGAAATGCTAGATGCCAAAAGTTTAACAGCACGGATTGCATCATCATTACCAGGAATGACATAATCAGCATCTTCTGGATCGCAGTTAGTATCAACAATAGCAACGATCGGAATACCGAGTCTCTTAGCTTCACTTACGGCGATATGTTCTTTGCGCATATCAACGATGAAAATAGCATCGGGCAAATTCTTCATCTCACGAACACCACCTAAGTTCTTTTCAAGCTTCTCGCGCTCTAAACGAAGTTTGGCAACTTCTTTCTTGGGAAGAAGTTCAAATTGTCCTTCTTCTTCCATTCTATCAAGCTCTGCCAATCTTGCTGTACGCTTCTTGATTGTTACGAAGTTGGTAAGAGTTCCACCCAACCAGCGATTGTTGATAAAGTACATTCCACAGCGCTCTGCCTCTTCGCGAATTGAGTCTTGAGCTTGTTTCTTGGTACCAACAAACAAAATCTTGCCACCGTTCATTGCTAAGTCACGAACAAAGTCATATGCCTTGTCGATTAACTTAACAGTCTGCTGCAAGTCAATAATGTGAATTCCATTTCTCTCCGTATAGATGTACTCAGACATCTTAGGATTCCAACGTCTTGTTTGGTGTCCAAAATGAACACCAGCCTCTAATAATTGCTTCATTGAAATAATGGCCATATTTTCCTCCTGTTATTCCTCCGCATCTCCATTGAACCACAGGGGGGCGGAAATGCGTGTGTTTTAGCCAAGATGCGATTATATCACATATTTTGAATAATTAGCTTCAATATTTATAATTTTATTAAATTTCACAATCAACTCGCGGTAAATTTATTTCTATCAAATCAAATTAATCCTTTTTCAATGCCCTAGTACCTGAAAATTCTACACCAGTCGCATGAGGGTCTTCCCCGTCAAAGTCATAATCCTTTCCGGGAAGTATAGCATTCAAAACTATTCCAACTATTGAAGCTAAGGCAATGCCTGACAAAGTAATTTGAGCTTCACCAACATGGAAGCTAACTCCCGCTGTAAAACCCAAAGCGCAAACTAATATACTTGCAACAACAATTAAATTTCTACTTTTAGTAAGGTCGACTTGATTCTCCACCAAATTTCTTACACCTATACCGGATATCATTCCATAAAGAATCATCGATACACCACCCACAATCGCCATAGGAATTGTTCTTATTGCAGTACTGAGAGCTGGTAAGAATGAGAGAACAATTGCAAAAGCTGCCGCTATTCTCGTAACTGCAGGATCATATACTTTGGTAAGAACTAAAACACCTGTATTTTCTCCATAGGTTGTATTAGCAGGACCTCCAAAAGCTGAAGCCAACATTGTCGCCAAGCCATCACCTAACAAAGTTCTGTGTAAGCCTGGATCTTTTACGAAATTTTTCTTAACGCTCGCCCCTATTGCAGATATATCTCCTATGTGCTCCATCATTGTGGCAAGAGCTATAGGAACAATTGTAATTATTGCCGATAAATCAAATTTCATAAAAGCGTCTTTGTGTAATGGGAGAGCAAAGATACTACTTTGAGAAATAGTTCGCAAGTCTACTCTTCCCAAAATTATAGCTAAGATATAAGAACCCACTATTCCAAGAATAATCGGAATAATCTTTAGCATACCCTTTCCCCAAATATTACTTACAATTATTATTGCAACTGCCACCAAAGCTAAAAGCCAATCTTGACTTGCATTGGCAATTGCCGTCGGAGACAAAGTGAGACCTATAGCAATAATAATAGGTCCTGTAACAACTGGTGGGAAAAATTTCATTACTTTTGTTATACCGAAAAATTTAATTAGAGAGGCTAGCAAAATATACACCAAGCCCGCCGTAAATACGCCTCCCGAAGCATAAGGTAGCTTCTCTAAATTAGGCAAACCATCTTTTAATGGAGCGACAGCAGCATATCCGCCAATAAAGGCGAAAGACGAGCCGAGAAAGGCCGGCACCTTTCCTTTAGTAATAAAGTGAAATAAAAGAGTTCCTAAACCAGCCATAAATAATGTTGTAGATATATCCAAACCGGTAAGTAAAGGAACCAATACTGTTGCTCCAAACATCGCAAATGTATGTTGGAGTCCTAGAAGAAGAGACTGAGCCACACTAATATCCTTAATACTATAAATTGGCTCATTGCTGATAGTATCTTGTGACTTTTTAGTAAACATAACGAACCTCCATTCATTTTGAGAATTTCGTTAATTGCTACCATATTTGAAATTTTTATAACGAAATCCTTTTGTCCTCACAGAGACATTTAAAGTCGATTGATTTTTTCATCTTATATAATATTTGTCAATACCATATTCTCATTTGTCAGCTCGTACTGCTAAATATATTATTACTCATTATAAAAAACTCTATTCTTTACTAGATGTTTACTATATTTAAATAGAGACCACTTTTTATTAAATATCGCTTGTTCTACAATTATGATATCTTTTTTTACGAAAGGATTATATTTATGACAGATATTTATGTTGCAGCTGATACCCGTTATAGCCAAATGAAATATCGTAAAGTAGGAAATAGCGGACTGCGTTTACCAGTCATAAGTCTTGGTCTATGGCACAATTTTGGTCACCATAATCATCAAGAAACCATGCGCGATATCTTAAGATATTCTTTTGATCATGGTATATGTCATTTCGACCTAGCCAATAACTATGGTCCGCCAGCTGGCTCTGCAGAAGAGAATTTTTCCCAGCTATTTAAATCTGATTTTCTCCCCTACCGAGATGAGTGCATCATCTCTACCAAGGCTGGATACTATATGTGGGAAGGTCCTTATGGTGACGGTGGTTCAAGAAAATATCTCATATCTTCATTAGATCAAAGTTTAAAGAGATTAGGTCTTGATTATGTTGATATCTTTTATCATCACAGAATGGACAAAGATACACCTTTAGAAGAAACAGCCCTTGCCTTAAGTCAAATTGTAAATAGTGGCAAGGCTTTATACATAGGTCTTTCAAATTATGACAGCGAAACAATGATTGAAATGAGCGAACTTTTAAAAGACCTAAAGGTTCCATTCATAATCAACCAAAATAGTTATTCAATCTTTAATAGGCGAATCGAAGACGATAAATTCAAAGAAGCCAATGAAAAAGTAGGAAAAGGGATCATCGTCTATTCCCCACTTGACCAAGGCCTGCTCACTGAACGATATCTCTTAACTATTCCTGAAGATTCAAGGATAAAAACCGACGGTCGCTTTTTAAAAGAGAGTGATATCACAGAAGAAAAAATCAAAAAGGTGAAACAGCTAAAATGTCTTGCAGATTCAAGAGGTCAATCACTAGCAGCTCTAGCTCTATCTTGGATTCTAAAAGATGAGGTAATAAGTTCTGTTCTTATAGGAGCGTCAAAAGTTGAGCAAGTAAAAGATAATCTAAGTCTACTTGACAATATGACTTTCTCAAAAGATGAGCTAAATGAGATTGAAAAAATAGTTCATACTTGAGTACTAATACTCCAAATAAGTTATCGAACAAGCTATTCATTTAGATATCATTACAAAATAAGAGGGTTCTCTTAAAGATGTCCCCTCTTATTTTATTTATCTCTCAGTTCCTCCACAAGATTGAATAAATTCCGTAACCCCAGATATTCCAACTTCAGTAAGAGGAAAAACTGCACAATCCTCTAACACCGCCTCAAATACAGAAGCTATACCCTGTCTGATTAATTCATCTAAATCTTCATCGCCAAGTTTCTCTAATTTTTGCTTATCAATATTAATTTTATTACTGATTAAATTATCAAACCACTCTTTATGTTTCGCTATCCTATCGTCATCATAGGAAATATTTCCCTTATATGCCTCTTTCAGCAATTCAATTTCATCCTTAATTCTAGCCGGAAGAACCGCTAATCCCATAACTTCTATCAAACCAATATTCTCTTTTTTTATGTGGTGCTTATCACTGTGTGGATGAAAAATTCCAAGCGGATGTTCTTCATCCGTCCTATTATTTCTCAAAACAATATCAAGCTCATAATTACGCCCTCTACGCCTAGCAATAGGAGTAACTGTATTATGTTCAAGTTCTTCACCGTTACTACTAGTAGTAGCAAATATATTGAAGCTCTCATCACTATATTTTCGCCATTTTCTCTGTATCAAATCAGCCAAGTCTGTAATATCTTTTCTATTCTCCGATTTAAGTCTGAGAGATGTAAGTGGCCACTTCAATAAAGCCAGTTCAACATTAGGGAACTTTTCAAAAGTAAAAGTCTTAAGTTCAGACGCCTCATCCATAGGAAAGCTGTATCTCCCTCCTTGAAAATGATCGTGACTCAAAATTGAACCGCCAACAATGGGTAAATCTGCGTTTGAACCTATGAAATAATGTGGAAAAAGCTCAATAAAATCAAATAAGGCTTTGAATGTATTTTCAGATATGCACATTGGTCTGTGTTCAGAATTGAATACAATACAATGTTCATTGTAATAAACATATGGAGAATATTGAAAATAATAAAATTCAGAATTAAGTTCAAGAGGTATAGTTCTGTGATTCTGTCTAGCAGGATAATTATCGCGGCCTCTATAACCTACTGCATCTTTACACAGTGGACATTTCGGATAAGAGTTTGAAATAGTAGTTCTCGCCTTGGCAATGTCTCTAGGATCCTTTTCAGGCTTAGACAAATTAATTGTTATATCCAAGTCACCATACTTTGATGACCCCTTCCATTTCATATCCTTAACAATTCTATCTTTGCGAATATAATTGCTATCTTGACTCAAATTATAAAAATAATCACTTGCCGCTTCGGCATTTTCAGTCTTATATAAATAAAAAAACCTTTCGCATACCTCTGACGGACGTGGCATCAAACAGTCCATTATCTTGGTATCGAATAAATCTCTCTGCAAAGTAGTGTTAGGAGAAAAAAGCTCTCTCGAGTTTGCATCATCAAGAAGTATATCAAGAATATCTGCTAAGTCTATATCCTTAACTTTTCGCGAAAAAAGCACTTCATCACCATCGTCATATGGACATATAAACTCATCAGTATCCATAATATCAAGAAGTCTATTTCTTGTATAAATCATATCATCAGCAACTATAAGCTCTTTCTTTAATCCATAAAAGAGTAAAGTCTCAATATAATAACTTCTTCTCTCTACACTCAAGGGATAAGTTTCCATAATTCACCTCAGCAGACAAATAATTACAATAGCAATTTAATAGATGCCACAATTTCAAAAATATTTTCTCAAATATTTTAACATTGCCACCGTTTAACGTTAAATAAAAAATCAATACACTCATAGTCTCATACGACAAAAGGAGAAGTCATATGAGCTTATCCCCAAAGTTAGACTTAAAAGTCAACGAATGGTGACAGGTACAATAGACTTCTCCTTTAAAATATCAAGCAAAGCAACAAATATCTAATTAACTTTTCAATACTAATCAAAGTGCCTCTCTAGCTTGAATAAGGGCAGCTGAATCAACAACATTATATCTATCTTCGGGTGGATACAAAGCACCACCATAGAAAATACTGCGATTGTTATGCACTGATACATCTTCTTGACTTTTATAAAAAGCCACGTGCATTTCCTTACAGGAAGTCACCTCCGCAATTTTTTTGATATTTTTCAGCGTAATACCCGCACCTGGCATAATTATAATTCTTCCGTCAGCATAAGAATTCATCGCAGCTAAGTTCTCCGCCCCTTCAAATACAGAAGCCTCTAGACCTGAACTTAGAATTCTCTTCACACCAGCCGAAACAAGGGCATCGATTGCATCTTTATAATTTGGAACAACATCAATTGCTCTATGGAAAGTAGTATCAACACCACGTGCAAGAGTCATCATCTTCTCTACACGCTTGACGTCAACTTCACCATCTTTTGTCAAAAAGCCAAAAACCAAACCGTCTGCTCCAGCCTCAAGAAGAGCC
Source organism: Bacillota bacterium (assembly GCA_023420115.1). Classification (GTDB taxonomy): domain Bacteria; phylum Bacillota; class Clostridia; order Saccharofermentanales; family Fastidiosipilaceae; genus JAEZWR01. The sequence continues at coordinate 85,691 of JAEZWR010000002.1, read as the reverse complement.
TCTGCATCTCTCAGACAACACTCAAACTCATATTCGTTATAGCAAAATCCACCCTCTCTAGGTCTGACCATTGCCATAACCTTTATGTCACTATGAGCCTTTACGGTCTTAAGACTACCGATACTAGGAGTAAGTCCACCCAAAAATAAACTGGAACATAGTTCTACACGGTCTGCATTACCCTCAGCTGATCTAATTGCGTCTTCTGCTGAACCACAGCAAACTTCAATTAACATAAAGTCACCTCAAACAATATACTAGCAGGTCAAATTATATCTTCGATATGATTTATCATTGTCCCCTGCCTCTTTAACTATAAAATATTAACTTAATTCAAACTGTATTAATACATTTTATCTGCTATTTGCAGAAATTTTAAATTTTTTCCGTCTTTGAATACTTTCTCAAACACAGTCAGCAATAATACAAAATTGTAATTATCCTAAAAATATTGTATTTTGCTTTAATCTTGTAAAAAAGTTTGAATTTGCTAAGAAAAATGAACCATTTATATTTTCCAGCGAAGCAAAATTTTCTAATAGAATATAAAATAACAGCCTATGTATTTACGTAGACAAAATAAACTGTTTATGAAAATGGATAATTTCAAAATGGAAGAAACTGACATAAATAACTCAGAATATTCTTGTGGAGATTTTACCAAGGGATCTATACCTAGGCTGATTATCAAATTGTCATTACCCATGATAATAGCTCAACTCGTAAATGTACTTTATAGTATTTGCGACAGAATTTTTATAGGTCATCTCTCATCTAATCCTGAATTAGCACTGAGTGGTCTCGGTGTCTCCTTCCCCCTTATTTCACTTATTCTTGGATTCACTAATTTATTTGGTTCAGGTGGTCTCACTATCTTTTCTATAGCGAGAGGAGAGGGCGACAACAAAAAAGCCTCTGCCATATTGCAGCATTCTTTCTACATGCTTCTCACTTGCTCCTTAATTACAACATTTATATCATTATTATTCAGTAATCAGATCCTAGTTTTCAGTGGAGCTAGCCAAGAATCTCTCATTTATGCAAACACATATTTAACTGTATATATCTTAGGAACCCCATTTGCGATGCTTGCTACTGGTCTAAACACTTATATAAGTGCCCAAGGCTTTGCCAAGCATGGTGTTATGTCAATAATAATCGGAGCCATTAGTAACATCATTCTTGATCCTATTTTTATATATGTTCTTGATATGGATGTCAGTGGAGCCGCACTCGCTTCTGTTATCTCGCAATTTTTGTCTGCAAGCTATGTTATGGTCTTTCTTATTAATAAGAATATACCAGTCCCTCTTAAAATTAGACAATTCAACTTCAATGCCTCAATCGCTAAAAATATAATAGCGCTCGGAACTCCAGGCTTCATCTTTCAAGCAACTAACTCCTTAGTTCAAACTGTCTTTAATAGTAATTTGTATATTTTAGGGGGAGATATACATGTAGCAACAATAAGTCTTCTTAATTCTATACGAAGTTTATTGATATCAACTATAAATGGACTTACCAGCGCCTGCCATCCAATTATGTCATATAACTATGGAGCTTCTCAATATAAGAGAGTACGTAAAGTTATACGTACTCATTTTGTTTTTTGTCTTGTAATAAGCGGTTTCTTCTGGCTTATTTTAATGTGCTTTCCATCCCTATTTCTCAACCTTTTTACCAAAGATCCAAACTTTATTAATATCGGTTCAAAAGCTCTGAGAATCTACTTCTCAATGTTTTTTATGATGACATTTCAGATAGTTGGTCAAACTGCCTTTCAAGGTATTGGTTATGCAAGTCACGCAATTTTCTTTTCGCTACTTAGAAAAGTTTTTCTCGTCATACCTGCTACATACATCATTCCAGCAATTACCAATCTAGGAGTATGGGGGATTTATCTTGCCGATCCTATTTCTCAGCTCTCAGGAGCTGTAATCACTTTTATAACTATGTATTTCGTAATATGGAAGAAATTAAACCAAGAAAATGCCCACAGATTGAAGAAAGTAAAATAATTCCCTTTATCACATATATGCTTATATTTATCTTCACTATATCAATTATAAAAAACTTGATAGAATTGAATAAAATAAAAAAGTAATCATTTAGAATAATATACTGATATGTATATAGTAAGGATAAATAGATGTTACAATACGACGGAATTTTAATTAATAGACTCTGTGAAGAGTTAAAAGATAAAATAATATCATCAAGTATTCAAAGAATAAGACAAGTTAGCCACAAGGCTTTTATTCTTGACCTATCGTCTGTCAAAAATTTTCATAAAACAACTGCCGCACTTTATATTTCTTTAGAATCTAATGACAATCTTATTTGCCTTAGCCCAGATAAGAATCTTTGTACCGAAAGTAAAGTAAAATCCTTTGGTAGCTTCCTTCGCAAACATCTTCAATCCTCTAGAATTATCGATATTAAGAATACTAATTTTGAGCGTATTATAAGCATAAATATTGAAAAGATTAATGATATCGGTGATTTAGAAGAAAAGAATCTGATTGTAGAACTCATCCCTGGGCGCAGTAATATAATACTCTGCAACAAAGATATGACCATTTTAGATTGTCTTGTTCATCAAGAAAAAAAATCTTCTATGGATAGAGAACTTATGCCTGCAAGGAAGTACCTAAGTCCTCCTAGTGTTAGCAAACTTTTACCATCTGCCATAGCGATAATGCCTGAATTACTCTTTCCAGATTCTACAAATAATAATCAAGTGGATACTCATTATAAAGATCAAGATATCTATACAATTATACAAAATAAAGTAGCTGGGCTTTCAAAATATTCCTTACGCACCATGCTGAGTTCAACGAATATAGATTGCTCTTCTAAATTTTCTGACCTAGATTGTACTCAATTGGCCTCGCTGAAACTTAAACTCAAGTCCTCATTTGAGACTTTACTCAATCAAAAGTCTGCTATATTCCTTATATTTGGCAACACGCTCAGTTCAATTCAAAAAAATGCTATATTAGAGCTTATTCATATGCAACAGGAGACAAAATTTGAAGATTTAAATGAACTAATCAAGAAAAAATCTATTTATGCCGATGAAAGTCTTCTCCCTGCTCATATCACTTTGTTAAATAATATAGAAATAGACACTGCCATTGAGTTTAAAAGTTTACTTGACGCCACTTACATTTATCTACTTCTTAGACTAAATATACAGTCAGTAAAAAATTTAAGAAGTACCGCAAGTAAACTAATAAAAAAAGAATTAAAAAAAGTTAGCAAGCGTTATCTGGTTCATCATAGCGAACTTCAAAGTTGCCAAGACGCCGAAAAAGACCAACGCTATGGTCAACTTTTATATGCCAATCTAAATAATCTTTCAAATACGAACAAAGCCAATTCTGTAAGTGTTATAGATTATTATTCAGAAAATTTAGATCAAGTAAATATCAATCTTGATCCGAAAATAAGTATCCAAGCAAACGCTTCTAAGTATCTAAAATTGTATAGTAAAAAAATTAGACGCAAAGAAATTATGATGGAAATGCTAAAGGATGAAAAAGACTTACTTGACTATGCCGAAGAAAGCTTAATATATATTGATAATGCTGCTGATAGTCAAGAAATAGAGAACATCGTAGATTCTTTCTTTGAACTTTTAGACAAGCTTAATAACAAAAATAGGCTCAGAAACCACAATAATGCTGATACTCTTGATAATATCGGAAATGAAAATGCCTCCAAAAACTCAGGAAACTCTTACGAGAAGATGAAACAAGGAAAAATGCAGATAAATTTATCTGGAAAGGCAGGCAATAAACGCAAGCGTCTCAGACAAGCTATACTAGAACAAAAAAATAAGCAAAAGAATCAAAAAAACAAAAGTAAAAGTAAAATCCAAGCTCTACCTGTTAGAAAATTCAAAAGTAAAAATGGTCTCACACTTCTTATTGGAAGAAATGCCAAACAAAATGAACAGCTTTCTCTTCATATTGCGAATAAAAATCATAGCTGGTTCCATCTCAAAAATGCACCTGGAACCCACCTTATACTAGAAAAAGATTTTGACAACTTAAATCATACTGAAATTGAACTTGCTGCTTCATTATGTGCTTATTTCAGTACACCGCTCGAAATGCGCAATCATATGAGCAAGCTTGAAGTAGACTATTGTAAAGTATCTAATTTGAAGAAGCTAAAATCGTCTAAACCAGGAAACCTTATTTATGACAAATTCAAATCTATATCTGTCCTCCCGAAATCTCCTAGTGAATTAGATATTGATGAATACAATATTAACTAACACAAATAAAAAGGCAGTTTAAATTATCTCTTATTCCAGATTAGAGAGCACTACAATAAACTGCCACTTTTATATTCACTTATCAACTTACTTCTTGCTTATTATTTGTTCTATTTTCTAATTAATCTTTTTTATTATTTACCACATCATGCTGACTTACTCTATCCATATCAAGTCTTTTGGGAACATCATCTTTTGAAAGATTATATTCTTTACGAATTTTCTTTTCAAAACGGCTCTCGCCAAGGGAAAAAATACAACCACAATATTTTTGGCAATAAAGGCCATCTTCTCTCGCCATCTCCTGCCCTAATCTAAAACCATCTCGAAAGTCACATTCCAAATATCTTACATTATATCTCTTAGCTGCCCGCCTAGCAGATTCATGTAATTTTTCATGATTCTGATATGGACTGACAAGTAAGGAAGTAGTAAATGCCGAATAATTTCTCTCCGCTGCAAACTTAGCCGCAAAATCCATTCTCATAAAATAACACATAGCGCAGTGCTGCTGTTTAATATTAGATGGATGTTTCCTCCACTTATCTTCCATGAAGCTTTCATCTATAAAGACCTGTAAATTTTTCATTTCAGCATATTTTTTAACATTATCCAAACGCTTCTGCCACTCAGCTAAAGGATGAATATTAGGATTATAATATAGAGCATCGATCTTATATCCTTCATCTCGCATAAGCATTACTGGAAATTCAGCACAAGGTGCACAGCAAATATGCATCAACACTCTGCCATTACCAAAATTACTAAGTTCATCAGATGATATGCTAAACAGCCTAGAACTATCCTTTAAAATTTCTTTATATAAATTGTTATCTTCCATATAAATTTACCAAAATGTCTGCTCTAGCTATCCCGTTCAGAAATTTGTCCACCCTTTTGATCTATCCGCTTAAGCAAGTCCGAACCAGCTCTAAACTTATTTTCATAATTATCTGGACAAGTTATATTCAGGTGTTCAAAAGCCTTTCGGGTTGCCATACGGCCTCTGGCAGTCTTTGCTATGAAGCCTATTTGCAAAAGATAAGGTTCATATACATCTTCAACTGTAACTTTATCTTCATTGCAAGCTGCAGCTAATGTATCCAAGCCAACTGGACCACCTTGATATATCTCAATCATAGTACGAAGAAGGCGCAAGTCCGTTCTATCAAGCCCTAGAGGATCTATTTCAAGAGCTTTTAGCGCCATTTTAGCAATATTAGAATCGACAATTCCTCTATTCTTCACCTCTGCAAAATCTCTCACTCTCTTCAAAAGTCTGATAGCAATACGGGGTGTTCCCCTAGATCTTCTTGCAATTTCTAATAGAGCTTCGTCATCTATCGTCACAGATAGCAAAGCAGCATCTCTTCTAAGTATCTCTTTTAACTCTTCATCATTATATAAAGTCAAGCGATGGATAACACCAAATCTATCTCTGAGAGGGGCACTTAACTGACCTGCTCTAGTAGTGGCTCCGATTAAGGTAAATGGTGCTAAATCAATTCGTATCGATCTAGCTCCCGGTCCCTTTCCTATCATAATATCAAGTGAATAATCTTCCATCGCTGGATAGAGTATTTCCTCAACTTGCCTATTTAAACGATGAATTTCATCAATAAAAAGCACATCATGTGGCTTGAGATTTGTAAGTATAGCGGCAAGATCTCCAGCTCTATCTATTGCTGGACCACTCGTAATTCTCATATCAGCTCCAAGACTTTTGGCTATAACAGAAGCCAAAGTCGTCTTACCCAGACCTGGTGGCCCATAAAGAAGGACATGATCAAGTGCTTCTTTCCTTTGTTTGGCTGCCTCAATAAATATACGCAAATTTTCTTTAGCCTGACTTTGACCATAATAGTCATCCCATGTAGATGGCCTGAGACTTTGTTCATCCTGATCTTTCGCACCTTTGGATGTTCTAAGAATCAATTCATCATCTTCCTCATGCAAAAAGCTATTATCATCATCCATATCATATTCATCAGAGGAAAAATATTTATCCACATCTCTATCAGAATAATCTTCTAAATTTACATATTCATCTTTAGCTTGTTTATCAAGTTCATTCGAATTAATGAATTCTTCATCAATACCCTTAGGCTCAAATTTTCCTCTAAAATCAGGATCAAAGTCCTTATTATATTTATCAAAATATTTATCAGTCATTCTTCCCTCATATCACAACAATTCAATTTAGTAGCAAATATTTATGCACCTTCCTTATAAAGCGAACAAAATAAATTTTATTTAAGCATACTTAAGTTTCTATTACGCAAAATATGTTGTATATTTTCTTCAAGGCTGAGACTTTTATCATAAAAATTCTTTATCATCTTACGTATTTCAGAATCAGAGTATCCCAATACCAAAAGAGCATTAAATATATCTTCAATTTGTGAATCAAGTATATTTTCAGAATTAGTTAGATCAGGAGAGTCTTTCGTATTTTTATCATCCTTATAGCTTATATTGAGTTTATTGATTCTATCTTTTAGCTCAACTACCAGTCTCTCTGATAATTTAGGACTTATTTTGAATTCCTTATTTAACTTTTTACTATCAGATTTCAAAATAGCCAGAGCAAAATCTTGAGTTGGCACTTCGGAAATTATTTTCATTGCACTTTTGGGTCCCACACCCGATACAGATAAAAGAGTTTCGAAAAGTTGTTTCTGTTCTTCTGTTGCAAATCCAAAAAGCTCTTGTGAGTTATCTCTTACTTGTAATGAGCAATATACTAATATCTGGCTCTCGTCACTTAGTTGACTTTGTAGATTAGAACCCATTTTTATAGCAAATCCAACCCCATTAACATCGAGAACAATGTAGTCTAATTTTCTAGAAATTAATTTACCTCTTAAATATTCGTACATATTAATCCATTCCCTGAATTTGAAAAAAATTATTTCGTTTTATAGTTGTATGCTGACTTTAATTTATATTCTGGCAATATACCAGTATATGCCTGACAACAAGCAATAGCCAACGCATCAGCTGCGTCATCTGGTCTCGGTATACTATCTAATTTAAGAAGAATTTTAACCATTTCTTGAACTTGTTTCTTATCGGCCTTGCCATGACCAGTAACTGCCTTTTTCACCTGAATAGGCTTATATTCAAATAGTGGAACTTGATACTGTGCCGCTGCCAAAATTAATACACCTCTAGCTTCGGCTGCAGCAATAGCAGTTGTTGTATTTCTTGAGAAAAAAAGTTCTTCTATAGCAATAACATCTGGCTCATACTGCTCAATCTTTTGACACAGCGCCCTATAAATATAAAGAAGTCTTTCTTGAAAAGGCATATCAGATTTTGTAGAGAAACATCCATAAGTAAGCAAATCAAACTTATTATCGGAATAGTCAACAATACCGAAACCGCAGAGCGCATATCCCGGATCAAGACCTAAAATTCTCATACAACCACCTTGCTACATATTAATATTTAAAATAAAAAATAAAATTGTCAAATAAATTTCTTACCTAATTATATTCGAATTTAAATATAAAAAAAGGTCTCTTACGAGACCTTATTGCGGAGAGAGGATTCGAACCTCTGACCTCCGGGTTATGAGCCCGGCAAGCTACCAGCTGCTCCACTCCGCGATGTATATTTGCTCATGACCGGACTCGAACCGGTACGGATTATTAGTCCGGTGGATTTTAAGTCCACTGCGTCTGCCAGTTCCGCCACACGAGCATCGAATGTTTTATAAGTATATACTAATTTCCAATTTTGTCAAATTGTATTTAAGATAAAAGTTGAACTTTTTATTATTACTTTTATTTTATTAATATGTATTCGCATACATTAATTTAATATTCATACTTAATAGTTAAAATTCCTGTGTTATATTTTCACATATTTACTTTTTTCACCATTGTTCGTATTACTAAAATTATTATTTGTACGCTCAAATCATTATTTTAGTATGATACTCCTTAACTTAAGGATAATTCATCCAGTAATAATATTAAATCTTTCTTCTTTGTTTAATAAGGCAAAAGGCACCACATACTGATGTGATGCCTTCTATCTTACTCACTATACCTAATAGATTCAAAAATCTATATTAGATAACATGATAAACCTTTTTGCTTGCAATCTTCTTACCCAATAGTGAAGCGACGATGCTAACTAGTAGTGTGAGAACTAGAACAAAGAATGTAATGAGTGAAGCACTGCTAACTGTATTCATAGCCTCATTTGCTGTATCTTTTGCCTTTTCAGCAGTCTCTTCAGCATCTTGCTTAAGCTCTTCAAACTTAACTTTAGCAGCCTCTAGTTGTTTATTTGCTTCTTCGGAAGCTTTTTTATAACCATCAATAATATTTTGAGTTACTTCCTTAGCCTCTTCTTCACTAAGTTCAGAATTTTTAGCAACTGCCTTGGCTACTGTATCTTCATCAATGTCTTGACCAATACTGGTTACCTTTTCCTGAATTGAGTTAAACAACTTTTCAGCTTCGTCATTAAATGACTCTGGATTTGTAGCGACTTTTTTGGCAGCTTCTTTGGCTTCTTCTGCTACTTGATTCAATTGACCTTGCAAATATTCAGGTTGTAATTTCTCTTCTTCACTATCTCTCATTATCTGAAGAGCCTTGTCATCCCAAACACTGGTATCAATTGTAAGGCCCTTGGTTGCCTCTTCAAAACCTGCATTAACAAGCTCTGCTGTACCACCGGCTACAGTTGATACTGCCTGTCCAACACCTGTTCCTACTGTTCCAATAACTCTGCCAATACCAACAAAGGCTGAAGCTAAACCACTTGTTAAAATAACAAGAGTCATGATAATTGAAAGTGACCATGACAAGAAGCTATGTACACAAACCTGTCTTGCACTGGTGATTCCTACAATTAAACCACTCAAAGCAAATGTTAAAAGCTGTGAAACAACTGTCCAAATTAACAAGCCTGTTCCCATTGAACTCCATGATGAGCTTTCATTTAAATCGGCCACACCAAAACCAATAGCTGATGTCACAAAACCGAACAAAATCTGAAGAGCTACAAAACTTACTAAACCAGCAATAATCGAACTCCAGCTGATATTAACTCCTGCAAATGGAGCTTGACGCTCTTCTGTTACTACTGTCTTCTTCTCTAACTCAGACATAGTTAATTTCCTCTCTATCTACTATCACCACCAAAAGTGGTTATATTGTGTTAAAAATCTAAATCAAAATTCATACTAGAATCGAAACATATGTGACTAGCTAATAACTACTTAATAAAGTTTGACAATTTACAAACACTTAGTGCTTATTATGTAGTATTATCATCTACAAATAAGTTTATTTATCTAACTATGTCAATTACTCTTACTCTTTTTTTAGTCCACATTGCACAAATAAATATGTCTCTAGTCAGCTATTTCTTCTCTCAATCAACTCAAAATTAGTAATGAATAAAGACTTCAAATAAAAAAACCAGCGTAAATTTTCAATAAAAAAGCAGCTGCTTTTAAAACAACTGCTTCTTATACATTATATTTATCTAACTTAGTCACACTCACGTCTACTTTGGCGATATCTGCTATATACTTCATCATCTAAGACACACTCAAAGACCCCAATCCACTTAATTAGTCCATTCTGCGTCATTCTATTTTTAAATGAATACAAACCGTCAGCCTCGTCATTGTAATAAACTCCACCCATATCATAACTATCACAACCCATTTCACATGCGTAGCGAATTTCTTCAAAATCTAACAAGTAACTCTGCCCTAATCTCTCATATATAGGATCTGCTCCATAAAGAGATATTGCATTCTTACCGTGTATAATGAGCATACTAGATGCCAAAAGCCTGAGTCCCATTTTATCATATCTGAGTTCACAACTAGGCACAACTGAATTGCTTGTGCATACATTATTACCACCATTATTTATTTCATCTATAGCAACGAAGCTGAGTCTCAATTTATTTTGGAATACATCATAAATTTTCTCGAAATATTCATAAGGTCTGATACCAATCCCCTTTTTCTCAGACATATCCTTAAGCATTTCATAAAAAATAGGTAAGTCCTCCCTAGTTCCTATATAAATCTTAAGATTTTTCTTGTACGGAGATTTAATATTATTTCTCATATTTTTAGAGTAAGCAGAAAAAATCTGCTCAATACTTCTATCCTTAAAATTTAGAATAGTACTCATTGGTGCTTGACCGAACATATCCGCATCATTACGTAAAGGAAAAATTTCACAATATTGTTTATATAATTTTTCATCAAACTCAATACGAGGTTCAACTCTCAATAAAAATCCACCCTTGCTACGAGCATACTCTTTCATCTCTGTTATGAGTAGCTCCATAGAAGCAAAATCGTCTTGGCGACATATAGGACCATTGGGTACATAGTAAAAATCTCTATTAGTTAAATTATCGCATCGAGAAAGAAGCAGTGCTGCAGCTATTATTTGTCCATTATTTTCTAGATAAAAATATGACGACTCCCAATTATCTTTAACCTTTGACCATTCTGGTAACTGAAGCAATGTAGAATAATCTGAATTCGAAAGAAAATCGAATACTCGCTCTCTTATTACTATATTATTTATGTCTAATAACATATAACTCCAATGAATCGCAAATTATATACACAACCCAAATATATTTATTATTTACTTACAATGGATGAATTATACATAAAAAATATATAAATTAATAGTAATCGGAACAGTTCATTTATGAACACCTCAATCAACAAAAAAGGCGAGCTAAGTCTAACCTTAGTTCGCCTAAAATAAAAATTATAATTCAGACTTCAAATCAATACTAAATAATAATCTGATTACTTTGAACTTTTCTCGCAAGCTTCGAAAAGTCCAGCAATATATGTTGCTCCAAGAGCTCTATCAAAAAGACCATATCCGGCCTTACCTTGTTCGCCCCAAATCATTCTTCCATGGTCAGGTCTTACATAACCATCGAAACCATTATCAACAAGAATCCTTACAACCTTATACATATCAACATCACCGAAATTAGACATATGCGCACGCTCTTCAAAAGAACCATCATCGAGCACAGCAACATTTCTCATATGCATAAAAGCAATTCTGTCTCTCTTAATATATTTCTCGACCATAACAGGAATATTATTTTTTCTTGTGCTAGCAAGTGACCCTGTGCAGAAGCAAAGGCTGTTAGCCTTGGAATCCACTATTGATAAATACCTATCCAAATTTTCTTCACAGGTAATAACTCTGGGAAGTGAGAAAATAGAATAAGGAGGATCATCTGGATGAAGTGCCATTCTTACATCACATTCTTCTGCAACTGGAATGACCCTCTTTAGGAAGTACTCGATATTCTTCCAAAGACCCTCTTCACCTAATTCGGAGTATGCCTGTATGAGACCTCTAACCTCATCTTGCGTATAACTTGCGTCCCAACCAGGAAGATGAATATCATCTTTTAATGGATCTAAACCTTTTAACTGTTCCATATACATAACGAGAGAAGTTGAACCATCACTATTCTTATGCTCAAGATCAGTTCTTGTCCAGTCAAATACTGGCATAAAATTATATGTAATAACTTTTACACCATGTTTGGCACATCTTCTCACATTCTCTATGTATGCCTCTATATGTGAATCTCGCTTATCTGTTCCTAACTTGATATCCTCACTTACAGGGATAGATTCAACAACATCAAATTTAAGACCATTTGCTTCGCATTCATTTTTCAGTTTAATAATTGCCTCTTCTGGCCACACTTCACCAGGCTTAACCTCATAGACAGCTGAAACAATAGAATGCATCGTAGGTATTTGTCTAATATATTGCAAACTAATAGGATCATCTTTCCCATACCAGCGAAAACTCAATTTCATTTTATCCTCCAATAAAATCAAAATAAAATAATTATGTTATCTACCATCTTATTTCTTCAGTTCGTTTATCTGAACTTGACAACTTTTTTAAATGTCTAGGCAGAGTAACCATGCCTTCATCTTCTTCGGGTAGCAATTTTACTTCTATATAATCCAAAATAGCAAGTGCAAAAGTGACACCAGTAATCAAGAATAATAGATAAATTATTCCCTTTATATAATTTCCAGAATAAAAGTGATGAACTCCAAGAAATCCTAAAATACAGCATCGAAGATAGACTTTCTTGTTAACCTTAACTTTTAGATGTTTGTATAAATATTTTCTTGCAAAGTCTTTATATTTATCATAAATAATAGCAGTCAATGGGGCCTTTTTTAGCCCCATTTTCTGCTCCCAGTATTCTAGCTCAGCTCTCAATTTAATTGATTCAGCAAGACTTGGTTCTCTATTATCCGTCTCAACCTTCTCTGAAACTATATTACTTTCTTTTTTATCTAATTGATTTTTCAATTTTAATCACACTCAAATTATCCAATAAACTCATCATTTGTCTCTTCATAATAACTGGCCTTGAGACTAGAAATTTTACTTTGGATTTCAGACATTTTTTCTTTATTTAATGGGTAAAATTTCATTGCAATGATGTTGCAAATTGAACCTAAAATTAACAATCCATACATACAGAATAGTGCAACATTTAGAAGTGGTTCGCTATATGGAGTGTCCACATCAGGCAAGGTGTGTGTGAACCCTATCATAGCAAGCATCAAGGTAGCAACAAATGGTCCCAAGCTTGAAATTAATTTATCTACACAGCTGAAAATTGTACCAATTAGACCTGGAACATATTTACCACTTCTATAGGTCTCATAATCAGCACAGTCTGCAGTCATCGGAATAACTATACCGCCAGAAATTGATTGAGCACCCTTACTTAGGCAAGATAATACAATGAATGCAATTGTAAAGAAAGTAAAGCCCTTGAAACCCTCGAAACCTGGGAAATTAAATGATCTAAAATCGCTAAGTTTCCACAACGCAATAATTAATATATTAAAGATAATTACGCCATAAGAACCACCAATCAAAGCCTTCATCTGACCCATCTTTGAGGCAAATTTCATACCAAAAATAACCATAATTGCCGAGAAGATACCTAAGATCAATGAATATGGTCCATTTAATTGAATATTGCCAATAGCAATACCGAAGAGAATGATTGGCATAACTCCCGTTTGCCCCTGGGCTGCAAGTTTATCAGTAGAAGCGGCAACAACTAACATCTGAATAGCTCTATTGTGTGCCAAAACATCAATATAGTCTTTAATACCAACCTTCTCATGCTTACCTGTACCAAAATACTTTTGCTTGTCTTTTGGCCAAATAGAAATAATAGACAAGATAGTAAATAGCAGTGATAAAGGTGCAACTATACACCAAAGTTCATGGTGCAAGGCAAGATTCTTAGCTTCTCCATACTTAGGTATGAGATAGTTTGTTACAAGAATTGGACCACCAGTAAATATTACTAAATTATAAATTGAGTCAAAAATACTAAACATAGGTCTTTGCTCAGGATCATTCGTCACACAGCTCTGTGCTGACTTAGTTACTACACACTGGAATGTATAACCAATGTAATATACTATTGCCACAGCAATAAAAGCTGGGAAGCGCAAGTATGCAAACTTGTCAGGAATCTGTGGTACTAGAAAATAAATAACAGCTGATGTCGCAAGCAGAATCAAATTACCTATTAGCATAAATGGCCTATTCTTACCAAATCTGGAATTTGTTCTATCTACAACATATCCAATAATAGGATCTGTCACACCGTCCCAAATACGCATCGTGAGCTGGAATGTTGCTATTAAGCTAGTAGCAACACCAATAGGTCCAGTCAAGACATAAACAACATAGTTAAATAAGAAAAGATACAGATTTGTAGCTGTGTTATTTAATGCATAACCAGCAATTCTGTAAAGTGGAACACCATGTACCCCTTCATCGTGATCATACACTTCATAAAAATAACGCCGCATAAACGTTCCCCCATAAATTTATTTGATAAGAAGTAATTAAGAAAATTCACATTAAGATTTATTTTCTAAACCACTCCGAATATCCAATTTTTTCCAAATATTTCTTACTGCGTGCCAAGCAGTCAAAAGGATCCTCACCATAACAATCATCTTGCTCTACTAGGAAATATTCACAGCCACCTTCTTTTGCCGCCTCAATACAAGATTTAATATCTAGATTTCCATCTCCTACGGGAGCAAATCTGACAATATTAGAAAACTCCTGCATAAAATTTTTAGGATCTTCTGGCGCCACAAATGGAATAACTTTAAAGTCTTTTAAATGTAAAAGTCTAATTCTACCAGCAAAAGATTTGAGAACCTCAACTGGATTCATTCCTCCACGCTGCACCCAATGAATATCAATCTCAAAACCCAGGCTCTCAGTATTATCTCTAATAATTTCTAACAGGGTCTTATCACCATATTTCGCAAATTCAACATGATGATTATGGTAATAAAGATCAATACCGTCTTTAGCAAGTTTATTTGCCATTTTTTCTGCCTTGTCGACAAAAGACATTGCTGACTCTTTACTAGCCATATATTGAATTGGAAGCATACCAATTCTAAGCAAATCACAATTTAATTTTTTACAATCAGAAACTATTTTATCGTAATCATCTTCAAGATTATCAGACCTATTTAGAGCCTTTGTTTTATCTGTCTCAAGCGCAGCTGACAAAGAGGCAACCTTAATTCCATATTTTTGACTAGCCTCTTGCATCATCTTTACACTATCAGGGTCCATAGGCAACTGACTTACTTCAACTGATGGATATCCAAGCTCATTAATCTTTTTAAATACACCATCAATCCCCAACTCTTTAGCCTGTTCTTTTACGGTGAACATTTGCACACCCATCATTAATTTTTTATTCATAAGTAAATCTCCTTTTACCGACTGTCTATTTATCATTCCACAACTGCAAGTTCTAGATACTTAACTTAATATATATATTACAATTCCTTTAATTTAATAAGTTTTTTACTTTGACTTGATAGCCTGACTGCCTCAATAAATCTCAATGATGATAAACCAGCCTCCAATTCTGGATACAATAATTCCCCATCAAAAAAACAATCCGTTTCAAGTCCATAGAAGCGTCTAATTAAGCGTTCATGACTAGCACCATAATATGACTTATTTCCTATGCTCTTATCATCCTCAGTCAAAACTTCAACTGCATTACTATTAAAATCAAAAAGCAACAAGCGATAATCACTTATCCTAAGTTCCGCACGCTCTAATTTTATTGATAATTTCACACTATCATTATCTGAATTGACAACCGTTGAATGAAAATATCCATCCGCCCCACTACTAAACTTAAATCT
This sequence comes from Bacillota bacterium, assembly GCA_023420115.1. Classification (GTDB taxonomy): domain Bacteria; phylum Bacillota; class Clostridia; order Saccharofermentanales; family Fastidiosipilaceae; genus JAEZWR01. Next base: position 70,128 of record JAEZWR010000002.1, on the reverse strand, counting down.
GGCAGAGGCACTATCCTCAACATCAATATGATAATCAGACAAGTTATAAACTATCCCTCTAAGCTCAGCAATCTCACCACATAAATACGAAAGTAAATCGATCGTATGTATGGATTGATTGATCATTGCCCCCCCACCAGCATGAAGAAATTCACCTCTCCATTCAGAGTCCTTGTAGTAGTCTTCCGTTCTCTTCCATAAAACCTCAGCTGTTACAGCGCGAATAGCACCATACTCATCAATGAAACTCTCATCTCTCAGCAATTTAGCCGCCAGCCTTACACTATTGTTGTATCTATTTTGAAAACAAAGGCAATTCTTATAAGACACATTTCTATAGGTTTGAATGAACTTCTTAGCCTCATCATAGCTACTAGCAAGTGGTTTCTCACACAAAATATTCTTTCCCGTAGAAATGAGTCTTTCGCAAATGGGAATATGCTCGTCATGAGGTAAAAGAACATGGACAGAATGAAAATCACCAGACCTAAGCAAATCATCAAAATGAGAATAAAAACTCGTAGAATATGGTAAATTCAACGACTTTATATCATTTTGAGCTCTATACAATCTATCTAAATTATTGTCACAAACTGCAGCAAGCTTCAGGCCAGCAGAATTCAAAATAGCACGTTTATGAACCTCGTATACTGTTCCCAATCCTACAATCGCTACGTTGACTTCGGACATATTATCACCTCTAAGCTAGAGTATTAGATGATTAATCAGCATTGAATTGCATAACAAATTAGAACTATAAGTCTCTCTCAGGCCACTTACCCTCTTCTTTAATTCTCTTGTTAAGTTCTTCAACAAATAGACGCTCATCACATGGATGTAAAACTTCCTTACCTAACCACGCTGATAGCAATGCAGAATTCGCAAGTCTGACACCATTAATACCTTCTTCTCCCGGTGCGAGTAAATCTTCACCATATAAAACATGCCTTGAAAAATTATCTATGACTTCAATATGCTGGAAGCCCCACTTATCTGGATACTCAAATTCCTCAACTGTATAAAGCTTATCACCTTGATTCGACTGTAAAAGAGCACTTAACTCTTGCATTGTTAGCTTATTGTTAAGTTCTTGCTCTGAGTCTTTCATTCTATATACTTTCGCATGTCTGCTATTTTCTACAACAATCTTACCCTTATCAAAATCTATTTCTAGACGATCAGTACCACAAGCATCGTGAGTACAAGTAATAAATGAACCTGTCGCCCCATTATCATATTCAGTAACTATGGTCACATCGTTATCTACAACAATATCTCTATGTGCTCCAAAAATAATCTTGGCATATACTTTACTTGGAACACCACATATCCACTGCCACAAATCAAGTTGATGAGGGGCTTGATTCACAAGAACTCCACCACCTTCGCCACCCCATGTAGCTCTCCAATCGCTGGACAGATAATAATTCATAGGTCTCCACCATGTATTGATAATCCAATTACTGCGACGGATCTCCCCTAAATCACCACTCTTAACAATTTCTCTAATCTTCCTATAAAGACTATTGGTTCTCTGATTAAACATAATTGCAAAAGGAACCTCGGGATGAGCTTCTGCACACGCATTCATTTTGCTAACCGACATAGCATCAACTCCAGCTGGCTTCTCACACAGAACAGCCTTGCCATGTTCGATGCAATAAATTGCCATCTCAGGATGCAAATAATGTGGAACAGTAAGAATAAAAGCATCGCAGCAGTCAGAATTCACCATATCCTGCCAATTTTCAAAAAATGGCACATCAGGATAGAGTTCCTTGCACTTATTCATTTTTTCAGGATCAATGTCGCAAAGTGCTCCAAGAGCTGAAGACTCTGGGCAGAAAGGACCATTTTGAGCATCAGCCTCAGCTGTTGTCAAAAATTTAGCATATGCAGAACCTTGATTACCAATACCAATCAAACCATACCTAACTTTATTCATAATAATCACCTCAGATAACTAGAAATAAATAAATTCAAATCCAAATCGAATTAAAGATAACAATCTCATCTCTACACTAAAAACAATTATGAAAGAGAATATCCCAATTCAGCCAAAATATTTTTAAGCGCAGTTGCTTGGGACTTAAATGCCCTCACGCCCTCACCATTAACATCTGCTTCACGTTCCACTTCTTCCTCGCCCTCTCTCTCAAGAGTCTTGAGCGTAGAAAATTCCACCAGATGTGGCTCCAAGGTCAAGAATCCTTCATATTGTTCATCTTCAATAAACTTACGAAGTAATTCTTTAATCTTCCCATCACCAGTTCCACATAGCACATTACTATGATCAGAGAACAGTGCATCTTTTATATGAATATATACAACATAGGATTTCAATAAAGAAAAAGCCAATTCTGGATCATAATCACACTGAACAAAATTAGCAAAATCAAATGCACATTTGAATGTGGCACAATCGAGAGTATTGTGCAAAAGCGCACAGCGTTCCGGACTATCACCGAAAATACCTTTCTCATTTTCATGAATAAGCACAAGTCCGAAAGGTTCAGCTATAGATATAAATTCTCTTAGTTTACTTATGACTTCTTTCGAATAAGAATCCGGATCTCCATTTTCTGGCATAAAAAAGCTAAAAATACGAAGATATTTAGTTCCAGCTTCGACTGCCATCTTGCAGAATTTCTTAAGTAATTCTTTCTGTTCGGCAAAAGCCTGCTCATCATCGATATCAATTTTACCGATTGGAGTACCCAAGCTAGATATTTCCATACCGCGGTCGCGCATTCTGCTCAAAATACTGGCTTTAAAATCATCTACAGAATATTCCGCGATAGGTTTACCATCACCAGCCCTGAAACAAAGATAACGCATACCGATATCTTCTAGGCATTGAAGCTGAGTATCAAAATTTTCATTGATCTCATCAGCAAAACCTGATAAATATAGTTTGCAGTCCATAGTTCCTCCACTTGATTAATGAGTTAATGATTGATTTGTATATTTTATCTTTAAATTTTTGCATTTACAACCACATTTTAAATAATTTACACTAAAATTCGTCTTATAATTTACATTTATTATTGTTAATCCACTAAGTTTTTTAAATTAAATTTGAGAATTTTCATAAAAATAGAGTAAAATTATCACATTACTATCAATATTACTTATGGAGGAACTTATGGTCGATTTGAAATCAAATCCTTTTTTCTTGGATGATGAATCAATCAAATGGGTAAATGATACTATCTCATCTATGAGCACAGAAGAGAAGATAGGTCAGCTTTTTTTCAATATGGGATCTAGTCGTGACGAAGACTATCTCAAAATGACAGTTGACAAATATCACATTGGTGGAATCCGCTATAACCCAGGAAAGAGTCACGAAATACGCAGGCAGAATCAAGTCCTGCAAGAAAATTCCAAAATCCCCCTAATTATTGCCTGTAATACAGAATCAGGTGGAAATGGAGCATGTACTGACGGCACATTCATAGGTGACTCCGTTAAACTTGGCGCAACAGATGATGAAACTTTTGCCTACGAGATGAGTAGAGTTGCCAATCGTGAGGCAGCTTCTGTCGGGTGTAATCTCTCATTCTCCCCGTTAAGTGATATCAACTATAACTGGAGAAACCCGATAATTTCACGCAGGAGCTTCGGAAATACTCCTGAACTTGTCTGCAAAATGACCCAGGCATATTTCAAAGGCGCGCACGCAGACAAAGGCTTCACTTCACCTAACTTTGCCTGTGCAGCTAAACACTTCCCAGGTGACGGTATAGACGAAAGAGATCAGCACTTAAGTAATTCAGTCAATACTATGGATTGTGATGAATGGACCGAAACTTATGGAAAAGTTTATAAGGGTTTAATCGATCTAGGTCTTGAGGCAATCATGGCGGGTCATATTATGCAACCTGCTTGGACGAGAAAGATCAATCCTGACATCAAAGATGAAGATATAATGCCAGCAACCCTTTCCAAAGAACTACTGACAGGACTACTTCGCCAAGAACTTGGCTTCAATGGCATGATACTAACCGATGCCTCCCACATGGTAGGACTAACTTGCATGATGAAACGCTCTGAGGTTCTTCCTAACGCAATAGCAGCTGGCTGTGATATGTTCCTATTCTTCAACGATATGGATGAAGACTTTGGCTATATGATGGATGGTTACAAGAAAGGTATTATAAGTGAGGAACGTCTGCATGATGCCCTTACAAGGATACTAGGCCTAAAGGCCAAAATGGGACTTCACAAGTTCAAAAAAGAAGAACTTGTTCCCAGTGAAGAGCTGATGAAATCAGTTGTCGGCTGTGAAGAACACAAAAAATTAGCAGAAAAAGTAGCTGATAAATCAATTACTCTAGTCAAAAATAAACAGGATCTTCTTCCATTGGACGTAAATAAACACAAACGCATTTTATTAGTACCAGTAAAAGGAGCTTCTGGTGGTGGTATCTTCGCTCTAATGCACGGTAGCGACGGACCAAGCACTGCCGATAAATTCGCAGATAGGCTGAGATCAAAAGGCTTTGAAGTTAATATATATGAATCTCCACTCGAAAAAATGAATCGTGAATTCGAAGCTAAGAAGCACGAAGCTGAAAAAAATGGCCAAAAAATTGAGGACAATGCAGAAAAAACACTTCTCGCATATTTTGCGGGTAAAACAAGTATCAAAGATTTTATTTCTGCACAAGATTTAATAATCACTTTGAGTGAAGTAAATGGTACAGGAATGACAGCAGAACGTGTTTCTTGGGCTATGAGCAAAGGTGGCGGTGAAATTCCTTGGTATGTACATGAAATTCCTGTTCTCGTAGTTTCAGTTGGTCATCCTTTCTTGCTCGCCGATGTTCCTCAAGCAAAAACTTATATCAACGCATACGACTCCAAAGACGCAACTCTCGATGCACTATGTGAGAAAATACTGGGTGAATCTGAATTTAAAGGTAAAGATCCTGTAGACTCATTCTGTGGAATGTGGGATACCCATAACTAATAATCAAAAGCTCTCCGAGATTTCTCGAGAGAGCTTTTTATATTTATATGCATTATTTTAATTACAGGTTTGGTATAAGATATGAAAGAAGTATATTTATTAAAAGAAGCCATATTTTCTATTGATGGTGAATCAAGTACTATTAGTCTTCCCCACACTTGGAACTCTCTTGACGGCCAAGATGGCGGAGCAGATTATAGACGAGGTAAGTTTACTTATACAATTAAATTACCCCAAGCCAGCGGAAGTAAACAGTACTTAGAATTTCAAGGCGTAAATCAATCGGCTAAGGTATTTGACGGCGATACTCTTATTGCCAAACACGAGGGTGGTTACTCTACTTTTCGTGTCGATGTAAGTCAACTTGTTAAAAACTCCCAAAATTCAGTTGTGGTAAAAGTAGATAATTCTCCATCTCATATTTACCCACAGCAAGCTGATTTTACTTTCTTTGGTGGTATCTATAGAGATGTTTATTTTATAGATACTGATATAGCATATTTCGATCTAGAGATGGATGGTAGCCAAGGTGTTTTTGTCACTTCAAATATAGATGGAACGATTGAGGCCAAGGCATATATCTGTGGCGAAATTGATAAATGTGAATCTGTAGAACTTCTGATTTTAGACGCTACTGGACGCATTATAAGTAGCATGGAAAAAGATATATCTAACGAAGTGACATTCAAAACTAAAATTAGTGAACCTCATTTATGGCAAGGCATAAATGATCCATATCTTTATACTGCAAGATTCAATCTTCTCAAAGATGATGATGCAATAGATCAAATTGATATTCCTTTTGGTATAAGAAGCTTCGAGGTTGATCCTGACAAAGGTTTCATTTTAAATGGTAGGCCTTATCCACTGAGAGGTGTGTCTAGGCACCAGGATAGATTAAATAAGGGCTATGCTCTGTCCAAAGAAGATCACGAAGAAGATATTGCTCTTATTCTTGACGTGGGTGCCAACACCATTAGACTGGCTCACTATCAGCACGATGAATATTTTTATCACCTATGTGACAAATATGGACTAGTTGTCTGGGCTGAAATTCCTTTTATATCTAAATTTATGCCTGAAGAAAAATCAAAAAATAATACCCTAAGTCAAATGACAGAATTAATTAGGCAAAATTATAATCATCCATCAATCTGTTTCTGGGGTATATCCAACGAAATTACCATTGGAAAGGATTCTCCAGAACTGATTGAGAACCTTCGTGAGCTTAATGACTTAGCCAAAAACTTAGATCCAACTAGACTAACAACTATGGCTCAGCTATCTCTCCTTCCCATGGAATCAGAACATAATAGAATAACTGATGTTCTTTCTTATAATCATTATTTCGGATGGTATAGTGGAACTGTCGACGAAAATGGACCCTGGCTTGATAAATTCCATAAACTTTACCCAGATAGGCCTTTAGGAATCAGCGAATATGGAGCTGAGGGACTAACAAATCTCCATAGTTCTGAACCACTTAGACGTGATTATTCTGAAGAATACCAAGCACTCTATCATGAAAAAATGCTTGAATGTATTGAATCACGACCTTATCTTTGGGCTACACACGTCTGGAATATGTTTGATTTCGCAGCGGATGCCAGAGACGAAGGTGGCGTAAAAGGTCGCAATAACAAAGGTCTTATAACTTACGATAGAAGCCTAAGAAAAGACTCCTTTTATATTTACAAAGCCCACTGGTCAAAGAAACCTTTTGTACACATATGCTCGAGACGCTTCAGAGAAAGAGACAAAGAATATATAGATATCAAGGTATATAGTAATCTAAAAAAATTAGACTTATATCTAAATGATGAATTATTTGCCAGTCTCGAATCAAAGTATGTTTTTAAGTTTAATAATATTAAACTTAATGATGGTCTTAACATTATTGGAGCAGAAGGAAAGGACGACTCTTCTCAAACTTATTATGATGAGATAGAACTTGTAAAAGTTAACGAAGCAAATCCTGACTATGTACTTCCAAAATCTTCACAAGTGTTAGAAGTAGAAAACTGGTTCACTTCTCTTCAAGAGGATGAAAATAATACAAGTTCTCCAGTCGATAATCCATACACTTTAGAAGATACAATAAGTGACCTTCTTAGTAATCCAGAAAGTGCTAAAATTTTAAATATATTCTTTGATAATATGCAAAAAAATAGTAGTGGATCTTCATCTATGGAGAATATGTTTGAGATGATACAGAATATGAGGCTCGACTTTATATTGGATTTTGCTGGCTTCGGATGCGACAGCCCAGTTTATACTTATCTTAAAAAAGAACTCGGCAAAATCAGCAAAAAAAAACAATTAATTTGGAGGTATAAATATGTACGGAAGAATTGAAGAATTTGAAAAGAAACACGACTTTGTAATATGTATAGATTCTGACGGAACAGCAATTGACAGCATGGACATCAAACACAAACAATGTTTTGGCCCTATTATGGTTGATATTTTTGGTCTCGAAGCTAATAAAGACGCTATTTTAGCTAGGTGGAATGAAATCAATCTATATTCACTTACTAGAGGAATTAACCGATTCAAAGGTCTGGCAAAAGCCCTAACTGAAGTGAATGTGCAATATCAAAAAATACAGGATATAGATGCACTCAATAAATTTGCTACAACTAGTTCTGAACTATCTAATGCCAGCCTAAAGAGAGAAATAGATTCCTCTCCTAGTGAAATTCTAATCAAGGCTCTAGAATGGTCAAATAAAGTTAACGAAGCTATTGCTAGTCTAAATCCTGACGACAAAAAGTCATATCTTGGCGTTAAAGAATGTCTAGAAATGGCATCTTCGTTTGCAGATATAATAGTTTTGTCCTCCGCGAACAGAGAAGCTGTACTCGAAGAATGGGAGAAAGAAGACCTGCTTCAATTCATTTCTCTCATTTTTGCTCAAGACAGTGGAAGTAAACTTGACGGTCTTAAACTTATGCTAAGCAAAGGATATGAGGCAAATAATATATTAATGTTAGGTGATGCCCCTTCGGATTTAGATGCCGCAAGGGCTGCTAATGTCAATTTCTATCCTATACTTGTTCGTCAAGAAGATCAAAGTTGGAAAGATCTAAAAGATAAATATTTAATCATATTTAAGAATGGCGAATTTTCAAACTACGCATCAAAATTTGAAGAAGATTTCAAAAATAATCTGACACCAAATTTATAATTTATTTTTCAAATTATTAAGAAGATTTAATGGGAAGAATTATATACGATATGGTTCTTCCCATTTTATTTAACAAGGTAGCTAAAAACCCTGCTACATTTTCCCTATCCCACTAAAAAAATATATTTAAAATGTTTATATTATTTATTTCATAAAACTAGAATAAAAAAGCACCTACAAATGTAGATGCTAAATATTTATAATTAATTATTACTTTTTCTAGATATTAAATCTTTATATTCCTCTTCTAATTTTTCTCTTTCTTCCTTAGATATTTCCATAGAGAGCCTTGAACTTATTGATGATATCCTAAATTCAAGCAATAATTCATCTTTACTAATACTTTTATTATCTTCTTTTTGGCTATTCTTATAATCTCTTAAATTGCCATTAAACTTACTAATTTGTTTATCCTTAATCAATAATATAGTATTTGCTATATTATTGATTAAATCCTCATCATGAGTGACAAATATAAAGGGTCTATCGTAAGACTTTAATAGATTTTCAAAGCCTTCAATGGATCTAATATCTAAAAAATTTGTAGGTTCATCAAAAATAAGAAAGTTGAAATCAGATGTTAAGATTTTTGCTAATTTTACTTTTGCCTTTTCCCCATCACTTAGTACTTTGACAATTTTCAAACTATCATCATTCTTAAACCCTAGTCTTGCCAGAATAATCCTTGTAATAGTTTCATCATATATAGATGTGCCTAGCACATTTTTTAATATGGTCTTGTCTTGATCTAGGATATCACTCATTTGGCTAAAATACCCTATTTTAAGATTAGGATTAACCCATATATCCTTCTTATCAAGGATCATCTTTAACAAGGTGGTTTTGCCAGATCCATTTTCTCCTATAAGTGCTACTTTTGAATTATTCTCTATAATAAATGAAGCATCTTGAAATAAAATTTTATTATTAAAATCTTTACTTAGTTTTTCTGCTCTTACTAAAATCTTAGAGTGAATTTTTTCATTGTCAGGAATAGATAGAATTACTTTTTTTTCTTCCTTGGGTTTCTCTTTAATATCAAGTTGATCTATTCTAGATTCTATAGCCTTTACTTGCTTGTCTAATTTTTTCTTATTTCCCTGTCCCCCCATTTTATGAAGTCTAGCTTCTGAGTTGCCCATTCTTTTAGGAGCAGTTCTAATTTTTGATGACTGTTTCTTAATATTACTAGCTACATTCTCCAATCTTCTCTTTTCTTTTATATAACTAGTATATTCGCTTGTTTGAAATTTATATCTGCGCTCTCTTTCTTCAAGATAAAATTTATAATCGCCCTTGTATTCATCAATCTTCCCATCTGATAATTCAATAACTTTATTACAAGTTCTATTAATAAAATCACGGTCATGGGAAATAATTAAGAATCCAAGTTTTCTTGCTCTCAACCTATCTATAAGTTCTTCTTTTTGACCAATATCCAAATGGGAAGTCGGTTCATCCATCAAAAGAAATTTAAAATTATCAGAAAGCAAATCGATAAGTTTTAATCTTTGGTATTCTCCCGGGCTATACTTATCATCAAAATTTAATTCAGTCCTAAAAAGTTTTTCATCATAAAAATCTTTGTCAATCTCTTCATTTAATAGATATCCAAAAGACCCATCTACCTTCACATCTCCAGAATAATCTTTATCAAGACCTAAAATAATTCTTAATAAAGTTGTTTTGCCAGACCCATTATCCCCTATAAAAGCACACTTATCATTTTCATTAATATATAAGCTTGCAATTTCAAATAAATTTCTATCTGCTATGTTCTTTTTTAAATTCTGTATATATATCATAAATCCTCCTATCAAGAGAGGATTTCTTCCCCTCTTAGTTATCCATAGAAATATTTACGCTGTTCATTTTCTAGTACCTCCTAATCTCATAATACATAGATTATATCACCTTTTATATTTGAAACAATCAAAGCTCTATCATTAGCAATAAATTCACTAGTATCAAATTGCACCCTTTCTACTGTTTGTTATCAAGAAAAAGCAATTTATTGAATATTCTAAAGACTTATCCTAATAATTCTAAAAGAAATAATAAATATGATATAGCTAACGTAGAACCAAACTAAAAAAGAGCTTCTAAAAGAAGCCCTTTTTTCAATCTTCGTCATCTTCATAAGTGATTAATGAAGGTGCCCATGCAGCCAATTCAGAAAGTGACGGATGTGCACATACTAAGGAATCCATAGTATCAGTTGTATCTAAATCGGAATTTAAAAGTGACTTATCTATTGTTAATTTTTCTTTGTCCAAAATGCGTGCATCTTTTAATTTGTCACTAGGCTTAATATCATTAATCTCTGCTATTTCATGTGTAGCCAAATTCATCAAATAACTATATTGATGTATAAGAATAGAGGCCGCAGGGCCTATTATATGGACTCCAATAATTCTATGATTTTCCTTATCTACTATCAATTTTATGAAGCAATCGGGAGCAGTTTCATTTTCATCGGTGATACCGAGTGCATATCCTTTAGCCACAGCAGAATAACTCATAATAGTTGTCAATACTCTGTCTCCATATATTTCACGAGCCTCTTTTTCGCTCAAACCAACATAGGCAATTTCTGGATAGGTAAAAACCGCCGCCGGAATCAAACTATAATCCATACGTAAATACGAAGCAGAAGAAAGAAGATTATTTGCTAAAATTTCAGCCTCTTTATTAGCCTTGTGTCTAAGTTGAACTCTGCCATTGGCATCTCCTAAACAATATACACCATCAACACTTGTTTCCAAGGCTTCGTTGCACTTAATATATCCCCTTTTATCTATTTCAATTCCAGTATTCTCCAAGGTTAAAGTATCAGCATTAGACATAACGCCGGTCGCTAAAAAAATCTCCTCGGCCCTTACTCTCCTAACCTTTCCATGCTGTTTAAATTCAACATACTTCGACTTAGACCTAGACTTAGACTCACTGCTCTCGTCATTTGATTCATCACAAAATCCAGCTTCTAACAACTCCGTTGAGGTAAAAAGATTAATCCCCCTCTTCAAAAAAGCTCTCTCGAGAGCTAATGATATATCTTCATCTGCCTTGCTCAAAATATGCTCAGATCTCTGAATTAGGGTAACTTCAGTCCCAAAGGCGTTAAAGATAGAGGCAAATTCACAAGCTATGTACCCTCCTCCTAATATAATTATTGACTTAGGAAAGGGCAAAGGATATTTATCAGAAAAGAAAGTCTCTGAACAAAGATAAGAACAAGACTCAAGTCCTTTTAAATCTAGTTTCATAGTTCTAGCTCCACTTGCTATAACTATCTTATCACCACTTATCTCAAAAGACTTAGAACCATCAATTGGATTTATACGTATAATCTTATCAGATACAAAACTGGCTTCCGCTTCGTAAACATCAGCCCCAGCTTCACGATACTCGTCAGCAATTTCATTAGACTCATTAATTTTATTAAAGACTCTATCCTTTACAAGCTTCTGGTCAAGCCTAATATTTTCACTATCAAAATCAATTCCTATTCTAGACAAGTGTTCTAATTCACATTTTTTCTCACTAACTGTCGCTAAAACTTTGGTCGGAATACACCCTCTTGTAAGGCAAGTACCTCCAAACTTTCCCTTCTCGCATATAGCCACTTTCAAGCCAGCATCTATAGCCGCATCAGAAATTATATTTGCTGCTCCTGTTCCAATAACAACTAAATCATAATGTTTCATTATATAAATCCTCTATAAATATCTTAAAACTATAAACTCGCTATCTATTATTAATTTTTTATCCAAAATATATTCAGATTAAGCAATTAATTTAATATATTATTCTTGCCCATCATTGATATCTTTTAACTTCAATTTTAAATGATGTCTTAAAATATCAACGCCTATTGTGTTGTGAGCACCCCTTGGAATAATAATGTCAGCATATTTCATAGTCGGTTCAATAAATCTTTCGTGCATTGGTTTAACAGTATTCTCATATTGAGTAAGTACCGACTCAATACTCCTTCCTCTCTCTCCTGTATCTCGTCTAATTCTTCTTATAAGGCGAATATCAGAATCAGCCTGGACAAAAACTTTTAAATCTAATAAATTTCTCAGTTCCTCCTGCCAAAATACAAGCAAACCTTCAACAATCATGACGGGGTGCGGATTTATTGTTCTAGTTTCCGCCTTGCGAGTATATTGAACAAAATCATAAATTGGAGCCTCTACAGGTAAGCCATCCTTTAGCATTTTTAAATCGGAAAAGAAACGTTGACTATCAAAAGAGTCAGGATGGTCATAATTAAATTTTTTTCTTTCATCAAGGGAAAAATTGGAAAAGGCCTTATAATATGCGTCCATCTCTATGGTCGCACAGTATTCACCTAAATCTTCTTTGATCATCTTAACTATACTGCTCTTGCCAGAAGATGTTCCCCCTGCAATACCAATCAAAAATGGATTCATTTTTGTACACTCCATATAAAAATTTATAATAATTATATCTTCTGTGAAGAATATTTTAAAACTCAATTATCACCGAATATGTGAACTACCTTTAATTGACTATAAATTTTTTTTGTTGTAGAAAGAAGTAAATGCTATGAAAAATAATGCAAATAAAATTTATAATAGCAATGATAAAATATCGAAGTTTACACAGTAAAAATAAAAAACACTGACGAAAATTATCGCAGTGTTAATGAAAGATGGAGACGAGGAGAGTCGAACTCCTGTCCAAAACCATCTTCCCAAGAGTTTCTCCGGGTGCAGTCAAGATATGAATTATTCCTATCAGAACTTAACCTCTTGACAGGTAGTTCATCCAGTAGTCTCTATTACCTCACAACGCTCGAGACAAGACGAAAGAGGGTGAAAGTTTAACCAAGAACTTACAAGATCTGCATACTAACACGAGCTATCCTCTCCGCAGAAAAAGAGGGCTCATGAGCCGCTGATTAAGCAGCAGCTAAAGAATAGTTATCGTTTGCAACTATTTTTTCACTCGTTTGTTAAAGTGGCCAACGAGTATCCACTACCCGCTACTCAAGGGTATCAAGCCCTGTCGAAACCATTACGTCCCCATATGAATAACTATTCAAGATTATAACAGACCCCAAATGATATTTTTGATACTTAATTAAATCTTTCTATTAACATTTATGTGATAATTTATCATCATTTGGATTTTTTAATTTTAAATTCAAAAGAACCAAAGAAAATACCAACAAGCCAATTGCCAATATCTTTTTATAAGTAAATATTTCTTCCCCAAGTAAAATATAAGAGGCAATAGCAGAAAAAATTGGAATTGTACATCTATACATTTCCATTTTTGAAGCAGGATGAAACTTAAGTATCATCGACCAGATACTAAAAGCCGTACATGAAATAAGAGAAAGCCATAATAAGCAGACAAGAAATTCAGGTAAATTATTGGGACCTATATTTATTTTTCCTCCAAGAGCCAGTGAAAGAAAAATCATACAAAGTCCACCATAAAATAACTGAGCATAAGCAATCAAAAATGGATCATACTTATCAAGTAATTTCTTATTCCAAATTGAGCTAAGTGATACCATTACAGTAGAAATAGCCATAAAACCTTCTCCCATAAAAGTAAAGTTCGAACTTGAGGAACTATCTCCAGATGACCCGCTTACATTAAGTATATAAAGACCAACAAAAGCAATCGCAACTGCAATGATTTTTTGTATATTGAGTCTGTCATTCTTAAAGAAAAAATGTGCAAGAAAAACACTGACAAAGGCGGCACAAGAATTAATCATTGATGAATTCAAACCAGATGCGTGACTAACACCAATGTAATAGAAAAAATACATTGCCGTAGTTGCAAAAATAGCATAAGAAAACAACTCACCTTTTAAACTACTTTTGACCTTAGTTCGAACACCAGTTAAAAAATATGAAAGAACTAAAACAAACAAGCCGCCGATTGTAAATCTGATTCCTGCAAAAAATAGTATTTCTGGAATATCATTAGAATGAATTTCAAGAATCTCATATCCTCGTTTTACGGTGGCAAAGGCTGTCCCCCACATGAAACAAGCAAAACACGCCAAGGTAGCAGCAAATAATTTCGATTTGAGATATTTATTTAATTCTGCTCGCATAATAAGCCTCTACAAACAACTATATATTTCATCAATTATAATTACCCTTAATTTTCATTATTATATACATATACACAGAGTGCTTTTAGTATAATCTATACTCAAGCCAAAGACTTAAGTTTGTAAATATTTATTTAGATCAAGCGTTCAGGATCTAAATACACGCAAGTAGCTAGCTTGACTTTGTTATTAAAGTTTTATTAATCTTCTATAGTTAAGGATCTTAGATTTAATGAAAGCAAGATTTATTATCGCAGAATACAACCCTCTACACAAAGGTCATGTAGAGCAGCTTAAAATTGCTAGACATAGACTCCAAGAAGACGAGGCTCTTGTCATCCTAATGTCTGGAGACTTCTGTCAACGTGGCATACCTGCTATTTTAGATAAATATCAAAGGGCAAGTTCTGCCATTAAGTTAGGTGCTGATTTAGTTCTTAAGTTACCTAGTTACTACTCTTGCTCCCATGCTGGGAATTTTGCAAAAGGTGCTATATCAATAATTGCTGGAACAAACATCTGTTCAGAAATAATATGCGGGTCAGAATCAGCAAATTATGAGCTTCTAAGTGAATTTGCTACGATAATTAATGATGAGTCTCCATATTTTAAATTATCTCTAAAATCAGAACTAGAACTTGGTCTGTCCTTTGCCGATGCTAGAGCTAGGGCATTAATAGATACACTAAAAGAAACAAAGCTGGATTTGTATTTAAAGTATGGCAAGGACTATATATTAGACTTCCTTAAACAATCTAATGATATCTTAGCACTAGCGTACTTATCTGAGTTAAAGAAGCACAATATGCATGATAAGATTTTTTTTCACAAACGTGTGGGGAAGCTAAATGAAAAAGATTCATCACTTATGAATAATGAAATAGATGAAACTTCTAAGGCTTTTGCTACTATTTCAGAGGAGCTATTGCCAGCCTCGGCCTTGAGAGAGTTACTCTCATCTAATCGCAAACCATCACAGATTATGATGAACTTAAGTTCATACCTCCCCCCTGTCATAACCGCCTCACTATGCATGGCTACTAAAAATAGTAAACTTCTATTTTCTTCAGACCTTTCTTTGCTTCTTCACCAGAGCCTTAACATGATGGACAAAGAAGCAATTTCTAAGCTCCCTGAATTTTCAGAGGGACTATTAGATAGAATACTTAATACTTATCAAGAATTAAATCTAGATAATTATTATGATACATTTGAAGCCTTAGTCGACATGGTGGCATCTAAAAGATATCCCAAAACAAGAGTCAGGCGAGCTTTGCTTCACCTAATTCTTGGTGCTGACAATTTTATTTTAGATGATATAGATTTAAAGTATACACGTATCCTTGCTTATAACCGTAAGGGGCGCTATCTTCTCAAAGAAATGAGAAAAGCATCTGATATCTGTCTTATTTCAAATTCTGCGGCAGCTTTGAAATCTCTAGACAATGAACAATTAAAATACTTCAAACTCGACCTCAAGGCAGAGATGCTATGTGATATACTACGAGGAAACAAAAAGAACTCGTTATTTAGCAAGTACCCAATAGAAATTAAAATCAAACACAAATGATAATTAAAATTGTTATAGCTAAATACACGGGACGTGCTTTTTGCCATAAATCGCCAAAGGTGTATTAGAATACATCTTGAAGTAATGATGTGAAAATAGTTAATTAATATAGGAAAGTTGGAGAATTAAATGGATCAGACAGTTGATAAGTCCTACCTAGTTCCAGAAACTATTATGGACGGCTACGATAATGTATTAGACCTACTTGAGGCTCGTGGATATCTTGCTCAGTGTAATGATAAAGATGGTCTAAGAGAATATTTGAGCGTCAAAGGAAGAAAATTTTATATTGGATTTGATCCGACTGCTTCAAGTCTGCACGTTGGACATTTTATGCAAATGATGATTATGGCTCATATGCAAAGTGCAGGCCATATTCCTCTATCTGTAATCGGAGGTGCTACTGCAAGAGTAGGTGATCCTTCCGGCAGAACTGATATGAGACCTATGATGAGTGACGAAACCATCGACTCTCACAAAGAAAAGTTTAAGGAGCAGCTTGGAATTATAGTTAATTTTGAACAAGATGGCGCCAAAATTCTCAATAATTTAGACTGGATTGGCTCTATTACTTATTTGGACTTTATTCGCAATGTAGGTAAACATTTTAGTGTCAATCATATGTTAGCCGCTCATTGTTACAAGTCTAGACTTGAAACAGGCTTAACTTTTCTCGAATTCAGCTATATGCTTCTCCAAGCATATGATTTTCTTCATCTCTTCAACGAACATGACTGTCGTATTGAATTTGGTGGTGATGATCAGTGGTCAAATATTTTAGCCGGCGCTGATCTCATTAGACGCGAGAAGCAAGAACAAGCGTATGCTGCAACATTTACTCTTTTAACTAATTCAGACGGAGTAAAAATGGGCAAGACAGTCGGTGGAGCAATATGGCTTGATAAGGAGAAAACTTCAGTGTTTGATTTTTTCCAATATTGGAGAAATATTGAAGATTGTAAAGTACTCGAAGTAATGAGATTAATGACATTTACGCCTTTGGAAGAAATCAAGTCTTATGAGAAACTAGAGGGTGCCGAATTAAATCCTATCAAGAAATTACTCGCATGGAGAATAACCGCCCTTATCCACGGCAAAGAAGCAGCTGACGAAGCTCTTAAACAGGCCGAGGATCTTTTCGGGGGCAAAGGCAAATCCGATAATATGCAAACCTTTGTATTAAATAAAAATGACTTAGCTTCATTAAAAGTCTTAGACTTTATTGCGTTAAATAAAATTCTTCCAAGTAAGGGAGAAGCAAGAAGAATGTTACAACAAAATGGCATCTACCTTAATGACCAAGCTATATCAGATATTGATAGAGTTTTTGTTATGGAAGACTTTGATAATAATGAGTGCATTCTAAGACGTGGGAAAAAGAATTATTATAAAATTGTAATTGAATAATTACAAAGAACAAATATTATTTTTAATAAACAATCATAATAAAAAAGAGGGGCATCCCTCTTTTTTATTTACATTCTTCATTTAAATAGTCCTTGGCAAACGCAAGAAGCTTCTCCCTATCATTATTACTTGCATCTTTTAAACAAAGATCAAGCAGGTAATTTTGTAAAATTCCAATTACTCTCCCCTTTATTCCAAACACTTTAATTATTTCTTCAGTACTTAACTTTAAGTCCTTTCGTGTAAATACTTCACCTTTATTCTTAGCGAGTTCAAAATCATCAAGCAAGTTCTCTAATCTCACAAAAAACTTTCGAGATTCCATAATAAAATCTAAATTTGAATTCTTCTCCTTAACTTGCCTATTTTTTCTAATTACATTAGAAATTTCCGCTAAGCCTTTCTTTATTTTGAGCAGATCTTTGAACTCAATTCCCAATTTTGATATTTCTGGATACAACTTCTTAAGGGTATATAAGTCAGTAGGGAAATTAGCCAAAATATAAGAACACAAAATATATCCTCGATCTGCTCTGAGCTTGGGTCCGTGCAAGGACATTGATAAGTCATAAGCCTTTTGTGAAAGCTCACTTTTCCCAAAATCATCTAAATTCACATCTTCAATTATTGAATCGCTCTTATCTCTTTTGCCTATTTTTTCGTTAGGTTTAAGCAAATTAGCAATTGCTAGCAAAGAAAAAAACAAAGCATATCGAATCTCATCACTCTCTGTGCTAGATAAAATCTTAG
This sequence comes from Bacillota bacterium, assembly GCA_023420115.1. GTDB lineage: Bacteria > Bacillota > Clostridia > Saccharofermentanales > Fastidiosipilaceae > JAEZWR01. The sequence goes on along the minus strand of JAEZWR010000002.1, from coordinate 52,133 downwards.
ACAAACATAGTCTAGCCACATCAGAATCAGATGAATAATACTCATAGTTCTCCCGTTTCTTTGCTTCTTTTAAGCCTTGATAACATTTATCATCCGATTCAACCTGAGCAAGAATATCACAAGTAGCAAGTTCTCTCTCTATTTCGCTATCTATAAGTTTCGCTAATTTAGTCCAAAATTCAATATATTTAAAGTAGCTTACACCATCTAGAATTTCAAAAAATATTTCACCATACTCACAAATATATTTGGCTGCCATTTCTCCATTTACAAGTCGAGATAATTCACTATCAATTCTTTCTACTGATAAAAATTTGAGTAAGTTCTTTTTTTCATTAATTGCTTTTTTTAAACTATCTTCTAAATTAAAGGATAAACAAGCAGCAAAACGCAGGGCTCTAAGAATTCTTAATGCATCCTCTTCCAAACGCTCCCCTGCCTCTCCGACAGCTCTAATTAATCTTCTATTTATATCTCCCAATCCATCATATAAATCAATTAGTCTACCCGCAGGAGAAAGCGCGAGTGCATTTATTGTAAAATCGCGTCGGGCCAAATCTTCTTCTAAACTTTTGCCAAAAATAACCGCTGTTGGATGGCGATGATTAGCATTAGAACTTATTACATCCTGTCGAAAAGTAGTAATCTCAAGTGAGCCATCCTCAGTCAAAACAGTAACTGTTCCATGTTTGATTCCCGTATCTATTATTCTATAATCCTTCAGTATTTTTTTAAGTTCTTCAGGTCTCGCTGAAACAGTTAAATCAAAATCGTGTAACTCTCTTCCTAGTATTACATCTCTGACCGCTCCTCCGACAAAATAGGCCTCATAAGCTTCACCTTCTATAAGCTTCGCTACCTTCATAAATGAACTTGGAATAAAATTTACGTCCATGTAAATATCATCACCATTTTTTCTAAATAATTTATCAAATACTTCAAGTCTGTCAAAAAAGCACTCACGCGTCATATTTTTCGGCTAATTTCTCCCACTAGATCCAAATTAAATACTCTTCTACATTCAAACATATCCATACCCTGTCCCAAACACCAAATAAGTTTGGTAACAGCAGCTTCTGTAGTCATATCAAAGGCTTCTATAGCACCAGCTTCCAACAATTTTCTGCCAGTAGCATAAAGTGAAAAATCCGACTTTTCATATAAACACTGACTAGTTACAATGACTGGTATACCTTTCGCTAAGACTCTCTCTAGAGCCTTTAGAAGATCTCTATGCAAAGAATGAATTCCTCCTATACCAAAGGCTTCTATAACTAATCCTCTATACCCTGCCTCTATCAGATAATCCAAAATCTCTGGCTTCATTCCAGGAATTAACTTGAGTAGAAAAACATCTGGACACAAATCAAATCTCGCCAAATAATCTCTGTCACTATTTCTTTCCTTAAGATAGTTGAGTTCATTCTGATTGAAATTTATGCCTACAGAATCAATAACTGCAAATGGTTCTCTATTAATACTATCAAAAGCTCTAAATCTACTTGTATGTGTCTTAACAGCTCTTGTCCCTAAAATAATCATTCCACCAAATGCCAAAAAAACACCAGGAACTGAACTCGCTGCCATCGCTAGTGCCGAAGCTAAATTTAAATGGGCATCAGTCAAAGCCTCAGTAATAGGTATTTGCGAACCAGTAAAAACAACTGGTATTTTAAGTCCTTGAAGCATAAAAGATATTATTGACGCTGTATATGCCATAGTATCTGTTCCATGTGTAACCACAATACCATCATACATAGAAGCATTCTCATCAATAGCCCTAGCAATAATCTGCCACTCTTCAGGTTGAATATTCGAACTGTCAAGAGAAAGTATATCTCTAGCATCAAGGTCATAATAGTCTGCCTGTGTTACAGTTATCTTAAGGATATCATCTATAGTATATTCAGGTTCTAGTCCATCTTTCCCCTGACCTGAAGCTATAGTTCCTCCTGTAGCAAGAAGTAAAAGTCTCTTCTTTCTATTCCTAGCCTCACTAGATATACTCTCGTTTGTACTTGAGCGAATCTTATGGACATCATGTATTTCATCGTAAATGGATCTTGCATCCTGTGAAAAAATTTTGTCACTATTATTAGATACCATCCTCAGGCCACTTTCTATTTATTAATAATAAACATGCAATCTACTTTGAGAGAAGTATATAATATTATAACTTTGGCAATTTGATTTTAAATTAATCCAAACAAAAATTATACGAAAGTGACCTAACTATTCATATGAAATATCTTATCTTTGACATGGATGGAACGCTCCTAGACAGTATGCCCGCCTGGAAAGAAGCCGAAAGATTAATGCTTGAACATTTTAAAATTGATAGAAATGAATTAAAAGAAGCCCATAAACTTGAGCAAATGTCATTTTCTCAAGTGGCCACTTATCTAGCAGCACATGCCAAGAGAGATACTACAGCTGATGAAATTATAAATTTTCTTAATGAGCAAACACGCCTTTTTTATAAGACCAAAACTCAAATAAAAGAAGGAATAAAAGAATTTTTAGATTATATGAAAAATAAATCTATTCGTATGTCCGTCGCTAGTTCTACAGATTATGAAATGGCAATTGAAGCTCTTAAACAATTTGATATCCTTGATTATTTTGAACACATATTCACTAATGATAAGTTAGGATTCTCAAAATCCAAGCTTGAATTTTGGCAACAAGTATCAGAAAAGTGTGAAACCTCCCTATCTAATTTAATATTATTTGACGATGCACTATATGCTATTTCAGGAGCCAAAAATGCAGGCTTATACGTAGTAGGACTGAGAGATAATCAAAGTGAAGAAAAGTACACCTTGATTACGGAAAAAGCCGACGTGGCAGCAAATAATATCTCAGATTTTATACCAGAAGAATTTTATAATGAAATAATATCCTCTGCTAGCAATTAAAACTCCTCTCATTCAAACTAACGATTTACTTAATAATCACTATATTGATGCAATGATATGAAACATTAAAATCTTCATATTTAAATATCTTATATCTCTTGCAATAAATTATAAATTTTGTTAAAGTATTCAAGCATTGAACTTCAGTTATGGAGAAATACCCAAGAGGCTGAAGGGGACGGTTTGCTAAATCGTTAGTGGGGGCAACTCCAGCGAGGGTTCGAATCCCTCTTTCTCCGAAAAAGGACTTCATTTAAGTGAAGTCCTTTTTATATTCTTAAATATTTCAAAACGCATATAGAAGCTCCTGTAACCTTAACGATACAGGAGCTTCTACTATCATCTAATGATTAAATTAAGATTCGATATTTCGAAGTTTCTTTCTCTCATCATGTCTAGCAGAAAAAACTCTTCTCCTAACATTTGCCTCTCTTAATGATTTAAAGATAAGTTTACCGACCACAAAAACTAGGCCAGCTCTAAGCGCAGTCTCAACCATTGCATTTCTGTCCATCTTAATAACAATTTTCATATCACTAATCTCCTTTCATCGAACTTTTTAAATATCTACTAAATATCTCTATAATATCAAGCCATCCGACTGCATTGAATTTCTTAATGTTTCAATATCTTGCCACAAGTCTGCCTTTTTTCTAGGATCACGCAGAACATAAGCCGGATGAAATGTCGCCATTATTTTAGTTCCTTCACGCTCAATAAATTTTCCTCTTACTTGGCTTATTTTACATTTATCATCACCAGTAAAATATCTATATGCTGTAGCGCCCATTAGAAGAACATAACAAGGTTTGTTAAGTGCAAATTGCCACTGAAGCAAGGGTCTACAAGCTCTGACTTCTTCTAAAGTTGGTACCCTATTTTGTGGCGGTCTACATTTTACAATATTAGCTATATGATAATGCTCTTCACTAATCCCAAAAGCAGTTAGTGCTAAGTCTAAAAGTTTACCAGAACGACCAACAAAGGGTCTTCCTTCTTCATCTTCATTTTTGCCCGGACCTTCACCTATAATCATAAGTGGAGCAGGCACCTTGCCTCTATAAATGACTACATTTTTTCTACTTTCACAGAGTGGACACCTAGTGCAACTGACACATTTATCGACAAATTTCTGCCAATTTTCTTCACTATACCTAATTTCCATAAATGCACCTTATCCAACTATATTGTTAAATGTATAAAACAATATAAATATTTATAAGTAAAAACTCACCTTAATATTGCAATCGTTATATGTTTATTTCTACGCGACCAATCGCTATCTTTTCTGAACTCAGGAAACATACGCGCTATCTTCTTCCCATCAGCTTCGAATGGACCAAATTTTTCACCGTGACATACGGCCTTTATTTCCCCTGAAAAATATAGCCTACTCATATACAATCTTATTGCCTTTTTCAATTCAACATTATCATTTTCATCTGTTGAATGAATTATTTTCACAACCCTCACTCCTAGTCTATTAAGAGTCTTGAGTTCTAATTTCAATCTCTCAATAACAGCTTCTGCCGAATCATACCCTTCCTCTAGATGTATACTCTTACAATGTCCCATACGTCTATCAAAAACCCTAACCAACTAATAAAAACTTAAAATATTTATATTTTCTTCTTTATTAATATTATATATGAGATGGCTCTAAATATTAAGCCAAATCCATAAAGTACAGCTTATCTAAAACTAAATTTTTTGCTTTTAAATCAGCTAAGATAAAATATCATTTAATGAAAATCGATCCAGGATGCTTTTAATCTCTAGCCTTTAATTAGAGTTGTTTATTCTTATATACGTAGAAAAACACTCAAAGTAGTCTACATATTTTAAAATATCTATATTCTAATTGGATGAATCGTCATAACAAAAAGAGTCTACAAATAGGTTCTTTGGGGGAATTTAATAATCTATTATCTTTGTATTCAGTGTATATTCCAAATATAAAATTAAGCATGAAATTATTACATTCACTACTCTTACGTATTATCAAAAATATTAATTCAGCTAGCAATTTATCTTCCTTTTTATCACACATTCATCTTATAAACTAATAACCTTATCAGCGAAACGAAGAAGCTCTGCAATATCAAAATTATCACAACAATTGACTTTATCTATAAATAGATTCTTATCATCTAACATATTATGCTCATATGCTTGCATATCCAAATATATTTTTTCATACAAATTTCGCTCTTCAATAATCTCAAGCAAACTAGAACAATCAAAAAGTAAAACAGCATCTCCAATAAAAAGATATTTTTCATTTGGTCGATTAAGCGCTGTAAGCGTTTTGAAAAAAGAGCAAAAATGGTTTAAGGCAAAATTAGAATCTTTATTCTCTCCAAGCCCAAAGTGCGAAAATAAAAAAATGATATCAGAATCTTCACTGTCATCCTCGAGTAAACAAGCTTCACTTTCGTATTCATCTCTATGATCTATTTCACAAAAAACTGCATCACTTTTTATATCAAATTTAGTTTTCTCTTCAATTAAATGCAAATTATCCTTAACCTTTTTGTTCAAAGCTAACTCCTTTATGCATATTTATATATTAAACACTGGAACGTATACATAAATATCTAATTTCTTTTTTTCTCGCCATCCATATACCTTGGCTCTCCACTATCTGATGAAGTCAAAAAATCAATTGTTCTAAGAGAAGCCGATTTCGCATTATTCCAAGGCAAATCTTTATTTCTATAATCAAATTTATCGGAAAAATATTTCGTATCTACTTCAAGTTCCATTAATTCTTTACGTAAAATGGATAAAAGATCTTCGATAAATATATCCCTTTGTGCTGAAGATAGACTACTATCAACCTTACTTAGTAAAAGGTGAAAATGCTCTAAGCAGAATTCCGAATTTTTTTTAAATCTATTTGCAAAATCTTGATCAGAAAAATACAAGTAGAAAATAACATCTATATACCTAGCTACAGTCTTTTCTATTTCTTGACATATAAGACAAGAATCGAGCTTCTCTCTTAATTTATCACACATCTTTGAACTTGGATTATTGCTAGACTTAGACATAAATCTAAATTTTCTCTTATCTATTCGAAAATCATCGATAGCCAAATCTTTTTTCAATTCTGCAAGATGTGTATTAAGTATTAAAGAAAATCCCAGCGGATTCTTTCTGCTACTATACATCTTCGTTAGATGCTTGTGGCAAAAGCCATATTTATTGCTTTCACTTCTAACGTCCGCTTCCATAAGACTAGGGCCTAAATAATAATCAATTAATTCAGCCTCTCGTCTAGCAAAAAGTCTACATATAGGGCAGCCTCCCTCAACCTCAAATGCATCATTCACAGGAATTGTATAAATAGTTTCAAATTTCATATTTCACCTTAAATATTTACTAAAATCAGAATTGGATATACCAGATATTTTCTCTGGTCTCACAAGCTTCCGTGCTTGAAGATGGACTGCCAAGACATTAATTGAACTCAGTCTCTCGACTTCATCTTTAATATATACTTGTGCATCAGACATACATTTTTGAACATTATATCCATATTTCATAGCCAATTTAAGTGATATCTCAACTCCCATACTATCACTTTGTATACTAGAACTCACTACATCGGATATACCATCAGCCTTGCTAGCAACAAGCTCCACCAAATTTTTCAAAGCATCATCTGATATAGTATATTTCCCTAAAGAACTGAATGTTGGTCTAACAACAGTTCTATCCTCTGGCTTAATCCATGCGAAATTATCAGCTTGATCTTGAAATTTCTCCTGCCTATCAGCATTTAAAATGTTTCCAGCAGCACCAAGCCCCTTTTCTATTCCCCTTTTAAGAGCAGCGACAGGATCCGTAATATATCCCGAAAATTCATGTTTAATTTCTAAACTTGCTACAGGAATGGTGTGATGACCGCCCTCCATTCTACTAGTTCTGGCCGCCCTCTGTTCAGCCTCGGTCGCAACATCTTCAATTCTCACAGTACTTGCTGGGCGATTAAGCCAAAGATTTCGACAGATTTTTTCAAGCATCCCGTCAGAAGTTCCCAAAATCATTAACTTCTCCGGACGATGTTCAATCAAAGCCCTTCGCATATTTGCAGAACGTGTCGCATCTAAAAATATTGCCTGTCTTACCGACTCCATTCTCGTAGCTGCCTTTTTGGCAGTCGTTCCTGCAAGTATCCTTGTTGCGTGAATAAGAAGACCATCATCTATAATATATTCATAACCTTTTTCTGCTGCAAGATAGGGGGCTCGAGTACTTTTCCCAGTTCCAGACGGCCCTACGAAAGCCAAAACTTTTATTTTTGAAAGTATCTTTCTTGCTTCTGTATAATTATTTTCTAAATCTGGCAATTTAAAAATATCCGAACTATCTTTTATGGCATTTACTGAGTTATTATCCTTTACAAGAATACTTCTCAATTTGTCCATATCAGATCTAATATCGGTAACCTTAAAATTGTGGTGTAAGTCTTCTCGCCTGGTCTTATCTGGTGGATAATTTGTTCGATAAAATGAAACAACATTATCTATAGTTTTGTTCTTTTGAGCTTCACCAAGCTTATTTCTATCTAGCTTAAAATTAGTCGATATAGTATCCTCTTGTAATTCAGAAGATATTTCATCATCCGATTTGCTGACATCTTCTATTCTTTGTTTGTCCTTTTTCCGAATTGAAAAGAGAGATGACATTTTATTATTACTATTTTTGACAAATCTATTTACTAACTTGAAAAATTTATTATCCATCGCTCCTCCCAACTTTTTAAATTACTTATATTTTAATATCCATTCATAATAATAAAAAGTCTTTATATGAAATAAAAAAGCACTCACGCGAGTGCTTTTGCCAATTATCTATACTTCAACTAAGAATTTAGTCTTCCATATTATGGTACACATCTTGGACATCATCATGTTCCTCAAGAGCATCTATCATTTTTTCAAATCTTTCTCTTGTTTCATCATCAACTGATACATAAGTATCAGGCAACATAGTTACTTCGGCATCCTCTATCGTATAAGAAGCTTCAAGCGTTTCTCTAAGACTTGCAAAGTTTTCAGGAGAACATAGAATCTGATACATCATCTCACCCTCTTCATTTTCACCCTCGGGTTTTACGTCATCGGCACCAGCCTCAAGAGCACTCATCATAAGTTCATCTTCGTCTATATTGTCTCCACTTACAAAAATTTGTCCAGCAGAACTAAACATAAAAGAAACACAGCCACTGGTTCCTAAATTTCCACCTCTTTTGTCAAATATGTGTCTTACATCTCCAGCTGTACGATTTCTATTATCTGTCAAGCATCTGACTATTACTGCAATCCCAGATGGACCATAGCCTTCGTATGTTATCTCCTCATAATTCTTGCCGTCATTTCCCCCAACAGCTCTCTGAATACTGCGATTAATATTATCATTTGGCATATTATTGGACTTTGCCTTGGCAATAATATCTTTTAACTTTCGATTTGTTTCTGGGTCTGCCCCACCCTCTTTTACAGCAACTGCTATCTCTCTACCTATCTTGGTAAAGATAGCACCCTTTTTTGCATCAACTGCTTCTTTTCTTCTCTTGATATTATTCCATTTTGAATGACCGGACATATAAATTCATCTCCTTATATACTAATAATACTTTTATCATTTTATTATTTATATTTTTTCTACTGCTTATCTATATATTAAATCTCTACCTATTCATGAATATTCTTAAGTATCAAACCCTCATTGCGTTCGAGTGCCCATTGAATAGCCCACGACGATTCAAACAAGAGAACTGGTCTTTCATACCTATCTCTCACTAGCATTGATGTTGATGAAATAGTCAAATCTTCAGGATTAACTTCCTTTCCATCTTCAAATTCTATCCACCGAGCGAAACGATAAGGAAGAGGTGTTCTTATAACCTTTGCCTTGTACTCATTCTCCAGCCTATGGACTAAAACATCTAATTGCAAAATACCAACAACACCTACCGTATATGTTTCAGTTCCTATTCCCACTTGTTTATAAAGTTGAGCAGCCCCCTCTTGACTAAGCTCCTCCATTCCCCGCACAAACTGCTTACGTTTCATAGAATCCTTTGCTTCTATTCTCGCAAAATGTTCTGGAGGGAAAATAGGAATATCAGAAAATTGCTTACTGCTTCCAGTGTATAAACAATCCCCTATCCTGAAAATACCTGGATCAAACAAGCCGATAATATCTCCTGGATAGGCTTGCTCAACTATCTTATGTTCTTGTGCCATAAATTGCTGAGGCTGTGTAAGACGAATCTTCTTTTTATCACGAAGGAGAGTAACTTCCATATTTTTGTCAAAAGTTCCAGAACATATTCGCATAAAAGCTAAGCGATCTCGGTGCGCTGGATTCATATTAGCCTGAATTTTAAAAACAAAAGCAGAAAAATCCTCACTAATAGGATCAACAAAACCCTCATCACATTTCCTTACCCCTGGAGCTGGAGCAAGATCCAAAAAATATCTTAAAAATGACTCAACACCAAAATTCGTCAGTGCAGATCCAAAAAATACAGGCGTTATTTTACCTTCTAAAAAAAGCTCCTTATTGAAATTATCTCCTGCAATGTCTAGAAGTTCAATATCATTAATTAAATCATCTGCATACGGCTGACCTATATGTTTCTCAAGGTTCTCATCCAAAGAAGTCTCTACAACGGATACTCTCTGCGCTCCATGGTCAGAGCCTTCTCTATCAAAGAGTTCTATTGACTCTTTTTGTCTATCATAAACGCCTTTAAAATCACCATGTATTCCGATAGGCCAATTCATAGGACATGACCTTATCCCCAATACCTTTTCTATCTCATCCATCAAATCAAAAGGAGACTTGGATACTCTATCCATTTTATTAACAAAAGTGAATATCGGTATCCCCCGCATATGACAAACCTCAAACAACTTTATTGTCTGTTGCTCAACGCCCCTAGCTCCGTCAATCATCATAACGGCAGCATCAGCAGCACAAAGTGTTCTATATGTATCCTCTGAGAAGTCTTGGTGACCTGGCGTATCTAGTATATTCACACAATAGCCATCATATTCAAATTGCATAACTGAACTTGTAACAGAGATACCACGCTGTTTCTCAATCTCCATCCAGTCACTAGTGGCATGCATAGCTGCCTTGCGGGCTTTGACCGCACCTGCTGAACGTATTGCTCCCCCATAAAGAAGAAGTTTCTCAGTCATAGTGGTCTTACCTGCATCAGGGTGAGAAATAATAGCAAAAGTTCTTCTTCTATGAACTTCCTGCTGTAGTTTAGTTAAACTCATTTAACCTCCATGTAAATAGAGTGCTAATAGCGCTAATAAATATTAATTCAAATAAAAGTTTAAATAAAAAGCACTCTCGCGTATTGAACACAAATTTTGACTCCTTATTATATTTTAATTTGATAAGAATAATCAATAAAGCACTGAGTAATTAAGTAACATTAAGTTGTCTAAGATAGCTACTAATATAGTTTTCATAGGAAATTATTTACATTGAAAATAGAATTTTGCATATTACACTTATAATAATATAAGCAATTTTCTAGCACTGGAAACCTATCCCAAATCGTAATGACAAATGAACAAGACAGGTCTGCTGGCATTAGAGTTTATAAAATAGACCAGGACACACAATGCATAATAGACGATGAAGTAATCTTCGAATTAAGAACAGGCGTAACTTTTGCAGAATCCACCCCCATAAAAGTAAAGGCAGTAGACGAAGCAAATGGAGTTTATACTGTATCTAATATAACAGCAGAAAATACCCTGACCGAGCTAAAAGCCCCAAAGAAATATAAAATTTCTTTTTTGCTTATAATTCATCAATAATACTAAACTTTTACAGGCGAAAATGATATCATTACTTATACTTTGTCAAATTACATTATGTAAGACATCGGAGGTTCTATGTTTTATTTAATAGCAGCTATGCTACAGACCAGTATATTTTGGATTCTATTAATTATTGTATCTATATTAGTATTTTCTGCAGGCATATATTTTCTTTTCAGTAACAAGAATTTATTTGAGAAAAGAAACTCCGCTTTGCTTAATGCCTCGCAATCAATCTCCGAACTTGATAGATGCGATATAGCAAATCTTGAATCCGTACAAAATTCTCTGAATATGTCTGAATTTGATCTTTTGAGTACGGCGGCGGACCGCATTGTTGATGATTCAGCAAGAATTTATCAGGGCAAATGGATTTCAGACCCACATAAACTATTTACTTTGGACAATCTTCTAACAAGAAGTGAGTTCACAGCTCTAAGTGTCGAAATTCCAATCCAAATATTCACTCTATCCTTACTTGCTTCTGCACTCTTCTGGTTAGCCGGTTTTTCACTATTTGATGGCGATCGAACAGCAATATTAAATTTAGCAGCATTACCTGTATGTATCGGCTTGCTATTATCTCTACTCCTATTTTTTGCCAATCAACGCCAAAGAAGTGAGCTTACTAGAAGCATGAATTATCTTGCTGAAACGATATCCAGACGCTTACCAATCTTTGAAGAATTGGCTGGAACTGCAGTATTAATTGACTCATTTGTCCAGTACGATAGAGAAATGGCAGAATCTGTTAGTAATTTAAGCGAGATCGTTCAGGGACTTGCTAGAAATGACCTAGCTGACAGAATTGCTAATAATGTCAAGCATGTTATGGAAAATGATATTGCTCCCTCAATCAAAGAATCTGCAAAAAATTTAAGTTCACTAACAGAACAGCTTCAAGAGCGCCAAGAGAAAGGTATGAGTGAATTAGCGGGCATTTTCACTCAGCAGCTTGGTGCCAAACTAAATCACGAACTAACACCACTTTTTCTTGAAACCGATCATTTAGTTGAAGAATTGCATAACACTTCTGCTTCTTTTGATGTTGCTATGGAAGCTCTCAAACAAGCCAGAGAGGATAGTTATTCTGTTCAGGAGCAGACCGCGGGAGTGCTTTCTAGCTTGCTTGAATCTCGACGCAACTTTGAAAATGATATGAAGCTTAGTAATGAAGCGATAAATAGATTGAGCGATGAATGTCAAAAAATGACATCTCTATATAGCGGTCAGGTTGACAATCTGTCAGACAATCTCAAGACCCTCAGTTCCAATATTAGTACGCTCAATAGTGAAAGTAGTAAGAACGTAGAAATTCTCAGTAACGATCTCAAAGGTCTCAGTTCTGAACTATCTACGGAGTTTGGTAAACGCAATGAAGAATTACTGGAAAATCTTAATCAACAACACTCTCTACTCCTTGAAGGACTCAATGCTCAATCCGATAGTTTAAGTACATCACTTAAACTACACACAGATAGTTTCTCCGATAAACTTGCCCTTATAATGGCTCAATTCGAAGAGAAACTCAATGCTGGAACAATGGGCGTAGATGAAGAACTAAGGAAACATGTTAACAATCTACAAGCTGGTAATAAACAATTAGTCCATTTGCTTGAACAGCTTGGTGAAGGTAGTGCAGCAATGGTTGGAGATATCCGTAGACTGTCACTCGAAATGAATAGAAGTGCCGAACGTCTAGGACAAGAATCCAACGAAATTGACGAAAGCATCAAAGAATTAAATGCCAAACTAGAGAATTCTATTTCAATTTTCTCCGAGCAAATGATAAAGTCTGTAACAGAGGCTATGGATAGTTTCGAAAAGGCCGTAAGTGAAATTGCCCTACGTCTATCATCAAGTAGTAGTGAGTTGTCTGATAGTGCCAATAGAATTGCGAATAGCTTGTCTCAATCGCAATTAAAAGAAAGACTTTAATTTCTAAAATAGTGGACGACTCTCTTTTAGGTAGATATGTCCACTATTATTTTATTTTTACGACTCATCTATCTCTTTAATATGATTGCCCTATTAATAGAACTCTCTTTCATCAGTTAATATTAAAGTCATGAGATATAGTAATTAAAGTCTAGAAATTCAAGGAGTTAAGTTAATCCTATGTGTGCAAAATTATCTGCAAAGTCTATATTCGATAACAAGGTTACGCAAGCTGATACAAATACTAGCAACTCTACTAATAACCTTTCTTCTGAATATGCCGAAGATAAAGAAACTTCAATCTCATTAGAGAATTCCAAATTAAATGCTGATCTTGAAAAATCTGATTTAAGCGTTACAGAAACTGATGATAAACTAGAAGAACTGTCGCTTACTCCAGCAGATAAATTATCAACTGCTCATAACTTTACCATTCTTGATAATTCTCTAGAAAAAATTAGGTCATCACATAAATTTTCATATGAGGAATCTTTAATATTTTCACGAGACAAAATTGAGCAATTACTTAATTCACTTGCAGAATGCAAAGAAACAAACCTTGATTTTTTTGCTAATGCTATCCCCTTTTCCGATTTAGCTCTAATTCCCGCAGCTTTTTCTCTATCTCTTTATCATGAGGAAATTGATAGGTTGAATCGTATTGCAATGAATAGGATTAATTACAAGTTTTTCGAAATATCATTCTTAATCTTTCAAATTTACTTCCCAAATCCTGCCCTACAAGAACTTCTATCTTCAATGTGCGATAGTCTTATCGGAGAAGAAAATAAGTCTTCAAGCAATAGACCCTTATTTATGCAAAATTCTATTCTTGACTTTGCTAATTTCAAAACAAATGAACGTCAGCTTCTTGAATCATTCATTGATAAATATTACCAAGATCTATCTAACGATAGAATTAATAATATTGAGGGCTTTTATAAAAAATATAATCTCATCGACACTAGCCCTTTTACCCTACTATTAGAAGCTGCTATTTTTGCTGAAGGTAAAATTGAAACGATCTATGATAACAAAGAAATTCTTCAAGATAATATTAACGAATATCCTCCAGCCGCTCAGGTAAAAATAATTGATAGAATCATTGAAGATGAGAGCCTAGAGAATATTGAGAAGCTAGCTTTGTATAAAATAATAAGATCTAAATATTTTAGTAATAGAGATCATCTCGATATTATTAACTCTATCTCTGACAGAAACCTAAACACCTTCAAACTTTGGCTCATATCTGATGTCCTTTACCTTCATTGTAGCGGCCACGATAAGAAGCTTAAATTTCTTTTATTAAATATTGATGCTTGCTTAGATCACGCAGAGCTTGGTTCAAATATTTTGGCTTTGAGATTTAAAGACTTTGTACTTATTTCTCACTCATCAATTAGCGATTTTGTAATATATTATGACAATGCTAGTTTTTCTAGGCTCTTGGAAGAAAATTATACATACGAGGACTTAGCTAATCCCAATTTCCCTATCGTTTTAGCTAGACAAGTACTAGATGCTTTTCGCAAAAATCAGCCGGTCAGACTAAGTTTAAATGATTTAGAAAAAGATTATTCCCGCCGTTTCTATGACTGGGTAGCCGGCAAGAAGCAGAGTATCGAGGATGCTCCCCAGGGCATAATCAATCGTTTTTTTAAATAAATTTCACTTAGCAATTTTGTAAACTATTTCCCATTTTATATTTATTTAATTGTCATTGCAGTGGGAGAAGTGCAAAATAGAAAGCAGTTGATTTTGCTTGTGAACTTTATAAATTAATATCAGAGGTCAATGTTCAGTGAAAAAATCTAATTTAGACCGCACTATTAAATTTCAATTCCATATAATCTTAGCGGCGCTAATTCTATTTATACTCCCTCTTGCTTCCTGCAGTAAGGTTAGTATAGACAGCCCTAATTTTTCTCTTCAAAAACCGAATGATAATATCGCTGCAAATAATATTATTGAAATTAATCCAAATGGAGATAATGAACAGGATTCTATTCAAAATCTTTACCCCGCACAGGTTATGAGTGTAAGTAATAGAGATAGATTAGAACTGCTCGAAGCTTATTTTGGTCCATTGCCCAGAATATCCAAAACTTCTAATTACGAACATTTCAAGGTCAAAGGGCTTTATATATCATGGGGTAGAAATATGCCCGAAGCTATAGAAATATGCAAACAGACCGAATGTAACACCGTTGTTTTGGATATCAAGGAGAACTATGGATTTACATACCAAACTAAAATACCACTTGCTAAGGAAATAGATGCGGCAACTCCTGGAAATCCTGTTGATATCAAAGGTATTGTCGATATGTTCCATGCCGAAGGAATTAGAGTAATAGGCCGAGTAGTGTGTTTTAATGATGCTACACTGGCAACTAAGAGACCAGACTTATGTCTAAAAGACCAAGATGGAAATATTTTACTCTGGCCATCTGAAGATAATAAACCCTTTACTTCCCCCTACGAAAAAGAGGTCTGGCAATATCTTCTTGATGTATGTATCGAAGCTATCGGCTTCGGTGTAGATGAGATTCAACTCGACTACGTTCGCTTCCCCTCAGGTAGCTCAAGTACTGGACAGGAAGTATATATAAGTCCACCAAAAGGATATGAATCTGATGAAATGCCAACTAGAGCAGAGGCAATAAATAGATTCATCGAAACAATCAGATCTGTCGTTACAGAGCAGTATGGAATTCCTGTCGGACTAGACTGTTTCGCTACTGTTATGGTATTTCCAACTGACGGTATCAATATAGGACAAGACTGGTCTACCATGGGACTAACTGGTGCAGATTCAATTTCACCAATGGTATACCCATCCCACTTTGGAAATATCAATCAAAATGGTGTTGGAACTAGACTCGAAGGAATAACTTACCCTTATCCAGATATGGAACCTTTTGATATAGTAAACAAGGCACTCAATGCTGGCAGGAAGCTTCTAACAAAAGAAAGTGAAAGTTATTATGCTCACATCAGACCCTTCCTCCAAGCCTTTACAGCCTCATATTTAGGAGAAGGCCGTTACATAGAATATGGTTATGATCAAATGAGAGCTCAATTCAACGCCTGTTATCAGGCTGGATACGACGAATGGCTTCTTTGGAGTCCTGTGGCTGAGTACGATATTAACTGGTTTGATAGCAAGGAAAATCCTGGTACAGCTGCATCTACTCAAGAACTTACCAATCCTGCCGATGCGAGCAAGACAAGTGAAACGCTAATTGCTGCTGAGCGTGAGGTTCCAACTGGTATTAATAAAGTAACCACTCTTCCACTCTATTCTGAAGAAATAGAAAGTTCTGAGATTGAACAAATAGATGAAAATATCATTGATTAAACGCAGATAATGCTGATTAAACGCAGACAATGCTGATTATTAACTTTAATATATTTCATATATTGGGTCATTTAATCTTTCAAAAAAGCTACCGCAGACTTTTAATCTTGTACCGACTTTCCAATACTTAGATTCTTGGTCTAACTTTTTGGGATCACATCATTTCATCTGCAGTAGCTTTTTATATTTATAATCTAACTTAGATACTAAAATCTCTATCAATAAAAGTCTTAGCTATGTTCTGCCTCTTTGTAATTTTCTCACAAATTGTTTTTGCAATATTGGCTGCAACATTATTTGCCATAATCTTCTGTCCATATTCCTTGCAACACTGCCTAAATCTGTAAGTTTTCGCCAATTTCAAAGATTCTTTTATTTCTTTATAAGTGGAAGCATGTAATACATTAGGACTACTCCTTCTACCACTTTGGCGTTTGCCAACATTAATAGCTGGAACCCCCATAGCCGGGGCTTCGATCAAGGCAGATGATGAATTGCCAAGTACTGCTATAGTGTCCCTCATTAAATTAAGATATCTTCTAATCCCAAGGGAACCGAATATAAATGCATTGGCATGACTTTCAGCAAACTCTTCCAAAAGAGCTGATATTTTATCTCTACCTTTATCTGCATTTACACCAGTGAAGATAAAACTACACTCATCTTCTTCATTCAGTACTCTCAAAAGCTCTGCCAGTTGTATCGCATTCTCTTCTTCTGTTGACATCGTTTCTGGATGAAAAGTTATTAAATAGTAAGGTTTAGTATCTAACCCCAATTCTGTCAATATTTCCTGTGAATCTATATATTCAATATGGCAAACATTTTCAACACCAGTATCTCCCAAACAAAAAATTCTATCCTCACTCTCTCCCATTTGCATAATTCTTTTGGCAAATTCATCTTCGCTTGGAAAATGCAAGTATGCCAGCTTGCTCAGTGCATGTCTAACATACTCATCAATAGCACCATAACTCAACTCTCCACCACCAATATGAATCAATGGTATCTGCAAATTTAGGCAAGCATTAGCAATTGGCAAAAGCTCATAACGATCGCCTAACACAATAACTGCATCAACCTCATCCTCTTCTAATATTCTAGAAAACTTAGCAAGAGCCAAAGCTGATTGAAGATTCGTTCTTTGAGTCTCACTTGTCATCTCTATATTCGAATTATCATAAGACTTATATATAAACTTAGATGACAAAATTTCATTGACATAGGCTGAATCTAAACTTTTTTCTAAGGCTTCTCCAAGTGAATCTAAAATATCTTCAAATTTTCGTCTATCAATATCTACTTCACTATTAGCCAAAGCAAGATATAAGTCATCAGGCATGATGTCGACCAATCTTCTAATATGTAGTCCAGCTCCCACTATCTCCGAAATCGTATACCCATATTCTTTAAGCAAATGAGTTCCACTCACATAAAGAAAAAGCTCTGCGAGCTCACTATTCTGAATTTCAATTAGAATATTCTGAAGTAGCCCATACTCAGCTCTAGTCGCAGTAATCGCCGCTATTTTTATTTTTTTACATTCATCTTTATTTTCACTCATCACCCTAAATGTATTCCTATAATTAAATTCCCCAAAAGAACATCCAAAAATAATCTCTTATTCCAATTCTTCTTTGAAAATAAACTCATCTTTTAAATAGTCAAACTTGGCTGGTCTACCAATTAACTCTGGCCATTTCATTGGTTCAATACCACTACCAGGACGTTTGCAGGCAATATTTCTCTCCGTAAAAAGCTCACCTTTTTTTATATCGCATATACTCACTATCGACTTGCTGGCAGCCTTTGAATTAGTCTTTGCAGAGTTAGATATCTCTTTTACCGGACTTCCAAGCGCTTTAGTAACATGTCTAATTGCCTTTACAAGCTCCTTTAACTCATTAGGCTCAATACTAGCCTTATGATCAGGCCCTTCCATATTTCTATCCAATGTAAAATGCTTCTCTATCACCTTGGCACCCAAAGCTGCCGCAGCAATAGAAACCTCTATGCCTTCTGTATGATCTGAGTATCCTACATCACAAGAAAAACGCTCTCTTATACTGTCCATTGCCCTCAAGGACACATCCTCATAAGGAGTTGGATAAGCAGTATTGCAATGTAAAATAGTTAAGTCATCACAACCATTATCTCTCAAAACCTTAACCGATTTTTCTATCTCTTCCATAGTACTCAAACCAGTAGACATAATAATAGGTTTTTTAGTCTTTGCCATCTCTACCAAATAAGGATAATGGTCAATATCACTTGAGGGGATTTTCCAAAATGGCATGCCAATTTCATCTAAAAATTTTAGTGACTTAAGTTCAAAAGCCGTGGAAAGAAAAAGAATATTTCTATCATCACAATATTTCTTGATGATTCGAAAATCATCAAAAGAAAGCTCCAGTCTTTTTAGCATCTCATACTGACTCTCTCCCATACCCTGTTCTTTTTGGTAGGCAGCAGTTTCAGCTGAAATTAAAACGTCATCCTCAGTTATATATGTCTGAAATTTTATACAATCACAACCAGCTTCACAGGCCGCATCAACTAGCTTAAGCGCCAAGTCTAAACTTCCATTATGATTAACACCAGCCTCGGCAATTATTAAACAAGTGTTATTTTTTCTAATTTCTTCAAAAGAAAGTGGCATATTTATTTCCTCATTTCTTTATATCAATTTCATTTGATACAAGCTGCTCATTATCTTCAACAAAAGAATAAGCAAAATATTTCATTAGTACAGAACCCTCTTTGTAATGAACCTCATATCTCGGCAGAGCTTTTGATCCTAAATTTTCAAGAATATAATCTGGGAATCTCACGCCTGCCTCATAAGAATGAAGATAGCCGCCTCCGAAACGAGGATTAATTTCTGAAATCATAACTTCATCGCCATATATAAATAAATCAACATCTATCGGTCCTCTGAAATCATAAATGCTTGCTAATCTATCAAGAAGCTCGAAAATTTTTTGGTTTTTTACAGCTATCGACTTATCAGTTTCTCCAGCTCTCATTTTTAATTTTTGCTTGACAAAATAATCTACCAAACCACCGCTAAGATTAAAGTACATATCTGCACCAAATTCGCAGATCTTAAGAAAGGGCTGGATCATCCACTCATTTGGCTCATCTTCTCTATTAAAAAAGTTAAAAAGTTCAGTCTCAGAATGAATTATATTTAAGCCAGCACTGCCACTGCCACGGCGAGGTTTAACCATAGCTGGAAATTTAGGATATGGGATATCAGAAGAAATATATTCTTCCACAGTACCAAAAGAAGGAACTGTTTCCAAACCATGTTCTCCAAGTGATTTAGCAAGACTAAGCTTGTCAAAACATAGTTCGACAAGTTCGTAGGAAGAAATAATCGGAACTATGCCACTCGCTTCGAACAGTTCTTTATTTTTTGATAGAACAGAAAGGTCAGGATCCAATAAAGAAATAATTGCATCCACATTTTCATTTTCGCAAAGTTTGAGAACCTCATTCAAATAATTCTCACTTTTCCAATTGGGAATTAGAAAAGACGGACAATTTTCATATAGTGCAGGAGCAAGTTCAAAGCTATCTGAAACTAAAATCTCTGCTCGTTCGCCGAAGCTTCTTATAAATTGTTTAATTAAACTATTCCTACTTCCAGCATTAAGAAGTAATACACGATATTTCCCCAAACGCATAAAACACATCCATATTCATTAAATACTAATATTTATTAATAAATTTTCTTTCAAGTCAAGCCAAAAGTATCGCTCCAGCATAGCTTATTAAGTTTTATTGGCACATTTAACTATTATTCTCTAATCTCCTGTGCAAGATAATCCAAGGCATTAAACTTTCTTCGAACTTTAGAAATCCTATTATCTCTAAGCATATAAATTTCTGGCGTATATCGAATAAATTGTGGGTTGAAACAAATAGTATAAGAACCAACACAATCATAAATAATAATGTCGCCAATCTCGAGTTCAGGCTTATCGCAAATTCTCATAAGAATATCATTTTCCATACAAGTATATCCTGCGATGTACTGCGTCGCTAGTTGTTCCCTACTGCTTAAAATATTTTCAATATTAGAAGCCTCAATTTGATTGACTTTATCAATTATCGAAAACTCATCTTCATGCTCGATACCTTTGGCAAAGATATCTCCGGGAATCACTCTATAATCATATTTATCCTTGTGCATAAATGGATCAATCAAACACCTTGAAGCATCAGTAACGAGATAATAATCTGAAGCTGTCATCTTCTTATCAATAACTATAGAATATAGCGAAAAAGCCGAGGCAACTACAGATGCCCCTGGTTCAAGAATAAGACTGATATCCGCAAAGATGTCATACTTATGAATCTCTAGAGCAATATTTTTTATATACTCATCAAACCTATCTTTGAACTTTCCTCCAGCAAAAAAGCTGCCGCCAATATCTAAATATTCTATTTTTAACTTGTATTTTTTTGCTATGCTAGCAGCGGCTTTTATCAAATACATATAAAATTCAGCCGATCTACTATGATTTGAATGGTGCAAATGAAGTGTATTTATTCTCACATTACCCAATGAACTGATATATGAAATAAGTTCTTCTAATTCAAATGAATGATCGGAGAAACCAAAACGTGGATCTCTATCTTTCGCAGTAGATGAATCGGCATATTCATTTAAAAGATCAAAGTTAAGTCTAATCCCTATATTAATTTGCTTATTGTTGTGGATCTTAGAATAATTGGATAACCATAGCAATTCTCTCTTACTATCAACATTGACAATCGCTCCAAAATCAAGAGCTTCAAAAAAAGAATCTTTTGTCTTTATCGGACCGTTATATATAATGTCCGAAACTCTATAACCTATCTTTTTTGCTAATTCAAACTCATCAGAAGATACAACCTCAGCCCTAACTCCAAGATCTTTCACCGTTCTAAGAACTGCTGGTACAGAGTTGGTTTTATATGAATAAGACAAAATATATTTGGGATAATATTTATCTAGAGCTTCTTTTAATGCATTAAAATTTGCAAGCAAGTCATCAGCGCTAAATAAAAAGAATGACATATCAGATTCTGAAAAAATATTAAATTGCAAATCTTCAAAGTTTCTCATATAAATTACTTCTCTATTATTTTAAGCTTATTCTTTAACAAAGCTTCCGCTATTACAAAATCAATTTCTGTATCAATATCCACACTGTCTTCTTTACTCATAATGTACGCATAGGCATGAGAAAAAATATCTTCCTCACTCATTAAAAGTTCAGTCTTCATCCAATATATTGCACCATTTAATCGATAGTAAGTATCAATATCTTGTCTACCTAAATCGGCATATTCTTTTTTTATAAATTCAGCCATAGATAAGTCCTTAGGTAGAGTATTAGACCAAACAGGTGGGTGATCTACTTCGCATACAGATACAACAGCGTCTGCTGCTTTTTTATCAAATAAGCAGCCAGCCCTCTTTATATCGTCCTCATTTCTTAGTGGTGAAGTTGCTTGGAGAAGAACAATCTCATCGAAACTTTTACCAAATTTATTAAATTCATTTATAACAAATCTCAGTACAGACCAAGTATCACTAGCATCTTCTGACAGAAATTGGGGTCTAAGAAAGGAAACATCTGCACCCGCCTCTTTTGCGATATCGGCATATATTTCAGAGTCCGTCGATACATGTACAAGATCAAACAGCTTAGATTTCAATGCTGCCTCTATAGTATAATTAATCATCGGCTTACCAAGAAGTGGTTTAATATTTTTATCCTTATATCCTTTTGAACCGGATCTCGCCGGAATTATAGCAAGTCTTGTCATAATCTTTCAGTCTATTTCCTCATTTTCCGATTTTATATCTTAATTTTGATTATTTTTAACTATAACTACTATAGATATTTCTATTAAACAAAGATACTAACGCAAGCAAAAAAGTGCTCAAACTTTATTGTGGCTATAATAATTACTTCTTAAGGTTCTTTCCATTTCTTCCAATTCTTCAAACTGTCCCATATCTAACCACTTATCTTTGTCTACGACAAATACACCTATTCTTCCCCCTTTATTAATAAGTTCAGAAAAAATATCAGTTATTGGCTGAAATTTATCATCTTCAACTGAATCGAGAACCGATGGTTCTATGATATAGAATCCTGTGTTAGCTAGATACTCACTCTTTGGCTTCTCTTGCATGGAGAGCAGATTGCCCTGTTCATCAATATTTACAGTACCATAAGGAATTGTAGCTTCTATCTTTGCGCATACCATTGTCAGTTGATATTTTCCATTTCGATGGAAATCAAGAATATCAGCATAATTAGCTTCGAGTAAAATATCACAATTACTAAGGAAGAAGGTTTCATTTATCTTTCCTTTGAGTAACGCAAGCCCCCCTCCAGTGCCTAAAAATTTTTTCTCATCTATGTAGCTAATTTTATAGTCGCAATCAAGATCTTCAAAATAAGACTTAATCAGATTTTTCTTGTGATTTAGTATTAAGTAAAAATTCTTGCACGAAAAAATACTGAAACGATTCATTATATGTTCAGTAATAGTCTTATCAACTACTGGAATAAGTGCTTTTGGAAGAATATCAGTATATGGAGCAAGCCGAGTCCCCTTGCCGCCTGCCATAATAACTACCGGACAGTTTAATGAATATGTCGCTTCTTGGTGATAAGACCCATCAATGAGAACATCCATTATTTGCATCGTTGAACTATCAACCATAGGATATATCCAAAGTTGATTTTTATTGAGAAAAGCTCTGGCTTCTTTTATGCTCATCGACTCATTAGTAAAATATCTAACATTAGGATTCATTGCTTCTTTTACGGTAGTTTTAATACTTCCACCCCTGAGAATGAATCTTCTAATATCTCCGTCAGACAAAGATCCCAGCAGTCTTTTATCATTGTCAGTGACAAGAAGTACCCTAAACCCATGATGGTCTATTACTCTCATCGCCTCTTCAACACTGATATTATCCCTTATTAAAAAATCATTAAAATTATTCATTATACATACCCAATATTGAAAAATAGGTCTATGAATTACTTCGTCATATTCTCAAATTCCCTAATTCGAGAAGCAACTTCTTTTACATCTTCAATTAACAAATTGGACGAGCAAGGAAGATTGACAACTTGATTGTAGTATCCTTCTGCCACAGATAAATCACCTCTTGGTGAAGATTCATACATTGGTAGACTATGAATCAATTTCCATATAGGTCTTGTCTGTATATTTTTATCAGCTAAAAATTTAATCAAAGCATCTCTATCATTTGACATATAAGAAAAGAACCAATAATTAGCTCTAATATCAGTTCTAAAAGGAAGCAATTTAAGCCCCTCTAATTTATAATACTCGTAACACAATTTCTTATTAGTTATAAATTGCTCAAGATTCTCCAGCTGTGCAACACCCATAGCCGCCTGGACATTAGTCATACGATAGTTGTAACCTATTTCATCATGATCAAAATAAACCACATCTTTTTTAGCCTGTGTTGACAAATGACGGCAATGATTTAAATCCTCTTTATTCTTAGCAACAATCATTCCTCCGCCACCTGTAGTAATGATTTTATTACCATTAAAAGAAAAGACACCGAAGTCGCCCATTGTACCTGCAAACTTACCCTTTAATGGGCCATCTATATATTTTGTACCGAGAGCCTCAGTAGCATCCTCAACAATTCTAAAATTATACTTTTTAGATAAGTCTAGAATTTTAACCATATCTGCCATGTTTCCAAAAACATGTACTACAACCAAAGCCGCAATCTTTCTTCCACTAGCCTTATCATATGTATGACCATCTTCTCTAAGTTCGCAGTCCAAACATAGATACTTTTCAAGTTTGACTGGATCCATACATAAACTTTTATCGCAATCGATGAAGTAAGTTTCAGCTCCTATATATTTAGTAGGATTAACAGCAGCTATAAAAGTCAGAGTTGGAACAATAACCATATCATTTTGTTTAACTCCTGCGGCAAGAAGAGCTAGATGTAGACCAGCGGTACCACTTTGACACGCTACAGCAGACTCAACATTCAAATAAGTTGAGATATTCTCTTCGAAGCGATCGACAAATTTACCTGCTGTCGAAACCCAGCCCTGCTCCAAAGCCTCCATAACATACTTTTTCTCATTGCCACAAATATTGGGAATAGACAAAGCTATCATGATATTCTCTCCTCAAAATAATCTTTTGATTATTCTAATTTCTAGATATTATATCTATCAGTTTTATACTTAGATATATTCTCCTTCATAAATTCAATCGTTTCTTTTAGTCCTTCGCTAAGACTATATTTACTTCTCCAGTCGGTTAAACGATGAATTTTTTCATTGGAACCTAATAATCTATTAACCTCCGATTTTTCTGGTCTGAGTCTTATTTCATCGCAAACAATTTTCGCCTCAGGATTAATCTGTCTAATCAGTTCATTCGCAAGCTCACCTATAGAAATTTCTTTGCAAGTAGCGATATTAACTTCTTCGCCAATCGCCGCCTCACACTCTGCCAAAGCAATGAAACCCTGTGCCGTATCTTTAACATAATTAAAATCTCTGGTGGGAGTTAAAGATCCGAGCTTAATTTCTGTTGCTCCGTCTAGTAGCTGGCCAATAATTGTCGGAATGACAGCTCTAGCTGACTGCCTAGGACCATAAGTATTAAATGGTCTAACAATAGTTAAAGGTAAATCAAAACTTCTATAGAAACTTTCTGCTAATCTATCTGCGCCAATTTTGGTTGCTGAATAGGGTGACTGTCCTTGATATGGATGCTTCTCATCAATAGGTACATACTGCGCTGTGCCATATACTTCTGAAGTTGAAGTTACTAATACTCTTGAAGTTTCAAGCTTCCTAGCAGCCTGAAGAACATTCAATGTTCCTTTGATATTAGTGTCAACATAGGCATCAGGGGAGTGATATGAAAAAGGTATTGCAATAAGAGCAGCAAGGTGCAAAACCATATCGCATCCCTTCATCGCCTCATAGACTCCATTAGGATCTCTAATGTCACCTGAAAAAACATCAAGTTCTTTTTTAACCTCAGCATCCAAACTATCTAGCCAGCCCCATGAATTAAATGAATTATAAAAAACAAAAGGTCTCACATCATAGCCCTTTTCAAGGAGAGCTTCTGTAAGATGACTTCCAATGAAACCATCCGCACCTGTAACTAATACTTTTTTTGCCATTTTTTAACCTCATAAATATATTTTTGATTAATTATTAATTTCAAAGTAAATGCCATGACTTTAGTTTACTACTAATTTTGCTAGGTAGCATATAAATCAAAGCAGATTTAATTCTCTTTCGCATAAATAAAATTAATAATGCATAAACTAACAAATAAAAGACAGAACCTCTAAAAGATCCTATAACTTGAGTACTTACTATAAAGGCTAATGTTAAGTATAGTTCTGCCATTATATCCAAAGTACAATTTTTATTTAAAATCTTAGATAAGTATACTTCAGCATTAATACAACGGAAAATTTGCACTAGAAGTAAAACAATAACCGCGTACGTTAGATTTTTAAGTACAAAAACTGCAACATAAGATAGAATGGTTGCAAAAACTAGAGTCATAAAATTAATTAATAGAAGCATGTTTTCTTTTCGCAGAACCTTAAAATAAGTGGTGAGCAAAAATAACATTTTCCCGTCATACAAGAAAAATGGAAAAAGTAAGCCTAGATATAAAAGGCCATCACTATATGCAGGTAATAATTTAGATAATATTAATCTAATTGGTTCGTAAAAAATAAGAGCTGCTCCCAATACACTAACGAATATAGTATTCAAACTAGTATAGACATCCTTTTGGTTCTCAGGCTTCATTCTTTTTAGAACAGGAAAAAGTACTATCGCCACTGCATTTATAAATACTGTAAACATATTTGACAGACTGAGAGAGAAACTAACTTTGGCAAAAGATTCAATACCAAAATTCGCTTCAATATTTTGTCTTACTATAGAAACAGAAAAAACAATGGCAAGAACTGCCAAAACTATTTTTATTCCAGACCTAATATTCTCCAGACCCTCTACTATTACACGCTTATAATCTACAATTTTGACTCTAAAAATATCTCTGGCCTTAAAAATGACAAGAAGAAGTGACAAAGTCTTGCCCAATAAGTCTGTATAAATCAAAATCTCAACTCTTTTGATCCTAAAACATAAAACAATTAAAATACCTAAAATATTGCCAAATCTTTCGAAGAAAATAGCATAAGCATTCTCACTGATCCTATTAGTAGCAAGCAAGGTCATAAGAATGAGTGAACGAGGTATACAAATTAAGCCGGCTATACAAGCAGCCAAAAAAGTAAATCTCTTCTCTACAACACCAACTGTAGAAAAAAATATGGCGAGTAAACATATATCTAAGATTAGATTAAGAAGCAAAATTAGAAAGAATTGCCCCTTAATCATAGACTTATCTACTTCGTCATATTTACAGCCTCCATATCTTAGATATGCTCCATCAGTCATACCAAATGAAAAATATAAGGTATATCCTGTATATAAAAGATAAAGCTGCCAATAACCATAAATTGCAGGACTAATTATTGCTGGCAAAATTAATGTCATTAGTGCAGACACAATAAACCCAAGGGCATTTACCGAAAAAGTTAAAGAAAATGCCTTGATAATTGAGGTCTCTTTATTTTTTTTATTAGCACTTTCACTCATATTTTATTATTTCTTTCAGAAAAGTTTGAACTTAATATTCCTATCATAAGTATAAATATCCAGAAGAAAAGAAAATATGGAGATACTGACGATATTGCAGTAATTTCAAATAACTGGACAGGCATAAATGTAAAAAATGTTATTAACACAATAAACTTAATCGCTGTTATTTGCTCTTTATCAGAATATGGTTCAATCTTAGAACTCTTAAGTAACATTATAAAAATTCTTATTACTGCTAATGCAAGCAGTATGAAATTAATCAATGCAATAATTCCACCTCTGAGCAAGGCATCAGAGAAAATGTTATGACTTGAACCAATATTTGAAGCTACTAATCTAGAATTATCTCCCATATAATGGTATGCAACATCACTTATTCTATGGTAACCGAAGCCCCAAATTGGACTTGCAAATGCCATTAAACTTGCTTCTTTGATGAGCTGTAATCTTGATGATAAGATTCTATCAAGCTTATCAAGAATATGATTATGAATCTTAATTTGATTTGCACTTAGTTTATGATTGTAAAATAAACTAGGATATGAAGATGACAAATTAACCTTTGCATCATCAAATTCATTCTCATCATTCTTAAATTCCAAATCCTCTAAGGACAATATAGTACTCTTGTCATTCATGCTAACACTCAAGGTTTCACTAATGCTAGAAAGATAATATCGACTCAAAGATCTAAAGGGAATAAAAAGACAAATAAGTACTATTAACAAGGCAAGTAGGCCGTGAAACTTCTTACTCAAATCTCTTCTTATAAATAAAATTACTAAATATATAGTAGAAAATAGCACAGCTAAAATAACAGCATATATAGATGTTCTAGCATTGCAGGTGTATAGAATAAAAAGTGAGCAAATAGATATAATTACAGAAAAAGCTTTAGACAATTTATTTTTAACCAAAATAAATGTTATTACAGAAAGGATCACAGCTATCAACATATCCATACCAAGAATATTACTATTTCCAAAAATTGACTGGATTCCTTTGTTGCTTATCCCCTGCTCTGTATGAATAAAAATATGTCTCAGAATAGTTGTTGAGGCAAGAATACAAGCAAATGAATAAATAGCCATATTTATATAGAAAAAGTCAAGAATAAAAGTCATTATAGAAAGTTTGTCCTTACCTTCCAAATAACTTGTCAGTATAAAATTTGAAGGTAAAAATATCGCCATAATCCATATACATATAGCCAAGCTTAGATCGTAAAATTCTATTCTAAATAAGAAAAAATGATTTATTAATGAACTCAATAGAAATATATAGAAAAAGACGGAGCTTAAAATAAAAAAATTATTCTTCTTTTTATAAAAATATTTTAGAGTAAAATATGGACTTATGAGGGTGATACAAATAACCTGAACAATTAAACTTAACTTATTATCAAACTTGGAATTTAAACTGATAAAAACACTATAAATATTATATATGACGAGAGCAGCCACAAGCAAAATCAGAATATATAAAAAATAATTTCTCCCACTGGGTAGATAATTAGTACTAAGCGTGTTAGCAAAAGCACTTAAACTCAACAAAATTATTAAAATTAAATTTAATATACTCCGAATCCTAAGCATATACACTCCCCAAATTATAAATATCTCAAGATAATTTAATAGATTATTCTATCCAAATAGCACCGCCACAACCGTTTTATAAATTATCCTTATGTCCTGCTTAAAATTAAAATTCTTCAAATATTGTAAATTTATTCTCATTTTCTCAGGTAATACCTGTTCTATATAACACTTATCTATGTCAACATCAGTCTGTTCGAGAATTTTGGCCTCATCTTTGTATTCGATAGCGGCATCCGACGTAACACCCGCTGGAAGCAGAAGCGTAGCTAGCATCTCATCACTATAAGCACTAACATATTTAGGAACTTCTGGCCTCGCTCCTACAAATGACATATTACCAAGTAATATATCAATAAGCTGAGGTATTTCATCTAGTCTTCTCTTCCTTAGATAAGCCCCCATTTTGGTAATTCTAGAATCATTTCCGACTGTGAGTTGACCATTCTTTTCCGTATCAACTTTCATCGTACGAAATTTATGAATATGAAAATGTCTACCAAAATTAGTAACTCTTTCTTGTTTAAAAAGTGCCGGCCCCTTACTATCCAATTTTATAAGTATAGCAATGAGCAACATTGGTAAAAATAAGATGACAAGTAAAATGCTCGATACAAACAAGTCAAAAACTCGTTTAAAAAAGATTGACATATTTCTTTTCTTGAGCAACAGATAATATTCGTAACACTGCTCATTCCTGATTGATTCAGGTAATTTATCCCAAGCTGGCATCTTCAACATATCATCAATTCTTCCCAAGACATTCTTTTACTGATTGAATCACATACTCTACATCGCTGTCACTCAACAAAGTATGAAGTGGCAAAGTCACACTATTCTTATATCGCTCAAAAGCCTCTGGGTAATCTGCAATATCAAAACCCTTATTCTTATATGCACTCAACATAGGCAAGGGTTTATAATGAACATTACAACTAATTCCCTTTTCTCCCATAGCAACTATAAAATCATTGCGCTGTTCTTCATTATATCCGTCTATACGAATAATATAGAGATGTCTTGTGGAATAGTAGTCATTAGAGCTATGTTTGAGAACTTCAAGACCTAAATTCTTAAAGGCTTCATCATATTTTTCCTGTATTTCCTGTCTTCTTCTCAAAAGTTTAGGAAATCTCTTTAGTTGCTCACGCCCTATGGCAGCCATAATATCTGTCATATTACACTTGTAACCGGGGAAAACAATATCATAAGCCCATGAACCGATCTGACTTTTACTGAGAGCATCTTTATTTTGACCATGGAGAGAAAAAAGCATTATCTTATTGTACAATTCATCACTCATATCTTTGAGTTCATCACTCCAGCAAAGAGCGCCCCCCTCTGCTGTAGTCAAATTTTTTACTGCATGAAATGAGAATGCAGTGAAATCAGCAATCTGTCCGACATATTTTTTGTCAGAATTACAGTAGGCACCAAAAGCGTGTGCCGCATCAGCAATGATAGCTATGCGAGATAATTTTCTCTGTAAATCATTGTTTGCTGAATATATATCTTTATATTTATTGGCAATTTCAAAATATGGCTCATAAACACAGGGCATACCAGCAAGGTCAACAGTAATAATTGCCTTGGTCTTAGAGTTAATGCATTCCTCAAGTCTTTCTAAATCCATCTCATGAGAATCTTTACGACAATCTACTAATCTCAAGGTCGCCCCAGCATGATAAACAATCGAAGCACTAGCAGTATAGGTATAAGCTGGCACTATGACCTCGTCGCCAGAAGAAATACCTAATATATTCATACAAGCCTCAAGTGCAGCAGTAGCGGAATTAAGACATGCCAATCTATTAACTCCTATGTACTCTGCCAGCTCAAGTTCAAACTTTTTACAAGTTGGCCCCGTTGTAATCCATCCAGAACGAAGTACTTCTGAAACAGCGGAAATTTCAGCTTCACTAATATCAGGCGGTGAAAATGGAACTTTTCTAAAATCACTCATTTTAAACTCCAAATATAAAGCACAGAAATATAAAATTTCCGTGCCTTAGATATGTAAAAATAATAATTTATTCAGCAGAATTGCTATTCTCACTTGAATTTGTACTTTCTTCTGATGCTGCAACTGAATTTTCACTATCAGCTGCATTAGTATTACTATTATCAGAAGTTAATAAAATATAATCTTTAGCACAGAATCCTTCGAGAGTAGCAGTCTTAATTTTGTAGAAATTATCTTTCTTGCCAAGGACTTCCACTTCATCATTAAGATTCAACTGACCTAGTATATCGGAATCAGCAGAGGCTGATTTTCTCACATTAAGAATGTCAGCGGTAACTTTACCAAAGAATCTTTTGGCAGTTGTCGCTGCGGTTGTGGTTGTAGTCGTAGTTGTTGTACTACTAATCAATGGAGCCTCTGAGCTACTACTTAGTGTAATCTCAGGATCGGGATCGACTGGTACTGCCTCCTTAGGTGTATTACTTAATCTACATGAAGTATAAAAAGGTAGTAAGCTTAATGAAAGCATTAAAATCAAAGTCTTTTTTATAGAAAATTTTTTCATCACTTTTTCCTCCATCAAATTATTAATGAATCAATATATTATTATACTTTATCTTATAAATTATATACTTTTATTTAATATTTGAAATTATATTATGAACAAATGAATCCAAATCAGGATTATGATTTTTCAGTAACAATTTCAAGCTATTATCATATTCGTCAAGTAATTTTTCCTGATCTCTAACTTGTTGAACAACAAATATTTTTTTATGCTCTGTACTACTTACTGCCTCATTAGATAATTTGAGTTCCTCTACTAATTTCTCACCTGGTCTAAGTCCGCAATATTCAATCTTTACATCTTTTTCTGGAACCAAACCGGACAATCTTATCAATTCTTCAGCTAAATCCTTTATATACATAGGTTCACCCATATCGAGAACAAATATTTGTCCACCTTGTGCGAATGATCCTGCCTGAAGAACCAATCTAGCTGCCTCTGGTATTGTCATAAAGAAGCGTCGCATCTCAGGATGTGTTACAGTAACTACACGATCCTCATTTATTTGTCGCTTAAATAGAGGTATTACACTACCATTTGAACCTAGTACATTTCCGAAACGAACACAAGTGTACCTAGTGTCCTTATATTTTTGGAACAAGGAAAGTGTAATCATTTCGGCAATTCTCTTAGTAGCTCCCATTACATTAGTAGGATTTACTGCCTTGTCAGTTGAAATCAAAACAAAACTTTCAACTTTATATTTCCCTGCAATATCAGCAACATTATATGTACCATAAATATTATTTTTTATTGCATCAGCTGGAGAAAACTCCATTAAAGGTACATGCTTGTGAGCAGCAGCATGGAAGACCACCTCTGGTTTATACTTAGAAAAAATCTCTTCGAGCCTATCCCTATCCCTAATTGAACCAATCAATACTTCTAAGTCGAAGGACTTATCATAACGTCTCAGTAATTCTTGCTGAATGTCATATACATTATTCTCGTAGATATCAAAGAGAATTAATTTTTTCGGAGAAAAACTTGCAATCTGTCTAGAAAGTTCAGAACCTATAGAACCTCCACCACCAGTTACTAAAATAACTTTGTTAGTTAAAAACTCACTTACAGCCTTGAGATCAAGATCGACAGTCGGTCTTCCAAGTAAGTCCTCTATTTTTACAGCCTCTACATGAGATAAGATGTTACTATCATCCACCTGATTAGCAAACCAATAAGGAATCATCTTAACTGGAACCTTGGTCGATTTACAAATCTGTATCAAATCCTTCAACTTGTCTTGCGAGAGGGAGGGAATAGCAACTATAATTTCATCAATTTTGTAATCTCTAACTATCTCAGGAATTTTATTTCTTCCCCCGAGAACAGGTATGTTCATACTAAGATAGTTATGTTTAGCTATATTATCGTCAACAAAAGCGACAGCCTTGCGATGTGTATGAAGCTGATTCATATCCGAAACCAAGGCCCTACCAGCTTCTCCAGCACCAACAATTAAAACTCTAGTTTGTGAACTTAAATCTTTATCGGCAGAATTTTTATCAGCAAATTTTTTAATTAATTCAAGCTTCTTACAATAATGCTGGTACCATCTATAGAATAATCTAATGAAGCAAACTATACCCAAATTTATGACGAAGAAATTAAAATAATATCCGATTGGAACAAAGAAAAGTCGCCCGGAAATATAATAAAAAATGCCTAAACCAATAGTATTAATTAATGAACCAAGTACCAGTACAAGATATTGATCAACACCTGCATAAGGCCACATATAACGCCAATATCCACAGATATAAGCAGTTATAAAAGAAAGAATAGCAATACCAATACATATTAATTTAGCAGGCTCTTTAAAATAATTAGGAACCTGACTCATACCGTTATAATAAAGCATAAGCGATATCACAAAGGCGAATAATGGTGACACAATATCGTAAATAATCAAAATAAATTTACGAACTGTAATTTTTCTTCTAGTTATCAACGTCTCTATCCCCCAATAGAATTACTGTGATAAAAAGTCCGACAGAATCATTAGAATCCCATCGGAGCACCGATATACATCAGCTAGTATAATTTAATATAGTTTATCATTCACTCAATAGAGATGCTGCTTCTCTATCTAATAACACAACAACATTTTTATGAGTCTGAAGAATTGAAGCAGGACATGAAGGATCTATTTCCCCCTCTAACATTTTCTTAACTGCCTCAGACTTATTCTTACCAGTAGCGATAAGAAGAATCTTCTTAGCATTCATAATACTAAGTATTCCCATACTGATTGCCTGTTTAGGAACTTCATCTATAGAAGAAAAGAATCTGCTATTTGCTTCTATTGTATTTTCACTTAAGTTAACAAGATGGGTTCCTCTTGAGAAGCTCGTATCAGGTTCATTAAATCCTATATGGCCATTTTGTCCTAAACCGAGTAACTGTAAATCGATTCCTCCTGACTCAATAATCATTTGGTCATATTTATGTCCTTCGACAGTTGGATCAGAAGTATTTCCCGATGGAACATGGAAGGCATCAGTTTCAATATCAACATGATCGAAGAGATTTCTTTTCATAAAAGAATGATAACTTTCTTCATGTTCAATTGGTAAGCCGACATATTCATCTAAATTGAAGCTTCTCACATTCTTAAATGAAATAACTGAATCCTTATACATTTCAACTAAACATTTATATGTTTCAATGGGACTACTTCCGGTCGCCAATCCTAATACTGGATTCTCTTTGCTTAGAATTTCATTGGCAATAATTGTTGCAGCTGCCCTTGACATTGTCTGAGCATCATCATAAACCAAAACTCTCATAAAACACCTCTAAGCCTAAATTTTGTATCATTTTACACTTTTAAATTTATTAAGTCTATTTAATTAAAATCTAAAATCAGGCAATCAACTATTACTTTATTATTGTTACGCACCAACATATCCCAAACGCAATCTATCAAACTTTAGATTACAAATAATTTTGGATTATAGATTTTTTCTCTTATATCCCAAATTTTACTCGTCTGAACTTTAGGTAAAAATAAATAGAAGCAAAAATATCAGCGACAAGCCACCCAATTGGTATTGCCCAAAATATCGTCTGGAGTCCAAATACGCTATGAAGAGAATAAGAAATAAAAACCCTAAGCCCTAATGAAATAATAGTAAGAACTATGCTTAACTTTACATCTGAAATAGACCTATATACTGCATACCACAAGAACAACCAGGCAATCGCAAAATAAAAAGAAGAAACTATTCTCAAATATTGAACAGCAGTAGATACTATTAAATCATTTGCCGTAGGAAGAAAGCTACGCACCAAGAGTTCAGCCGTAAAAATCAATACAAGCGTAACAAATAAACAGTAAATACTAGATATTAGAAAGGCTTGTTTTTTCGTCTTTAAAAAATCATCTCTGCGTCTGGCCCCATATAAGTACGCAGCATAAGTTCCATACGCATTTGAAAAGTCTTGTGCAGGCATATATGCAAACGCATCAATTCTAACGGCAGCAGTAAAGGCAGCAGTTATTTCAAAGCCATATGAATTTATTAGACTCTGAATAAGCAGAATACCAAAATTCATAATACTTTGTTGAACGGCAGTCAAAACAGATAAGTTAAGAATACGCTTTATACAAGAGATATTTACCTTATATATAAATTTATATTGCCATATATATCTAAACTCAGGAACCTTTACGCAAACCACAAGTAAGAGAAGAATAGCCGAAAGAGCTTGAGTTATAATAGTAGCTTCTGCCGCACCAGAGACTCCCCTTTTGAATTTTAAGATAAATAGTAAATCAAGCCCAATATTACATATAGAAGATAATATAAGGACATACAAAGCCGTCACGGTATCTCCTATCGAGCGAAGAATAGCTGAAAAATAATTGTATATAGCAGTAAAAAACATACCAAAGAGCATGATCTCAAGATAACTTTTACCAGAAGTAAATAAGGTATCTTCAACACGCATTAGATTCAATAGACCATCCAAAAATACAAAAGAAACTAAAACTAAAAAAGCAGATACCAGCAATGTGAGAAATAAAGAATGTTTAATATCATCAACATAAGAAGCGCGATTTAAAGCCCCTCTACTTTGACTCATTGCAACTCCAGAACCAAGACCTAGCCCAATTATAAATGAATTAAGAAAAACCAAAATAGCAAAAGACACTCCAACCGCAGCCAGAGCATTTACTCCCAAATATCTTGATACAATATAACTATCCGTTAGATTATATAATTGCTGTAAGAGATTGGTAACAACCATCGGCACAGCAAGTTTGGCTAGTATTTTACTAGACTTTTCCGAGTTAAAATAATCTGTGCTTTGCATAAACTCCACATTACCTAAAATAAAATACAAAGTGGTAATCACAAACTGAAATCACATATTCATATAAATTTATATAGTTTGAAACCCTCATAAACATTTTACCGAAGTTCAATCAAAGTAACGCCCGAGTCACCCTGACCATATGGAGCATCAGAAGAAGATTTAATTCGTTTATCCTTATTGACAACTCTTTTGACCATTGCTCTCAGAGCACCTGTTCCTTTGCCATGGACAACTCTAAGCTGTTTAATAGAAGCCAAACACGCTGAATCAATAAATCTTTCAAGCTCAACTTCAGCCTCATCAGTCCTCATTCCAATAAGTTTGATTTCCGGCGAAAAATTCATTTTTTTATCCAAACGTTGCGACGAGAATGAAGTCCCCTTTCCAGTCTTTCCAAACTTTTTCTCGGCTGCGGATCCGTTTTGTTTAGCTGGCTCCAAATTCTTAACATCCACCCTAGTACTTATATTTCCATCTTGCACAAGTACCTTATTGCCCTTAGGATTCTCAAGTAACCTCGCATTCTTCCCAAGCAGAGGAACATAATAGAGTTCACCAATCTTGAGTTCGTCTTTACTTAATTTCTTTCCATTACTAGTTCTATTTATAAGACTATCAGTAAGCTTATCGTCAAGACTATTAATTTCCGACTTAAGGGATTGTCTTAGCTCTTTGGCGAGTTTATCAGCCTCAGCATAATTGCCACTTTTCATTGACTTTTTAATATCATCAATCAGCATTTCAGTAATTTTGAGCATATCCCTAAGCTGATTTCTACTCTCTTCTCTTGCGCTATTGATAATTTCATCCTTTTTATTCTTAATAAAAAGCTCCTCGCGAGATATCTTTTCTTCCTTTAATTTAAGCTCGTTACTACGTCTTTCAACGTCCTCCCGCGCCTGGCTATATTGCCTCCTTTTATTCTCTGCATCAGCCAAGACCTTTTCGAAACTAAGCTTCTCAGAACCAAGATTCTCTTTTGCTTTTTTTATAAGGCGCTCATCAAGTCCAAGCTTCTGCGATATAACAAAAGCATTACTCACACCGGGCATACCTATTAAAAGTCTATAAGTTGGTCTAAGACTCTGTATATCAAACTCGCAGCTAGCATTCTCAACCTCGTCATTTTCGAGCGCATATACTTTTAATTCCTTATAATGCGTACTTGACATAACTAGACAGCCAATCATTCTAAGCTCTTCAAGAATGGCGACAGCTAGAGCCGCGCCCTCAGATGGGTCTGTTCCAGAACCCAGTTCGTCGAGCAAAACTAGACTTTCGTGATCTGCAAATTTCAAGATACTAATCACATGAGTCATATGCGCTGAAAAAGTGGATAAATTTTGTTCTATGCTTTGTTCGTCGCCAATATCTGCTAAAACCTTACTAAATACTGATATTTTAGATTTTTCTTTTGCTGGGATAAGTAAGCCTGACATTGCCATAAGAGTCATAAGACCACATGTTTTAAGTGCAACTGTTTTGCCCCCAGTATTAGGTCCAGTAATTACTAAACTTCTGTATGACGTTCCCAAAATAATATCAATAGGAACAACCTTATCTTTTGGAATAAGTGGATGCCTAACAGATAGTAGTTCTATTATTCCTTCATCATTAATCTCTGGAATATTTGCATCAAGATCTATAGCCAATTTCGCCTTTGCATGTATAAAATCAATTTTAACTGCAATAGTATTTGAATTGAGTAGCTCTATAGAATGCTGCTTAATTTCTTGCGAGAAAGAAAAAAGTATTCTCTCAATTTCTTTTCTTTCTTCAATCTCTAACTCTCGTATTTTATTATTATTTTCAACTACTGCAAGTGGCTCTATAAAGAGAGTCTGCCCTGATGAAGATGCATCGTGAACCAATCCTTTAAATTTTGACTTTTGTGCAGACTTAACGGGTATAACATATCTTCCATCTCGCTGCGTGTATATTGAGTCAGATAAATCTTCACTATTTGTCCTTATTACAGAATCCAAATAATCTCTAATATTTTTTTGAATATCCTTTATCTTTCTTCTTATACTATGTAAATCAGGGCTAGCAAAATCAGATACTTCATCTTCTGATAAAATTGCTTTTGAAATTCTTTTTTCAAGATCAGAAAATTCAGAAAGGCCATCAAAATATTCTAAGAAGCTAAGTATACCTATATCTGTATTTTCATTTAAGTTAGAAACACTTTTTTGCTCAGTTAACATAGAAATATCCTCAAGGGGATTTATTTCTCTGTCCTCCACCAATGAAGCCTTCGCCCTGTAAGCATAATCGTACATTTTACCGCTAGTTCTTAAGAAACGAGCAATTTTCAAAAGCTCAGCACAACTAAGAGTCGCATCCCTTGAACTTCGTTTAACAATTTCCGAAATATCACTTAAACCAGATAATGGAATTTCACCTCTTCTTAATACCAACTGTTTGGCAGAATCACTATCTTCTAAACTATGCCTAACATCTGATATATCATTACTTGGTCTAAGTTCACCAGCTAATTTTTTTGCTCCATCAGAATAAGCCCTCAACTTCAGAAGCTCAACAATTTTGTCAAATTCAAGAATTTTTAAATCATATCTATCCATATTCGTACTAATTATCTAATACCCTTTATCTAATACCTTTAACTAGGTTCATAAATCGGATGACCCACATACCAACACTGAACATATTCTAATATAGAAATTGATATATGACTAAATAAAAAAAGGAAGCAAAATTATCTCAAGCTCCCCTTTATCAAAATAATAGCAATTAATTTTGCCATAACTAGCAATTACTATAACCAATTAATTACTTATTTTTCATTAAATTTCCAGCCTTGACATTCTTAATAAAATCAAGCAAATATCCTATCCATGCTACAGCCCCCATAAAGACAGCAGCATATAAGAAAATATGACTTATAGGAAAATCGTATTTTCTAAATAAAAATACCGTTCCAAAGGCCAAAGCAAATAACACTGTTGCCAGTTTACCATGCCATTTAGCAGACACCACAACTTTCCTATTCCACATAAATATACTTGCCAGAATCATCGCCAAATCTTTTACTAGCAAAAATATAAAAACCCAGATAGGAAGTTTATCAACTAAATAAAGACACAAGGCAGTCGTTATTTGAAATATTTTATCTACAAGTGGATCCAAAACTTTCCCAAGATCAGATATGCAGTTAAACCTTCTTGCAATCCAGCCATCAAGAACATCTGTACCCCATATTGAAAAAAATAAAATAGTTGCTAGCAAGCCCTCGCCCCGACTCACCAAAATTTGTTTAGCCATGACAGGTATCATTATCGCCCTTATCATAGTAAGCATATTCGGAAAAGTAATTTGTTTCAGAACCTCTCTGCTAAATTGCATATTTATACCATCTGTCATTCTACAAAAAATCAATTTATTAATAAAAATATAATAACCGTTTGATAATACCATTTTTAATCTGTTTTGAAAATTACCAACAATACAATGATGAATTATATTGGCAAGAAAAAACTGTAGAGACAAAATCACTTATCTCTACAGTCTAAATAATCTAAGCATTTAAAATTTAAAAATCTATTAAAACAATAATTTAAAAGTAGTTCTAAATACTGATTCCAGCACGCAAAAATCAAATATTAATCATATTGCAATAATCTTGGCATCCATAATATCATCGGTCTCAATACTTTTTGTCATACTGAGTCCCTCATCAATATCAATATCTGTAACTTTGCCATCCTTGAGGACTACAAGTCTATTTAAACGACCCTCATTTATGCACTCAATCGCATGTACACCCATAATACTAGCCATTTGTCTATCGCGAATAGTCGGAGAACCACCTCTTTGTAAATGTCCAAGGATAGTGGCCCTAGTCTCAATTCCTGTCATCTGTTCAATTCTTTCAGCGATTGAAACGCAATTATCGAGGCCTTTTAACCTAAATCCTTCAGCAACAACTACGACGTAGTGACTCTTACCCCTATTACGGCATTCTAGTAAGGTTCTAATAACGTCCTTATCGAAATCACTCTCGACTTCTGGAATCAAGATAACTTCTGCTCCACAAGAAATACCAACATTAAGAGCAAGATATCCAGCATGGCGCCCCATAACTTCAATAACAGAACATCTCTCGTGAGAAGAAGCTGTATCACGAAGTTTATCTATAGCCTCCATTGCTGTATTCATTGCCGTATCATATCCTATCGTATACTCAGTACAGGCAATATCATTATCAATTGTTCCCGGAATCCCTATAACTGGAACACCATACTTAGACAGTGCTCTTCCTCCCTGGAATGAGCCATCTCCACCAATAACAACTAGGGCATCTATACCAAATACTCGGCACATTTCAGCAGACAATTTAAGACCTTCAGGTGTGGGGAATGTCGTTGATCTTGCAGTCATTAAGAAAGTTCCACCTCTCTGCAACTTCTCTGAAACAGATCTAGAATTTAGTGCAACAAAGTCTCCTCTCCAAAGACCATGATAACCTCTTCTGACCCCCAAAATATTATAGCCATAATGCAAACCAGCTCTGACAACCGCTCTGATTGCAGCGTTCATACCAGGAGCATCTCCGCCGCTAGTCAAAACACCAATTGTCTTGCCATTTTGTTCATTTCTTACGGCAGTAAGAATCGATGGATTATCAGCATAAGGAACTCTTGATAATTCCTCCTCAGACAATTTCATTCTATCTACTTCATCACGTCTCTCGTTTCCCATTACATCCTCCATTTATGCTAAAGAAGTACGACTAAAATTTAATTTTCAAAATTTCATATCGACTTCTAATAATCAATACTAAGCTAGCATACTAAACACTAGAAAAAATTCTCAATTCTCTCCAATTTAATACCACTATCCAAAACAATAAAATTTTATCACATCAGCTCTATCAACGCAGTTAACAATGTGAACATTTATAGAAAAATATCTTATACCATAAACTAAGGTACAAAAGCTCTCGCGTTACTTTTTGACTTGAATTAGCGCCAAATTCGACAAACCAAAAAAATCAGCCAAACATTTCACACTATCTTTATTTAGATCGACCTTACATGAATCGTCCAAAAATCTAATTCTCTTGATTGCTTCGTCATAAATAGCAACAGGCGAGCGCCCCTCGAAAAATTTGAGCGTTGCTTCGATCTGTTCATCTGAATGACCCATCTTTTCATCTACCCTGATTATAAGAAGAAGCTCTGCTCCATTTCTCCTAAGCTCTCTAAAAAAATTACTATCAAGAATATCTACCCTATTATCAGTCTTGAAAATACTAAATGGCGAAAAAATACTGGGATCAAAATCTTCTTGTACGACATCAGACCTAGAACTCAAATCATCAGATTGCTTAAGATCTTTATGATCATTGATAAAATCTTCTATCTCAAATAAATTATCGACCGCAAGTGAAGGTGGAAAATCATCTCTTATTGATATCTTACCCTCTAGAATTAAGGTCTTACCTTCACTTATTTTATCTCTTTCTCTCTCAAAAATATTAGGAAATAAAATAGCCTCAAATCTGCCATCAAAGTCTTCGAGCTGTAAAATGGCCATCAAACTTTTATTCCTAGTGCTGATTTTTCTAATATCATCAACTATGCCAAACATTCTAGCTTTTTGATAATTCTTAATTCTCCCCCTAAACAATATATCATCTCCATCAGCTTCCAAGCCACTTTCCAGCGTACTTCCTTCTATAATTGCTATCTCACTCTCACTGGAATCAGCCTCAAAAGCCGAGCTCGGTAAATAATCTACTTTTTCTAATACATCTTTGTATGCATCTAAGGGGTGACCACTAGCATATATACCCAAAACCTCTTTTTCATCCGCCAAATTCCTAGCTGGATTATCTGGTGGAAGGTCAGGTAGAATAAAGTCCTCTTCCAATCTATTTGAAGAAACCTCTTTCTCAGAAGTAGATATCAAATCGAACAAATTTATTTGATTAACTTCAATATAGGCTCGCTCATTCGCAAAGTCTTTAAGAAAGATTTTAATTCCTGCCTGCATTTGTCCGCGACTGCAAGGAAAAATATCTAGTGCAGATGACATAATTAATGACTCTATAGCCTTGCTTCTTAATCCAGCAGCATACGCTCTCCTAAGAAAATTAGCATAAGAAGTAAAGGGCCCATTCTCGTCACGTTCTTGAACAAGTTTCTCCACCACATGTCCAACATTTTTGATACCAGCAAGTGCAAATACAATCTTACCATCATGAGTAGAGAACTTAGCTCTTGATATATTTATGTTAGGTGGTATTACCTCTATCCCCATTTCCTTGCACGCTCTCACATAACGCGATGCCTGGGAAAGATTACCAAGAAAAGAATTGAGCATAGAAGCCATAAATTCTAATGGATAATGATATTTTAACCATGCAGTTTGGTAGGCAACGACAGCATATGCAGCAGCATGAGGCTTATTAAAAGCGTAACCAGCAAAAGCCATAACATTATGGAAAATCTTTCTCGCAAGTTCTTCATTAACGCCATTATTAATAGCTCCAGGAACTATTCTCCCCTGCTCATCCTCACCACCAAAAAGAAATAAGCTCTCGTATTTTGCTAGCTCCTTGGGTTTCTTTTTTGACATTGCTCGCCTGACAATATCAGCTTGACCCAAAGAGAAACCGGCAACCTTACGCACTATTTGCATAACCTGTTCTTGATAAACAATACAACCATAAGTAACATCTAATATATCTTCAAGAATTGGATGATCATAATGTATAGTTTCTGGCTTATGTTTACCATTTACATATCTAGGTATCTGTTCCATCGGACCCGGTCTATACAAAGAGACACCAGCAATTATCTCTTCAAGATTCTCTGGTTTGAGTTCTTTGATAAAAGAGGTCATTCCCGCTGATTCTAATTGAAAAACAGCAGCAGTCTCACCTCTAGAGATCATATCGTAAACCTCTCTCTCCTCAAGAGATATACGATCATAATCTATATCAATACCATAATTCTCTTTTACCATATCTCTTGTATCTCTGAGAACTGTCATAGTTCTAAGACCTAAGAAATCAAATTTAAGAAGACCTACTGATTCAATATTTTCTTTTGTATATTCGACTACAATAGCCTCGTCATTTCTTGCCAAGGGAGCGATATCAGTTAAGGGTTTGGAAGATATAATGACACCTGCTGCATGAGTTGAAGAATGTCTCGGCATACCTTCAAGTCGTTTGGATGTATCTATGACTTTACGGCAAACTTCAGATTCCTCATATAACTTCTTTAAATCAGGATTTTCATCAAGAGCTCTATCCAATGTCATTCCAAGAGAAGTTGGAATGAGTTTAGCAATCTTATCGCCCTCTGAATAACTTAAATCCATAACTCTGGCAACATCTCTGACACAGGCTCTG
The DNA here is from genome assembly GCA_023420115.1 of Bacillota bacterium. GTDB lineage: Bacteria > Bacillota > Clostridia > Saccharofermentanales > Fastidiosipilaceae > JAEZWR01. The sequence goes on along the minus strand of JAEZWR010000002.1, from coordinate 9,500 downwards.
GCAGCGAGAGTACCAAATGTAACTACTTGACAAACATGATCCTGCCCATATTTTCTGCTGACATAATCAATAACCTCTTGTCTTCTCTCGTAACAAAAATCAATATCAAAGTCGGGCATACTAACCCTATCCGGATTCAAGAATCTTTCAAAAAGGAGAGAATATTTCAAAGGATCTATATTAGTAATCATAAGTGAATATGCAACAAGAGAAGCAGCTCCCGAACCTCGGCCAGGACCAACCATTATCCCCTCAGATTTAGCAAATCTAATATAGTCCCAAACTATCAAATAATAATCTGTATATCCCATGCGATCGATAATATCGAGTTCTTCATGCAATCTTGATATATATGCTTCTCTGCTATGCACTCTGCTCTGACCATCTTTTAATCGCTTCTCTAAACCACTTAGTGCCAGCTCAGTTATATATTCTTTGTGGCTTGCATAAGACTCTGGTATCTCAAATTCAGGAAGATATAAAGTTCCAAAAGGTATTTCTACATTACAACGTTTAGCCACTTCTACAGTATTCTGGCAAGCCTCTTCTACATATTCAAAGGAAGCACACATTTCATCAGCTGATTTAAGATAAAATTGCTCGCTCTCCATCTTCATACGGTCATTATCACTTAATTTCTTACCAGTCTGCATACAAAGAAGAATATCTTGAACCTTTGCATCTTCCTTGTATAGATAATGAACATCATTTGTTGCAATTAAGGGAATCCCCGTCTTTTCAGAAAGTCGAATTAAACGCTGGTTAACAAGTTCTTGCTCGTAAATACCATTACTTTGGAGCTCTAAATAAAAATTGCCAGAGCCGAAAATATCTCTGTATTCACAGGCAATTTTCTCAGCCTTGGCAAAATCATTATGTAGTAGAGCCTGTGCTACTTCTCCACCTAAACAGGCGGAAGTAGCAATCAGGCCCTTTGCATGACTGCGGAGATATTCATGATCCGTACGAGGCTTGAAATAAAAACCATCAACGTATGCCTTTGAGACTATTTTGTATAAATTCCTCAAGCCCTCGTTAGTTTCAGCTAACAATAAAAGATGATTTCTCTCCCTATCTTGAATACCACTCTTATTAGATAAACCATTAGGTGCTACATAAACTTCACAACCTATTATAGGCTTAAGACCTTCCTTTAGCATTTCTCGATAAAAATCAACAATGCCAAACATACAGCCATGGTCGGTTAAGGCACAGCTCTTCATTCCCAATTCTTTTAATCTAGCTGGAAGCTCTTTTAACCTAATAGCTCCATCCAAAAGTGAATATTCACTGTGAAGATGAAGATGAACAAACTTTTGTCCCTCAAGAGAAACCTGGCAAGGTAAGTCCACCGCCGAAGCGGTATCAATATCAGCCATTCAGTAAACTCCTAATCTTATTTTCAAATTCTTTCGATACTTTTTCTAATTTATCTTCTACACTATCGAGATTCTCACCATAACAGGCAAAATATATTTTGAGCTTAGGTTCTGTTCCACTTGGGCGAACACATATTTGGTCCATTCCCTCTAATTCATATAGAAGAACATTGGATCTAGGCAAATCTAACTCACTATAAACCCCAGTCTGATATTCATATCGTTCTGCCTTGTCATAGTCTCTTCGCGCTATTATATCCGTACTATCTATAGAAAAGGAACTATCAATCCTTAGTTGATTCATACACTCACTAATTTTCTTGAGTCCATCTAAACCCTCTAAAGTTATCGATATAGTTTTTTCCCTACCATACCCATATTTTTTAAAGAAGTCATCTAATATATCTGCTAATGTTTTGTTTTCGTCAGCGGCAACGGCTGCCATTTCTGCTATTAACATTGCAGAAACAACTGCATCCTTATCTCTAACATCAGTACCTGTTAAGTATCCATAACTTTCCTCAAAGCCAAATTGGAAATGCATATCTCCATTTTCATCATACTTCTCAATTAATTCGGCTATATATTTAAATCCAGTAAGTGTCTCAAAGAGCTTAACATTATAGTAGTCACATACAGGTCTGGCTAATTTTGTAGAAACAATTGTCGTCGCGCAGAAACTCTTATCCTCTAAAGTTCCTCTATTCTTCTTAGCGCTCAATATATAATCCATCAAAAGAAGACCAATCTGATTACCTGTAAGAACCTTATATTCTCCAGTATGTAATCTAACAACAATTCCCATACGGTCACTATCCGGATCCGTTGCAATAAGCAATGATGCATCATTGCTCTCTGCGAGTTTAATTGCTAATTCAAGAGCAGATCTCTCCTCTGGATTTGGTGATTTAACAGTACTAAAATGACCGTCTGGTTGCTCTTGCTCTTTAACTACTAAGACATTTTCAAAACCAGACAATTTTAGAATTCTCTGAACTGGAAGATTTCCCGCTCCGTGTAAGGGTGTGTAGACAATTTTTAAATCAGCATGTCTTGCAACAGCCTCTGGATTAATTCTTAAATTAAGCAAAGTTTGGTCATACTTCTCATCCAAATCCTTACCGAAATATTGGAGAAGGCCCTTATCGAGAGCTTCTTTTTCGGATATCCACTTAACCTCTCTGAAATCCTTGATCTTTTCCATTTCAGCAAGTATAACATCCGCAGCTTCGGGGGGCATCTGTCCTCCATCACTTCCATATGCCTTGTATCCATTATATTTGGCTGGATTATGGCTGGCAGTGATCATAACTCCACCGACACAATTAAATTCGCGAACTGCAAACGAAAGCATAGGTGTTGGTCTCAATATATCTGACAAGTATACTTTTATGCCGTGAGTAGCAAAAACCAAGGCTGTTACAAGGGCAAATTCATCTGACTTAATTCTCGAATCGTAAGATATTGCAACCCCTCGTTTCTTGGCCTCATCGCCAAGTCCATCAACATATCTAGCAAAAGCTTCGCTAGCATGAGCAACGGTATAAATATTCATACGATTGGTTCCAGCACCTATCTCTGCTCTAAGTCCACCTGTACCGAAACTTAAATTTTGTACGAAACGCTCTACAATTTCATTTTCATTATCTTTTATGGCGAGAAGCTCAGTTCGAGTAGCTTCGTCAAAATGAAGATCACTGGCCCATAATTTGTACTCATTCATGCAATCTTGCTTAACTCTTTGCATAATACACCTCTGCTAAAAATATTTTGTATATTTTTATATATTTTGTTGCAATTATAAACTTTTATTCAGTATATATCTAACACAATCTACATAAATATAATTAATTTTTCAAACTATCACAGGAACTGCTTTTTATCCATATAGATATGCACATTAACTACTCCAGGTAAAAATCAATCTCCTCTTGCCAATATCATCAAATCTCTAAGTCTACCTGCCTCTTCAAAGTCAAGATTTTTAGACGCTTCATACATTTGCTTCTCTAATTTATCAGCGATAAGTTCTCTCTCATCTCTTGTCATTTTTTTGATTCTTTCTTCAATACTGAGTTCTGACTTCTTGGAGCGAGATTTTGTCTTTTTCTTTATAGAAGCATCGTCAATCAGTGTATCAAGTCTGCTATGTATTTGTTTCTTTACTGTATGAGGTATAATTCCGTGCGTCTTGTTATATTCTTCTTGTATTTTACGGCGTCTTTCGGTCTCACGTATAGCATTATACATTGCGTCTGTGACTTCGTCGGCGAAGAGTATAACCCTTCCATTTTCATTTCTTGCAGCCCTACCAATTATCTGTATAAGAGAAGTTTCAGTACGCAGGAAACCCGTCTTATCTGCATCAAAAATCGCAATTAACGAAACCTCAGGTAAATCTATCCCCTCTCTTAAAAGATTAATTCCAACGACAATGTCATATATGCCTCGTCTTAAGTCATTCAATATTTCAAGCCTTTCCTCATTAACAATATCTGAATGTAAATATGCGACTTTATAAGAATGATTGGCAAGAAAAGAAGCTACCTGTTCAGATGAGTATTTTGTGAGAGTAAGTACAAGGACTCTTTCATCTCGTTTAATAACTTCATCTATTTTTTCAATAAGATAATCTATTTGTCCATCAGTTTCGTGAATCTCTATTTCTGGATCCAAAAGTCCAGTAGGTCTGATAACCTGTTCGACAATATCACGGCTGTGCTTTTTTTCATACTCAGCTGGAGTTGCACTAATATAAAAGGTCTGCCCCATACGTTCTTCAAATTCGGCAAAATTAAGAGGTCTGTTGTCATATGCTGATGGCAGTCTAAAACCAAAGTCAATCAATGATGTTTTGCGTGAACGATCCCCCTTGTACATAGCAGAAATCTGCGGAACTGTCACATGACTCTCATCAATAATAAGTAGATAATCATCTGGGAAAAAGTCCAATAAAGTATATGGTGCCTCTCCCTCTTTTCTCCCATCTAAATGTCTAGAATAGTTCTCGATTCCTTTACAGAAACCTGTTTCTCTAAGCATTTCGATATCATAGCGAGTCTTTTGTTCCAACCTATAAGCTTCTACCAACTTGCCTTCTTTCTGAAAAAATTCCAAACGCTCTTCAAGCTCAGACTCTATCGCTTGTATCGCCTTTTCTACCTTGTCATCACTACTAGCATAGTGAGAAGCGGGCGTAATCGCTACATAATTTCTTCTATATACAGCCTTTTTATTATTCCTATCGTACTCATCTATACTTTCTATCTCATCTCCAAAAAAAGTAACTCTTATAAAAAGTTTCTCATACGATGACGGATAAATATCTACTACCTCACCTTTTACAGAAAAATTTCCTCTCTTTAGTTCATAATCATTTCGCATATATTGAATATCGATAAGTTTCTCAATCAGCTCATCTCTATCCATTTCCATCCCGACACGCAAATGAATCATAAGATCTTTATATGTCGCTGGAGCACCAAGTCCATATATACAAGAAACACTAGAAACAACGATAACATCTCGTCTTTCAATCAGAGAAGCTGTAGCACTGTGCCTCATTCTATCGATTTCGTCATTTATTGATGCGTCTTTCTCAATATATGTATCAGTTCCCGGAATATAAGCTTCTGGCTGATAATAATCGTAATAAGAAATAAAATATTCAACTGCATTATTAGGAAAAAAAGATTTAAATTCAGCACAGAGCTGTCCCGCTAAAGTCTTATTGTGGGCAATAATTAATGTAGGTCGATTAAGCTTCTGTATAACATTAGCCATGGTAAAAGTCTTGCCAGATCCAGTGACACCTAAAAGTATTTGTCCTCTATCTCCACGTACAGCATTTTCTATGAGCTTATTTATCGCTTCGGGTTGAGAACCTTTAGGTTCATAATCACTATGAAGTTCAAATTTATCCATTTATATCCTCCAAAAGTTCTTTAACTATAGCTGCAGTTATTGTATAAGTCACAAAAAATTACACATATGAGAAAAAGCGCCCCCTGCGTATTTTGTATATCCCTATATATTTTTATTTGAAAAAGTAAATATTTAACAAAAATAGCAAATTACCTGCTATTTACTGTTTAATACAATATATAATATAAACTTGCTGAAATAAACAAGATTTTGAGAAAGGTTTTCTCTTCCGATATGGTTTTTTCTAGTTTAACTTTCCTTTATATATTTTTACTGTTCGCAATTGTTTCTTATAGTTTCACTCACAACAATCGCAGCAGAAATAATCTACTACTTGGTCTATCTTTATTCTTCTATGCATGGGGCGAACCAATATGGGTCTTTCTAATGATTATAGATGCATTTGTTGTTTGGCTCTGCAGCATACAAATAAATAAAATTCAGAAGAAGGTTATAAATAATCTCCCCTTACATGATGCACTTCAAGAAGATAATATAAAATCAGCTGGCCAATCAAAGTTAAGTTATGATAGTCATTATAAAATTCAAGCTAGAATTTATCTTATAATTGCTATTGTTTTCTGTCTTGCTCTTTTATTAATATTTAAATATACCAATTTCTTCGTTGAGATTCTAAATGTAATACCTTTTATTAATATTCCGTCTCCAAATATTAGACTTCCTATTGGTATCTCATTCTTCACTTTCCAAATTGTCACTTACATTGTTGACGTATATAGACGTGACGCCAAAGTGCAAAATCGTTTCGCCGACTTACTCCTATATGTATCTATCTTCCCACAGCTTATAGCTGGACCAATAGTCCGATATTCCGACGTAGCTGAACAAATTAATAGAAGATTAGTTACATCAGAGAAACTTGTAGCAGGAATCGAGAGATTCTTGATAGGCCTTGGCAAGAAAACCCTTATAGCTAACTATGCTGGAACAATAGTCCGTGACACCATAAGTTCCAGACTTAGTCAGCTCACTACTATCGAGGCCCTTTTGGGACTAATTGCTTATGCTATGCAAATTTACTTCGACTTTTCAGCATATTCAGATATGGCAATTGGCTTGGGAAGAATGTTCGGATTTGAATTCTTAGAAAATTTTGATTATCCATATATTTCAAAAAGTGTTACCGAATTCTGGAGACGTTGGCACATGTCCCTTGGAACATTCTTCAAAGATTATGTTTACATCCCACTAGGTGGAAAATATAAGCATCAACTTAGGAATATATTTATCGTCTGGCTACTTACAGGATTCTGGCACGGTGCAGCGGTAAACTTCATTTTATGGGGCTTATATTACGCTTTGCTTCTCGTCTTTGAAAAATATTTTTTCCTAAAATTCAGTAAAAATTGGCCATCATTTATTAAAGTTAGCCTGACTTTCATCGCTGTTTGTTTTGGTTGGATTTTCTTCTACTTTATTGACTTTAACAAAATGGCTGAATATTTCAGAGTCTTATTAACTGGAGCCAACGGCTTTAGTTCTGCCCTAGCTCTGGCAACCGTAAAATCTCATCTCGGTTTTATTATAATTGCGATTATTGCATCTACACCTCTGCCTAAATACGCATACAAATCACTTATGCGTTATCTTTGGGGTAAGTTTGGCAATGTTTTTGATCCAATTAAGCATGATAGAAGTAACAAAATCCAGCGTAAATATGTATATGATATAGAAATCGATAGAAGTAGTTCATCACATATTAATATGGAAAAATGTGTCTTAGTACTCACACTTATCCAAAATACCTTACTTCTACTTTTATCCACAGCCTCTCTCATCAGTGCCTCCTACAACCCTTTCCTATATTTCCGCTTCTAAATCATAAAAATAGTGAAGCACATTTTATGGTCAGGCTTTCTATCAACTTTTACTTAAAATTTGGAGAATATAATGAATAGAAAATATAATTTAATTATCATTTTTACATTTATAGGAACGCTCGCCGCTTTTCTTCTTCTATCTATTGTTTGGCCTAAACAAACCATCCTAAAAGAAGAAAATAGGACAGCCAATCCCTTTCCCACCTTTAATCTTGACAGTATTAAAAATGGTAACTTCTCCGAAGGTTTCGAGTCTTATTACGCTGACCAATTTCCTCTGCGCTCACTTTTTATGAAAGTTGACAAGCAAGTAAAAATGTTAATTTCAGGAAATTTTGTTAAGTCATCAGACGATGTCCAAGTTTTCTATAACAAAAGAGATTTAGGCAAAGGTGAGAATCTAAAGGACTTTGATAATCTTAAAAATTCTTCGTCTAATCAGGATACACAAGATAGCCAAGATAATACTTCTCTAAGTAGCACAGCTTCCAACAGCACTCCATCTGATGAGCCTAAGAACTCGGATGAACAGAATAAGGGATCTGAAATAACAAGCCAAGCCGAAGATCAAAATTCCAGTATAGATGAATCTCAAACGACCTCAAGTACTCCTGAGAATACTGAGGATACTAAACCTGTAGAGCTTCAGAGAGTCGATGAAGATCAAGTTCAAAATGTAGGTTCTGTTATTATGGTAGGAAATAGGGCGATGGAGATTTATTATCATAATGAAGATGGTATTCTTCAATATGTCCAGAGATTAAATGATCTCGCGGACAGATTAAGTTCATCTCAATTATATAGCGTCCCCGCACCAACTTCAGTTGAATTCTATGCTTCCGAATCCTATAGTTCTGGTGCTAATTCACAAAAAGCATCTATGGATCTAATCCGCGATAATTTAAGTGACAAGGTCAAATATGTCGATGCATATGATTCTATCAACAATGCTGCTGCAGATCCTAATAATGATCTTTATTTACGTACCGATCATCACTGGACACAGCTCGGAGCTTACTATGCATATGTTGCTTTTTGCAAGACAGCAGGTCTGACACCTGTCGCCTTATCTGAAATGGAACATGGGGTTATCGAGGGAGATAGTTATGGTTCAATGTTATCTTATACCAATAACTCACAAGTTCTCTTAGACAATCCCGATCATGTTGAATATTGGAGACCGAGACATGAAGTGAGTGGCATTGCTATCGACAATGAAAATAGTATTGATGAGTCAAATGGTTATGAAATAAACCTTATTGAACCTAAAGTTTGGGTAGATAATAAATATATCGCTTTTACTGCTGGTGACCACTCTTATCTACATTATACAAGTGATGTCAAAAATTCCAAATCCGTCTTACTTATAAAAGAATCCTACGGAAATGCTTTTGCCCCCTTCCTTGTGTCACACTATGAAAATGTTTATATATTAGACCCCAGACGTGTCAGCGGAGTTAACTTAGCACAATTTTGCCAAGATAAGAACATTGATGATGTTATTGTCTTAAACTATGCCTTTGCATTTACAAATCCAACATGGCAATCAGCCTTTGAATCTATGATTTATTAGTATTAATTTTTAATTTAATAACTAAAAGGGCAAGATACTCAAAATTAAGCATCCTGCCCTTTTACTATTTTGCCTATATTTTACCCTTGTACTTAGTACTATCTATTATTTTTTTATTAATCTAGCAACCCTAACTCAGCATCTGTCATCAACGATATTATCTACATAATGACCGTCATGATCTAATGACGAAAAAAAGAGCAAGTTTTTTTCTGTCCACCTGCTCTAAATACTTTTCGTGTTCTCGTTCTCGCCAGTAGACTTTATATATCTACACTGACTTTCACCTTTTGTCCTCTGACGTAAAGGTAATACTCTTTTGCCATAAAGTTTCCTCCATTTCTTTTTTGTCTTTTTGTTTTTCAGACAAAAAAGGAGGACTTCTGCACTTAGGCATAAGAAGTCCCCAATAACGGAAGAAAATTTTTCTATCTATATATTTAATTAATTGTTTTTGAAAATGATTGATGACACAAAAAAGGTCTCTCAGTTTGTTCTATATAAATGATAAACCTTCTTTTATTCACAATAATTTCCTTCCTATTCTGTCAAGCCTAAAATATAGATTTTCAAGGCTTTGACGAATTTTATTTACCTCTCCTGTAATTTATATTCGTTTATTCATTAATTTTATCCCACATATTGCTAATACTATCGAAATTACTAACATTGTAATAATCGGGATTATTTCCATTTTCCCACTAATAACAGAATTTTGAAGATAATAAAGAGGTGATATATGAGCAACAAGCTTCATCCAATTCGCCATATATTCAACTGGAA
>JAEZWR010000040.1 GCA_023420115.1 Bacillota bacterium | reverse complement strand
CTTTAGGGCCATTGGAGATTTAAAAGGGCTGAAAGCGATGCGCAAGCAACTAATAGCTTCTTATGCAAAACTTGGCAATTTAGAGCAAGCTGAAGTTATTCTTGAATCTATCTATCATGATAAGCTGGGTTTAACGATTCAGTTGGGTTGTGAGGAACTTTGAATAATAAAGTATTAGAGCTGCGTAAAGTGAGTAGGATATACCCCAAGGCGCAGCGTCCAGCTGTATCAGAACTCAGTTTTTCAATTGAAGCTGGCCAAATCTTTGCACTCATTGGTATTAATGGGGCAGGTAAGACTACAACCATGAAGATGTGCTCTGCTTTGCTTGAACCAAGCTCTGGCGAGATTTTTATTCAGGGGAAATCCCTTCTCAAACAGCCAGAACTTGCAGGAAGGTTGAGCGGCTTAGTTTTGGGTGGCGAGCGAGGTTTTTATTCTCGTGCAAGCCTGTTGGACAATCTTAAGTTCTTTTCACAGCTTAAAGGTGTTGACTCAGCTGAGGTTGAGGAGCTGCTGGAGCGTGTGGGGCTTTTAGAAAAGGCAAAATGCAAAGTTTCAGAGCTCTCACGTGGACAAAAGCAGCGCCTGCATATTGCCCGCGCTCTGATCGGAAAACCAGCTCTCTTACTCTTAGATGAGCCCACCATGGGGCTTGATCCTGATGTAAGTCTTTCTATCAGGAGTCTCATTAGGAGTCTGGCAGATGAGGGTGCTGCCATTTTGCTGAGCAGTCACTCTATGCTGGAGGTTGAAGAGCTTTCCGATAAAATAGCGGTTATTAAGGAAGGAAAGCTACAAATTGTGGGAAGCGCCTCTGAGGTGGCTCATTTTGCGGGCGTGCACAGGGTTGTAAGTTACGAGCTGCCTGCCATTGAATCTAGGTGCTTTGAGAGTTTTTCTAAAGCGCTTGCACATTTTAATGCACAAGGTTTTTTGGGCTACAGTCTGCACCCCGCAGGTTCAAGATGGCTGCTGCAAGCGTTTTGGAAAGCTGTTCCAGGAGAGACTACTGCTCAGCTAGCCGTGCTTCTGCATGAGCATTATTCCGCTGATAGCCTAGAGGCCTTTGAGCGTAAGGCGCAGCTAGAAGATGCTTTTCTGGTAATGAGTGGCGCTTTACAGGGAACGGGGAACGCGAGCGCATGGTAATCCCGGTATTCTTATTTCATCTCAAGGAGTTTGCGCGTAATTCTTATTTTCTGCGCTCCGTTTTAATCGCCACCTTAAGTGCCTGCATTGTGCAATATATGGGTCTGAGAGCTTTTGATCTTGATCCGTATCTTGCTTGTGTACGTTCCGCTTTGATTGGGCTTTGGACCTCCACGGTTTCTGCAGCAGGAATTATTGGTTTTGAGCGTTTTAAGGGTACGCTACCGTATCTGCTCTTGGGGCGTTTGAAACCTGAACTTTCTTTGATATGTCTCATTAGCGCAGCTGCTAGCTTTGGGCTCTTGGCTTTTCCCTTGTCTTTTATTTTTTGGCTTTGTGCAGGTTATGGCTCTGCTCTTGTGCCAAGTCTTTCTGCGCTTCTGGGATTAGCGGTGTTTTTTATCTCAGTTTTACTGTTAAGTTTCTGCATAGCAGGTGTTTTTGTACTGAGTCCCCACGCTCTGGTGTATGAGGGACTTATTTTGGTTCCTGCCTTGTGTATTTCGGGGGTCTTTGGTCACTTACTTGATTTAAAACTGAGCCTTATCCTGTCTACCCTCTTTCCGTTTAGGTGGGGAGCGCTTATGATGCTTGAGCCTTCGGGATTGCTTAGTCTTGATTGGGTTCAGCTTCTTTGCTTATTGGCTTCTCTTTTGTCATGGGCAGCTTTTGCACATTTTATCTTGAGGCGCTGTCTTAAGAAAGCACGAAAGGAAGCAAGCGTTGATCTTATTTAGCAAAGCGCTGTACCAAAGCTTTAAGCTATCTTTTACCTGTTCAAATCAGCTTGCAAACCTACGCACAGCCGTAGTTGCTTTGATACTTACACCTCTTTTTGAGTTGGGATTCTCACTCTTCTTTGGTTCAAGTATGGGTGCCTCTTCGGTATCATATATAGCGCAAGCAGTCTTGATCTTATCGCTTTGTCTCATTACTGCTGCACAGATTAGCGTAGTATTTTGTTATCTTCGAGGCGAGGGAATCTTTCAGGAATTGCTGCTGCGCAGTCAATATAGTACAGCTCTCTATCTGGGCATCGCTCTCTACGCATCCTTTGTAGCTTGCTTGAGCGCTGGGGTTTTATGCTTGTTTAATATACTGTTGTATGGCTGGACTGCGCCTTTATGCTTGAGCCTGCTTTATTTGAGCCCTTTAGCTTTGATCTTGGGTGCGGGGATTGGTTATTCTGCTGCTTTTGCTTCAAGCTATTTAAGTGATCCTTATGCGGTGCTTTCCTGGATAAGCGCTGTGCTACCTTTAAGTTCCGGGCTGATAGTTCCCCTTAAGTTCTATCCAGAACTATTGGGGCAAGTTTGTATATATTTGCCGATAAGCCAGTTGATTGACTATGCTCAAAGCTTGAGTTTTACGCAGCTTTTAGAAGGCTACCCCTTGCGCGACCTGCTATATGCTGTAGTCTTTCTTGTGTTAGCCTTTCTGCTATGCCAAAGCCTCAAGAAATCAATTAAAAAAGAAGGGATGCAAGAACTTATATAAGTACTTGCATCCCCTTATGTCTGCTCTAGCCCGCAAGCCTTGCGGCTTTAAACATGCAGCCCTAAGCCTGCGACTTACAACTTTAAACACGCAGCTATTAAGCGTGCGACTTGCAGCCTTGTGTACGCAGCCCGCCGCTCTGACTATTCGCTGGTAAGCGCTGCTAACTTATCGGCAAGCTCTGAGAGAGACTGCTCAATATCGTAGTTTTGTGCAGAAGCAATCTCTGGAAAGCGGGCAACCTCAATGGTGCGCAAAATTGCTTCTCCGCGATGGTTTTTAAAGGTGCCTACCCATATACCACTTATAAGGCTCTCATACCACTCGGCCGGCTCATCTGTATTGCTCATCTTAAGGTGCATGCTGCCTTCACCAAGCTTCTTTAAAAGCTCAACCTGTTCTGTTTCAAGAAGACCAGTTTTACCCAGGTAAATGGTGTAGTTTTCACCACTTGTTAGACAGCGCTCTAAGGCTGCATGTAATTCCGATAAGACCGCAGCAATGCGAAAATTTGCCATGCGTTTAAGCTCTGCTTCTTGCAATGCCGCCTCTTCAGAGGTGTTTGCAGCCGCATTAGCTGCCCCAACGCCCGTGCTAGCCTTCGCAGCGGCAGCGACTTCGCCTGCGCCGCTTAAGCTCTCTGGTAGGGGCGTGTAGCCAGATGTAGGACCTTGAGCCCATTGCTCAGGGCTAATCTTGTTTTCTTCGCTCATCGCGTACCCCCCAGGATTCTAAAACATCTAAACAGAGCTTAAGAGCTTCATCTTTTTTTGCCGCTACCTTATCGGAAAGCCCAATATGAGGCTCAAGAG
>JAEZWR010000026.1 GCA_023420115.1 Bacillota bacterium | reverse complement strand
AGCCAGTACTAGTAAAGGAGAATGAGACCATGCTATTCATCGATATCGAAACCTTCTCGCCTACGCCAAGTTTGAACTGGATCAGGAAGGATACAAGTTTGTGATGCATACCTACGACGAGGTGGTTCTGGAAGTGCCTGAGGGTGTGAGTAGCGTGGAGGCTGTTTGTGAAATTATGTCGAAGGATCCTATCTGGTCGGAGAGTTTGCCGTTAGAGGCGGATGGAGATGAATGCCAGTTTTATAGGAAAGAGTGAGGATAGAGAAACATGAGGCGTGGGGAGCATAAGGCGCGTGAGGTTGGCAGGAGTAATGGTGAAAAGCGTAAAGGGCAGAGAACGTCTGAAATGCTGAAAATTACTTAAGATTATTCCAAAACTCAAAAAAGAAAGTGCATATTAAAAATATGAATAGAATAAATATTTGGTATTTTTTTATAGCGGTCATTTCATCTCTATGCATATATTCTTTGATAGTAAAGGATTACGAATATTCTGCATTTTCATTATTGATAATAGGATTTGTTTCTTCAAATTTCATATATAAAGATGTAAGAACTAAAGCATGGATAAATATATTTGAAGCTATATTAATTGTTTTAATTTTTATATTAAAAATAGCGAAGTTACTTAATAACCATCTATCAATAATTTGCTTTTTTATTGTTCTAATTTTTTATGGATATGTCTTTATAATTAAGATTAATCAGAGAAAAAATAGTAGCAGGAAATGAAAAAAGATTTATATTGCTGGCACCTCGGCACTCATTAAGATTTGCGACTACTTGAACTGCAAGGTTAGTGATATTTGCGAGTTGGAGTGTACAGCAACTCATAACGAAGTGAAGCAAGCTTGGATGAGCTTTTCCAAGGTGAGTTTTATTGTATTGAGTAAAAACATGAATGACCAACGCAGAATCGTATCATCGCTTACACCTTTTAATATACGAGGCTTATTGAATCGTGGGGTACTGCCATTCAGCGTATGTTTGAAGAATGCAAGGAGTATGGATTAAAATAGCCTGAGTTGATCATCCAAGATGATTTGTTCTGCTTGAATCTGTATCGCAGGGAAATTTATAGTACTTATCAAGATATCGATCAAGTTAGCGAACAAGATACTGTACAAGATACCGTACAAGATATTCCCCAAAAGATCAGGAAGCGCAAACAAGCATTGGTGTGATTTTGCGAGGAGTCGAAAAGCCAAAAAAATATGCTGAGTTTTTTGGGTGTTAGCCATAGAGCAAACTTCCGTAATCTCTACTTAAAAACTCTCTTGAATGACGGTCTTTTAGTTATGATTATCCCTTATAAGCCAAGCAGTCGTTATCAAAAATATGTAAGTGTAACAAGGGAGAAGAAATGATTAAAGTAAACATCAAGATAACAATTGACGTGCCTGTGACTCAGGTGTGGCAGAAGCTCACTGATTTTGGTAATCAGGACTGGCGTAGCGATCTGGTGCATTCCGAGATGTTGAGTGACTATTCATTTGTGGAGGTTTCCAAAAATGGAACGAAAACACAATTTGAAGTTTTACTAGCCCAAGAAAATCAGAGGTTGGAGTTGAAGTTTGAAAATAGTTATATTTCAGGTCAATGGATCGGAATCTTCTATGACCAAGGTACACAAACGATGCTAGATTTCACGGAGTTGGTGCAATGTAAGCGGTGCTTGCTTCGACCCTTCGTAGGCAAGAAGCTCCGAAGTATGCAGAAACAATATATGATTGACCTCTTAGGTGCATTGGGCGCACATGAAAAGGGTAGTGTTTTGCGAGGATAAGCATTTCAACTGTTGTAGGGCAACAAATGACATTATTTGATTATATGAATGAGCCGGTTGTTACTGGAAATGGTTATGTCATGGACAAAACGGAAGTTCCAATGGCAAACGGGAGAGGTGTGTAATGGGTCAAAAAAACTGTATTTATGGAATATGTAACAAAGATGGACGTGCAATTTTATATAACGAGGAAACAAATCAATTTATTACAAGCACAAAGACTGTTGATATACCTCAAAGGCTTATTAAAAATGTGACTTTATTATTAATTCCAATAACAACAGGAATCTCTTACTTTGTCAATCCAACATGGATGAATTTATTAACTTCAAATGCGTTTAAGATGATTATTACGGTTTTTTTGTTTGTTTATACGTATTCAGCTTACGTTATATCGAAAAAGTTCTGTAATAGTTATTATAAAAAACATTACTTTGTTATTACAGAGAAAGATTTTGAATTAACAATAGATGATATAAAAAGCGGAGAAAACAATTTAGAAGGAACCTGTAAGCTGATGATTTTTGGGGGCTTAATTACGCTTACAGTGTTTGTGTTGTTCATAATGTTTAAAATATTTGTTTTATTTATTATTTTAATGGTTACTCTATTTTGCTCAGTGATTTTGTATGCACTTGCATTACCACGAAAGAGAAAGAGATTTTATGACAGATACAAGAAAGAGCGTTTATAGAATTGTTATAGGTGTTAGAAATGCGATTTTTAAACAGTGGATCGCTAGTAATAGCTGTGAGATATCAGAATTCATTCTTAAATTGAAAAATCATCTTGAGTTCTTAAAACTTTTTTAAGCAAACTATGAGGTGTGTTTACTATTACCTAACCATCTTCAGCCCCTCACTACCTAGGGGCTTTTTGCTGTCCAAAAACAGGCGACCTAAGAGCATAATCTCAGGAAGCTAATTTCCAACTCGTAATCAGCAAATCTTCACTCCACCCAAGTGTGTCTACCCAGCACTGGTGCAGGCACTTTCTTTACCAAACGCACACAATCTACACCCGAACGCACATCCACTCATTCTAAACGCATTACGCACCAACTACCCCTAAATCCACACACTCCAAATCTCCTAAAACCCAGTAACTACCGAGCTTTTAGCCTGCTAGTCAACACTTAAGCCTGTTCAGCAAAAAATGCGTTTTTTCAAAATCGAATGCGTTCAAGTGTTGACTTTGTAGCGTTCTTGTAGTGGTTTTAGAAATAGCTGAGAATCTGCGAAAAGAACATGTGTCAGAACTCGAATCCATTACGGGTCTTGAAAATCCCAATAGCCCCATCCAGATGAAAGGCTGGCTCGCTGATAACGGACTACCACTCGAAAGCCTAGCCAAGGGCGATGTGAAAGAAGCCTTAAAAACGGCCGAGGGAAACGTTAGGCGTGCCCTAGAACTCAGGCTCGAACTCGCAAAGTCCTCTATCAAGAAATACAACACCATGTGTGAAGTGGCTTGTAGAGATAAGCGTGCCAGAGGTCTTGTCCAATTCCTAGGTGCAAACCGTACCGGAAGATGGTCTGGAAGACTCATCCAAGTCCAGAACTTAAGACGAAACGATCTTCCAGACCTCGATGAAGCAAGAGCGCTCGTCAAGCGTGAAGAGGGTGAAGCGGTAGAGATGCTCTATGACTCCGTAGCAGATACCCTGTCGCAGCTAGTACGAACCGCCTTTATTCCCAAACCAGGTCACAGATTTATTGTGGCTGATTTTTCTGCGATCGAAGCCAGAGTCCTCGCCTGGCTCTCGAGAGAACAGTGGGTGCTCGATGCCTTCACCCGAGGACAAGATATCTACTGTGAGACAGCAAGTCAGATGTTTGGCGTCACGGTAGAAAAACACGGAAAAAACGCTGAGCTTCGCCAAAAAGGAAAAGCCTGCTGTCTTGCTTGCGGATACGGTGGATCAGTGGGTGCCCTAAAAGCCATGGGTGCAGACAAACTCGGTATGACTGAAGATGAGATGGCAGAACTCGTGATGCGCTGGCGGATGAGTAACCCGAACATCACGGACTTTTGGAAAGCACTTGAGACGGCAGATAAAGAGGCGATCAAGACGAGCGTCCCTCAGACGGTGTACGGGCTTAAGGTGTATAGAGCAAAAGGCTTTCTTTTTATCAAGCTGCCCTCCGGTAGGAGCCTTGCGTACTGTAAACCCGAGTTAGGCATCAATCGATTCGGGCATGAGTCGATTACCTACTGGGGCAACACGGTCGCAAAGCCTTGGACGAAGCTCGAGACCTACGGAGGGAAACTCGCTGAAAACGTCACGCAGGCGGTCGCTCGTGACTTGCTTGCGCATGCGATGATAGAACTCGACAAGCACGGCTACAAGATAGTGATGCACGTCCACGATGAGGTGGTGCTGGAAGTGACTGAGGGAATAGGTAGTGTGGAGGAGGTTTGCGTGATGATGTCGAAGGCTCCGAGCTGGGCAGAGGGATTACCGCTTGAGGCGGATGGGTATGAATGCCGGTTTTATAGGAAAGAGTGAGGATAGAGAAGCATGAGGCGTGGGGAGTGTGACGTGCTTAAACAAATAATTAGGGTATATAAAATAAGTAACTAACTGAACAGAGGAAAGAGAAAATTCGGAGCGAGACTATTGATTTTGTTCGCCCCGTAGAACATAATTTGCATCATTGAGAGGTGAAAAAGATGGAGTTTATCACAGCAGCTCAAGCTGCAGAACAGTGGAACATTTCCCAAAGACGAGTGCAGATTCTTTGTGCAGAGGGTCGTATTCCGGGTGTTTTTAAGTTGGGCGATGCTTGGGCAATCCCGAGTACTGCCTCAAAACCTTGTGATTCTAGGCTCAAAGAGTTGAGGAACTTGAAAACTAGGCTCAATGTAATTGATTTGTTTTGTGGTTGCGGCGGTTTCTCTAAAGGTTTTGAGCAAGCTGGATACAATATAAAGTTAGGTGTAGATAATTGGGATGATGCAACGACGACCTACAAGGAGAACTTCCCTTTCGCTGAAACAATTGTGAAAGATATATCAAAACTAGACGGAAAAGAACTACTATCGATCGCTAAGATGAATCCAAGTGAAGTTGACGTAATCATTGGAGGACCACCTTGCCAAGGTTTTTCTCTATCAGGGAAAAGACTCTTGGATGATCCAAGAAACACACTTTATAAGTCATTTGTTCGAATCGTCCAAGAGATTCGCCCGAAGGCATTTGTAATGGAAAATGTCCCAGGTCTAATAAAGCTTTTTAAAGGGCAGGTAAAAGATCGAATTATAGAAGACTTTGCTAATATTGGATATCAAGTCGAAATGAGCCAATTAGTGGCCAGTGATTATGGGGTACCTCAAGGAAGAAAACGTGTTTTCTTTGTGGGCCTAAATAAGTGTGCACAATTCAATCCAACATATGTGTTTCCCTTGCCAACTCATGGGGAAAACAAGAAAGCGTACATAACGTGTGAGGAAGCTCTATCAGATCTAGATTTTATTGGTGATACTAGGTTGCTTCCCAATGTATCTGAATATGAGTTGCCTGCGATAACGGAATATCAAAAACTAATGCGTAAAAATTCTCAAAAGCTTCTTAATCACGTTACGACGATTCATACAGAGAAAACAAGAAAGATTATTGGAATGGTCCCTGATGGCGGAAACTACAAAGATCTACCGACAGAACTTTGGACCACGCGAAAAGTAAACATAGCGTGGACAAGAATGAATAGTGAAAAAGTTTGTTTCACTATCGATACAGGCCACAACCACCATTTTCACTATCGTGCAAATCGAGTGCCTACCGTTCGTGAATCTGCCCGAATCCAATCATTCCCTGACGATTTCAAATTCGTTGGGAACAAGACGAGCCAGCTAAAGCAAGTAGGCAACGCTGTTCCACCGCTCTTGGCACAGGCCATCGCAGAGAGTTTAATTGAAATAATCGGAGGTGAGTAGATGTATTCATCATCTAGGCAGTATCGCTGTACAATAATACGAGGAAAATCTCAAAAAGAGATGGACGATTTGCTTCCAGCATATGCCAAAGTTATCGATGCTATTTGCCCTTGCGAGGCTTCTTCTTTTGAGGAACTCTTTAACAGTGCTTTTATTGGCTACCTTCCTGAAGCTCAACGCAATGTTAAAACGCTCGCTAACCATCGTACAGAAATTGCTGGGAAGTTGTTTGGCATGTATTTTCTTGCAGAAGATGGAATTGTTTACGCATCGGAAAGAACACAAAAATTTTTAGAGGACAACGATCAACCTGCTTTTTTTAAGGATATCTGTTACAAGATGCAGTTTCCGAATGGAACACAAAAAGTATCGCCGACTGTAGTCGAAAGAGTTCGAGATAATATTTGTGTGCGCCCGAATGCCTTTCTTTTGAAATTACTGCTACTTGCACGAATAGACAAAATCGAAATAAGCAAAAAAGAGGTCGGCTACTATGTTCTAAATTCTTTAGATGTTCTGCAAGGGAAAGCTAATCCGAACGAAGTACTTGAAGCTATAGTATCAGATCAAAAACTAGGACTACGAAGAACGATAGAAGTTTCTGGCAAGCAGAGTTCTTATAACTGGCAGCATATCAATGAACAAATGAATTATCTAGAACTGGCTAACTTAATCCGATTCAACAAGGATAAGAAGATTGTTCTTAATATGAAAGAGAAGGAAACAATAATGCTTTTTGCTGCTGATTGGAACAAAAAACCAGAATTTGATGTTTATGCCTACGACTTGGAGTCGGTGAGTGGGAGGAAAAAATTTCAGTATGAGTGGGATAGATACTTTTCTCGTTTATCGCAGCATGCAAATAAATTTGCTACTTCTGCGGATGCCTTAATCACAGAAGTGGATGAAATAGAAAAAATTTCAGAAATATCCTCCCCAAAACTAAATCTTCTTGAGCTTGGTGATGAGGGCGAAGCTGTTGTGTATGAATACGAGAAAAAACGAGTTGCAAACTTCAACAGAAGACTGGCAAACAAGGTTTTGGCATTGGGAAAAATGCGGGGCGTAGGGTATGACATACAGTCAGTGGTAGCTGAGCCAGGAGATGAAGCTGAATTCGTTAAATATATTGAAGTCAAGTCAACAAAAAGACTAACTTGCCCAGATGCTAATGATGTGTTGTGGACGGATACGCTTAATGTAACACGAAATGAATGGATTGCTGCTAAGCAACATAGAGAGCACTATTCCATTTTTCGTGTCTTTTTCACTAGAGAGGGCGTTTCGATATTCGTCATAAACAATCCGATAGCAAAATACGAGGAGGGTAAAATTCAAGCGACTCCTATGACGTATAAGTTAGAAATTTCTAACAACGCAGTTGACACTGTTATAGGTAATCTTAGAAAGGTAGAGGCATAAATGTATAAATTGGTGTCCTTGTTTTGTGGTTGCGGGGGATCCGATTTAGGAGCGCTAGGCGGCTTCTATTTTAATAAAAAGGAATACAAAAAACATCCGTGTGAATTAGTTTATGCCTGTGATATCGATTTAAAAGCAATCGATTCACATAAGTTGAATTTTAATGATGCCAACGTGGCTTGCGCTGATATTTGTGATGTCAAGGCACAAGAGATACCTGATTGTGACATTATTACCGGAGGGTTTCCTTGCCAGTCTTTCAGTACTGTCAATCCAACAAAAGATCCATTTGATGATAGAGCTAATTTATATAAGCAAATGGCACGGATAGTTTCCGATAAGAAGCCAGGTGTGTTTGTTGCTGAAAATGTAAAAGGCATGATGACTCTCCATAAAGGAGAGATATTTAAGCAAATACTAAATGCGTTTGCTGAAGTTGGGTACAAAACGTTTCACGCTCTACTTAACGCTGCAGATTATGGTATTCCACAAAAGCGTGAACGAGTTTTTATTGTAGGAATCAGAAACGATATTTTCGAAAAAAAGGGTGATTTTAGCTTCCCCAGGAAAACTCATCAAGGGAATTGGGTTCCACTCTCTGTAGCTGTGCCCAAACTAGCTATTGAGGAAAAAAAGTACTACTTCTCTGAAAGAGCAGTCCAAGGAATGAAAAATGCCAAAAACAACATGAAACGTGGGCTAGCACAAGATTTAAGTAAACCTTGCCTAACCGTTACCAGTCACCTGGCTAAGGTCAGTCTTAACTCTCGGGATCCCGTTTTACTGGTTGATCCCGAAAAGGAGTTGTATAGAAGATTCACGCCCAAGGAAGCAGCGCGCATTCAATCATTTCCAGATGATTTTGCTTTTGCGGGTTCAGAAAGTACCGCCTACAAGCAGATTGGAAACGCTATTCCTCCAGTGTTGTTTTGGCACATCATAGATGCCGTTGTGAAATATCTCAAAGAAGATTAGTTATACCAAACCAGCCACTCAGCCCCTCAGCACCAGAGGGGCTTTCTCATGCCCGCAAACTTCACCCAAACACGCCCCAAGCGCCCATCATTCACAACATCTCCACCAGCGTATAAGACATGCAATTTTTCACATCCCCTACGACGACAATAGCACCAAACGCACTCGAACGAACATCCACTCATACAAAACGCATCACGCACAAACTATCCCTAAATCCATACCAGCCTAATCTCCTAAAACTCAGTAACTACCGAGCTTTTAGGCTACTAGTCAACACTTAAGCTCCCTTAGCCCAAAATGCGTTTTTTCAAAATCAAATGCGTTCAAGTGTTGCGTTTGTAGCATTCTTGTAGTGGTTTTAAACATCCCTCTCTATATCGATATCACTTATTACAGCAAAAAAAATTAATTACCATGGTAGCCGAAGAGTCTATCACTTATCCTAGTCCCCTAAAATATAATTTTCTTTTATTTCAAATTTTATGATTATTAGATTATCAAATTGCGTTTAAACTTTTACTTATGACTTTTTGGGGAGTTAAAATGAGAGAAAAATTTAAATCTAAAAAAATTATTCTAATTCTTTTGATCTTTGTATTAGTATCATGGTCATTTGGTGCATATAAGATTCTAACAAGATTCAAAATTATGAATGAGATGCTTAGCTCTAGCATAGAATTGACTAGCTTGGACAAAAGAGATTATCCCCTTGTCCTTAGGAAAAATTTGAATGATAACTTAGGACTTAGAGATTTGTTGAGTGATAACAAGAACTTAGATGGAGTCAGTGACTTGAGTTATAAGTCAGCTCTTTACAACTTGGATCAGCCCTTTTATTTTAAAATTTTTGAAGATAGTGGAGAGTTGACATTTTTTGATGAGAAAAGTTCTTTTCCTCAGGCAGACAAGGACTCTAACATAATAATTAATTTCAATGATTCATCGGCGTATGAGAAGTGTTTTAAGAGACTCAAAGAGAATGAGTCGGTCTATCTTCAAGTTTCAAGGGATTATGTACTTGAATTTAAGTATAGAGGACTTGGTTCAAAACTTGCCTCGGAGAATGAAAAATTTGGCAGAGAATTGCTGACGATTAATGTCGCAGACAAGTCTTATATTTTCTCTCTGGATAGACTTCCATCTATATATACTATGCAGGAAATGATTTATAGTGCCATTTCATTTAGGAATAATTTGCCTGTGATTTTTTTCGCATTGAGTGCTTTGTTTATTATTTTGGCTTTGGGAAGTCTACTAATATTTAGGCAGGAAAATAACAAAACAAAAGTTAAAAGAGAGAAAAACGTAAAGATCAAGACCTAGACCAAGACCTAAACAAAGAAAAAGACCAAGCAAAAGATAGAAACAAAGACGAAGATGAGTAAATATAGGGATGGAATGGGTGCGGAATAAAGTAAAAACTATATAATTTGAAATATATGGTGTTTAAGTGAGCTATATGGTGCTTTTTATAATTTGAAAGGAAATTACATGGATAGGATTTTCGAATACAATCAAAAGGTAAGAGCTAATAATCGCGATGCTTCGAAGACGGAAATAGATACCTTTACTAAGATGAGTTTTATATCTTCTCTTAAGGTTCTTGAAAACAAGAAAGAAGCAGTTTTTGTGAGGACTACCTGCGATAAGGAGAAGAATGTATATGTGTCCAATCTTTATCTTTTGGATACAAATAAGAAGATCAGGCAGCTGAGCTCTGATGGGAAGGTATCGTCTTTTTTTGTAGGTAAGTCGCCTCAGGATATTGAGGATAGGGCTATTTATTTTTTCGCTAAGAGATCAGATGAAGAAAAAGATAATTCTAAGAATCTTTTACAAGAGTCCGCTTTATATCGTTTGAGTTTAAATGGCGGGGAGGCGCTTAAGGTTTGGACCCTGCCCTTGTCAATTTCATCAATTGAGAGCCTAAAAGATGGTAGATATATATTCACGGCCTCATTTAATTTGGATAATAAGGACTTATTTTTAGAAACTCTTTCTAAGAGAAAAGAGCATGCCCAAAAATTAAAGGATGAGGATTATTTCTACGAGCTGGATGAGATCCCATTTTATTTTAATGGCGCTTCTTATATTTCTGGGTCTAAGACACGAGCTTTTATTTATGATCCGGATATTCATAAGTCGAATTTGGATAAGTACAAGGATTCATTTGAAGAGAATTTTGAAAAATTAAGCAAAGAAGAACGGATGGGAGTTCTAGGACTCACTGCAGTAAGTAGTTCTGATGAAAATTGTGATAGTTTCAAACTCAGTGAAGATGAAAATAAGGTCTATATTTTTTGCGATGAGATAAGTAATAAGGTCGAGCCAGGGACAACTATTTATGAGCTTCCCTTAAATAGCAAGTCAGATTATAAAGTTGAGTTGAGAACTCAAGATAGAAATAAACTGATGGATAAGAAAGATGGCTGCGATGTATTTTGTCTTTTTGAATTAGATGACAAAGTATATGCCTTTATGTCTGACCACAAAAGTTATGGTCTCAATCAGAATGCAAGTCTTTATTTTTATGATTATGAGAAGAAGCAGTTTGTTTTGGTTTCAGACAAAGAATATTGTTTGGGAAATTCTGTGGGAACTGATATAAGGTATGGTGGAAATAAATCCTTTACTATCCATGACTCAAATATTTATAGTCTAATAACAGATGTTAATTCTTCGAAAATTGCAAGAATATCTGCTGACAATGGTGAACTTACAATTCTTGATATGGGGATGAGCTCTATAGATGGTTTTGATTTCATGGATGGAGGTATCTTATCTGTCAGTTTTGATGGAGCAAGACCACAGGAAGTATATTGGCACGAGTTAAAAAAGAATAGTAACAGTTCATTTGTTGAGGCAGATAAATTAGAGAATTTTTCCAAAGAAGATAGTGGTAATTTAGGTGAAATTCAAGTTCCTTTTTCTTCTGGGTTTAAGCGTGAAAATTATTCATCCTTGCAATTGAGTAAATTTAATGATGAAGCACTCGGTGCTGACTTTAGGGGGCTTGAGTGTGAGACCTTCCATTTTGAGAGGAAGGGTACTAAGCACGAAGGCTTTGTCTTGAGACCCTTTGATTACCAAGAGGGCAAAAAATATCCGGCAATTCTCGATATCCATGGTGGTCCAAAGACAGTTTATGGAACTCTTTATTATCATGAGATGCAATATTGGGCAAGTAAGGGTTACTTTGTCTTTTTTATGAATCCTCACGGTAGCGACGGCAGAGGTGATAAGTATAGTGATATTTATGGTCATTATGGGGAAGAAGATTATCAGGATTTGATGAAAATGACGGATGTTTTTCTCGAGAAATATCCAGAAGTGGACGCTGCGAGACTTGGTGTTACGGGTGGTTCCTATGGTGGTTTTATGACGAATTGGATTATAGGTCACACTGATAGGTTCAAAGCTGCCGCTACTCAGAGATCAATAAGCAATTGGCTTAGTTTCTATGGGACAAGTGATATTGGCTATTATTTTGCTAAGGATCAATGTAGAGGCGATATTTATGATGATAAAATGGTAGAAAATTTATGGAGACAATCACCTCTTAAATATTTTAATAATGTAAAGACTGCGACTTTAATAATTCATTCAGATCAGGATTATAGGTGTCCATTGGAACAGGGTATGCAAGTTCTTACTGCTCTTATTGATAGGGGGATTCCTGCCAAGATGATTCAGTTTAAGGGTGAGAATCACGATCTTTCTAGAAGTGGAAGGATCAAAGCTAGACTTAAAAGACTAGATGAAATTACGAAGTGGATGGATAAATATTTATGAGTGCTAAGCTGAGAGCTTTTTTCTTTGATCTTGATGGGACAGTCCTTAATACCGTTGATATGATAGTGGACAGCTTCAAAGTGGCTTGTGCTGCGATTGATCACGAGGTAAGTACGGAACAAATAAAGTCAGGTATAGGTATGACAATGGAAGAATTTGTTCCTAAACTTTTGGGAGATAGATTAGCAGAAAAGGAGCAATTTTTGGATAGTTATTTTGGCTATCAAAGGGACTTCGGAAATAGCACTATTACAGTGTTTAATGAAATATTGCCATTACTTAAAATGCTAAAAGAAAAATCTATACCGATGGGTGTTGTAACTTCAAGACGCAGAGATTCTGCTCTTGAATTATGTGAGAATCTCGGTTTGCTTTCTTTTTTTGATGTTTTTGTTTGTGCGGGGGAGGCAAGTAGAAATAAACCATTTGGCGACCCTCTTCTTCTTGCTTTGTACAAACTGAATGAAATTTATTCAGACGATGAATTTGAGCATATTAAGCCAGATGAATGTGTTTATTTTGGAGATGCCATTCATGATATCGAGGCGGCTTCAGATGCCAATTTTATGTCTGTCTTGGTCGATTGGTCAAAGGTGGATAGAGTGAGAAGTGAAGAAATGGCGGACCTTGTATATAAGGAGGCGCAAGATATTGAGAAATATATCTAATTAATCCGATAAAGAAACTGCCAAAATTGCTTATTGATGATAGAATAAGAAAAATTTTAATAGCGCGTGAGTGCTTTTTTATATTTATATATACTTAGATATTTGGAAAGGTAGCCAACTATATGTCAAAAGGTAATGATGATTCAAAGTTGACTAAAGTTGAAATTCAACGACAGGAGAGGAAAGAGAGACTTAGCTCTCAGAAAGGGCACGATGGCAAACATAAGTCTATTCATGTGAAGAAAAAGAATAGGGCTTTGGCACCTACAATTATTGTGGTTCTAATTCTTGCGGTTCTTCTCTGGTTTTTGAATGGGTATGGTTTTGCCGAGCGTTATCTTAATGCTTTTTCTGTTGCTGGTGAGAATGTGAAGATTCTCGAGTACAATTATTACTATAATGATATTTTGAATTCTTATAAAAATTCACTTACTAGTGCTGGTATGCCTGAGATGAATCTTGATGATCCCTATCCTTATTCCGAAGAAGGGCAAGAGTCTATGACATGGAGAGAGATGATTAAGGATCAGACGGAAAAAACTATTAAACATGTCAAATTACTTAGTAAGGAAGCGAGAGAGAATGAGTTTTCTCTTGATGAAAAGGATATAGAGCAAAGTGATAAGTATATACAGTCACTGGAGGAAAGACAGGGTTCAAAATCTTCTCTTAATTCTTTCTTAAGACAGACATATGGTAAAGGTTTCACTCTCGCTGATTTTACAAAAATTGATAGAGAACAGAGGCTGGCTCTTAAATATCAGCAGTCTAAGTTAGAGAATATAGAGGTAAGTCCTGAGGATATTTCATCTTATTATGAAGAGCACAAGGATGAGGTTGATAAGGTCAATTACAATATTGCTAGAGTGAGAGTGGATTCTTCAAAGTATGAGACCGAGAATAGAACAGGTTCTGATGACAGTGATAGCGCTTCTTTGTCAGTAAGTACAGAAACTACGAATACAGAAAGTGCTGGTCTAGAAGAGAGCGAAGAAAAGACAGAAGCTAGTGTTACCGAAGAGAAGAGCGAGGCTTCTAGCGAAGAAATAAGTTCTAGTTCATCACAAGAGAGCGCGAGCTCGTCTGAGGAACTTAGTTCTGAGGCAAGTGATTTGTCTTTAGGGACAGAAGAGAGCTCATCCTTAGCAGCTGACACTAAGTCAGAGGCAGAACTCAAGGCTGAACAAGAGATGAAAGAAGTTGCCGATAGAATTGAGAATGGTCTCAAGGCAGGGGGCAATTTTGAGTCGCTCGTCATGCAAGAAAGTGATGCTGTTGAAAATGCTGAATTAGCTGCTGATGGAAGCAGTAGATTGAAACAGAGTTCATATAAGTATGCTATCTATCCTCAAACTGTTGCCGACTGGCTTTTTGATAGTGAAAGGAAGTCCGGAGACTACTTTAGGCACGAAGAGGGTGGAACAATTTATATTGTCCAATTTGAATCTAGATCAGCAGATAAGAGAGAGTCTGCAAATATTTTGATGCGTTCTATCCCATCTAGTGAATTTGATAAGCTGGACAAGGAACTGCAGCAGAGTACCAAGGAGCAACTTGTTTCTGATTTTGATAGCCAAGTTAAGGACGAGGAGAGCTTCGAGGGTTTCTCTGTTGATGGTTTGACCATAGATAGTTCAAATGAAATAAAGGCGGTTAGAGAAGGCCTTTTAAGTGCTGCTGTTGTCAATGCTGTACTGGCTGATGATACAAAGGCAATGGATCATAAGTTGGTTGAAGAATATGGAAATTATTACCTATGTTTCGTTAAGTCTAGAGGTCCTTTGACTGTGTACGAGCAGGGTATAAAATCCAGCTTGCAGAGCCAAAGATATAGGGAGAATTTGGACAAGACTCTTGAGGATACAGAGTTAAGCTATAATCCTCTTGCAGGTATCTTTCTTGCTAAGTGAGTTATATGTATTGGTAGAACATTATTAACGATTTAAAGTATTGAATTGGAGTTGAAGCTGATATTTAAGTTAGCTTCGACTCTTTTTTTGTTTGCTTCAAGGGTGAATAGTGTTTGAATTTTGACAGGTTTCAATTTGCGCAAATCTTTTATTGACTACCAAAGCAAGTAGGGATATAAAATAATTAGGTCATAAATATTAGACCAAAATATTTGTGTAAAAGAGGGAGTTCAATGGGAAATAAAATTAGTGTTGGCTTGCTGAATGCAATATGTGGGATCTCCATGCACAAGAAAAGCTGAAATGCTTGACTCTGTTCATACACATCCTAACAAGGGGCATGTTGAATTATGGTAACAAAAAATGATTTTTTCAGAATATGGCCTTGGATTATGAGTATTTTTCTTTTGATGGTAAATTTTATCATCAATTATATAAAGATATCTTATATTGGTATTGTGTGCCTAATCATGCTTGCTTTACTTGTCATATGGTGCTTGCCACTTGTATATACGATTCGATTTTCAAGAGTTCAGCAAGTATTATCATATTTGGGAGCTATTGTGATCGAAGGGTGTATTATTTTCATCTCAGACGTCATTTTTTCATCGGGATATTTAGGTCTTAAACTAGAGTATTTAGGAGATGATCGTCTTATTAATGCCTACTCTTTTGTTATGATGCTTCTTCTCCATAAAATTTTGCTCATTGCTTTTTACAAAAAGTCAAATCATCAATAATCTATTCGTGCATTGATATTCCAACGTAGTACGAGCAATTCTCAATTTCTTAGTATTTTAACGACTTGAGAAGTATCAAAAAAAGAAGCGGACTGATT
This sequence comes from Bacillota bacterium, assembly GCA_023420115.1. Lineage (GTDB taxonomy): Bacteria > Bacillota > Clostridia > Saccharofermentanales > Fastidiosipilaceae > JAEZWR01. The sequence goes on along the minus strand of JAEZWR010000026.1, from coordinate 217,371 downwards.
TACCATTGTCCCCTTTGCTTAGAACTTTTGATATATTAGTCAAGCGACTAAGGACTTGATGCTACTTGTACTTGAAGTGAAATTTCAACACAGAAAGAAGCAGTGTCTGCGATTAATTTACACTGATTTTGTTTTAGTAAAAAAATTATTGACTACCAAAGCAAGTAGAGATATAAAATAATTAGGTCGTAAATATTAGACCAAAATAATTGTGTAAAAGAGGGAGTTCTATGGGAAACTTAGTGAGAAAATATCGTGAAGCTAATAATTTGACTCAGTATCAACTGGCTAAGTTAGTGGGACTTACTCGCAGGGGAATTCTAACACTTGAAAAAGGTGACAATGTTCCAAGTTTGCGTAATGCTATTCGGATAGCTTATATTCTTGGAGTCTCGGTTGAAGAGTTATTTTGCACAGATTCATACCTTGAAGATTTGAGATCTGGAGATTCTCATAAAACTAAAATGAATCTATCTCGGTACAAGAATGGAGATTAAGTTTTTTGCTTTTTCTTATTACTTTCCACACCTCCATACACCCTATACACTTTATAAATTCCAATTTTAAATTTGGCGATATCTTTCTAATAATTGTTCTAAAGGATTCACGACAATCTTAAGTTAAAAAGAAACATAAGAGGCAAAATAACGTGGAACGCTTTTTGATGACAAGATCTTTTATCTTTGACGAAAATTTAAGTTGGTATTTGTGAATTTACACATTCGCATAAAATAGTAATTTCTCAAAATTTCACTATTAGAAAGGAGGTAATAGGTATGAACTGTCTGCAATCAAAGGTGTTTTCTAAAGTGATTACCTTGGTAATCAGTGGATGTTTGATGGTGCTTGCCTTGGGTTCGTGCGCATCGAATAACTCGTATGGAAATAGCACAAAGGAAGCAAGTAACAATAACTCGCATATCAAGACACTGGACATAAAAGAACTCGTTGCTGAAAATTTGGCTTCAGTTCTAGGAAATGACCGCAACATTTTTGAACTCAAAGTATCAGAGGGACAAAAACGTGTCACATTATCTGTTGATCTTCTTAAAGATGGGAAAATGCAAACAGTCTCATCTATGGAATTTCCAATTGATGACAAAGAGCTTAATTATTTATCCATCTCGACTGATCAATTAAAGACTCAGGAGATGATTAGTGTAGCACTCAATGGAAATAAAGACAGTATTAGTCTCACAGATTACTTTCAAGATTTAGAAGTGCAAAGAACCTCTGTACTTGGAAATGAGAGGGAGCTAGAAGCTGTCAACTATCTTATGTATATAACGAACCAAGGAGAACATATAGACCTCAATTCTGTATACGATGAAAAAATTTTACCTAAGGAAAAGAAATTGCTCGTTGTTAAATTAGAGTTGAATCAAGATTGAAAAATGCTCATATAAATTTCACTGCAATCACTGTATATCTATACGTGGTCAATAAAAAATGATTAACACGACCAAGGTAAAATATTTAGCTCAAGATAAAGTACACTTTACACATAACTAAAGTTTTCTTACAGTTATACGAACTGTTTATTAGTCATTTGAAAAGGCACTCCACTTTAGCTTATTAAGCAAGCTATCCAGAGTGCCTTTTACCATATTAAAATTTTATTTTTATCAACGAACTGTGGAGAGTGAAGTGTTTATTTTATAGATTATCTCCATTATTTTTTACTACTTCTTTATACCAAAGTGCACTATCTTTTGCAGTACGGCTAAAGTCGTTGTAATTTACATAATATAGACCAAATCTTTCATTATATCCACTGTGCCACTCGAAATTATCAAGAAGTGACCAATGGAAATAAGCTTGAACGTCTGCACCATTTTTTGAGGCTTCAGATAATTGAAGCAAATATCTATGCATGAAATCTATTCTATCCGCATCGTGAACTTTACCATCTAAGTAGATTCTGTCATTACATGATAGGCCATTTTCTGTGATATAAATTGGTTTTTTATATCTTTCGTAGATGAATCTAGGCCCCCAGTTGAGACAGGCTTCTTCTATAGGCCAACCGAGAGCTGTTCTCGGATATCCTGTTTCACGCTCCAAATATAAAGGTCCATTTGAACCCATTTTCACAGGTACACCATTATAGATATTGAGTCCGATATAGTCTGGGCTTGCATATTTTAGACTGTCATTTATAACATTTGGAACCCTATCAAATAGGGTCTTGAGATGCTCTCCGACATGTTCTTCAGGCCAACTGCCCAAACAAATTGGATCAAGTGCCATTTGATGAGTAAATGTCCAATCTCCGTCGGGACTTGCGAAGGTTAATTCCGAAGCTGCTCTAATATTATCTTCTGTCTCTGAAATTGGATAACATATTCTTCCAGTAGAAGCTATAGAAATTTTATTATTAGGATCTATAGCGCGGAGTGCTTTTGACGCTAAAGAATGGGCGTAGATTATATTTTGCCAGCAGATAAATTGTTCTTCCTCGCTTAGTTTGAGTCCAGGGGCATGTATTCCCTGACCATAACCTAAACCAACTATACATGCTGGCTCATTTATAGTGAACCAATTTTTGACCTTGCCTTTAAAATGCTCAGCTACGATCGTCGCATATCTCTCGAAATGTTTGGCAGTTTCGATATTTTTCCACCCACCTTTGTCTTCTAATGCCAAAGGAAGATCCCAGTGAAATAGAGTTGCATAAGGCTCGATATCATTTTGCAAAAGCTTATCTATGAGTTCGTCATAATAGGTGAAGCCTTCTTCATTTACTTCTTCATAGCCATTACGGACAATTCTTGGCCAAGAAATACTGAAACGGTATGCACGAAGCCCCATACTTTTTAACGCTTCGACATCGTCGTCTACACGGTGGAAGCTATCACAGGCGTAGTCTCCATTTTCATTCCTGCATACTCTACCGGGAGTGTGAGAAAATCTATCCCATATACTAGGTGTTCTTCCGCCCTCATTTACAGCCCCCTCGACTTGGTATGAAGCACTAGCCGCACCCCAGATAAAATGTTTCGGAAAATTTGCCATTTCACTACCTCTTTCTATGAAAATTATTCAGATTTAATGTGCTGTAATATGCTTGTCAAAAAGCCTCCTAGGACATCTGCTGCCTCTTCGTGATTCGATAAACCAGGATGAGCCCTTGACCCTATAGTTTCTTCATTCACTTTGGGTAGAGTTACAAAATATGCCCTAGTATCCTTTGAATCATCCACATATTTATCTACAGCTTCAGATATTATTGGATTCAATTTATCGCTAATCATGCCACAGCACCATACTAAACAAGCGTTTGGATTGCATTTTCTTAGCATAAAAAGATTATTGATTATTGTGTGTTGTAATTCGTTAATAGTTTCGTTAAGCCTATAATCATCGAAAGATAGATCTATTTCATAATCTAAGGAGAACTCTCTGCAAATGGCAGCAAAATCATTTGTTCCCAAATTAATAATTACAGCATCAGGAGTCCATGAAGAAAAATTGTATTTGTTACTTGTTCCAAGGCTAGAATAATTATTTTTGTCTAAGAAGCCGCAAAGTGTGTCATAGTAGTCTAAAATTCTGCATTTTCGATCTCCGTCCCAAGAACTCATAATTCCCCAGCCGCTTTGGCTGAATATCCTAAATTCTGCTGATAATTTCTTTGCCGTTAAATAACAGTAATTATTAACCGCGCTAAGGAAGCAAGGGCACCAGTCATTTTCTAATTTGGCTCCAAATGTTCCTTCTCCGCTACTTATGCTGTCTCCTATGAATTCAAACTTATACTTAGGACTTGGTAGATTCAAAAATTCTCCGTCTTTCCACATAATTGCATTAATTTTCACTAAGTGCGATTTATCGCTTGGAAAAGCCTGTGTTTCTTTGAATAAGCGGATATGTTTGGGGGTATCGACGCTGAATCCTCTCAATATACAGACCTTATTAAGTCCTTTATTCAGTGCGAAACGACTAATTAAGGAGTGATTTAACTCAATACTGATCCAAGGTTCATATACTTCGTAATCGACAAAAATTTCAGCCCAAAGTTCAGTTCCAGTGAATATACACTCAAAACCAGCAGCTGTATGGAATAAGTAAAGAGAAGAATCAACAAGTTTATTTCTTCCTAAGTTTCTTATTGCTGGTATTTTTCCGATACTTTCTTTTCTTAATGACATAATTTTCATATCCTTTATTCAAAAATTACTTAAAAATATTATAATTTACCTAAATAACAAAAATAAAGACTTCTAATTTTGATTTGTGCCTAATTTTTATTTGCTTAATTATTTGCTTAATTTAAAAAATTAGCCTAATGAATTGAATTATTTTAAAAATGCGATTTTGATGAGGTAAAACTGATGGCAAAAGAAGTACGTATGTCAGATATAGCTCAGAAGCTAGGTATTAGTGTTGTATCTGTTTCCAAAGCCCTGTCAGGTAAAGACGGAGTTGGTGAAGAGATGAGGAAACGAATCTTAGAAACAGCTGAAGAGATGAATTATAAGAAACACACAAAGTCAATGAATGAGTCAGGCCAAAGTATAAATATAGGTGTTCTTGTGGCTGATAGACATTTTGACGAAAATGCTTTTTATTCCAGCTTGTACAGAGCTCTAATTAATGAGTGTGTCGCTTTTGACTATAACTGCATTCTTGAAATTGTTTCATATGAGTATGAGGATAATTGCACTATGCCCACTTTTTTAGTTAACAATAAAGTGGATGCTTTGATTTTTATGGGGGAATTGCACAGTAGGTATATCAACGCCGTGCTTAAGTGTGATTTGCCTTATATGTTGTTAGATTTCTATGATGACGATATAGCAGGAGATAGTGTCCTAAGTGACAACACAAGTGGGGCGTATCAGATAACACAGAATGTGCTTTCTTCTGGAATTAGGAATATAGCCTTTGTTGGGAGTATTCTCGCTACCAGCTCTATTATGGATAGGTATTTAGGTTATTGCAGAGCCCTGCTCATGGAGGGTATTAAAATAAAGTCGGAATGGTGTTTGGAAGATAGGGATGTTGAGGGTAAATTGATTAGCATAAAGCTCCCTGAGCAAATGCCGGAGGCCTTTGTCTGCAACTGTGATGAAACCGCATTTAATCTTGTTGAGTTGCTTAAGACAAAGGGATATCGAGTTCCAGAGGATATATCAGTTACAGGTTATGATGATTTCAGATATTCTACGATATGCAGGCCGGCCTTGACCAGCTATAGGATAGATGTCAAAACTATGGCAAAGACTGTCGTTAAACAGTTGAGAAGAAAAATGGGTGGCAAGTCCAATTTGGCCCCGATAACGATAGTTCCAGGTGAATTGGTGCTTAGAGATTCAGTTAAGTAAATTTAATCTAACATAAATAAAAAAATAAAAATGGGCGGACAGTTGCGAAATCTGCCCGTTTTTTGTGCTATTTGCACAATAATTTATCTCGATATTTGCCAATATGGATAATTTTACTTTAATTATTGAATTAATTTTACTTAATAAATATACTTAAATAACTTAAATAATTTATTTATTTCTTTTTAGAAAGGTTTCGGAGGAGCATATGAAGAGAAAAGTTAATTCATTCTTAGCGTTAACTAGTGCGGCGGCAGTAGCTATTAGTTCACTGTTTGTTACAAACCCTTTTAGTAAGGTTGTGGCTTCTGAATCAGGAGACGATATTCCCAAATATAGTGATCTAAAAGTAGGGGAAGATTTCAAGGACTTAAATGCAGAGATAAAATTCCTTACACATAGAACAGATTTAGTAGAAAATGGCACTTTTTCTAAGTATTTAGAGAAGTTCTCGGAATTGTATCCAGGAATTACTGTTAACTATGAAGCAATAACAGATTACGCTGAGTCTGTTACGACAAGATTGACAAATAGCAATTGGGGAGATGTGTCAATGATTCCGACAACAATTCCTATGCCAGAACTAGGTGATTACTATTATGCTATGACTGATCTTGCCGACATAGAGAATGATTACAACTTTGCCGATAATAGAGCTTATGATGGCAAGGTTTATGGTATTCCTTCAACAGCGAATGCTCAAGGTATTGTTTATAACAAGAGAGTATTCAAAGAAGCTGGAATTGATGAACTACCAAAGACTCCAGAGGCTTTTTTAGAAAGTTTGAAGAAAATTAAGGAACATGATTCTTCTATTATTCCGCTCTATACAAACTATGCAGCGGGCTGGACAATGAGTGCTTGGGATGCGTACATTGGTGGCGGCGCAACTGGAGATACAGAATTTATGAGTATGAAAATTGCTCAAATGCATGACCCATTTAAAAAGGCTGAAGTCACAGGTGATGAGCAGAGTGGTCCTTATGCCGTTTATAACATTTTGTACGAAGCAGTAAAAAGAGGTTTAACTGAAGAAGATCCCACGACAACAGACTGGGAGGGAAGTAAATCCTTGATGAATCAAGGAAAAATTGCAACCATGGTCTTAGGAAGCTGGGCTGTTGTCCAGATGCAAGAGGCTGGGGAGAATGCGAAAGATATAGGCTATATGCCATTCCCAATTGAGGTAAAAGGCAAACAATATGCCTCGGCCGGCGCAGATTATTGCTATGGAATTAATGTAAACTCAAGTAAAGAAAATAAGATAGCTGCGATGCTTTATATCAAATGGCTGACAGAATCAAGTAATTTCTCTTATGACCAGGGTGGAATTCCCATTCTGAAAGGTGAAGAATATCCTGATAGCTTACTCGCATTTGAGGGTGTAGAGTTGCTTGCTGACAAATCAGCTCCGAAAGAATATGCAGATCTCGGTTCAAATGTTCAGAGAGAAGCAGAGCTCGCACTTAATTCAGATCAAACTCATGTTATGAGAATTGTTGAGGCTGCTATAAATGGAGATGAAACAATTGATGACATTGTTGCTGACTGGAATAATGCATGGAATCAGGCGGTTGACCAATACGCTAACAAATAAATACTTCTATTTTGTTTGTATGCCGGCACCTAATTAAGGTGCCGGCATATTATGAGGGGAAAAAGATGTTTACTGCCACTATGAATGAATCAAAGACAATTAAGTATTTAAAGAGTATGAGAGGGCAACAACTGATATGTACCCTGACCTTTCTTTTTATTCCAATATTGCTTCTCTTTGTTTTTACATACTTGCCTTTTTTTAAAATGATAGAGTTCAGTCTATACGATATGAGATATATCGGAAAAAGAACATACGTAGGAGCTAAAAATTATATTTCTGTATTTACGAGAAAAGATAGCTTCCAAGCCCTTACTTTGAGTCTTTACTATATGGTCGGCGCTGTTGTGCAGATCTCATTAGCTCTTGTCTTTGCCAGTGTATTGAGTTTTAAAGTAAAGGCGGGCAAGTTTTTTCGAGGCTCATTATATTTTCCCTGTCTGATTTGTGGTATTTCAGTAGGCTTTATTTTCAAATTCTTTTTTACGCGTGGCTTTGTCTTAGATACTCTACTAAGTTGGATTGGCTTCAATATGGATACTCTACCTTATTGGCTGAGAGACAAGGCTATAAATAATATAGTTCTTGTCTGCTGCTCGATGTGGAGATATATGGGAACGAATATAGTTATGTTTATAGGTGCCATAGCTTCTGTTGACCAGACCTTGTATGAGGCAGCTGAAATTGATGGGGCTAATGTTTGGCATAGATTCAGATATATTATGCTTCCTTCTATAAAAACTATAGTTGTATTAAATATTATTTTGTCTATTTCAGGTTCGCTTTCTGCCTTTGAAACTCCATATGTTGTAACAGGTGGTGGTTTTGGAACAGCAACATATTTTGTCATTATGGATAAGCTGGCACACGTCGATCAGAAAGTTGGTTTGGCATCTGCTATGGCTGTGGTCTTGTTGAGCATAATATTGTTTGTGACATATCTTCAGAAATTGGCTGAAAAAAGACTAGACAGATAGATCTTCTCATCTCTATTTATTGTGTGGAGTAAAAGCATGTCAACTAATAATCTTGATAAAAGTAAAAAATTTATAATTAGGTTAATAAAATACATATTTCTTATTTTTTCGTCATTTATGGCGTTGGTTCCAATCGTGTCTTGTGTGATTACTGCGTTTAAAGATAATCAAGAGTATAAGCAGACAAGTGTTATGACTATGCCAGAAAGTTTTCTTTATTTTGGAAATTTTATTACAGCGTGGAACAAGGCTAGAATGGGTTCTGCCTTTATTAATAGTCTGATTGTACTTATAGCAGTTCTGATGGGAAGTATTTTGATATCTTCCATGTTGGCGTATGTCTTGAATAGATTTAAATTTAAAGGTAATAATCTCATAAGGAACTTGTTCATGATAGCAATACTTATTCCCGGTATTGCCACTCAAGTCACAGTCTATCAAATAATGACAAGTCTTAACTTGGTGAACTCTTTAGTAGGGTACATTATTTTGATGCTAGGTACTGATGTTATTACTATTTATATTTTTCTCCAGTTTTTCGAAAATTTATCAGTTAGTTTGGATGAGAGCGCAATCCTGGATGGATGTAGCTATTTTGGAGTGTTCTTTAAAATTCTCCTCCCCCTCTTAAAACCAGCAATAATAACAACTGCTATCTTAAAAGGTGTAGGAACATATAACGAATACTACATGGCTAATTTATATTTGCAAGATAAATCGAAGTATCAAGTTGTATCGACATCTCTTTATGTATTTTCTGGACCTATGGGAAATCAATATAACTATATCTGTGCGGGTGTCCTTATTACGATTATTCCTGCACTAATAGTGTTCATACTATGCCAAGATCAAATATACAGTGGCATAGCTGCTGGGTCAGTTAAGGAATAAGAATTAATTATAAGGCTTAATCAGCATAAGGAATTAATTTTATAAATTAACAAATATATTTATTGGAGGATAAGGTGAGTAAAGTTAAGTTGTATGGTGAGTCATTAAAGAATATACCGTGGCAGGATAAACCTGAGAATTGCAAGGCACCGCTTTGGAGATATAAAGAAAATCCAGTTATAGGCAGAAATCCTATAGATAATGTATCTAGGATATTTAATTCAGCCGTTCTTCCTTATGATGGAGAATTTATCGGTGTATTTAGAGGTGAAGAGATAAATGGAATTCCATACATTTATTTAGGCCGAAGCAAGGACGGTTTAAAGTGGAATTTTGAAAAAGAAAAGATTCAATTTGTTGATAGTCAGGGCGAGCCATTTATGCCAGTTTATGCCTATGATCCTCGTCTAGTTAAGTTAGACGATAAATACTATATTATTTGGTGTCAAGATGCCTATGGTGCAGCAATTGGTATGGCGGAAACTACTGACTTTAAAACTTTTGTCAGACTAGAGAATCCTTTTTTGCCTTTTAATAGAAATGCAGTTTTATTTCCAAGAAAAATACAGGGAAAATACAAGCTCCTATCAAGACCTTCTGATTCTGGCCACACTCCTTTTGGCGATATATACATCAGTGAGAGTCCAGATATGAAATATTGGGGAGCCCACAGACATGTTATGGGTAGAAGTTCTAACTGGTGGGAGAATGTTAAGATTGGAGCAGGTTCAGCTCCTATTGAAACAAGTGAGGGCTGGTTGATTTTTTATCATGGAGTTACAGGAACTTGTAACGGTTTCGTATATTCAATAGGTGCGGCAATACTTGATATCGATGAGCCTAGTAAAGTTTTGTACCGCTCTAAAAATTATCTCCTAACTCCGGAAACAGAATACGAGGAAAGGGGTTTCGTTCCAAATGTCTGTTTCCCATGTGCATCTTTATATGACCCAGATACAAATCGTATTGCAGTCTATTATGGTTCTGCAGATAGCTATGTTTCTCTTGCCTTTACTACAGCTGATGAGCTTATTGATTATATAAAGAAAAATGATAATGCAAGTGAAGATGATAAGTCCTTAGGATTAAGATAAAAAAGAGGCGGACAATGTTAATAGAAAAAGCTGCTGCAAAAATGCTTGATAAAAAAATATTGCCTTTCTGGAAGAAACTCCGTGACAATACGCACGGAGGTTTTTTCGGTTATGTGGATTTTGATCTAAATGTAGATAATACATATGATAAAGGTTGCATATTAAATAGCAGAATTCTATGGTTTTTTTCTGAATCTGCAATTTATAAAAAAGATGAGGACTTAGCTTCGTATGCAGATCATGCATATAGATTTCTTTTAAGCAATTTTATCGATAATGAGTATGGTGGTGCGTACTGGTGCGTCAAATACAATGGAGAAGTAAGAGATTCCAGCAAGCACACATATAACCAAGCCTTTGTCATATATGCGCTATCTTCCTACTATAAATTAAGAGGCGATGAAAAGGCTAAAAATTTAGCCATGGAACTTTACCACATCATTGAGGATAAATGCCGAGATAGTCTAGGTTATATAGAATCATTTTCCAGAGATTGGCAAATATCCGAGAATGAAAAATTAAGTGAAAATGGGGTTATGGCTTATCGCACAATGAACACTCTTCTTCATATTCTAGAAGCATATACCGAACTCTATGCAATAAGTCATAGTTCAAAGGTCAAACAGTCAATGATAGAAATACTTAGTATTTTTGAAGAGAGAATCTACGACAAAGAAAAAGCTAAGCAATTGGTGTTTTTTGACCGAGATTTCAACTCGATTATTGATCTTCATAGCTATGGACATGATATAGAAAGTTCGTGGCTCGTAGATAGAGCGTGTGAAATTATAGACGATGAAGATTTGAAGCGTCGGTTTAGTCTTATGAATAGCAAATTAGCAGCCGAGGTTCTTGAAGAAGCTTTTGTTGGTAATTCGATTATTAATGAATGTGAGAATGGAAAGAAAGATTATACAAAAGTTTGGTGGGTGCAGGCCGAGGGCGTGCTGGGATTTGTTAATGAGTATCAAAAAAATTCATCAGAAAAATTTTCGCTCGCAGCGGCGCTTTTGTGGAATTTTATTGAAGATAAAATCGTCGACCCTAGAGATGATGGAGAATGGTATTGGTCCTTAGATAAAGATAATAGGGCTACAGACAGCAAGCCCGTTGTTGAACCTTGGAAATGCCCTTATCACAACGGCAGAATGTGTTTAGAGATAATGAGGAGAAAACCCAATGTGCAAGTATGAATTTCATTCTGAGTATTACCGTCAAAAAGATATTTTGAATGAGCTAATAAACAAAAAAAATACTATAGATGATAGCTTCTATAATGGTATATATGAGAGGTGGACAAACCCTGTTTTGACTCGCGAAATGATACCTATAGAATGGAAATTTGACTTAAATACAAAGACCAACCCTAATTTTATGGAGAGACTAGGAGTTAATGCTGTATTTAATGCAGGTGCAATTTATTTGAATGGAAAGTATTGTTTAGTTGCCAGAGTTGAGGGCAATGACAGAAAAAGTTTCTTTGCAGTGGCGGAAAGCAGCTCCCCTGTAGATGGTTTTGAATTTAGAAAGTATCCAATTTTACTTCCCGATATAAATGAAGATGAAACCAATATATATGATATGAGACTGACTGCACACGAAGACGGTTGGATATATGGTGTATTTTGCTCTGAGTCAAAGGATACGAGTATTAATGATATTAGTGCTGCCAAGGCGGAAGCAGGTATTGTTAGAACAAAAGACTTGGAAACTTGGGAAAGACTGCCAAATTTAATTACAAAAAGAAGCATGCAACAACGCAATGTAACTTTGCTCCCAGAATTTGTTGACGGTAAATATGCCTTTTTCACAAGGCCTATGGATGATTTTATTGAGACTGGTTCAGGTGGTGGCGTAGGATTCGGCTTATGCGATGATATAAATAAGCCTGTGATAGATGAAGAAATAATCACTAGCGAAAGAAAATATCACACTATAACAGAGGCTAAAAATGGTGCTGGAGCGACGCCTATCAAGACGGAACGAGGTTGGTTGCATATAGCTCACGGTGTGAGAAATACAGCGGCTGGTTTGAGATATGTTATTTATCTATTTGTAACAGCGTTGGACGAACCGTGGAAAGTTATAGCAGAACCATCCGGTTTTCTTATAGCACCGAGAGGTCAAGAACGGACAGGTGATGTTTCGAATGTTGTCTTTACTAATGGCGCCATAGTTACTGAAGATAAAAGTGTGTACATTTACTACGCATCAAGTGATACTAGATTGCATGTTGCTAGTACCAATATTGATAGATTGCTCGATTATGCATTCAATACGCCCATTGATGCTAGACGCAGCTACAACTGTGTCAAGCAAAGAATAGAATTAATTGATCAGAACATGAAATTATTAGAAGAAGATATCTAATATGAAATTGAAGCTAGCAGAAATATTTAGCAGTGATATGGTTTTACAAAGAGATGCTCACGTTTCTTTTTGGGGAGTATCAGATAGTAATTTAAGTATTAATCTCAGAATAAAAGAGATCTCTTATGAGATAGATACCCTTTCTGATAACTCAGGAAATTGGAAACTTGCGATTGACCCTCATAGTGCAGGTGGACCATATACCATACAGATTACAGCAGGGGAAGAAAGTGTAGATTTATACAATGTGTATTTTGGCGATGTGTGGTTAGCTGGTGGACAAAGTAATATGGAGATGTCACTTGCTGATATTGATGCTGAACTTGATTTCGCTAGCAATGAACTAGGAGCTTATATTCATTATTATGAAACCCCTAGACTGACAGGCATAGATGAAGTGAGAGCTAATTCAGATAAGTGGGAAATATGTCGTTCAAGAAAAGATCTCAAAATATCAGCTGTCGCTTATTATGCGGCGGAGATGCTTGTTAGAAAATTAAATATTCATATTGGCATATTAGAATGCTTCAAAGGTGGGACATATGCACATTGCTGGATTTCAGAAAAACATTTGAGAGAACTTCCATTTGGTAAATCGAGAATGGCTCATTATGAGAATCTAATAGGCAATAAAACTGATATTGAGTTTAAGCGTGAACAAGATGAATATGATTTAAAAGTAAATAAGTGGCATACTTGTGAAAAGAAGCTACGCCAATTAGATAGAAATATATCTCAAGAGAAAATTGAAAGTATATGTGGAATATATCCATGGCCGCCACCTATTGGCAGGATGTCATTTCAATATCCGGCTGTTCTCTACGAAAGTATGCTCAAGTTTATTTCACCATATACAATAAGGGGATTTTGGTTTTATCAAGGGGAGCAGAATGAAGAATGGCCTCATGAATATGAAATGGAGTTAGCTACCCTGATAAATGAGTGGAGAAATATTTGGGGAGATTATAACGAAAAATTACCATTTATTCTTATACAGCTTCCTATGTTTGCCAGTGAAAATGAAAATAGCTGGCCAATTTTACGTCAAGCGCAAGAAAATGTTTCAGTGACAAATAAGAATGTAGAATTAGTTGTACAAATTGATCTTGGCGAGAAAGATAATATTCATCCAAGAGATAAATTGAGTGTAGGAAAAAGACTTGGATTAATATGCTTGGAGAAGATTTACAAAGAAGATGTAATAGGTAGCTCGCCCATATTAATCAGTGTAGCAAAGGATAATGACAGAATAATTTTGCAATTTGACAATGTGGCAGGCGGTCTGAATTTTGATGGCAAGACAGAAGAAGATAAAGAAAGTGGATTTGAGATAGCTGGTAGAGATGAGAAATTTTATCCAGCTATTGCTAGGCTTGATTTTGATAGGGTATTTCTTCATAGTGACAAAGTAATAGATCCCATCTTCGTTAGATATGCTTGGTATAACTTTGGTTTAGCAAAGTTAAAAGGAGGAACTGGACTTCCTGTAGCACCACTAAATAAAACAATCGGTGATTGAATATATTTACTAATGAATCTTAGGAGTAAGTCGATGATACAGTTTGATAGAGTAAAGAAAATATTTAATCTTGATACACTTACAACAAGTTATAAAATTCAGTGCGATGAAGATGATAGACTTCTACACTTATATTATGGTAGTAAAAGTGCCGATGATGTCAAAATAGAAGTAAGTCATCACGACAAAGGCTGTATGCCTAATTTACTTCCTCAAGAATGGCCTAGTTTCGGACTTGGAGATAATCACGAACCATTTTTTGATCTTGTGTGGCAAAATGGCTCTAGGGCTGTATCTTTAAAATATAAGAATCACGAAATATATAAAGGCAAAAGGAATATTCCAGGTTTACCAGCACTATTTAATGCTGATGAATCAATAGATATTTTTTTGGAAGATGAGAGGGGTCTCGAACTTGTCCTGACTTACTCAGTATTTGAAGAGGCGGACGTTATAACACGCTCTGCTAGTATTAAGAACAAATCAGAAAACTCCATAATTATTCAAGGCATGCCGTCAGCTGTTATCGATTTTACAGAACAGAACTTGGATTTTATAAGCTTCTATGGAACTTGGGCAAATGAGAGAAATCTCTATAGGTCAGAGGTAAGACCTGGAGTACAAAGTGTATCTAGTGTCACTGGTCTTTCGAGCCACAGTCATAATCCGTCAGTTATATTGTGTGAACCAAGTACCAATGAATATGAAGGAAAGGTGTGGGGCTTTTCTCTAGTTTATAGTGGAAATTTTAAAATTCAAGTTGAAAGGGCAGAGTCCGGAATTAGACTTTCGGGAGGAATATCACCGACAACCTTTACTTGGACTCTAAACAAAGGGGAAATTTTTTATGCTCCTGAAATAGTGCTTGCATTTAGTTCTAATGGCTTTAGCTCCTTGCGAGAACATATGCATTTAGCTGTGAGGAAGCACCTGATTAGAGGTCAGTGGAGAAATGAAGAAAAGAAGAAACCCGTCCTTATTAATAGCTGGGAGGCTTGCTACTTCAATTTTGATGAGGATAAATTATTGAATTTAGCTACTGCAGCCAAAAAGGCAGGGGCGGATTTATTTGTGTTAGATGATGGGTGGTTCGGTGAGAGAAATTCAGATAATGGTAGCTTAGGCGATTGGACGGTAGATAAGAATAAACTACCTAATGGTATAGAGGGCTTGTGTCAAAAAATTAATGAAATTGGCTTGGATTTTGGAATTTGGTTAGAGCCGGAGGCCGTAAGTCCAAATAGTCATTTCTATGTAAATAATCCCGGGGTGGCTTTTGAGATTGATGGTCTTGATACACTTGAGATAAGGAATCAATATGTTCTAGATTTTTCCCGTGATGATGTTCGAGATAAAATTATAGCTCAGGTCAAGGCACTACTTGATAGTTGTGATATTAGATATGTTAAGTGGGATATGAACAGGGCTTTGGCGAATGTGTATAACTCTCAACTTGGAGCCGACTACCAAGGTGAGGTTTACCATAGATATGTTTTAGGAGTGTATGAATTTCAGGACTGGCTTATTAGGTCATATCCAGAGATTCTTTTGGAGAATTGTGCTGGTGGAGGCGGAAGATTTGATCTTGGAATGCTTTTTTACTCTCCGCAAATATGGTGCAGCGATAATACCGATGCCTATGACAGGCTCAAGATTCAGTATGGTACGAGTTTCTTCTATCCTACTTCAGCGATTGGTTCTCATTATTCGACAGTACCTAATCACATTACGGGAAGAGTTAGTAGCGTAGAGGCGAGAATGGCTATTGCTATGACGGGTACCTTTGGATATGAGCTTGATCTTACAGAATATAACGATGAAGATTTAAATATATTAAGAAAATTTTCTGATTTTTACAGGGCCAGGCAAGAGCTTATTAGAACAGGTGATTTGAAGTGGATATTTACACCTAATAACGATGGTGCAGTGTGGGCTATTGTATCCAAGGATAGGAGAGAGGCTATTATGTTTGCTTCTGGTGCTGTTCTTAAGGGTCAAATAATAAAGTTGCCATTTGAGCTTCTTGATATCGATTATTCAGCCTATGTCCTGCGAGCGACGATTGATAATACTGTGAATGATGAAGTCTTGGTATGCAAAGGAAATGATATTAATAATTTAGGCTTTGCCTTGCCAAGTTTGTCGGGGACTTTCCCTGGATATATATGTTATCTGGGTGCTAAATAAGGTGGTTAGTTAAATTCAAAGAGAAAAATTGATTCTTAGGGGAAATAATAAATTTTTCCTAAAAAACAATGATGATGATAATTATTTCTCAAACACAACAATGACGTATCGAACTTACCAAGTGGTAATTTAGAAAAAATTCTCAAAGTCTTTTTTGAGATATATATTTTGCACAAAATAAGCGGATTAATAAGGGATAAAATTTTATAAAATCACTTGAAAACTTCAACAATGCTGATATATTTAGGGTTAATAACAAGAGTGGTTTTAAGAAACATTAATTCGCTTTTTTGTATTTATGGAATATTTTTTGGATTGCTGACAGCTTTTGCTTGGATTTGGAGAAATTTTAACGGCCTATATTTTAGATTGCTTTTTGTATTGAGGTGGCAATTAGGTAGCTTACTGTAGTACATTAGCCTAACTAAGTTATAGGAGATTAAATCTCTTTAAGTCTTTGTGATACTTGTGGAAGTATTTTGAGTTTATCTACTGTGAGAATCTAAATAATATTCTGCTACATAAGCCCCTTGCGTACGAAGCTAAATACCTAATGATTATTTAGCGCCAATTAGCTCCAATTAGAATAATGCCAATATAAATTGTATTTATAGGTAGCGTTGATATATACGAGTGTTTGGATAGCGCGGATATATAGGAATATTTGGTATTTTGAGAAGTATAAGATCAGATGGCGAATTATTGTCTGCTTAAAAGTTTATTTAAAGGTTTATATAAGAAAGGACTTTATTATGAGCGACATTATGCAGGCGATACCTTTTAAGACTTTATTAACTCAAGTCTTGGAGGAGTATAGACAGAAAAAGACTGTATTTTCTGTGAAGAATATATATGAAAATAGCGAGAGCAAGAGTGCTTTTGACATTTTTTCTAGACATTTAGAGCTACCATTAGGTGTTGCCGCAGGTCCTCACACTCAGCTAGCACAGAACTTGGCTGCGTGTTATGCCGCGGGAGCTAGATTCCTCGAATTAAAGACAATTCAAAAATTATATGGAGAAGATTTGGCTATTCCAAGACCCTGTATTAGGGCTGATGATGAGGCTTACAATGTTGAGTGGTCCAGTGAGTTTTGCCCTGACGATGCCGCAACAGAATACATAAAAGGATATTTCCTTTGTAAAGTTCTAGCAAAAGAATTTTCTTTTGGCGATCCGGACGGTTTTATATTTAATATGAGCTGCGGATACGATTATGAGGGTCTAAAAGATCCGTCAGTAGACAAATATATAGAAACACTAAAAAATGCTTCTTCACATCCTACTTATCTTGAATGCTTAGAAGTTCTGAAACTTGCGTTCGAGGAAAATAAGTTTGAGAAGATAGACCTCGATTTTATAGAGAATATATCTCCAGAGATTTGTTCGTCTTTAACTCTGTCTACCATGCATGGTTGTCCTCCGGATGAAATTGAGAAAATGGCGATGCATATTCTCGAAGAGAAAAGGGTGAATCTTTATGTTAAGTGCAATCCTACTTTGTTAGGTTATGAGTATGTAAGAAATATCCTAGATGATATGGGATATGATTACATAAAATTTGGCAGAGAGCAGTTTGAAAAAGATTTAGCTCAGGAACAGGCTTTCCCAATGTTTAGGAGGCTTATGGCAAGAGCTAAGGAAATAGGACTAATTTTTGGTGTTAAATTAACAAATACTTTCCAGACAGAGATTCATAATCAAGAGCTACCTGGTTCTGCTATGTATATGTCAGGCAAGGCCCTATATCCTCTCAGTTTGTCAGTAGCTAATTTACTTGCAAATGAGTTTGACGGTAAACTCCCAATGTCTTTTAGTGGTGGAGCAGACCAAAATAATTTAGCTGATTTACTTTCAGCCAATATTTGCCCTGTCACTGTGTGCACAATTCTTCTCAAACCTCGTGGAATGAATAATCTAAAGAAATTAGCTGAAATAACAGCTTCGGCAGGCTTGCCCAGTGCTAGTAGGAAGCAAAATGACTATGGCACGGATAGATATGAAGAATATCTTGCTGTTGATAAGGAAAAGATAGCGGCAATGACAGCAGTGGTAAAGGAGAATGTTAAATATTGTAAGTCTGCTGCAATGAGAAAAAAATATGATCTTCACAAACCCTATGTGGGCGTTAGGTCTGATGATTATCACTGCCGTGTTTTGTGCCAGAGTTGTGTAGATGTATGCCCCAATAGAGCTAATGACATTATTGACATAGCTGGAGATTCAAAAGTTATTTTGCATATAGATAGAAATTGCAATGAATGCGGTAACTGCCAGTTCCACTGTGTTGAACCTTGCCTACCATACAGAGATAGATTGACTCTTTTCCACAGTCTAGAATTGTTTAGAGATAGCGAAAATCAAGGTGTGTGCTTCTTGGGTGACGATAAATATGCCTTCCGTGTTAACGAAGGAAATGAAACTACTATAGAGGCAGAATGCGAATACGAAGCCCTGCCGGAAGTGATCAGAGGCTTGGTAGATGCAGTTAAGAGCGAAAGAGAGTACCTGCTATGATAATTATTAAAAATGCAGAAGTTGTGCTGGAGAATGAGAGCCTAAAGACTGATGTTGCCATTAAGGACGGTAAGATATATAAAATTGCCGATAATATAGAAGTCGGAAGTGAAGATGAAGTCAAAGATGCCGAGGGTTTGATTCTTTTCCCTGGATTTATTGATCCTCATGTTCATATGCAAATGACCAATGCTATTACAACAACGGCTGATAGTTATGAGAGTGGAACACGTGCAGCAATTCATGGTGGGACAACAACGATCATAAATTTTGCTACTGCCGATATGGGAATGAGCTTGCATGATGTAATTGCTAGAGAAAAGTCAAAGGCTGACGATGTTAGTTCATGTCACTACTTGTTTCACTGTGAAATGATCGATGTAAATGAGAATACCCTTGCCGAACTAAAAGAACTTTCTGAAGAGGGACTCAGATCAGTCAAAGCCTATTTGGCATACACTTTCAGAATAAATGATAGAGATCTTTATAAGACCATAAAGGCTTGTAAAGAAGCAGATTTGCTCTTGGAAGCACACTGTGAAAATGGTGCTATGCTTGATGCTGTCTTAGACGACCTTGTTGAGCAAGGAAAAATAGATATGAAATACAAGGCCGAGGCACATCCTACAGCCGCAGAGGCAGATTCAATTGGTACAATGGCAAGAATTGCCAAACTGCTTGATGCCCACGTTCACGTTGTTCATCTTTCCAGTAAAGAGGGTTTAGAAGAGCTTCGTTATCAGAGAAAAAATGGTGTTAACATTACTGCGGAGACCTGCCCACAATATCTTTATCTCGACCAATCTGTATATCAGAATGAAAATAAGCTTGAGGCTGCAAAGTATGTGTGTGCCCCTCCACCAAGACAAGAAGAAGACAGAGAGGCCATTCTTGCTGCCATTGTCAATGGTGAGATACAAACACTAGCAACGGACCATTGTGCATATAAGCTTGAGGGACAGAAAGATCAGTCCCTAAATGATTTCAGAAAATGTCCTGGTGGGCTTCCTGGTGTCGAAGAGAGAGCTCAACTCTTTTATAGCAAATTAGTAGCTTCGGGTAAAATGTCATTGGTTGATTTTTCTAAATTGATGTCAACAAATTCAGCTAAACTGTACAAACTATATCCAGAAAAGGGTGTAATTCAAGAGGGCGCAGATGCCGACTTGGTTCTATACGATCCCAAAGGAAGTAAGGTATTTACATCTGAAAATATTCATAGTCAAGCTGCAAATACTGTGTACGAAGGAGTTGAAGTGAGTGGAACGATACATAGTGTCTATTTGGATGGAATTTTGACTCTTGAAAATGGACAAATACTAAGCGAGAAGAAGGGTCGCTTCTTAGGCACAGCGAGAAAATAATAAAAATTTGAAATAGATAAAATAGATAGTCGTTAGATTAACGAGAAAATAAAGATTAGACCGAATGTTAGTAATAATATTCTTGCTGGGAGAAGAAATTGTCCAAGTTAGAAGAAAGAACAGGAAAAATAAGATGTCTGAAAATAAGCGGGAAAAAGAGCAAGAAATAAGTCGCGAAGAGAAGTTTGCGACAAGTTCAAAAATTGCAACGATTGAAATGGAAAAAAGGAAGCCTGTGTCAGCAATTCACAGCATCACACTTTCTTTACAGCATGTAGTTGCGATGGTGGTAGGTTGTATCACAGTGCCAATAATTGCTTCAGCTGCTGCTAATCTCAGTGATGTTCAAAAGGTTTCAATGATACAGGCATCTTTGCTCAGTGCGGGTATAGCAATTCTTATCCAAAGTCTTTGTGCCAAGATATATATAGGTTCTGGTTTGCCACTTATGGTCGGCTCCGGTTTCGCATTTATTGGCGTCCTGACATCAATAGCTGGGAATTATGGGGTGGCTGAAATGTTTGGGGCCCAACTAATAGCCGCTGTAGCTGGAATCATCTTCGCTTATTTATACAAGTACATCAAGCTTATATTTACACCGGTAGTCAAGGCCGTAGTTGTTATGACGATAGGAATTAGTTTGTCTAGTACGGCTGTTAATTATATTGCTGGTAATGTTAATTCTAGATTCTATGGTACACCGAAATCTTGGGCCATTGGTATGTTTACGCTTGTGGTAACTCTGATATATGCACATTATGGAAAGGGTTTCATTAAATTATCATCTACTTTATTAGGTTTAGTTACAGGGTATGTTGTCGCCTTGATTTTTCATCTTGTACATTTTGAATCTTTAGATAAGCCTGTAATTTTTAGCTTGCCACACATTCTTCCATTCGGTTTAAAATTTGAGATAGCGGCCATAGTTCCATTCATCATACTTGTCATTATTTCTGCAGTCCAAGATATGGGACAAATTGAAGCAAGCACGCACGGTCTTTTTGCCAGAGAGGCCAAAGACAACGAAGTAAGAGGTGGAATAATTGCCAACAATATTGGTACTTTTATCGGTTCAATCTTTGGTGGTGCACCTAATGCTATTGCTGGACAGAATGTAGGGATAGCGGTCACAACAGGAGTAGCCGCGAAATCTGTATTCATTATGTCTGGAGCGCTTCTTATTTTAATTGGTTTTTTCCCAATCGTATCTGCATTTTTCCTAACCATCCCTAATAGCGTATTAGGTGGAGCGACAATAGCAGTCTTTGGAAGTATCGCAACAACAGGTATGAAAATGCTCGCCTCTGCAGGGATGAGCAAAAGAAATATGGCTATTGCTGGACTGTCTCTATCAATGGCAATTGGTATTACCTATCACGCAGATGCATTTAGTCGTTTCCCAACGTGGGTTCATTCAATATTTGGAAATGCGATAGTAGTTGCAACACTTACGTCTATCATTCTTAACTTAGCCTTGCCCCGAGAATTAGAAGATTAAGTAGTAGCATAAGCTTAGCTCTATATTTCAATAGCGTATTGTAGACAAAAGCACAGCTGTGCTTTTTAAAATTATTAAAAGGATGGCTCTCTTCATTTTTAAACTCCGCCAAATTGTAGTATAGTACAAGGCACAAGAGTTAATTGATGAGGAGAGCCATATGCATTTTGAATTTGATAAATTAGTAAAATTTAAGGATATGCCTTATGTTCGTCCGAGTATTGACGAGACGATAAGAACAATGAATGAGCTTACAGAGCGTTTCAAAGAGGCAAAGAATGCCGAGGAGCAGATCGCGATTTTTGATGAATTTGATGAGTTGTCGATGCGTTTTGAAACAATGAATACTTTGGCTTCTATTAGAAACTCAATCGATATGAACGATAAATTTTATGAGACTGAAGATGAGTTTTTTAATGAGAATGGCCCCAAGGTGGCTTTGGCTGAAAATAAGTTTAATCGTGTTTTGCTAGAGTCAAAGTTTAGAGATGACTTGGTAGCTGAGTTGGGTCAACAATTATTTGATATTTTAGAATGCCGTTCAAAGGTTATTTCTGAAGATGTTTTGGATTTGATGGCAGAAGAGAATAAGCTTTGTACAGCTTATGAGAAAGTGATTGCTTCGGCACAGATTCCTTTTGAGGGTGAAGTTTACACCTTGTCTCAATTGAATCCTAAGACTTTGGTTTCAGATAGAGAAGAGAGAATCAAGGCAGTAGACGCTAGAGAAGGTTTCTTTAAGGAAAAAGAAGCTGAGATAGATGATATTTACGACAAGTTAGTCAAGATTAGAACAGAGATCGCTCATAAATTAGGTTTCAAAAATTTCGTCGAGCTCGCTTATTTGCGCTTAGGTAGAACAGACTACAATGCTGAAATGGTCAAGTCTTACAGAGAGCAAGTAAAAAATGATTTAGTTCCTTTGGTTAATGAATTAATGGAGAAACAGCGCGATAGAATTGGTATTAGTAAAGAAGATTTCAGATTCTTCGATAAGGATATCAATTTTGCGACAGGTAATCCTAAACCCCAGGGTGCTCCAGATGAGATAATTGAGAAGGCCAAGAAAATGTACGATGAGCTTTCGCCAGAAACTTCGAAATTCTTCCGTTTGCTCTGCGAATATGAACTCATGGATATTCTTTCAACTAAGGGCAAAAGAGGTGGCGGATACATGACTATGTTGCCAACTTACGGTGTCCCTTTCTTGTTTGCCAATTTTAATGGTACACAGCACGATGTTGAAGTTATGACGCACGAAGCAGGTCACTGTTTCCAAGGTTATATGTCACGTGATACAAGATGTAATCAATATTACAATCCTACTTTGGAAGCCTGCGAGATTCACTCAATGTCAATGGAATTTTTAACCTGGCCTTGGGCAGAAAGTTTCTTTGGCAAAGATACAGAGAAATTCAAATATGCTCACTTGAGTGGTGCTCTCAAATTCGTTCCATATGGCGTGACAGTAGATGCTTTCCAACACTTTGTTTATGAGAATCCAGACGCCAGTATTGAGGAGAGAAAAGAAGCTTGGCGCAAGATTGAAAAAGATTTTACTCCTTGGAAAAATTACGAGGGTTATGAGCATTTGGAAAAGGGCGCTTGGTGGCATAGACAGTCTCATATTATTACATCTCCAATGTACTACATAGATTACACCTTGGCGCAAATTTGTGCCTTGCAATATTGGATCAGAGCTAATAAAAACAGAGATGAGGCATGGCGATCATACTTGGCACTTTGTAAACAAGGCGGTTCAAAGAGTTTCTTAGGTCTCCTAAAAGATGCTAAGTTGAGAATTCCTTTCGAAGATTCCTGCGTCAAAGAAGTCACAGAAAAGTGCAAAGAGTACTTAGATAAAGTCGATGACAAGGCACTTTAAGTCTTCAGTTAAGATGGTGAAATAGCGAGGGTATATAGTTTATATACTTATATTTTGAATCTGGGGTTGGCAAAAGCACTTCCCGTGTTAAAAGAGCTAGAATTTAGGTTTGAAAAATATTTCCTTAAGTTTCTAGCTCTTTTTTATCTTAGTTTGTCAATTCTTTTATTGTTATTTTCTTTAGCTCACAAGGTTTATCGATCAAGAAGTCTGGCTCCTTTTTGATGAGCTCTTCTCTAGGTCTGAAGCCCCAAGCACAGGCACAAGAATAAACATTGGCATTAATTGCTGTATCAATATCAACGTCGGAGTCACCTACCATGATGAAATTGAGGTTCTTTTTAGAACTCAGGGAATTCTTGCAAAGAGACTCGGCAGAGCTTTTTCCACCCCGTACATCTCCATTTAAATTTATTATTAAATCATCCGTATAATTTTTTCTTGCGATAATACTTGCGTCGCTAAAATTTGTTAAATTAGAGGCGTACATTTCGCGCAGTTCAGCGAAGAAACTCGCGTCAGGCTTATATTCTTTACCATCAATATGTCCTCTGATCTCGGCGAAAATTTCATTACAATCAGTGGGAAAAAGCTTTGCCAAGCATTTTTTTGCCAAGTTATCATCTTTATTTGTATAACATACAATCAGCGAATTTTCCTCGCGAAGAGCCAAGAGAGTTTCACGCATACCAGGATACAATTCAATTTCATCGAGGCAATGTTCAGAAAAAATCTCCCTAAAACGCTCGTGATACGTTTCCACCATTTCAGGACTCAGCTCGATACCCGTCACATGCTTATATGCCTTTTTTACGCAAACTCTCGTTCCATTGCCAACGAAATATTTGAAAATATCCATATCGTCGACGCTGGCTAAACCGAGCTCTGACAAAAATATATTTGTTGAAATTTGCAACGAACGGAGCGTATTAACCAATGTGCCATCCAAGTCAAAAACGTATATGTTAAAAAATTTACTTCTATCGTTTGTAAAGTTCGCAGTATTTTTTTCTTCTTCGTCCATAGAAAGGAAAAATTCTCTTGCCATAATAAATTTAGAAACCTACAATCTCAAATAAACTTGATACAAATTTAAGTTAAAGGATACAGGAGTTTGAAATGATTTCAAATAAAGAATGCAAATTTACATTTGTGACAGCTAATTTACGTTCACAAAATGACGATGACAGAGAAAATTCATTTAATAATAGAAGTGAATTACTCAAGGCTTTTTTCACTGAGCGAAACTTCGATATCGTGGCTGTTCAAGAGTTAAGTCAAGATGGTTTAAAGAGGATTGAAGACTGCTTCGAAGACTATTGTGCAGCTGTTTTTCCAAGAGATTTGAGTGGCGAAGATGAAGCTCCCGCTATTTTCTTCAAGGCAAGTAAGTTTGAATTGATGGGAATGGAAGCTAGGGCGCTATCAGATACAGATCAAGTAGTGGGCTCAAGATTCCTAGATCAAAGCATCTGTCCGAGAAGTTATCATTTATTGAGACTTCGTGACAAAGAGACACGCAAACAATTTTTTGTCATCAACACCCATTTTGACCACGAGGGTGAAGGTGCCAGACTCGAGGCCGCTAAACAAATAATTGCAAGAATCAAAGACTTGGAAAAAAGAGATAATCAAGAATACATAGCTTACAAAAGAGATGGCGAAATCATACCGTTAATTTTCTGTGGTGACTTAAATGAGGACAAGGACGCAGCAGGAGTACAATATCTCGAAAATTCAAAAATCATCAAAGACATCACCCCAAACCTAGACTTCAGCTATCACGGCTTCAAACCAGAAGAGGAAAAGGAAAACACACGCATCGATTTCATCTACATCACAGAAGGAATAGAAGTTGAAAAAAGCTCTGCCGAGATTATCGAGAGCTACAAAGACAGATTGATTTCTGATCACAGGTTTATTGCCGCGAGGTTTAAGATTTAAGAGAAAAAATCTAGCAAATCCAATATTAAAAATTTTGTAGAAAAAAAGCCCCTCGGGTTCAAATTGAGAAATTAATTTTTACCAAGTTACTAGTAGTTTGACTGCTGAGACTTTCGTTTGTTTTGCTTTCGCTGATACTGGGTTCTGTTTCGGTGCTAGTAGTTAGAGTTTCGGAACTTGTCTCAGAACTTGTCTCGGAGCTAGTTTCAGAACTTGTTTCACTACTTGAAGAACTCTCTTCCTCTTCTTTTTCATCTTTGATTGTGATGTCTAGAGCTTTAGTTGGGGAAGCATTTTCAAAGTTCAAATCAAAAACATAGTCTTCAACTTTCTTGTACCCAGCAGGGCTTTTTACTTCTCGTAATAAGAACTTGCCTGGTATCAAATATGTGACGCCATCTTTTGTGTATGTGCCTTTTTCGATGTCGGCGCTACTTAAATCTGCGGCTATTAATTTTAAATCGTCTAAACTACTCGTACTATTGCCAATCGTGAAAGTGCCATCAGTTTCTGTCTCTAAATTTTCAAGAACCAATGTTTCTTTACCATCATTTATGCGATAGAGATTAAAAGCGGCGCCTGCCAAAAGCTTATTTTCGTCATCTTTATCGACCTTTGTGACCTTAACTGAAAGGGGCAGAGCTCTATAGCTCAAGTAATAATGTTTATCAAAATTTAAGTTCCCATTGGCATCTAGATTAGTGGAGATATACCAATTGCCTCGGTCAACAGCTGGGTCAGCTCCTTCTGGGGGTAGATCGATGTCATTGCTAACATAGACATAATTGTTGATGTCGATTGACTTAAGTTCGTTGAGAGAATTTTTTAAGACATCATTTGATTTCCTTCTTGCATAGTAAGGAGCGGCTTGATAGTCAGAAAAAATTTTTTTTTCAGGATTAAAAGGCGCGGGAATATCATTAGGTCTTACGACAGGAGACTTGACATCGTATGTATTACTATTCGCATTTAACTCAAAATGGGCATTATTAGAAACTTGATTACTTAGTTCATTAAGATTAAGGGACGAAAAAGCGTCGTCCGAGAATATGGGTTTACCTGCACTTCTCATTGGAAGAGCTTCGTTATTACTGATTCCTAGTAATTTTCTATATTCAAAGTCATTTACATAGTGGAAATGAACAGTGTTTATTCTATCACCAGACATATATTGTCTTAATGTACTTGCGACTAGTCCTGAACTACCGCTACTACTACCTTTTAAACCACCACCAGTATAAACAGAAGCGTTATTTGGGGATAAGTTGACAGTAAAATGAATATATTGCGTCTGTTCCATATTTTGGATTGTGACCTGTGGTTCATCAGAGACGGTCTGCCATTTGCCGTTGAAGTCTAATGTTACATTGTCATTTCCTTTATATTCTCCAACTAAAGTAGAGCCTTCTGTAGTACGGATAATGGGTACTTCACCGACCCACCATGAATAAATATAAGAACCGTGACCAAATTCACGTTCGCCAATTTTGGGGAATGTAACAATGAAAAACTCTAGTTTAGTAAAAGCTGCATCAAAATATTTAGATGAAAAGATTTGTGTACTTCCGTCGGTGTATGTACCTCTATAACGGAAAATATGAAAGTCTTCATTATCTAATTTAGCTTTTGTATTGCGTTCGGCTATCGTATTTTGAATTTCCTCATCAGAAATGACTTCGGGAAAAATATTTGTATTTTTACTAGTGCCGTAGAAAGTACCTGTGGTGTTAGGGACTGGCTGAAGTTCTGTTGTAAGTTCCTTTTCTTTCTCTTCTTCCTTTTCCTTATCGCCATCTGGATTGGCTTCATTGCCCCCCGTCTCTTTGTCGCCCTCGACAGAGTCTTCTTTAGGAGTTACCTCACCATCTGGCTTCTCTGCAGGAGAACCAGCATCGGCTGGAATATCATTTTCTTCTGGTTTAACACTATCGCGATTTTCAGCAAGATTTTCCCCATTTTCGGCGCCATTACCATTTGCATTATCTTCAGCGGGATTAGCTTCCTTATCCTTAGGTGCTTCATTTTCAGCTGCAGGGTTAGCTTCCCCAGACTTATCTAAATCAATAACAGCTCCATTAGCCGTATCATCTGCCCAAATATTATGATTGGCGAATCCCTGACTAGTTCCCAAAATGAGCATTGCAGATAACAAAAGCGAGCAAAATCTCTGTTTATTCTTTTTAGACTTACTTGTAAACATCGCAGTAACCTTCCTAAATTAATGCTTAATCTCTTTCGATTAAATTCGCCTATGCCACAAATTAAATTTCTACACAAAATAGAAGTACAAAAAGCATATCCATGTGAATAAAAAACAATATAAATTTTTAATAAATTATTAACGAATAAATTATACGTAGTTATAGAAAACATGTAAATGACTTTTAAAAAATCTATTTAATTTTGTAGATTATTAATTAAGAGAGATAAGAGATATGAGAAAAATTTTTCGCACCAAGCCCTAGAAAATTTATTAATCTATAAAAGAAATTAAAGTTGCAAAATAGTATAATCAAATTAAATTTATCGCTATAACTGTTATCTTTGAAAAGATAACAATTTAATATAAGAAAGTTGGTTAAAAATGAACTTGATTAATATTTTTAATAACTTAAGCTTGACTTCACTGAAACCAATCATGGCTCTCAGTGTTGGTTCCACTATCTTGCTTGTTATTTTGGCAGTCATTGTACTCCTAGTTCTCTATGTTATTTCAATTCAAAGAAGACTAGTTAACTTGGACGAGATGACTAAAAATTCCTTAGGACAAATTGCTGTTCAAGTAAATTCGAGATGGGATGCCTTGACTCAACTTGCAAAGGCAACAGTTGGCTATGCCAAGCATGAAAGTGATACATTACTAAATGTAATTCGCGAAAGAAGAGCAAGTTCTATCCCAGCTGATGTAAGTAAGATTGAGGAACAAAATGCAGCAGCAAATTCAGTTTTGGATAGATTATTTGCTGTCGCAGAAAGTTACCCAGATCTCAAGGCAGAATCAGTTTATAGAGAAATGATGACTAATATTGATAAGTACGAAAATAATGTTCGTGTACAGAGAATGGTGTATAACGATGCTGCTAGCAGAATGAATAGTATGGTCAGAATGTTTCCTTCAAATATTGTTGCAAGACAACTTGGTTTCACAACTAAAGAATACTTCCAAGAAGAAGCTGGCAAGTCTTCTATGCCTGATTTGAATTTATAATTTAGCAATTTTTTTATTGGAGACTACTTTGGTGAATTTTGCTTATATAAAAAATAAGAAACTTCATATTTGTTTAGTTATAGCAATTATTTATTGCGTGACTTTGTTCTTGCCTGCAAATTTTATTTATGCTTGGGACATAAATTCATATAAGAATAAGTCCATACAATCAGAAAAAGTTGATTCTGATTTGCAAAATGAAGATGTAGATGAAAATTTAGCTACAGTTCAAGATATTGAGGAGATTGAAGATGCTGAGAGTTTAGATAATCTTACTAATGAGGCTCAATCTTCTGATGAAGTTCCATACAAAGATTATGTCTACAGAGACTTCGATTCAATAGATCAATTTTTTGGCGATAAAATTGCGCGAAATTACTATGGAATCTGGGCTATTGAAAATATAATTAAAGTTAATAAAGATGGTTCTGCTGATGTAAAAGAGATTTGGAGAACTAGGGCTGATAGTAGTCAGGGTAGTAGCGAAGTATATGTTGCTAAAAATTTTAGAGACTTAGGTTTTGATGAAGATAGCTTCAAAGTTTCTGCGAGAATCGGTGACTCAAGTAGGGAACGTATTTTGTCGACTGATGATTTAGTTGATTTTAATATGGAAAGTGCTTGGGATCCACATGGCAGTTTCGATGATAAGGCATACAAATATGGAATCAATAGAGTAGATGATAATGGTAATATAGAATTGTGTGTTGGTATTACTGAATACAATACAGATATGACTTATTACTTAAGTTATCATTTGAATACATTCTTAAATGAATATACAGACGATGTAATTGGAACTTATGTAAGAGTAATTAATGACAGACTTAACCCTAGTCCGAAATATACTTCAACTTATATATATTCTGATGATTTTGTGATCAGTGGGGAAAATAGTAGAATCTGGGCTTTTGGAATTGAGGCTTATGCTGGTTCAATCAATGATAATAATCATTTGATTGCGAAGAATGGGAAGTTATTAGGTGTTGTTTCAGAGAAAAATAAGTACATAGATGGTAGCCATGTCACCTTTTTAATGACTATAAAAGATCCTAATGTCACTGCTATGTCACAAGGGTATAAGTCTTTTGAGGATGTTAAGGAAGAGGCTTTTGTCGGTTCTGATTATGATAATGGATCTGCAGATTATGGTAATTCTGGTGCAGAATATAGTGGAGAAAGTCCTTCGCCAATCAATTGGGATAAGGTTGTAAGAAAGAGCTCTTTTACAAGACTATTAAAAAATTTACCTTTCTTTATTTGGGTTCTTTTCCCATTTATTGTTTTTTTTGCGATGAATTTCGCAGTAAGAGGTCCAAGATTAAAGAATGGAAAAATGGTTAAATATAAAAATAAACCAAGTTCTATGCCTCCATTTAATTCTGATTCTTTATTTATTTATTATTTATCTACGCAAGTAAAATTACCTCATGGTTTAGCAAAGAGCGAAATGGATGCCAGTTCATATTTTTCTGCTCTATTATTATCTTGGATTAAGGAGCAGTGTTTGTTGCCAATTACGCCGACTAAGTCTAATGGCAAAAAGGCTCACAAGAAGACATCTTTAGTTTTAATTTCTACACCTAAAGAATTTAAATATGAAGTTGATGAAAAATATTGGAATATTCTTGTTAATGTAGCTGAAGAGTCTGGAGAAAATAAAATAACGGTTAAGAGCTTAAATGGCTATTTTGAAGATCATAACAAAAATGCTAATAGCTTGATTAATAAATGTAATAATCTAGCAATTGAGTATTTGAAGCTTAATGGCTATGTGCGTGGTGAACGCAGGAAGTTATATTTAACTGAAGAAGGTATAAAAGAAGGTGAACAATTATTAGCCTTTGAAGATTTTATTAAAAATTACTCACTTCTTTCACAAAGAGAGGCTTATGAAGCTCAAGTTTGGGATAATCTTTTGATTGCTGCGACAGCATGTTCTTATGGTGAACTTGCCTTAGAGCAGATGAGAAACTTGATTCCAGAATATCAATTTGCTGCAGATCAAAGTTCTGTGGGTGCTTGGGACGCTTGGGATACATATTATTTATTGAGATTAACTAATAATATGGGTTACTCGGCAACGCAAGGTATAAAAAATAACTCTAGTAACTCGAATGGCTTCAGAAGTGGCGGAGGCGGTGGCTTCAGCTCAATAGGCGGAGGAAGTAGTGGTTTCAGTGGAGGCTCATCTGGCGGTGGTTTCAGATAATTAGCTTGTTTTTTTATACTTCTATTTGATTGCTTTTCTTAAAATTTTATTAATTTTTAAAATAAATTAAGCAGGTTTAATTTTGAATTTTTAGCAAAATAGACTTGCTTTTTTTATATTCAGTTGGCTATAAATTGGATTCGACAATTATAAGTAATAAATTATTATTATTTTTAGCTCGAAAAATACTAGCTTAATGTCACTAGCCGAAATTTATAAGAAAAAATTATCAAAATGCGGCAGTGCTTTTAAATCCCTTTATTTTTATTGTCATTATGTATAAATTTTTCGTCTTGTATAACAAAGTAATTAGCAAAAATAAATATTTTTTGCAATAATAGTAGAAATATAAATTCGGTGAAAATGATGATGAGCATATTCAGGATTGAGTCGAATAGATAATTACTTACTGTGAGGAATATGTTATGAGTGAGAATGTTGATATTGTAAAGTTTAAGGTGAATGGTAAGGAAGTTTCCTGTGATGCCAACAAGTCGCTTCTCAGATTTATGAGAGATGATTTGAAACTGAAGTCTGTTAAAGATGGTTGTAGTCAAGGGGCCTGTGGTACTTGTACTGTTGTTATTGATGGTGTAGCCAAAAAGGCCTGTACTTTAAAGGGCAAACGTTGTGAGGGGGCAGAAATTATTACTGTTGAGGGCTTAAGCCAGCTTGAGCAGGAGGCTTTTGTCTATGCATTCGGAGTCAAAGGTTCAGTGCAGTGCGGTTTCTGTATACCTGGCATGGTCATGAGTGCCAAGGCTCTGATTGATAAAAATCCTGAGCCTAGTGAAGATGACATCAAGCAGGCAATTAAAGGTAATATCTGTCGCTGTACAGGATATAAGAAAATTATTGAAGGTATTAGCTTGGTTGCTGATATTTTACGCGGTGAACATGTCATGGAAGAAGAGGATGCTATGGTCGGTGTCGGTTACCGTATGCGTCGCCGAGATGTTCGCGAAAAAGTTCTAGGTTTCGGGGAATACTGTGATGATGTTGAGATGGAAGGTATGGTTCACGCTTCTGCAGTAAGAGCGAAATATCCTAGGGCTAGAGTTTTAAAAATTGACAGTAGCAAGGCCGAGGCGCTTGACGGTGTTCTTGCTGTGTTAAGGGCTGAAGATGTTCCAAATAATAAAGTTGGACATATTCAGCAAGACTGGGACGTTATGATTCCAGAGGGCGAGATAACTCGCATGATGGGTGATGCTATTTGTTTGGTTATAGCGGAAACTGAAGATATTCTTGAAGAAGCTAAAAAGTTAGTGGAAATTGAGTATGAAGAATTAGAACCTATTTCATCAATCAATGAGGCCAAGGCCGAGGGTGCAGGTCAGATTCACGCACATGCCCCCGGAAATCTCTGCCAGAGTAGACATGTCAGACGTGGTGATGCCGCCAAGGCTCTTAAAGAATCAAAGTACGTTGTAAGTCATCACTTTTCTACGCCATTCACGGAGCATGCTTTTCTTGAGCCGGAGTGTGCGATAGCTTTTCCTTATAGAGAGAATGATGTTAAGGTTTATACAACCGACCAAGGTGTTTATGACACACGCAAGGAAATTGCTATTATGCTTGGCTGGGATCCGGAGCGTATAGTTGTTGAGAATAAATTAGTTGGCGGTGGCTTCGGAGGAAAGGAAGATGTTTCTGTTCAACATATTGCTGTTCTTGCCGCATTGAAAGTCGGTAGACCGGTTAAGTGTAAATTTACTCGAGATGAGTCTTTGTCATTTCATCCTAAGCGTCACGCTATGGAGGGTAATTTTACACTTGGCTGCGATGAGAATGGAATTATTCAAGGTTTAGATTGTGATATTTATTTTGATACTGGAGCTTATGCTTCTTTGTGTGGGCCTGTTCTTGAGAGAGCTTGTACCCATGCTGTGGGACCTTATATGTATCAGAATACAGATATTAGAGGCTATGGCTATTACACTAACAACCCACCTGGGGGAGCTTTCCGCGGTTTCGGTGTTTGCCAATCGAACTTTGCTATGGAAATGTTACTCAATTTACTAGCTGAAAAGGTTGGTATTTCTCCGTGGGAGATTAGGTATAGAAATGCGATAAGACCAGGCGGAGTTCTTCCTAATGGTCAGATTGCAGATGATAGTACTGCACTAATAGAAACCCTAGAAGCAGTAAAAGATATCTATGAGGCCAATAAGGATAGGGCTGGTCTAGCCTGTGCAATGAAAAATGCAGGTGTAGGTGTAGGACTACCTGACAAAGGTCGCTGTAGGGCAGCAGTTAAAGACGGCAAGGTGGAAATTTATGCTGCCGCATCAGATATCGGTCAAGGTTGTTTCACAGTATTTATTCAGATGGTTTGTGAGGCTCTTAAAATACCATATACTCATGTCGTTGATACAGGGGCTAATTCTGAGCTCGCCCCAGATTCAGGTACAACCTCTGGATCTAGACAGACTCTGCTAACTGGTGAGGCTGTACGTATGGTATGTGAACAAATTGCAGAAGCAATTAAAAATAACGGCTATGAACTTGGAATTGAAGGGCTGAAGAGCTTAGAAGGACAAGAATTCTTCGCAGAATATTTTGAGCCAACAGATCCACTGAGTTCAGATAAGCCAAATCCTAAGAGTCATATAGCCTATGCCTATGCAACTCATCTTTGTGTCTTGGACGAAGATGGTAAGATTAAGGATATTTATGCTGCCCATGATTCAGGTAAGGTCGTAAATCCAACATCAATACAAGGACAGATTGAGGGCGGTGTTCTCATGAGTATGGGATACGCTCTTACAGAGGATATGAAACTGGATAAGGCAAGAGTCAAGGCTAAATTTGGGACGCTTGGACTTTTGCGAGCTACAGATATACCTAATATCGAAGCAATTTATGTGGAACGAAAAGAAA
The DNA here is from genome assembly GCA_023420115.1 of Bacillota bacterium. GTDB lineage: Bacteria > Bacillota > Clostridia > Saccharofermentanales > Fastidiosipilaceae > JAEZWR01. Next base: position 183,899 of record JAEZWR010000026.1, on the reverse strand, counting down.
AGATTAATGCGGCATTTGGTGCAAAGGGTATAGGAGAGATTTCTAGCATACCGACAGCCCCTGCCATTTCTGCGGCATATTATGCTATGGACGGAGAGCTGAGAACGAAGTTGCCACTTGTGAATACAGCCTATTCTAAGCCGAAGAAAAATTTTAGATAACTCTATATTTCATAGCGAAAGATGTAGAGATATATAGCGATATACATTTTTTTGATGTATAGAAGTAGTTACTTGGCGCATTGAAAATATATTTTTACCTTTTTCAATAGATAGAGATTTAGCCTATTTTGAATAATTTATATATAATAGAGCAGGCAATCAAGCGAAAAGTTTTGGCAAATATGATAAATTCATAGCATTGCTTGTCATCGAAAAATAAACGATTATAATAATCAGAAATCAAGAGCGGCAATGTTAGATATGGTGTCAGAAGATAAGATAATCTTAGCTTAACTGAGATGAGTTGGGATAGTGTGGAGTCTTTGTTATTCTCTGGAATAAGATGTCTAGCTTATGGACTTGTATGTTGTTATATGAGTTTAGATATGTGAAGTTAGATATTTGTTGGTAAGATGCAGATTATTCCTCGCTCTATACAAGTTTTAGGACGTGTTAGGGCAATATCTTGGGGCAGAGCCTGTTTTTGAAAAAGAAATTAAGACGCTTAAGGCCTTGATGCTCTTAATGTCTGTCTAAATTTAATTTAAAAGTCGTTTAACGACAAAGGAGGATGGTTATGGCAAATACGCCAAACACAGAACTTTTCCAGTTTAATGGGAAACCGGATCTAAAGACATCCGCACCTCTGGCTCTGCAGCATGTAGTAGCTATGATTGCTGGATGTATCACACCGGCTATTATTGTTGGTAATGCAGCCAAACTAGAGCCAGCTGATTTGGTTCTTCTGATTCAGATGTCTCTCATTATGTCAGCAATATCAACACTGATTATGCTTTTTCCAATTTTCGGTAAGATTGGCGCAAGGTTACCTGTTATCATTGGTGCTAGCTTCGCATATGTTCCGACAATGTCAGCTGTCGCCGCACAATATACTGCGACTCACGGTCCTAAGGGCGCAATTGGCGTTATCTTAGGAGCTCAAATTATTGGTGGTTTAGTCGCGATTCTTTTTGGTCTTAGTGTCCGTTGGATTCGTCCATTCTTCCCACCTATTGTCACAGGTACTGTTGTTTTTGTAATTGGTCTATCTCTTTACAGAGTTGCTTTCCAATACATGGGTGGTGCAGGCTCAGTAAGTGCTCCTGGTTGGGGTGATTGGAAACACTGGTTTATAGCTTTTGTAACTTTAGCTGCAGCCTTGTTCTTCAATCATTTTACAAAGGGCATTTTCAAATTGAGTTCGGTTCTCTTTGCTATGATTGTAGGTTATATCGTATCTATCCCCTTTGGCCTCATCTCACTGCAGAAGGTTGCTGATGCCTCGTGGTTTAAGATTGCAAGTCCTTTGCATTTTGGTCTTGGTTTTGAGATTCCAGTTATTGTCAGCTTTGTTATCTTATTCATCGTCAACTCCATCCAGGCTATTGGTGACTTCTCATCAACAACAATCGGTGGTATGAATAGAGAACCATCTTCCGAGGAGCTTCAAGGTGGTATCGTTGCCTACGGTGTAACCAATATTTTACAGTCTTTGATGGGCTGTCTCCCAGGTGCAACCTATTCACAGAATGTCGGAATCGTTTCGCAGAATAAGGTTGTCGCAAGAAGAGTCTTTACCTTGGCTTCAATCATTATTTTGGTTGCTGGTTTATTCCCGAAGATTTCTGGACTTTTGACAACAATTCCTTATGCAGTTATCGGTGGTGCTACACTTTCCGTCTTTGCAATGATCACAATGAATGGTCTAAAACTCATCATCAAGCAACCACTTACAGTCCGTAATACAGCTATCGTAGGTCTGTCAGTAGCCTGTGGTCAAGGTTTCACAGCTGTTGCAGATATGAGTAAGAATGTCGCAGGTAGTGTTGAAAATATGTCATGGATTACACCAGGTATGTATACAGCCTTTGGTACATCACCAGTTGTAGTATCCTGTCTTGTCGCTATCATTCTTAACCTTGTTCTCCGTGAAAAGGAAGAAGATAGAGCTAATAACTAATAAATAAAAGTGTCTCAATATAGATATTTTAATGGACAAAAGCTCTCTCGAGATTTTATACTCGGGAGAGCTTTTTTGTTATAGTATCATTTTATAAAATTGTTTAGTGCTTACAGGGGGAACTATGAAGGATTATCTTGCAATAGTTATGGCGGCGGGTTTATCTAGAAGAAGTGGATTTCAGAAGCTGCTCAAAGACCTTAATGGTAAAAAGTTATATGAATATATTTTTGATACCTTGAGTGAACTTGATTTTGCAGAGGTTTTGGTAGTTAGTAACCTCGATGAACTAAAATCTAGTGCAAAGAGCTTAAATTTTTCACACATCTATAATCCCGAGGCAGAGAGTGGCAAGGCATCTACAATTCGCTTGGGAACGGAATATTTTGTAAAGAGAATAAAAGACAAAAGCTACGCGAGAGAGATAAAGGGGATTTATTTTTTCGTCTGTGATCAGCCTTTTATAAGCAAGGAAACTATTTTGGATATACGTAATAAGTTTGAGCTTGAGGGTTCAGAGCGCATTATTTACCCAGTGTATATTGGTGAACAAGGGAAGAAGAGAAGAGGTAATCCTATAGTTTTTCCACTTGAAAGTTGTCAACTTCTCATGGAACTAAGAGGCGATGAGGGGGGAGTTAAATTGATAGATGATGGTTTTGCTTCTAAAAGTTTGGAACTTGAGAGATTTCAAGAGAGTGCGGATTTTGACAGGGCGGAAGACTTTAAGACTCTGTGATAAGTTGGCATATTATGGTTAAATAACGCTTTGGTATTTTTAGTGAGAGGAATAGATTTTCATGCCACAGATTAGTGTTAGAGGTGTAAGGACAGAGGATATTGCCACTATGTCGGCGGAGCTGTCGCAGAAGCTTGCGAATATTTTTGATACAACTGTAGATAATTTGTTTTTTCAGGAGGAAATCGTTCGTTTCTATTCATTAGGAGAGTGTGTTGACTTATATCCGTTGATAGAGATCAAGCTTTTTGATAGGGGAACTGAGGTTGAAAAATCTGTTTATGAGACAATTAAAAATTATTTAGAAAATAAGGGATATAAAGATATCGAGGTTTACTTTATTCATCTTGAGGAACGCTCTTATTTTTATTGAAAAGGATGATGACAAAGTCATCTGATAATTTTTATTATTAGATTTACCATAAGATAGGTCAATGGCTATTTATGTGATAATCATTGATGTTCAAAAAGGGGTTTGATATTTCAGACTCTTTTTTTTATTAATTTATTTCTATTTATTTATACCTTTTGAATAATTGTTTAATTTATAGATAGTGATTTTTCGTGAAGATGTTTTATTTACATATTTATTATAAGTAATGTACAAAAAAATCTTATTTCAATATAAATATTTTGGAGAATGACTGTGATTATATACCTAAGAAGTAGTTCTTATATATGTTAAACTTTCATGTTGCCAATATTTGTTCCCAGTATTATGCGATAAGAGTAATGGTATTTTTCAAAAATGTATTAATTATACTTATAGAGGAATGTGGATGAAAAAAGTTTATTTAGGGGATAAAGAAAGAAGAATGAAATTGAAGAGAGGTTTCTCTAGACGAGTATTGCCCGCCACTATGGCAGCTACCTTTGCCTTGCCGGTAATAGCAAGTACCCATGAATTGATGGCTGACGAAGATAGTGGCAGAGATAATGCAGATAATGAGGGCGAAGTCGAAGCGTCATCAGAAAGTATGTCTGCTCAAACTCTTTCAAAAAAAGATTATTCAAAAATAGCAACACCAGATAAGCCGGATAATGAACCGACTTACCTTAATAATTTGACGCCTACTAGCCAGTCGATTGGTGGTGGCAAACAGCTAAAAAATAGTGAGCGCTTGGACGGTGGCAAGCTTAATCTGAATATCAAAGGCAAGAATATGGTCTTTGACAATGGATATATGGCACATGCCCCAGCTCGCTTAGAATTCAATATTAGCGAACTATCTAAGACTAATAATCTTCTCTCAACATATATTGGCATAGACCCTAAATTGAATGGTAATGTCAAATATCGCTTCTATTTGGACGGTACTCTTGTATATACATCAAAGAATCTTGATAAAAAATCTGGAGAGAGGGTAAACCTACCTCTCAATGGAGCCAAGACTCTTAAAATTGAAATTGATGATAATGGCAATGTTCACCAAGACCATGCAGTTTTGGCAGACCTTAAGGTTCTTTCGATTAACGATCTTCCGTCTGTACCTAATCTAAGTGAAGAGCGTAAGAGTTTAGAGAACAAGGTCAATATGTCAACTGTCAATAGCAAGGATGGACGCATGAGCCTCTATCGCATGAGATTTGATACAAAGTCACAGAATGATCTTTTTTCTCTTTTGGTTGAGAATCCAAAATATAGACGCTTATACGATTGGATAAGATCTGACTACGATGCTCTTGAGATGTTAGCCTCTACAGCTTCTCCAGCTGGTGGGTATGCCAATTTCTTTAATGTCTTAGACCAAATTTATTCGGTTGATAAGAGCATCTTAAAAGATAATCTTAATAAAAAATTAGCCCTAGCAACTGCTCTTGAGTTTTCAAGACCAGTATCATTTTGGGCAAGTCGCAATAGAGTTGCTGAACCCGTAGGCAGATATCAGATATATAGAGATCTATCTAGAACAAAAGGAGCTCTTTTAGCTGATCTAAATACTTATGATATTGAAGAGATGAGAGCGGTTGTCAGTGCTGAGGTCAGCAATGAGGATCTACTTTGGATACGTGAAAAGGTAAAGAAAGAAAAACCCGAGTTTTTAACAAGTCCAGAGAAGTTGGCATCTATAACATATCAATATCTGAGATATAACTTATATAACAAATATGGAGATTCTGTTCAGACTTCATATTTCTACGGAGATAATCCAGACCTTGCCAGAATTATTGAATATGGTGGAGTCTGTGGAGCGATTTCCAAGTTTGATGTTGTTGTTCTCAGAGCCTTTGGTATTCCAGCAAATGTAATTGGTCAGCCAGCTCACGCAGCTGTTACTTATTTAGGAACGGGGAAGGTATGGCGCGGATACAATTTTGTCACAGGTTGGGATAGATCACAAGGTGGTGTCTATAGTGGTTTCGCAAGTACCTTCGAGAGATATAAAAAATATTTCAAATATAACAATAGTGGGTATACAACAACATATAATCAGTTGACTCAAGACGCGAAGAAGAATGAGGTCGCTTATACAGAGGCAAATCTCTACTATATGCTGGCACTTGAGACAGAGAATGAGTCCAAGAAAAAAGAGTATTTGGAAAAAGCTATTGAGCTTAATCCTCTTTTTTTGCCTGCACATGACGAACTTATTTTTTCTGAATTGCAAAAGAGTGACAGTGATTTAAATGAACAGGCACTAGCTTCATATGTTGCGAGAGCTTTTGACAATCTCAAGCAGCACCCGAAGCCCGTTATGGACATAGCTTATGCTGTAAAGGATAAGATCAAGAGTAGGGCCTTTAAGGTGGACTTTTTCGCTAAGCTTCTAGCAGTTGAAGAGGAAGGTCAAAAGGACGATGCGGTTCGTGGCAATATGGCCAAGCAAATTGTCAGAACAAAGGAGTTCCAAGAGCTTATTCAAGATGGTAAGAACTTGTTAGGTAGTTTCAGCTTCGACGGTGAGCATGCAGAGCGCCTTTGGGGAGCAAAGACAGATACAGAGTATTCACTTGATGGTGGTAAATCATGGAAGCCAGTTCTTGTCGCTAATCAGCTCCTTACCGAAGATGAGATCAAGCAGATAAGTGCCGAGAATGGAATTATGCTCAGACTCAAGGGGATTTCTTCAAGTGAAGAGAGTGCCAAGCTTGACAGTGTAAGTTCTTCTGGCGTTGGTGTGATGAAGCTTCAAATTATTCAGCCAGAGCAGCCTAGCCTCGATGTGTTCAGCAGAGAGAGATTTATAACTGGTTTGGATGAGAGCATGGAATGGTCAATTGATGGTACTAAGTGGTATCCCTTTGATCATGTTAATACCTATCTCGAAAATTCTAATAAGATTTCTGTCAGACATAAGAGGACGGGAAATAAGCTTGAAAGTAAGGCGAGAGACTTTGATTTTAGCGGGGCTTCGAGATTAGAAGATATTATGCACCTAAATACCGAGGTTATTAGCAGTAGTTCAAAAGAGGACGGCTACGAGCTAAAGTCGGCTAATAATGGTAATTATAAAAATATTTTCTTGTCTGCCTTGAATGGTTCGGATGAGAAGCCAAATATTGTCTTTAAATTTGATCAGCAATATACAGTAAAGGGTTTCCGCTACGTACCGAGGCAGGACGGTAAGTCAGTGGGTAATATTGTCAAGGCAAAAATTGAAACCTCAAATGATGGTAGTCATTGGGAAGAAGTAGAGACAGTTACTTTTAATTACAATGGCAATAAGAGAAAGGTGCAGAATTGGACTGCTTCTAATAGCAAGCAGAAAAAGGCCCAGCATGTCCGCATAACTGTTCTCGAAAGTGGCAAGGACAAAGAAGATGACTTTGCAACTGTTCTTGGTATGGCAGATATTATGTTCCAGACCACAGCTGACGAGGCTAGAAAGGGTCAAGAGGCATATTTAGCTCGCACATCAGCACAGAATCTAAATGAACTCAAAAAAGGAATCGATTCATTCTATGAGTCTGGAGCGGCTGTCAGAAAGACTATGGAAGAACTTAAGAAGAGTTTAGAAGAGAAAAAGTCTAGTTCTACATATTCATCTGAAAAAATTTCTGAAATAGAGAGCCTACTGAACGAACTCAGCCGTAAATTAGACGAGTTTGACGGCAAAAAGTCAGAAAGAACATCTATTGAAGAGAATAATGACAATAGGTCTAAGCTTCAAGATACCTTTATTAGTAGTCGACAAGAGTCCTTGAGTTTGGCAGCTACAGCCAGATTAGCTGAGGCTAAAATTCTTTATCTCGATGTCAAGGATAATGAAAATGATGAGAGTGCAGCAGAACTCAAGAAAATAGAGACCGAGGCCGAAACCTTGGCGGCAGCTTTTAAAGAAAAATATAAAGACTTACTAGCGAAGATTGACGGACTCAAGACTGGTGAAGCTGAGGGTGAAACATATGATCTAAGTTCACTGTCAGATGAGGAAAAGGCAAAGGCCGAATCGGCATATTATGAGCTTAAATCACTTCCTGTAAGGGCGAAGTTAAAATTGAAGTCTGCAGAGGCTGCTTTTGCCAAAGTGACAGAGAAGAATAAGTTTGATAGAGAAGAAAAGGAAGTTGCTGATTTCAGAAAAGATTTTGCTGACTTACTTGCTCTTAAGCCAGAAGATTTGAGCAAATCAAATTATAAGCGTTTCAGAGAAGAGTTGCGTGAGGCTAAGGTCAGATTTAATGCAATAGATGAGACGACGAGAAAGTCTTTAAATGATGAGGCTTGGCATCTTTTCTATCCGACCATGGTAGCACCGGGTAAAAGACAGGAGCCAATGCAGACTTATATTGCCAAATTTGAGGCAGAAGAAGCGAATCAGGCTCTCAGAAGAAAGTACAATTCAATTAATGCTTATCGTAGATCGATGTCTACATCTAGCGATAAATTGACTCAACTTAAGGAAGAACTCAGACAGGCCTTGCTCGAAGCGAAAAATGTGGCAACAAATAAGAATGCAAGTAGCGAGGAAAATTATGCTGCCAGCCAGAAATTGGAGCTTAAGTTTAATGATGTCAAGAGAGAGATCATTCAAGAAAATGATCGCATTGATAGAATTAATCAATTTAGAACGCAGTATAGCGCCCTAGTCAACAAAGATTTAAAAGATGTTACAGCAGATGATAAGAAAAAGGCTGAGGCAGCACTTAAGGTGTTCAATCGCTTAACTGATGCAGCCAAGGCTGGTCTCACTGCCGAGAAGCAGGCTATAGATAGTATTATCGCTACAGCTAGTATTTCAGCAAGTGAGAAAGAGAATAATCTCACTTATCTTAAGGAGAAACTCAAGCTTGCAAGAAGCAGAAGATCACTTGTTGAAGAAGAATTGCCAGCTAATTTTAGTGAAAAAATTGCCAAAGCATATGAGGCGGCAGTGGAGCCTAGTGATGAAACTGCAGAATCATATAAGAGTGCAATAAGTGCGTTGGAAAATGCAGTTGCTACTCTGAAAGAAGAGGCGAAGTCCTATCAGGAGAAGGTCTTAGCTTATCGTACGAGTAATTCAGAGATACTTAGTCAGAGACTTTCAGATTTCTCTTTGAATGATGAGGCTAAGTTAAAAAAGGCAGAAGATGAATTAAAGAATTTAGAAAATGAGCTTCAAACTTCTGTGCCTGAAATAAGAAAGAATTTACTTGCCAAACAGGCTAAGTTAGCCGAACTCAAGGCTAGGGCGTACGAGGCAGATAAGTCTGAAAGTGAATATCAAAAGGCGCTCGAAGCCGAAGAGAAGAAACAATTAGACTCGCAGGACAGCAATGTAGAAAGTGGAAATAGCGAAGAAAATTCTGAACTAGCCAAAGATGAGCAAACAGGAACTGAACTTGATAAGTCTAGTGAGAGTTCAGGAAGTGAAGTTCAGAACGAAGTAGAGTCTGGGACTCTAACTGAGACTACTAGCGAGACCGAGGGAGAGAGTGAAGTCAAGACTGGCGAGGAGTCCGAAGTAGAAGCTGGAGTGGGAGTAGAGGCAGAAACTAAAGAAGAAGCCGAAAGTAAAGAAAACGAAAGCGAAGAAGCAGAAGTTAAAAATGAGAATGGAGAGGAAGCGAGTACAGAGCAAGGTTCAGATCTTGTTACTGCTACTGAAGAGAATGACGAAAGTACAAAGATCGAAGATAGCAGTGATAATAGAGAAGACAAAGAACACTCTGATGAATTGTCAGAAGATCTAGTTTCGAACGATTCTACTGCTGATGATACAGCAATCAATTCGGATGATTCTAACTCTGTGGAAGAAAGTAAAGATTCAGAAAAACTTGAAGCTACAGACGAAAATGAAAATTCCATAGAAGATCTTTCTAAACAGGATTTAGAAGAAACAGAAGGTACAGAAGATGCAGAAGATTCTGTAAACGAAAGTACTGAATTTATCGAAACTAGCGAGGAAGAAGCTTCTGAACTTGAGACAGATAACGAAGTGAGTCTTGAAACTGGAAAAGCTTTTGAAGATGAACTTGAAGATGTAGAAATCGGCGAAGCTATTATCGAAGAACTTGATAAGTTAGAAGAAGTAGATAGTTCTGAAACCGACTATGTTTATGTCGTAGATAATATTTCGGGAGATGAATTAATCACTGTCGACAATGTTGATGAGATAGTAGATTCTGCATTGGTAGATGAGAATATAGAAAATGCTATCAGCAATGATATCAATATGGATGAAGCAACGCTTGATGAAGAAATAATTGCCACTGCTGATCTTGACTACCTTGAGACGGAGTCCGAAGCCTATATTACAGAAACTGAAAGTGCTTCAAGCACTATATATACTACAGTAAGTAGTTTACCAATTCAGACGAGTAGAGAAATCAGTCTACCAGAATTGAGCGCAAAACATGATAGTACGCTTCTTGAAGTTCTGCATAGAGAATTAGTGAAGTTATTTAACACGGATGATAATACTCTTAAGTTGCGAGAGGAAGATAAAAAATTACTCTCTGCTGATAAAAATGAGAGTGGCGAAGATATGCTAAGAAAAATAAGGATAATCGAAGTTGTGGCGGCGATTCTTTCTGTGCTTGGTGTATCTGTGCCGAATATTTTCATTACGAGAAAAAGATAGTATGAATGTAGCTTAACTATCACATATAGTTAAAAAGCCTCCTAGGTTGCGGCAGAGTCCGAGCCTAGCAGGCTTTTGTTTAATTATTCTTTTTATCCACATTTTGTTTCTTTTCGAAAATTAGCAAACAGGAAGCTAGGAGAATTGCTGCTACGCCAAGGGCTGAGAAAGTACTTAGTTTCTCATTTAGGAAAAGACTGGCGACGATGACACTGACTAAGGGTTCAAATGTGGACAGGAGAGCTGCTTTGGCACCGCCAATTTTTGAGCAGGCATATTGAAAAAAGATTGTGGCGAGAACTGAACAAGAGAAGGCGAGAAGTATACCTATTAAGATGCCTTTGAAGGACAGCGAAATATTTATTCCATTTAGGAGGCGATATGGTATAAGGATAATAAAAGATAAAAAGTTTAGGTAAAATGCTAGAGTAAATAGTGGAATTGTGATTAATCTGGAGTTGGAATAAAAAACAACATAAATGGCATATGTTAGTCCTGACAGTATGGCTAGACCTAGGCCAATTACTTGGCTATAACTAGTTGATGCTACGGCAGAGTTCGCTAGCGTTTCTGCGTGCTTGCTAGGATCTATTTGGATCAATGTAATACCAATTAAGGAGAATAAGAGACATAAAATAGCTGATATTTTTGGTTTATCTTTGTAAAAAATAAGACAAAGAATGATGACTAGAGCTGGATAAGAAAAGTGTAATATAGTTGCTATTCCTGTATCTAGGTACTCGTAACTCATATAAAGAAGTGGCGGAGTTATGGCATAGGCTAGGGCTACGAGCAAAAGTCGAAGTAAGTTTGATTTTTCTATCTTAAATGGAGAGTTACTTCCCTTGATTAAAGGTAGAAGAAAGAGAGAAGAAAAGAAGAATCTGAACATTGCTAAAAGGATAGGATCTCCGCCCTCAGATTTGAATATTCTTGCCATCATCGGCATGAAGCCATATATTGCTGCAGATAGTAGGGCAAGAACGATGCCGCTTATGTACTCTTTTCTACTTATTTGATTTGAGTCACTGGTTTTTGCGTTGGATAATTTTTGTAAGTAGTCGCTTATTTTATTCATGATTTATTCCCGATTTTGTTATTCTAATGAATATTAATGAAAAAATATTTTGTGTTTGAGTTCTCAAAATATTAAAGGATATTATAGTGGAATTATAAGAATTTGTTATAGATTATTGCGAGTCATTTATCAATCAATTTATATGGAGTTAGGGCAAATCTGCCACTCAAATAGATCATTATATAATGATAGAAAATAAGGAGGACATAAGAATGAAGAGAAGTTTAAAGAGCTTGAGTTTGGCTCTTTTAATGGGGGTATCAGTATTTCCCTTGAGGTTTGTTGCTGCTGATTCGGAAAATGAACTCGGAAAAAAAGGTCAGCTCAAGGAAAAAGCTAATTTCCCCATTGCAAGTGACGGGGAAATGGTTAGTATTGCCACAGTTCAGACGAGCTATTTTGGTGATGTTCCAAGTATTTATTTCACTAAGTGGTATGAAGAACAGAGTGGAGTGAAAGTTGATTGGAAGATTATTCCTGAAATAACAAAAACTGAACAGATAGGTATTATGATGGCAAGCTTGGATTCTTTGCCAGATGCAATGATGGGTATGGATTTTAGTCCTTCTGATCAGGTTAAATATGGTTCTCAAGGGATTTTTCTTAATCTGAAAAATTACATAGATGAAATAGGTATATTTACCAAGGAAGCGTATACAGAGAAAATGTTGCAGTCAGTTACAGCTTCTAATGGGGCGATATATGCTCTGCCAGGTATTAATGCCTGCTACCATTGTATGTTCCCTGGTAAGATGATGATTAATCAAAAATGGTTAGATAATTTAGGACTTAAAATGCCTACAACAACAGAAGAGTTTAAAGAAGTTCTTAGAGCATTTAAAGAGCAAGATGCTAATGGAAATGGCGATCCCAATGATGAAATTCCAATGATGGGTTCGGACGTCGGTTCGAGAACAAGAATTTATGACTTCCTCTTCGAGGCTTTTTTCTATAATGATTATGTGGCAAGAGTTTCTTTAGATGATGGCAAGATTAAGTTTAATGCTAATACGGAAGAGTTCAAAGAGGCTCTCAAATATATTCGTTCTCTGATTGAAGAAGAATTAATTGACCCGGTTTCTCTTACTCAGACGTCGGAAGAATTAGCTCAGGTCGGTGGTGATCCAAGTGAAATACTATTAGGCGTTGTACCTGGTTCCAACTGGTGGATAGGTTTGGGTGCTGATGCTAGTGATCCTCTCAAAAGAAGCAGAGAGTATGTAGCTCTTCCTCCACTAAAGGGACCAAATGGAGAACAGAATGTTTTGACAATCTCATCACCGCTGGCAAATGGTAAGTTTGTTATAACTAACAAAGCAAAAAATCCAGAGCTTCTATTTAAGTGGGCCGACGGTCTTATGAGTGAAGAAGCGACTTATATATCCTCGTATGGCAAGCTTGGAGAAGGGTGGTTGGCTCCTGATGAGGGCGCCAAGGGTATGAATGGTAAGCCAGCTCTATATAAGATACCTGATGCTAGTGGTGGTGCTGCAAATGAGTTGTTGTTACTTGGAGGTATGCCCAATGTTGCACTAGCAAATCGTACAAGTGACTTCCGCTTAGGGCAACAAATGGGTGACGGTGAAGAGTCCAAATGGGATGCAGAACCACGTCTTTATCAGATAACCCACGATACGTATGAACCATATAATTCTGATGCAAAAGCAGTTCCACTTCTTATGATGGAAGCAGACGAGTCTTCTGAACGTGCTAAGCTTGAGACACAGATTGTAAAGTATGTTAATGAACAGATAGTTGCTTTTCTTTCTGGAAATAGAGATATTGATGCTGAATGGGATTCATATGTTAATGAGTTTGAGAATTTAGAGCTTGATAGGTATGTAGATTTGTTGCAAAAAGCGTATACACGCCAATATGGGACAGAAACTAAGTAGAGCAAGTATTCACACGTAGAGCAAATATTTATAAGTATATAAATTAAGCTATTAAATATGGCCACAGGGATTATATAATTCTTGTGGCTATTTTATGTTGAAATAATGGCAATTCTCACTATACAAACGTACAGCCAAAGTTTTAATTTTAGTGATAAATATAGTGATTAAAAAGAGAAGATTATAATCTTAAAATTTTTTCAGAAAATCTTTGGGGAGTATAGCCGGGACTGTAGAATCTTTAAAGTCCTTTAAATTGCGTGTAAGAATATAGCTGGCTTTAAGTCTTTCAGCAATGGAAGCTACTACAGCATCTTCAAAATCAGAAAACTTGCTAATAAGGGCAGCATGTATATCTATTCCTTGTACATCTGCAAACTTAACTATCTTAGTAAGATTCTCGAGCTGTTCTTTTGCCTCTGTGGCTGAACCGAGATATTTTCTTAGAATATAAAAAATATCAGTGGCTGTTGAGGCGGAAATTAGGCAGTCGATATTAGATCTAATTGCTTGTTGTAAGGCTTGGTAAGAATCTGCAAAGAATGGTTTTCGTTTTTGGAGAATATCTAATATTACGTTTGTATCGATTAGAATTATCATTTTTTCGCAAGACGCTCCTGTCGGATGGATTCATTATCCGTTCTACCGTCATCAGGTATGATTCCCACGAGTTTATCTAGAACCTCAAGCTTATTTATATTTGGACTTGTAAGACGAGCGATATTCTTACCATTCTTAGTGATATATATATCTTGCTTCATCGCTATATCCAGATATTTCCCTAAATTAGATTTAAATTCAGTTGCAGTAATAATCATAATTTACGCTCCCGAGAATATATACTTTCTTATTTTTTATTGTATTATTTTACCTAAATCGTACGAAATTAGCAAAGAAGTGTACAGAATGTTGCTGTTGTTAATATTGTGTTTAGTGCGAAACAATACATATATAATTCTTGTGGCTATTTTATAAAAATTTTAAGCGTATGTAGGCATATTTTTATTTAATTTTAAAGTGAATTATTCGCCAAGAGTTGTTTAATTTTTTGATAATTTTTTATATAATCTACAGATTGTAAATTGGCTGTATATTTAACTACGATAACTTAGGTGATTGGAGCTGAGAATTTATTATCATCAGTTAAATATTAATGCGTATGCGAAATGCGTATATCCTAATTATCTCAGTTGATAGCCAAAATATAATAAATAAAAAATGAAGGAGAACTTCAATGAACGAAAGTGCAAACGTCAATATTTTGTCACTAATTACTAGTGAAAGATTTCTTGGCGCAGTATTCTCAACGATTTTTGTAATTCTCGTCGGTTATATTCTTCGTAAGAAGAATGTAGTTACAGAGCATGGAGCTAAAATATTGAGCTCGATTTTGCTCAGTGCAGCTTTGCCAGCCTTGGCATTTACTGCTTTTATGAGTGATATCAATGAGCAAACTTTTACAACCGGTATCAATGTGTTAATTTTTGGCTTCGTTGCATATGTGATTTTGATTTTGCTCGGAGAGCTTTTTTATCTTAGATTAAAAGGAGATAAAAAAACTTGCTTGTCCGTACTTACAACCTTTGGCTCAACAACATTTTTTGGTATTCCGATTATTAATGGTTTCCTCGGTGGACTCGGTACTATCTATGCAAATATCTTTAATATAGCTTATCGTGTTTTTCTTTACTCATATGGACTTATCCGCATGAGTGGTCTTAAGTTTGAGAAAAAGAATCTTAAGCTGATTTTTGCTAATACAATTATTATTTCGACTTTTATCGGACTTATTATTTGGCTAACACAAGGGTATCTGCCCCAAGTTGCAGTTGCTTCGACAGTCGATGGTGAAAAAGTGGTGAATAGTTACGCATTTTTAAGAATTGACAAGACTGTACCATGGTTGTTTAAGGGTCTTAAATATCTTGGCGATCTCTCATCCCCACTTGCCTGGCTTGCAATTGGTATGACCTTGGCAAATATTTCTTTAAAAGAAGCTGTCGCTGAGAAGTTTGCTTGGATTTATAGTGTCCTGAAGCTTCTGGCTGTTCCCGCTATCTTCCTTGTAATTATGCTTGTGATCCGTCCATTCTTCCCAATGAGCTACGAAGCAATAATGGCAATTACAATTATGCTTGCTACTCCTCCTGCCACAGTTGCAGTTGCTTATTCGATTCGTTTCGATAGAGAGTCAGTATTGGCATCGAATATTTCACTTTTGTCTACTGTTGTAGCTGTTCTTGCTATCATCTTCTGGGTAATTGTTGGTACGGCTCTTCACGGAGTAGGTTTAATTTAATTTATTTAAAGTAATAAAGTTGTTCGCAGAGGAAAGTCGACTAATTATTTTAGTTTTTGTCAAAAAATAAATATGAAATAGTTGATTTTCTGAGTACTAATGATAATTGGCAAATATGATTGGAGAAGATAAATGAAGGTACTATGTTATGGTGTTAGAGATGTTGAAAAGGCTATCTTCGAGAGCTTAAACAAGGACTATGGTTTTGAATTAACTCTTGAGGCCAGTTATCTTAAGTCACTTGAAGATGCTAAGCTTGCTGAGGGTCACGAGGCAGTAATTTTGCGAGGAAACTGTTTCGCAAATAGGGAAGTACTCGAATTATATAAGTCCTACGGAGTCAAGTATTTGCTGACGAGGACGGTTGGTGTCAATCATATTGATAATGAGGCTGCGAAGGATTTAGGTTTCATTACTGGTTATGTTCCTGCGTATTCCCCAAATGCAATAGCAGAATTGGCCGTCAGTCTTGCTATGATGTTACTTCGCAATACAGCATATACTTGTAATAGAACAAGACAAGGTGATTTCAGGGTCGATGCTAAGATGTTTAGCAGAGAAATAAGAAATTGCACAGTTGGTGTTATCGGTACGGGCAAGATAGGTTTCACGGCATGTAAATTATTCCATGGTTTAGGTGCCAGAGTTCTGGGCTATGATGTTTTTGAAAGAGATGATACCGAGGGTTATTTTGAAAAAGCAACGCTCGAAAATTTGCTCGCAGAGTCTGATATAGTTAGCTTGCATATTCCATTTATTAAGGAGCAAGGTAAGCTAGTGACTAAGGAGTTTATCGCAAAGATGAAGGATTCTGCCATTTTAATTAACACGGCTAGAGGTGAGCTTCAAGACTTAGAGGCCATATTAGATGCTGTAGAGTCCGGTAAACTTTCAGGTGCTGGCCTTGATACTTTGGACGGCGAAGGTGCTTGGTTCTTTAAATCTTTTGAGGGTTCTTGTGGTGATGAGCAGGTGGATAGAGCTCTTAGACTTTTCCCGAATGTTCTTATTACTCCCCACATAGGTAGTTACACCGATGAGGCAGCAAGCAATATGATTGAAACAAGTTATATTAACTTAGATGCTGCGATTAAGACAGGAGAATGCAAGTTCCCTATAAAATAAATTTTTGTTTAATATAAACGATAGAAGAAGTGGTTTGCCGAAGCTTATTTAGCTGCGGGAGACCGCTTTTTTTATCTATTTATGTCTTGTGTAATTCTTCTAGCTTGATGATAATCGCCCGCTATTTTGCGAAAGAAAATAAGGTATAAGACAAAGTTTGAAACAAAGAATATAATATCAATATATTTAATGATGAATGATATAGAAAGTAGGAAAGTTTAGATGAATATTTGGCACGATGTTGATCCAAATTTGGTGAAACCTGATCGTTTCATGTCCGTTATTGAAATTCCTAGTGGTAGTAAGAAAAAGTATGAACTTGATAAAAAAACCGGTTTACTAAAGTTAGATAGAATTCTTTATACCTCTACACATTATCCAGCGAACTATGGTTTTATTCCCCGCACTTTTGCTGATGACTTTGATCCCCTTGATGTTCTTGTTATTTGTCAGTTGGCATTGGATCCTCTTGTAATGGTTGATTGCTATCCAATAGGTGTTATAAGAATGATTGATGGTGAGGAAATTGATGACAAGATTATAGCTGTTCCCAGAAAGGATCCTAACTATAATTATTTAAGAGATCTCAGTGAATTGCCACCTCATATGATGGAAGAATTTATGCACTTTTTCGAGGTATACAAAAATTTAGAGCATAAAAAGACAACTACTAGCGAGGCTCTGGGACGCGAGGCTGCCGAGAAGATAATAGCTGATTGTCTTGATAATTATTTAGTGCATTTTTGTGGTAAGGTTCCGGAAACTGAGGTCGATAGCAGAACGACTAGGACAAAGGAATTAATTGCAAGATCATTAAAAAAGGATCCGGAAGTTCCAGCAACTGAGTATGTTGATGGAGAATAGTTAGAGTTTTATTAGATTGATAAGCTCCCATTTATTGTATTAATAAGTGGGAGCTTGTTTTTGACTATGAGTAATTAACTAGAGTTGTTTGAGTTTTTATTCTACATACCATTTCGCTTGGGCGTTCCATAACTCTTTGTAAATGCCATTTTTCCCTAATAACTCGTGATGAGTACCTTCTTGTACAAGTTCTCCATTTTTCATGACAAAAATTCTTTTGGCCTGTTTACATATGCCTACGCGATGAGAAATGACGAAACAAATTTTTTCTTCAGCTAATTTGGCAATCTTGCTAAGAATTTTGTTTTCTATGAGAGGATCAATAGCGCTGGTGGGTTCATCAAAGATAAATAGATTACATTCTTTGAAAAGGGCTCTTGCCAAGGCTAGTTTTTGCCATTCTCCACCGGATAGCTCCTTGCCACCAAAGTCAATGCCGAGGACTGTATTCCCACCACCTATTTCATTTACGAGATAGCTGAGGTCTAAGTCCTCAATTAATAGATCTTTACTATTATTGTCATCGATACGTTCGAGATCAGAGATTCCGATATTTTCGTAGAAGCTAATACAATATTTTCCAAAATCTTGAGCCATAAGCGAAAATGCTTTGCGACTAGCTTTTTTAGAATATGAATTTATATCAAGACCATTAATTGTTATGGAACCATTACTAGGTTCATAGAGATTTAATAACAAGCGAGATAGAGTGCTTTTTCCAGAGCCATTTTCCCCAACAACAACATAAAGACCTTTATCGTCCAGAGTGCTTTTTATTCTTACAATTTGCTGTGATAGTATAAGGATGAGGTGAATAATTATGCGATTAATACCGTCCTTTCAAAATTTGACCGAGGCAGATACAAAGACTTCTATCAAATATGTACTCATGATAGTGTGGCCAATCTTACTAGAGAACCTTTTGGGTAGCGTATTTGGTATGGTTGATATGATGATGATAGGTCAGCTTGATGATCCCAAAATGTCGGCGGCCGCTGTAGCATCTGTAGGTATTACTAATCAAGCTATTTATCTTGGGATGGATCTAACACAAGCCTTTAATGTTGGGGGGACAGCAATTATAGCTAGGTATATTGGGGCGAAGCGAAAAGATGAAGTTCCCTCTGTCGTTATGCATGTTCTTATTTTTAGCACCTTATTTTTAACCTTGCCATACTCTCTTCTGACCACAGTTTTTGCACGTGAATTTATGTTGTTTATGGGGGCAAAAACAGATACTTTGCAAGCAGGCTTGGTATATTTTAGAATTCTTTCTTCTTCTTTTATCTTTCAGGGGATAGTTTTTGCTCTTTCTGCCGCACTTAGAGGTGGTGGAGAAATGAAAGTTCCTATGAAAATCAACATTTTCGCTAATGCGCTTAATGTCCTTGGCAATGCCTGCTTAATATATGGCTTATTTTTCTTCCCTAAGCTCGGAGTTATCGGAGCTGGTTTGTCTACGGCAATATCAAAATTTATTTCTTGTCTTGCACTCCTTATTTATATGAGTAGATCTAAGACTTCTTTGAGATTGGCATGGAGAGAAAAGTTCAATGTTAAACTCTCTTTACTAAAAGATCTTCTCAGGATAGGAATACCTGCCTGCGGTGAACGTCTAATCATGAGACTCGGAATTATTCTTTATACTAGAATTGTCACAGGACTAGGCACTAGTGTATATGCTGCACATCAGACAGCTCTCAACATATGCTCACTCAGTTTTGTACCGGGAAATTCTTTTGGTATCACAGCATCAACTTTGGTTGGGCAGTCACTAGGCGAAGAAAATCCGAAAAAAGCACAACAATATATTCGCATCTGCAGGCGCTTGGGGCTAGTCATATCTATGATTTTAGCTATAGTTTTCTATTTTTTTGCCAGAGAGATATGTTCGTTATATAACAATAATGTTGAGGTCGTAGCAAATGCCGTAATTGCGCTGAGACTGATTGCCCTTGTTCAGCCTTTCCAATGTTCTACACTTATTAATACAGGAGCGTTAAGAGGAGCGGGTGATACAGTTTATCCGATGGTCGTGACCTTGGTTTGTGTATTGATATTGAGAGTGAGTTTGGCTCATATTTTTATCGATTATATGGGTATGGCTCTAGCAGGAGCGTGGGTGGCGAATATGATTGACCAGCTGTGCCGCTATGGGTTAGTGAGTTTAAGAGTTCTTTCCGGTAAGTGGAAGAATGTCAAGATTTCATAAATTGAGATGAGTTTTGGAGTAAAAAAGCACAGCTGTGCTTTTTTCTTTTGGATATTTTTTGGCTATATGCCCTTAACATACGTAAACAAAAAATCTTGATTAATTTATTTTTGCGGCGTTTTTCCTAGTACATTTATAAGCAAAGACCCTTGTGCAATGTGTATAAGGAATAGAAACGAATGGCAAAGAAATTAACATTTGTATAAATTTCTTAGGAATTTACACAATTGGCAGTTTGAGCGAAATTTTATATGTATATTGTTTGCACAAAAAAGAAAGACTAATTATTATTCTGATATAAATCTTTTTTGACAAATACAGAAAAGGAGAACATGTTATGAAGTCTAAGAAAATTCTTTCTACACTTTTAGCATTTGGCTTAGTTTTGCCTATGACACTTAAGTCAGTTTATGCTGATGAAACAAGTGAGTCAACTGATGCCGAAGATGAACAGTCTGCTGATGTCGAGGATGACGCTGATGAAGAGGAGAGATTTATTGAACCTCGTGATTTAGGTGGCGTAACCATTCGTTATCTTAGCGTCGGTCGTGGAAGTCAATTAGATCCTGATGTCGAAGATCTAAAACCAGAAGAAAAAGAAGAGCGATTAGCTAATCTCGAGAAGATTGAAAAAGAATGGAATGTCAAGCTAGAATTTACAAAAGCTCCTGATGTCGAATGGGGCAAGGTACCCGAAGCCATTGCCAAGGCACATGCGGCAGGGGATGATGTAGCTGATATTTATGACTTGTCGAGAGTATATCTTCCTTCATTGGCAAGAAACAAGGCAATCGCTGATTTGACCGATGTTCTCAAAGATGCAAAGATTGCCAAGCGCTATATTGACACTGCAACAATCGGCGATCATATCTATGGTGCTGCTCCTTTTATCGCAGGAGAGGGTATCTTCTACAATCGCAAGATGATTAATGATGCCGGTATGGATAAGACTCCATCTGAGATGTTTGATGAAGGTAAATGGAGTTATACAGATTTCATTTCTTATATGGAAGAGCTTGCTAGCAAATTGCCAGCTGATACTAAGCCTTTCTTAATTGATCCATATTATTGGTTGACATTTGCTCCTGGTGCCAATGGTTCTACAATCGTTGATACAACAGGCAAACTGAAATATACAGATCCTGCAATGGTTGAGACTCTTGAGGTTCTTAAGACTTTGAAAGATAAAGGACTTCTTTATGATCCAATAAAGAATGAAGAGGGCAAAGATGACTATTGGTCAACCCCAGCAGAGACCTTTGAAAAGGGCACTGGTGTTGCTATGACACACCGCGCTTCTTGGCAGGCAGCTGGCTTGGTCGACAAGATTGACTTTGGTTATGTTCCCTATCCTTGGGGCTCCAATGTAACAATTGATGAGAGTAAAGTTGGACAAAAGGGTGCATATAAGACCTTGTCCGATAATTATCATGCTACAGCTTATGATGCAGCTACATTTGTCATGAGAGCTGGTATTGAAGAACTAGGAAATCCAGAAGATATTTTCTACTTCCTATTATCAATTAGTGATCAAGATTATATGATTAAAGAATACTTAGTTGACAATGGCGAATTGGAGGCAGAGGAAAAAGAATATGATCCTCGTTTCTTCAGTGACGAGTTAGATGTTGAGTTGTATGAATTCAACCTGAGCCGTGAGCGTTTCGAGGGTTATCCTAGTGTTGCAGGAAATTTCAAAATTGCAAGTGCTTATTACGAAGTCATGGATGGCGAAGGTTCAGTGCGTGCAGCTCTCGAGGCCAATATCGCGGCAGATCAGGCGGCACTGGATAAGGTGTATGGCTTAGCTCCTATTGAGGAAGATGAAAAGTCTGACGAGTCAGAGGAAACTAGCGAGGCTGTAAGTGAGGACTCTGAGACGAGTTCTGAAGAGACATCAGAGCAGGCTGATAATAGTGAGGAAAAGACTGAAGATACAACAGCAGAAGAGAGTAGTGCAGAGTAATTAGTTCATCAACTGATTTTGTGTTATTTGATGTAAATTATTATGATTAATCAATAGCAGTCGGCATATGATTAGAGCTGTTGAAGAAGCGGAATTTCGTTCACTTGAAATTTCGCTTCTTATCTATTTACTGTATTTGTTATTTATTTAATTGATGAATCATTTAGATTTCTGAAATATATATCGCAAGCTGCTTCTCGAGACAACTTTGATTTTCTTTGAATGCTTGTTTTGAGATGAGTGATTTTTCGAATTAAGTGAGATGCTTATGAAGAACAATTTTGACAAAAATATAGAGTATAAGGGAAAGAGAGTAAGAAATTGGCTGAGTAGTCTACTTGCTATTTCACTTATATTTTGCAGTCTGACTAATTTGGGCATGGTGAATTCTGGCACGGTCCTTGCTTCTGATGCAGAAGTAAAGGTTAGCTCTTCTAATAATGAGATTTCTAAAGATGACAGTGAGAAAATAGAAGAGAGCGAGGCTGTTGTTGAAGCCGAAGCGGAGGATTTTGAGCATTCCCTTTTGGATTCTAAGGTTGAGTATAATGACCTTATCCCATATTCGGAATATATCGAAAAATATACGAATTATAAGCCTGCCAGTCAGAGTATAGAACTCTATTCATCGGAAGATGTTTCTAAGAATCTTGACGGAGAAAATGCTTCTATTAAGTTTGATTTTGTAGCAGAGCAGGATAGTCTTTATGCAGTGAGAGTTGAATATACGATTCCTGCTAATGGCTTAGGTATGGCTCAAATGTCATTATATCTTGATGGAGAGAACCCATATAATGAAGCTTCGCTTATTTCGCTCCGCCGTCTATATAGAGATGCAGATCAAAGTAATTTTATCGAAGACAAGAACCAAAGTTTCCCAAGTCAAGTTGCTATAGAGAAGAAGCAGACGGTCTATCTTCGTGATGACAGAGGCTATATATCTACTCCCTTACTCCTTGCAATATCAAAGGGGAAACACCAATTGGAATTCAAGGCAATTCAGGATGAAGTACATTTTTATTCGATAAGCTTGAGTAAATTAGAAGATGTGCCTGCCTATGAAGAAACGAAACAGGCTTCGTTGAATGAAGATAGTAGTCCTGATCTCGGTACTTTCTCGCTACCAAATTTAGTAGATGCTAAGGGTTCTTGGTTCAATTCGATAAAAGAAGAAAATATAAGCAAGGATAATGCGACAAATGGCTCAGTTGATGTAAAAAAAGAATTGAAATCATTCCAGTACTATGACGAGCAGGATAATATCATTGTTATCGAAGCAGAGACTGCAAGCCTTAAGAATGATCCAGCCTTACTTCCTCAAAATGACAGGACTTCTTCCCTGACAAGTCCTTATCATCCTACCTACACAAGAATGAATACTATAGGGGGTACTGCGTGGAAGAATAACTCAAGTTTTATTGAGTGGACTGTCGATGTTCCAACTGAGGGATACTATAAACTCGGTTTTCGTTTCTTGCAGAATAGTTTCCGCGGGTTGCCTGTAACTAGAGAACTGAGGATTAATGGAGAATTACCTTTCCAAGAGGCTTCGGAACTTCCTTTCTATTTTGGCAGAGCTTTTCAAAGTTCTTATTTGCAAGACAGCGAGGGAAAGACGTATCTATTTCACCTGAAAAAGGGAGAAAATAAAATTCGACTGACATATGTTCTGGCTGATGTTGCTGAATTTGCCGAAAAAATATCTCGAGCAGCTCAAAAAATGAACTCGATTTATAGAAGAATAATGGTTATTATGGGTACTAGTCCAGATCCATATCGTGACTATGAATTACTTTTAAGAATACCAGATCTACTTGATAGAATTGAAGAAGCTAGAGATCTCCTAGAAGAAGTCATAGAGCCACTGAGGGCAAGAGCCGGCGACACAGATATGACTACCGTACTCAGTAGAGCTTCCTTACAGTTGAATAATTTTTTAAAGAAACCTGCAACTATTGCCAAGAGTATAGGTCAGCTAAAGGACAATGTTACAGCATTGGGACAATGGAATTTAGATGTGACGATACAAACCTTAACCATAGATAAGATATATTTGGCTGGTAAAAATTCTACACTGCCGAGGGCTGATATGAATTTTCTAGAAGCCTGTAAACATGAAGCCTTGGCCTTTGTTGGTTCATTTTACAATGATGGAAATGAAGCAGGACTTATTGAGACAAGTAATAAAGAAGATGAGTCTGATAATAAAGCAAGCAAGAAAATAGAAGTTTGGGTAACTACAGGCAGAGACCAGCTTGATGTGATTAGAAGAATGGTCGGAGACAGCTTCACAAAGGAAAAAGGTGTCAATGTTGAACTTAAACTTGTATCGTCTGATATTGTTCTTCCATCAACTTTTACAGGTAACGGTCCTGATGTAGTAATTCAGGCTGGGACCACCTTACCAATTAATTTTGCCTTTAGAGGGGCGGCTTTGGACCTAAGTCAATTCCCTGATTTCAAGGAATATAGTAAGAATTTTTCAAAAGCTGCGCTTGCTTGTTTTGAATATAGAGGGGCAAGTTATGCTCTTCCTGACCAGATGTCTTTCCCTGTCATGTTCTACCGCAAAGATATTTTAGCAAAGTTAAATATTCCAGTTCCTCAGACTTGGGATGATGTACTTTCCATACTTCCTTTTTTACAGGCGAACAATATGGAATTTTATCTTGATACTTTGACTCCTTTGTCCTTGGGCTCTGCTGTTAGTATAGGTAACTCAAAGGCTGTTAATTCAGTATATCTTTCTATGCTATATCAAGCTGGCGGTAAGCTTTATAACGATGAGGGAACAAAGACGGAGATAACCTCGCCTATTGGTCAGGAAGTATTTAAAAAATGGACGGATTACTATACGAAGCATAGTTTCCCGACAGTGGTTAATTTTTTAACAAGGTTTAGGCTCGGAGAGGTTCCCCTTGCTATAGTCGACTTTACTAACTACAACAGTCTTACGGTTGGAGCTCCGGAAATTGCAGGCGAATATGGAATGGCAGCAATACCCGGAACATTACAAAAGGATGGAAGCATAAGACGAGATATGCCCGTCACCACATCGGCTGCCATGATTATCAAGACTCAGGTTGATAAAAGAGGAAATAAAGATAGTGCTTGGGAATTCTTAAAATGGTGGACTTCTGCTGAGACTCAAAGTAGCTATGCTTCTGAGATGGAGGCTCTTCTCGGTGCTGCGGCTAGATATCCTGTTGCAAACTTAGAAAGTTTCAAACAAATACCATGGGGATATGATATCAAAGAAGTTTTAGAAGAGTGTTTGTCATCCTTGCGAGAGGTTCCGCAGATACCAGGTTCATATATTACTGGTCGTGATATTGAAAATGCTTTTTATGAAGTTATAAACAATCCACGCGATGCAGTTCCCAGAGAATCCCTTGAAAAATATGCAGAACAGATAAATGCAGAAATTATGAATAAATTAAAAGAATTTAAGCTGCTGCCAGAGGAAGGAGGAGAAGATAAATGATACATACAAGAGGACAGAAAACTATTTTTTTAATGATGGCACCATTTTTTATTATCTTTGCCTGCTTCACGGTTTTTCCGGTCATATTTTCAATGATTATGAGTTTGACAAATTTCAACGTTCTGCAAGCACCTGAATTTATCGGCTTAGACAATTATAGAAGAATTATATTGGAAGACTCCATATTTAAGCTCGCCTTTCAGCACACAATTGTTTTGGGTCTAATAGTAGGGCCTATCGCCTACATTTTAAGCTTCTTAATGGCGTGGATACTCAATGAATTTTCGGTTTGGCTTAGAACAATTTTTACAGTGATCTTATATGGACCATCCTTGGCAGGTAATGCTTATGTTATTTGGGGCTTGATTTTTTCGTCTGATTCCAATGGTTACGCAAATGCTTGGCTACAGGCGCTTGGAATCACACAGGAGCCTATTCTTTGGCTTCAAAACCCACAATATATGATGGGAATAATTATTCTTGTACAAATTTGGATGAGCTTCGGAGTTGGCTTCCTTTCATTTATTGCAGGTCTTCAGGGTTTGGATAGAGCGCAGCTTGAGGCAGGGGAGCTCGATGGTATAAGGAATAGATGGCAAGAACTTTGGTATATAGTTCTTCCATCAATGAAGCCACAGTTATTATTCGGTGCGGTGATGAGTATTGCATCTTCATTTTCCGTAACTGGCACTGCACTCACCTCATTCCCTTCGACTGGATATGCCACACATACAATAATTGATCATATAAGTGACTACGGTCTAATAAGATTGGAGTTAGGTTACGCCTCCGCTCTTGCAGTAATTCTTTTTGCGATGATGCTTCTCACTAGTGCCGCAATCAGGAAATTCTTAGGAAAGGTAGGTTCATAAAATGACAGATAAGCTATCTGATAAGAATAATAGTCTGCTTAAAGAAGAGAATATTATGACAGAAGAAAATGATAACTATAGAGTAGCGAGCGACACAGAGCCAGAAGCTTCTTTGGAAGAGAGAGAACTTTCGCATGACTTGAATGAGGAAGAAGAGAATCGCCTAAGAGAAGAACAAGAACGCGCCAAGCTTAGAGAGAAGTACAAGCAAGTAACTGTAGTTAAGAAGAAAAAGCACTCCGTACTTGACAAAATATTAGGGGAAACATCACAGACTAGATCACTAGCTGGAACCTTATTTCTATTTTTTGTCGTCCTAATTTTTGCGATATTTTCTCTATTTCCTGTAATATTCATGATAGGTAACGCTTTTAAACCATTGTCAGAGTTATTCCGTTTCCCGCCATCCTTGTTGCCGGACAACCCGACTCTGGCGAATTTTAAAGACCTTGCGGTATATGCTGCACAATCATTTGTGCCATTTTTCAGATATTTATTTAATACTTTATTAGTTGTGCTTCTCGGTTGTGTAGGTATGGTTGTATTCTCTGCTATGGCAGCTTTTCCACTCGCTAAATTTAATTTCAAAGGTAGAAGATTTTTGTCTAAGTTGATTGAGTGGGCTCTACTATTTACGGCAGCTGTTTTGGCTGTTCCTACTTATTTGATAGTTGCTAAGCTGGGTTTGATTGATACATATTTTGCGATTATTTTACCATCGTGGGGTTCAACTTTAGGACTTTATCTTTTACAGAATTTTATGTCACAGGTTCCAGATTCTTTGATAGAAGCGGCATCAATTGATGGTTCGTCACCATTTACTATGCTCTGGAGAATAATTATGCCAGCTGTAAAACCGGCTTGGATAACGGTATTTATATTTTCGTTCCAAGCTCTTTGGGGCAATACCGGAGGCAGCTTCATATACAAAGAACAGATGAAACCTTTGAGTTACATGTTAGGTCAAATTGCATCGGCTGGTATTGCTAGGGCGGGAGTAGCTTCTGCTACCAGTTTGATAATGTTTATTATCCCGGTTCTTGTCTTTATTATTTCCCAGTCCAATATTTTAGAGACTATGACCACGTCGGGAATGAAAGAGTAGGTGCTAATTATGAAGAGAGGAAAAAATAATATTTTCTTTGTTGCATTTATCTCTATTGTGATGACATTTATTCTTTCTTGCTCCTATTTTATTGGAACAAGTGAAGTTCTAATATATGCGCAGGGTGCCACTTCTTATATGGAATATGAGAATTATATCTATGATACAAAGGGGCAGGCACATCCAGCTAGAGCTGCATACAGGTGGAAAGATAGTATCACTAGAGATAAGTTAGGTGTTTCCCTTGCGGGAGTTAGTGATATCGCTGTTACGGATGACGGTATATATTTAGCTTGTTATGCTGGCGTCATTCTTATGGACAAAGATTACAGAGTTAAAAAAGTTTATGATAAATATTTTGATCATGAAGTATCAGCGGAAAAAAAGATTAGCAATCCTGCCGGTATTTTTGTTAATGATAAAAAGGAAATATATATTACATTACCCTCTGAGTCTAAGATAGTTAAATTAGATAATGATGGGGAAACTGAATTTGCTTATTCTAAACCGGAGAATCTTGACCTTAAAGGTGCAGACTATAAACCTAGTGCAATAACGGTTGATAGGATAGGTCGTATGTTTGTAATTGGACAGGGAATCTACGAGGGCATTATTGAGATAAGTCCCAATAATGAATTTACGAGATTTTTTGGTGTCAATAGTGTACATTTCAACCCTGTAGAGTTATTTTGGCGTATGGTAGCCACAGAGAAACAAAGGAAGCAAATGCAGCTATGGCTTCCAACTGATTATTCCGACATTTCGATGAAAGAGGACGGTTTCGTTTACGCTACTGTAGCTTCGTCTAGTGCTAGTAGTAAGGTGCAACTTCTCAATGCTAAGGGTGTAGACATTCTGCGTTTCCCTCTAGGTCAGAGACCAAAAGGTGATATTAAAAATAGAAAAGGATATGAGTCTAGTATTGTTTCTGTAGATAGTAGAGAAGACGGAATCTTTGCAATCCTTGATATCACAATGAAAAGGGTTTTTGTTTACGATGAGAATGGTTACATGCTCTGCAATTTTGGAAGATCGGGAGATCTTAGAGCGAGCTTAAATAATCCGGTTCAACTTGCTTTTGACGGAGATAATATCCTGATTATTGATCAATTGACTCAATCGATGGAAATATTTGAACCTACTAAATTTGGTAAGAAACTTCTCGAGGGAGCAATAGCTGAACACGAGCAGAATAATCAAAAAAGTCAAGAAATATGGTCAGATGTAATAAAAGATAATCCTTATTTGCCCGTCGCATATGTCTCTCTTGGAAACTCATCTTACAGAGAGGGAGATTATGCACAAGCGCAGTATTATTACAGACGTGCGTTTGATAGAACGGGATATTCCAAGTCGTTTTCTAAAATAAGAGATGCTTGGCTAAATGATAATTTTAACTGGATAGCAATTTTATTTGTTCTGATTGTAGTAGTTCTAGTCGTCAGATCCATTTATAAGAGGAGAAAAATTAGACTTTATGAGCAGACGAAATATACTGCTTGGAGATCTGAAGACAAGCAAAATAAAGAGATAGATTTTGTTGCAAGGAATGCTTATCTACACAAGAAAAGAGAGCAAGTATATGTGAGTCCATGGCAAAGGTTTAAAGAGACCACCTGTTCTTATCCAAGTTATGTGATGACGAGGCCGTTCAAAGCTTTTGCTGATTTGAAATATGAGAACAAGGGCTCATTTATATTTTGTGTAATTCTTCTGATTGTTAGGGCTGTTGTAGCAATTATTAGCTATAGTAATACAGGCTTCCTAATGAATCAGAATGATCCTGATAAGATTAATACAATTCTTATACTTTTAGCTTCAATGGCGCCATTTATTCTATTTAGTGTGGCAAACTGGTCGTCTACTACTTTGATGAATGGTTCGGGGAAACTGAGAGAAATTTTCATGGTTATTATGTATGCTCAGATTCCGGCACTGATAATTGATATATTTTCAATTGTTTTGAGTAATGTTATGACGCTTGAAGAACTACCCCTTTTGATTATGCTCCAAGGGTTCTCGGTTATTTATAGTGTTATTTTGGCATTTATTGGACTCGTGAGTATTCATGAATTTTCATTCAGTAGAGCTTGTGCATCAATAATAACTACCATTGTTGCGGCTCTTATTATTCTATTTATTATTTTATTGTTAGCTTCTTTGACTGGTGAAGTATGGTTTTTTATAAAAACTGTATTCAGAGAAATAATGCTAAACAAATTATAAGTGGGAGGGATAAGATGAAGAAACATTTGTTATTTAAAAGAGGTACTTCGCTAGTTCTTGTTATGGCTCTAACTCTTAGTCTCCCAGCATTACTAGAACATCAGCTTGTAAATAAGAATAAAAATTATTATTTGCTTGCTGATGAAAAATCAGAGGACAAAAATAGTTCAGAAGATAAGAGTCAAGAAAAAAAGTCTATTGATGATGATAAATCTTCCAAGGATGAAGCTGTAAAGACAAATAAAGCTAAAGATAGTAGCGATGATTCAAAGGGTGAATCGGATAAGTCGTCTGATACAAGTCAAGAAACAAGCAATGATAATGGAAATGGCGGAGAAATTGTTTCTGCTGAGCTTGAAACACCAGAAAATGATGATGCACTTATCACAAAATCAGAAAGTTTGGGAAAATTGACTGAGGAAGAGGCTGGAAAAGACTTCGAAAAGTTTGCTGAAAATGACACGGCAGTGCTTTTTTACAATAGCGAAGCTAGTCTTGTCAGACTTTATAATAAGAAGAAGCAATTGGTATTTGATACTAAGGTTTTAGATGGGAAAAAAGGTAATAGGCTGACAAAGAATTTACAGAAGTCGGACTTTCAGTTGACATTTTTGAAGGAACTTAGAACTTTAGGTGTTCAGAGTGAGAATAATAATGAAATGTCAATTGAACTCAAACAATTTGAGTATCAGAAAATTGATAATGGACTTAAAGTTGTTTTTACTCTCGGTAAACAGGGATTATCGGCTGATGATTTGCCAATTGCTATTTCTAGCGACAAAATGCAGAAGATTCTGAAGAAACTTAATAAGAAGCAAAGGAAGCAACTACAGAGAGTATATAGAGAATTTAAAGACAGATATGCGAGACAAGATAAGCAGACTTTATCTGCATTGCAGGTAAAGTTATATCACGGGCTTCTTTATGATAAGGGCGGATATACGCAAGAGGATTTAGAAGAGGATAATGCTAAATTTGCTAGTGCCGATGAAAAAAAGAGTTCACAACTTAAATTGGAATTGACAATGGAGTATGTGCTTGACGGGGAAGATCTTCTAGTTAAGGTTCCTCTGTCCGAGATTAAAATTAATCCTGAAGATTATCTGCCATATAGGTTGAGATTACTTCCATATGCCATGGTGGGTTCCGAAGTTGATGACGGCTATTTTGTTATACCTGATGGAGATGGCGCTCTTGTCCGTTTCAACAATGATAGAAAAGAAAGTGCCAATTATAGTAAACGCATGTATGGAAATGATCCTATTTTTGATAAAGAGGAAAAAAGGCGTTCCACGGTTCTCAAGCATCCTGTATTCGGCATGAAAAGAGATAAGCAAGGTGTTTTGCTAATTTTAGAAGACGGGAAGGACTTAGCAGATGTCAGCGTTGAAATTTCAGGAAAGTCTGATGAATTTAATAAGCTTGGCATAGACTATAGGTTGATTGATGTCGATCAAGTTAAAACTGTTGGAAGTTCGTCAGTTACGCAAAATAAATATCCAGAGAAACTTTACAAAGGGGACTTGGTGCAACGCTATCATATTCTTGATGAGAAAGAAGCCGACTGGCTCGAAATGGCTCGAGTTTATGCTACCTATCTCGAAAACAAAGGGCTACTTCCAGCCGAGAGCGAAGATACCAATTCAAAAGTTGAAGATGTGTCTTTGTCTTTCTTCGGGATTGTTCCTAAGAAAAAGTTCATACTCGGTATTCCATATATGTCCAGTCAGACCTTGACAACGTATACCGAAGCAACTGATATTCTTAGAGATCTATATAGTTCTCTTTCAGAGCAGAACGGTGATGCTAAACAGTCTTCAAAAGATAATTTATTCAGGGTTAATTATATTGCAGATACTGATGGTGGACTTTTTCCAAATAAGAAGAATGATTTTGCTATTTCCAAAAATCTTGGTACGGAATCACAGCGAGAGGAACTCAGTCAACTTGTAGAAGAAAATGGCGGAGTTCTGGCTAGAACTATGGTTCTAAATGAAGTTTCTGGGCTAAGAGGTTTCAAAAAGGCTGATGAAATTAGCAGGTCTTTGTCTGGAGAGTATGCAAGAGAGGCGATATATAATAGCGTTCACCAGGCGAGTCATCCGAGCCATGAGTCACCTTGGTATATTTCACCTAGGTATTTATCTGACTATATAAAATTAGCAGAAGAATTCATCGCAAAAGAGAAAGAAATTAATATTTTAGGTATAGGACAGAGGGCGATTCCTGATTATAAGAGGGGGGATACAGTACTTAGGCATGAGGCCATGCAGATAGAGCGTGACATTTTGCTCGAACTCGCAAAGAATGAAGCGATAACAATTTCTGATCCTGCCGACTACGCACTTAATCCCGATATAAGTATTTCTGGTCTGGCGAGCGAGGCGGATCCATATAGGACATTTGATTACAATATCCCTTTTATTTCGTCTGTTTATCGCAATCGCTTCTCATATAGATTAGCTAGTTATGAGCCAAATTCATTTATGAGTTTAAAAAGATATCTCTTACATGCACTTGAAATGGGAGCAAGTCCTGAGTTTTTACTCACTGCAGAAGATGCATTAAGTTTGGAAAATGGTGATTTCGAAGGCTTGCTTGGAAGTGAATACAAATTGAGAAAGGCTGATATTATCCTTGCTATGCAGACAAGAAAGGACTACAGAGGACATATAGGTTCAGCAAGTCTTTTATCAAATGAGATATTTGGTGACGGCTCGCTTAGAGCTTTGACCTTTGATAATGGAACTACTATGTGGCTAAATTATTCTGAATCTGAGTTGTCCCTCGGAGATGTAAAGATAGATAGTGAATCTTATTTATTTACTGTGGGTAATGATAGTGAGAAGCTTCATAAAGCTGCTGAGGAGATAAATCGTAAACAGCAGGCGGAAGAGGAAGAACAGAGCAAGGCCGAGGAAGAGGCGAAGAAACAGGGTGAACTTAGCAAAGAGGATGGCGATAAGATTGCAGAAAATGATGACAAGGTAGAAGAGAAGAGTGCGGACAAGAAAGACAAAAAAGTTAAAAGTTCTGAACACGAATCAGATGAAACAGAGTCTACTGTATCTTCTGCCGAAGCTAATGCTGAAAAAGTAACAAGTAATTCAGAAGTGGAGAAGGGAGTGGCTGAAAAATGATATTTAAACAGAAAAGAAGTTTTAAAGAAAAAACAGCCAGACAAGCTTATATTTTTGTCTTACCATGGTTAATTGGCTTTCTCCTCTTTTTTATAAAACCTCTTGTAGAACTTTTCTATTATTCTTTTAATAAAGTAGAGATGAGTAGTAATGGTGGACTGACTTTTACTGCTGTTGGGTTTTCGCAATACAAGGAGGCTTTTTTTGAAAATACAAAATTTAATCCTTTGTTGAGTGATGCTGTCTTAGGATCAATTCCCAGAATGATTTTAGTTCTGATTTTTTCACTGATAGTTGCTGTCTTGTTGAATGGGAAATTCGTTGGAAGAGGTTTAGCTAGGGCTGTGTTCTTTATTCCAATTATTATGGCAAGTAAGACGATTACTGCTGTTGTCGGTGGTATGCAGGCGCAGATGATAACAGAGGTTAGTGGACAAGATCAGGGAAATATAGCCTTTCTTACTGCTTTTCTTGCTCGCTTCCTTGATCCGAGAACACTGCATTTTTTATTAAATTCGGTATCGACAATATTTAATACGGTTTTGCTTTCTGGAGTTCAGACCTTGATTTTCCTTTCTGGTTTACAGGCTATATCCAATTCACATTATGAAGTTGCGAAGATTGAGGGTGCGAGTAATTATGAAACATTTTGGAGAGTGACTATACCGATGATTTCTCCGATGATTCTGATTGCTGCAGTTTATACTTTGGCAGAGCACTTTATGACTGCTGAATTAGTTGAATATATGAATGATATTGCATTTAAGACATCAAATTATGGATTGTCGGCGGCGATGAGTGTGGTTTATCTTCTAGTATCATTACTTATTGTTACTTTAGTATCATTCGTCATCTCAAGGAGGGTTTATTACAATGACTAAGTTTGCTTTTTTGTCGGGGCAAAAAAAGGACTATCGTCAGAGGCGCTCCAACGTAGTTTCAAATTATACTGGAGGTAAGATTGATTGGAGTCTCAAAACAAAATCGAAGCTTACATCTTTTTTGACGGCTCTTCTCAGGTACCTTTTGCTAATAGTTTTGGGTTTTTTAATCTTAAGACCGATTCTGCACATGCTTGCTCAAGCTTTTATGGATCCAAATGAACTTGGTTCTCCTACTGCGTCATGGATTCCTGCAAAATGGTCCAATGAGCATTTGGTAGTTGCCTATGAAACACTGGCATATGGCAAAAGACTTCCATATACATTTTTGACGGTTTTGATTCAGGTTATTTGTCAACTGTTCCCTGCAATGCTTGCAGGTTATGCACTTGCTAGGCTTGAATTTAAAGGTCGATCTTTAATATTTTCACTTGTGGTTTTGACAATAATTGTTCCGCCACAAGTTCTCTCCTTGCCACAATATATGAATTTCCGCCACTTTGATATATTCGGACTTGTGACACTATTTAGTGGTAAAAGTTTAAATTTGATAGGTTCGGAAGGAGCTCTTTATTTTCTTGCTCTTACAGGGCAGGGTCTTAAGGGAGGACTTTTTATCTATATATTCCGTCAATTTTTTAAATCGTTGCCAAAAGAACTTGAAGAATCTGCCTTTCTTGATGGGGCGGGTCTATTTAAGACTTTTTGGAAAATTATTTTGCCAAATGCAGGAGCTGCTAGTCTAACGGTTATGGTATTGAGTTTCGTCTGGAATTGGAATGATATGTATTTTGTCAATCTATTTACCAATAACGACCTGAATTTAATGGTCCGATATAATCGTGCAGTTTCATCTATGGATGAAGCGATCAATTCTGTGATGAGAGGGTCGGCGTTATTAAATTCGGGTGGATATGTTCTGCCGGTACAGAATCCTCTATATCAGCAGACTGTTGCCAATACTTTGAGCTTCCTTATTATATTGCCACTTATTATCTTCTATCTTATAGTGCAGAGGCGCTTCGTGGCTGGAGTTTCTCATACTGGGGTGAAAGGGTGATTTGTAATATAAATGTAATTCAGATTTTTGTGAAAAAGAATGATGGAGAGGAACTTGTCCCAGAGAAAATTAATGTTTATATAATTAAATCTTTAGAGAATATGAAAAATTAGTGTGGTATTAAAGGTTAGATCCAATTTATATTTGGGTTTAATATTTATGCTTAAAGGTCTCATTCGCTGGCGATGATAGGTGGGTGGGACTTTAGTTTGTGTAGGCATATTATTATATTAAAGTGCATAGAACTAGAAATAAAGTTGTTGAGAATTTATTTGAATCCGAGTATCATAAATTGTCATTTTGAATTAATGTGGAGTGTTATTATGAATGATCTTCCGGAAGTGTCAGTAGTAGTTCCAATTTATAATGAAGAAAAGTATATTGAACAGTTTCTGATTTCACTGAGTGATCAAGATTATCCTAAAAATTTAATGGAGATTATTTTGGTTGATGGGATGTCATTGGATAAAACTAGAGCCAAAATAGTAGATTTTTCATCTCGCTATCATAATATGAATATTATTATTTTAGATAATGAGAATAAGACTGTTCCATATGCAATGAATATAGGAATAAAGAGGGCGACAACAGATTATATAGTAAGATTAGATGCCCATGCTGAATATCCAAAAGATTATATTAGACTAGCAATTGAAGAACTTCTTCAGAGACCAGAAGTAGCGAATGTAGGAGGATATGCTATAACAAAAGGACGAGGGGAAATGGGTTCTGCTATAGCTGCTATGCTTTCTTCGCCATTTGGTGTAGGGAATTCATCTTTTCGTACCGAGGGAGATGGAGGATATGTTGATACTGTACCTTTTGGCGTATTTAGACGAGAGGTTTTTGATGTTGTAGGTGGATATGACCGTAGATTGACAAGGAATCAAGATAATGAGATGAATGGAAGAATTAGGGATAAGGGGTATAAAATTTATCTTAGTCCTAGGATTCAATTTACATATTGGTGTCGAGATTCGATTTCTGGTATTTGTAAGATGGCTAGACAGAACGGATACTGGAATATTTTGACGGCTAAAATATCTTCATCAGCCATGGGCCTAAGGCATTTTATCCCTATGATATTTGTTTCTACCATTGTTCTTGCCATAGTTGGTTTACTTGTGTCATGGTTTTTAAAATGGACTTTTTTATTTGGACTAACATTAATTCTATTTTCAATGGAAATGATATTGTATTTCATTCTTGCTTTATATTTTGCAAGAAAGTGCCGAAAAAAATATAGAGCTTCGCTATATCTTTATATTTTTCTTTTTTTAAGTTTTCATATTAATTATGGATTTTCTTCATTTAGAGCTATATTTTCGCATTTACCAGAAGTTGAGAATGCTACTGAATTATAAAGTAATGATGTGGCGATTGCGGAGTGAACCTAAAGGTATATTCGTAAATTTGTTAGCTGTACCTTTTTAGTGTTTTTTTAATTGTATAAAAAGTAAAAATATATTATACTTTCTGCAATTTTATAGTTAGTTTTCATCTTTATAAATCTATTTTAAGAGTAATATATCAATTAATATCACATATAGGGGTCAGATAAATGAAGAGAATAAAAAATAAGAGATTTATTGTAGCGTTGGCAGGAATACTATTAATAAGTTCAGTTACATCTGGATACACTAGAGCAGATGAAAATGGAACTGTTAGTGATGATATGGGAACAGAACCTGTTGTAGTTAGTGCTGAGTCGTCTGCTAATGTTGATGAAACTGAGTCTAATCCAGATACTGTTCCCCTAGCAAAAAATTCCGAAGACATTACAGAGTTGGGTGACCAAAATTTATTAAAAAATAATACAGATGACAATTTATCTTTGGATAGTTCTAATTCATTTTCATCAACTGTAAGAAGTGGTGGTAACGGAATAGATGATGAGCGTGATATTTCTAGCGGGAATTTAGATGATTCATCTAATGATATAGACGAAGATGGTGTCAAGCCTGATAAATCTGACCAAGCCGAAAGAGATGATGAAGATCAAAAAAAGGATGACGAGGATGCAAAAAAAGTAGGTTTCTTTACTGATGAGTTTGGATTTACACGTTATAGAGATCCAGAAACGAAGGAACTTTTTGATGGTGGGTTGTTAGAACTCAACCAATTTGAAATATATGTCTTTGATAAAAAAGGAAGACTAGTTAAATCTGATTTTGTGGATCTGCCTGATGGCTCAACGGTTTATTCATTAAAAGATGGAAAATTGTTTGAGTCGATTGGTATTTACAAAATTAAGGGAAGTAAGTATGTCTTTGATAGTAATAATAGAGTGTTAAAGGATGACTGGTACAGAACACTTAATGAAGAGTATTATGCATCTCCTGATACAGGTAGGCTTTATACAAATGGGGCGTATACACTTAAAGATGGAGTTAGATATGTCTTTGATGAAAACTCTAGACTAGCTAAAGGGAAATGGGTTAATGAGCCTGGTTATGGAAGAGTATATGGAAATCCAATAACTGGTGCAGCTTATGTTAGAGGTGGATATACATTAGATAACGGTGTTAGATATGTCTTTGATGAGTATGGTTATCTAGCAAAGAATAAGTGGGTAGATGAGCCAGGCTATGGTTTGTATTATGGCAATCCTGAAACTGGAGCGGCATATATGAACGGTGGTTTCACACTCAAAGATGGTATTAGATATGTCTTTGATGAGTTTGGTCTTTTAGCTAAAAATAAGTGGGTAGATGAGCCAGGTTATGGTCGCTATTTTGGTAATCCATATAATGGATCAGCTTATTCTAAGGGTGCCTTTACAGTATCTGATGGTATTAGATATGTCTTTGATGAATATGGACTTTTGGCTAAAGATAAGTGGGTGAATGAAGCCGGTTATGGTTTAGTGTATGGCAATCCGAATACTGGTGCCGCATATACACAGGGTGCATTTACACTCAAGGATGGGGCTAGGTATGTTTTTGATAAATATGGCTATTTAGCTAAAGGTAAGTGGGTAAATGAGCCAGGCTACGGCAGAACATATGGCGATCCCAGAACAGGAAAGGCCTATACCAGTGGTAGTTACAATATTATAGAGGATGGTAAGAAAATTCCTTATGTGTTTAATGAGGAGGGATATGCAACATGGGGCTGGGTCTTTGAACCTGGGTATGGTTGGACCTTTGGTTGGCATGGAGGAAAGGCTTTTACTAATGAGGCAAGAGGTATAGATGGCGTTCTTTATGTATTTGGGCCGAGCGGTCATGTTGCAAGTGGCTGGATAAAGGATAAATATACTGGACGTATGCTTTATGGCAAGGAAGGAAAAATTGATATAAACGACCGAGAGCGAGGAAAGGCCTATGCGAACAAGGGTTTCTTCTTAGAGGGTGAGTGGAAGCCTTTTGATTATAAGGGTTTATATACACCTCGTAGCTGGGGAGGCTCTAACGGCAGTCTTGTAGAAAATGGCACTAAGAATTTTATTAGAATAAATCTCGATGAACAGGTTATGTATTGTGTGAGAAATGGAAAGATTGTTATGGCTACGCCTGTCGTAACAGGAGATGTTAAACGTTATATGCAGACTCCGCGTGGAACTTTTAGACTTCTGTGGAAGACGACAAATGCTGTTTTAACTGGAGTTGGATATGTCAGCCATGTTAAATACTGGCTACCTTTTACAAATGTAGGTCATGGAATACATGATGCTAACAACTGGAGACAGAATTATGGTAATACGGTATATATTGATTCAGGAAGTCATGGTTGTGTTAATACCCCAAGAGAATCACTTGGGATAATGTATGATCATGTATATGTTGGCATGCCAATATTTATTCATTAAAATATAGAAAGTTTCAGGTGCAGAGCTATTAACTCTGCACTTTTATTTTTAAGGAAAAATATTTGAATTTGAGAAGTGAGAATGCAAATGTTCAATAATCATAAATTTTTAATATCACTAGTAACAAGTTTTATTTTATGTGTTTTACTTGGTTTAGGAACTTATGCTGATACCATAGAAGATAGTACAAATTTTAATGCGATAGACGAAACACCTAGTGAGAATGTAGATATAGTAGATAATTCTGAACCAAATAGAAGTGTTGTAAGCGAAGTATTAGAAAATATTAATAGTGAGGATAGTTTGTCGCTTGGTGAGGAGATAGCTGATTTATCTACTACTAATGGAAGCTCAGACGAGATAAGTGATAATGAGAGAAATTTAGTTGATGAATCTGAAACTAGTGATTTATTAAATAATGACGAACTACTAACTATGGATAAATCTGTAGTAAATAGCGATTTTATTGAGTCTGAGCATAGTGATAGCGATGTACATGACAGAAATTCAAATGATAATAAGCAGGAGCCAAGAGGCTTTTATATTGCTGCAGATGGAAGTATTCGTTATAGAGATCTTGATAGTGGAGAAGATCTCAAATCAGCGATACTGGAAGAACAATTCGGTAGCAAAAGAATGAAAATTGTCTTTGATGAAATGGGTAAAGTCAGCAGTAATAGCTTCGTTAAACTCGATGATGGACGTTTAGTATTTGCGAAGAACGATGGTGCTCTTTTAGAAACAGAGGGGCTTGTTGATATCGAAGGTTCCACTTATGTTTTTAAAAGTGATAACTCGGTTTTGCTTGATGATTGGTATAAGACAGAGAATGGTAGTTTAGTTTATAGTGCACCTAATACAGGTGAAATTTATAAACGTGGGGGATTTACTCTGAATGATGGTATCCGTTATGTCTTTGATGATGACGGTTTATTAGCCAAGGGTAAGTGGGTGAATGAGCCAGGTTATGGCAGATATTACGGAGATCCTAGCACTGGTGCGGCGTACATAAATGGCGGATTCACTGTAAGTGATGGAATAAGATATGTTTTTGATAAATATGGTCTGCTCGCCAAAGATAAGTGGGTGGATGAGCCGGGCTATGGCAGATATTACGGAGAACCAAGAACTGGTGCGGCGTACATAAATGGTGGATTCACTGTAAGTGATGGAATAAGGTATGTTTTTGATAAATATGGTCTGCTTGCCAAGGGTAAGTGGGTGGATGAGCCGGGCTATGGCAGATACTATGGTAATCCAAATACTGGAGCTGCTTATACACAGGGTGCTTTTACCACTCATGATGGATACCGTTATGTCTTTGACGATTATGGACTTTTAGCTAAGAATAAATGGGTTTTTGAGCCTGGTTATGGATTCGCACTTGGAGAGGCTGAAACGGGAAGAGCGTACAGGGCGGGTGCTTATTCTGTAGTAAGAAATGGCATAAGTGGAATATATGTGTTTAACGAGTATGCTTATCTTTCTCAAAAAGAAGCTTGGATTTTCAATAAAGACTATGGATGGACTTTTTCGCGTTCTGACGGGACTGCATATAGAAATACTTTAAAGAAGATTAATGGTCAGATTTATTTATTTGGTAATGATGGCTATTTGGCAAATGATATGACGAGAAATCAAAGGTCTAATACTCGCAGTAGTAGGACTTCAAAGCTCCCAGTAAATGTAATCTACCAGCATCCACAGTTACCAAATGGTTGTGAGGTAACTAGTTTGGCGATAGCATTAGGAGCTGCTGGATATACAATTGACAAAGTAGATCTTTATAATAACTATTTAAACAAGGCTGAGTTAATTAATATAGATGGTAAGAGATATGGAGCATCTCCTGAACATTCCTTTATTGGGGATGCTAGAGGGGCTGGCTGGTACTGCTTCGAAGAGCCAATTATAAGAGCTGGAAATCAATTGATAGAATAAATAAAAAAAATAATTGATATATATAGATGTGAGATATTATTACATAATCATATTTCTTGTGAGGGTAGGCTTATGAAGCCCAAAGTATCGAAAAGTAGTAAGTTATTAAAAGAAAAATTAAAGTCGATAAGGAAATTTAGAATTTTCGTCATAACTGTTTTTATCTTGTGTGACTTATTGAGTCTGTTGCAGCCCTATGTACTAGGAAAAATAATAGACAATTTAGGCGATGGCGGAAAAGAAGTTCTTCACTTAGTGGTGTTCGGATTAGCCTTGCTCTTGATTTCTTTTATTTTAAATTATATACAGAATTATAATTGGTTTAAGATGATGAAGTCGGCAAATATGATAGGTAGAAACTTCTTACTTACTGAAGTTTTAAAACAGAACTTTGCCTTCTTTAAGAAATTTAATAATGGTGATATAAGTAATAGAATTCTAATTGACTCAGCTAATTTAACAGACAATATCACAGTTAAGAATGCGATTTTGTTGCTTAATATAAGTACTTTAGTAATAGTTTTTTCCTTGATGTTTAGTCTTGATGTTGTAATTAGCACTTGTATTTTGATATTTAGCATATTTTATTTTCTGTACTATAGACTCATAAACAAACAATTGAGAAAACTATCTAAGAAGGAACGTGAAAGCTACTCCGAGTTAATGGATAGGACAAACGAAATTTTAGAAGGAGTTGAGACTATCCAACAGAACCAAAGCGAAGCCTACTTTGAAAAGAGATATATAGATAGTTCTCATAAGCAACTAAATTATGAGATGCATTTACAAAAATGGAAATCTTTAGCACTTACTAGTACTCAATTTGTAATGGATATTTTGCCTTGGTTAATTATAGGACTTGGTGCCTATAGGGTATTGCATGGTCAGACGAGCTTGGGTGTGTTGTTTAGTTTCTTTGCTTATAAAAATTCTTTGAATCAGCCTATTTATAATTTATCAGAACTTAATTTAAACAACCAAAGAAGTAAGGCTATCGAGGACAGGTTAGATGAAATAATCAAAGATAGTGACAGTGAACCTAAGAATTTGACAACAATTAATGATGTGCAAAATTTGCAATTCAAGAATTTGAGTTTTTCTTATGATGGAGAGAGGAGTATTTTTAATAGACTAAATTCGTCTTTTAGAAAAAATGATGTAGTGTTCGTTTCTGGTAAATCAGGAAGTGGTAAGACAACATTGACAAGATTATTACTTAAGCAATTGGAGCCAAGCCAAGGTCAAATTTTGCTTGATAATATAGACTTATTAAAAGTGGATCATGACAATTATTATTCGAATATTTCGATAATGCCACAGGATGTTTTTATTTTTAATGGAAGCAAGCTAGATAATATTACGATGGGTCATCACTATTCAAATCAAAGTCTAAACAAAGTTTTATCTTTGCCATTTATTAAATCTATTTCAGATGGTGATGTCAGCTCATATTCAGGTGGAGAGAAACAGAGAATTGCACTTGCACGACTTGCCTTGAGAGATACAGATATTGTCTTACTTGATGAACCAACTAGTGCTTTGGACAGAGAAACTGAAAAAGAAGTCATGACCTACCTGATATCTAATGTTTTCAAAGACAAGATTGTCTTTATAATTTCTCACAATCCTGAGATGAAAAAATATTGCAATAAGTACTTAAGTTATGAAGATGGGGACTGGAATTTTAGGGAGCGTTAAGCTGACTTGTATTTTATTGACAAGTGTTTTTTTCAGTTATCATTAACAAACTTGCGTGAAGTCATTTAATTTTGCTAGGTTCGAATTTATTTTCACATGTTTAGCTGAGGATTAACTATGAAAATTATATTAATTTATATCAAGAGAGCTATAAGTTAATTTAAAGTTCCTTTTATTAAGTCTATTTTGTGGGCGATAATTTTGACTGGCATATATTCATTATCACCTATTTATATCAGATATTTATTGAAAGAAGTTGAACTAAAATCATCTTACATAGTTCTTTTATATGGGATTGGAATATACCTTTTACTCCTTTTAATAAAAAATTTAGTAGATATTTTTTGGTATAGATCTTTGGATGTTTTTACTGGAGAATTTATCAAAGAAGAGATGACGATCCTAGAACGGAAAATTTATTTGCTCTATGGAAACCAACTGGATGAATTCACTAGACCAAGATTGACCCACGTTTTATATCAAAGTTTATTTGATATGTTCAGAGTTGTAGGTCATCACCTAGCTTCAATTTTGACATCAATATTGTTAGTGATAGTCTCGATGGTTTTGGTTTATTTTTACGATCTAAAATTATTCGCTATATTACTAGCGTCAATTATTGTAGGCTTATCTATTTCGTTTTATTCGCGAAAAATTATCCAAAAGTCCTCAATTGAAATTAATAATAAAATGAGAAATATTCATTCATTGGCTAGTGAATATACAGCGAAGCCAGAACAAGTTTGGCGTAGGGGTTTATTGAATTACTATTCAGACAGGACAGATCAAACGATTGATGATTTCATAAGTACAGCTAAAAGGACTGATGTCAAACAAGTCTTCTTTTCTAACTTACTAAGTCATATTAATTCTGTTTTTATCTTGGCTATCTCAGCCTATTTTGCTATCCAATATAAGGGAAATTTAGCAAGCTTGGTTTATATAATTACTTTGGCAAATTTAATTTCTCAACACAGCGATAAAGTCGATATTTTATTGCATCAAGTATTAAGATCGTATAGTGCTTTTAATAATATTTATGAATTGGAAAATTTAGATGATAGACAAAGCTTATTTGCAAATCAAAAGACTGCAAATATAAATGATAATGCTCGAATAGAAAAAATTGAATTTAAGAATCTTTCTTTTAAATATCCCAGTGGAACGGATAACATTTATACAAACTTTAATTTTTCTTGCGAAGCTAGAGATTGTATAAAAGTTCAAGCAGGCAATGGCAGAGGTAAAAGTACTCTTTTTAGAATCATTGAAAATATTTACTATGTTGATGAAAATATGTATTTCATAAATGGCATAGATAGCAAAAAACTACCTGCTGAATATTTTAAAAATCATATTACTTATATAGGACAAGACAATTCATTCATGAATGATAAGATTTGGAAGTACTTGGCTATAACAACAGGAATTAATAGTCGTTCTGACTTAGAAGCTAAGTTAGAAGAACTCGGACTAAAGACCTTAATTGATTTAGACTTAGAGATTAAAGACTTGGGTTCATCTCTTTCCTTTGGGCAGAGAAAGAAAATCGATTTACTCTTACTTGCGCTTACTTATAATAAGTTTTCAGTCTTTTTATTTGATGAAGTCGAAGCTGGCTTAGATAAGGATGGTCAGAAAATTTTCTTGGATCTAGTAGAAAAAATGAGAGAAGATAAAAAGATTATTTTCTTTGTTAATCATGAGGAGGCATTATTGGAAAATAATAAGTTGATTAAGTTGTAGATGGCTTTATGTAATATGTTTTTTTATAGTAACACAAACCATCAATGAGTTTTATTCTATCTTTTTTTAGTGTTTTTTTACTTATAGCTATAAATTCTAAAAAATAAAATAAAATAAATATTTACAAATATAAAGGTAATATTAATTATTTTTATTGGATATTTGTAGATGGAGAAAGGAGAAACATCAATATGATTAAAATTGTTCCTATAA
This sequence comes from Bacillota bacterium, assembly GCA_023420115.1. GTDB lineage: Bacteria > Bacillota > Clostridia > Saccharofermentanales > Fastidiosipilaceae > JAEZWR01. The sequence continues at coordinate 140,416 of JAEZWR010000026.1, read as the reverse complement.
AAATTAGAAGAGTATCTGTACCTAATAATGCCTGTGGCGGTGGATCTAATTCTTGTAATGGATGCAATGGTCCTAGATGAATTTAAATAGTTAAGTAACACAAATATATAAATTTAAGCATTTTCAAATTTCTACAAATATCCATTTTTATTTAGAGGGGGAATCGTAATGTCTTTATGGTTGAAGTGGGATATAACTTATAAATGTAATTTGATGTGTGAACATTGTATTAATGGTGATTATTTAGATAACTCCAATTCTGAAATTAATCTTGAAGAATTTATTCATATTATAGAAAACATAGATGAAAAAATACCAATTGATGGAATTAGCTTTCTCGGTGGAGAACCAATAGTACATAAAGATTTTATTGATATATTAAGGTATTTAAACAAAAAGCAAATTCATTTTGGATTTAATAGTAATGGTTTATTGTTAAATGAAAGGAATTTAAATGAAGTATTGTGTCTTGAATTTTTAGATAATATTGTACTTAGTTTAGAAGGACCAGATCCGTTAACGAATGATCAAATAAGAGGGAAAAAAGTATTTAATACGATTATTTCTAGAATAAAAAGTATTAATAAATATAAGCAAATACATAAAGAGTGTAAAACAAAAATAACTATAAATTTTGTCGCGACTAGTCATAATTTTAACAAGATTGATGAAATGATAGATTTATGTATCAATCACAATATTGATTCTTTAAATATTTTAGAATTCATAGAAGAAGGTAATGGTGTTGGAAAAGGCTTATCAACTTCAATAGAGCAGAATTTTATTATTATTAATACTATTGCAAATAGGTACTCTTCTATAAAGGATAAATTAGAAATAACACCGAAATTTGTCAGACCTTTAGCAATAGATTATGTAAATAAAGTTTTACACAAAGAGTTTCCAACGGTTAATCATGGATGCGGAGCAGGAGCAAGTTTCGCCTTTTTAGATAACAAAGGTAATATTTATCCTTGTGATCGAGAAAGAAATTTAGATTTATCTTTAAGAGGTAAATATTCTTTATTAGATAATACATTCGAATCTATTTGGTTAAACGAAAAATTTGTAACTCCGTTTTCTAAATATTATTCTGACTCTTTCTATGAACGAATTAAGCCTTGCAATCAATGTAAATATTTGAAGAAGGAGTGTTATCCATGTCATTTACTTATAAATCCTAATATAGATACTGAAATGACTATGTGTAGAATGTTTAAAGAAGAATTGGATAAGTGTGAAAGTAATGACTAGATATAGAAAAAATAAATACTGTAGACATGCAGAAGTTAATAACGGGTTGGTAATATTTAATACTAAGAACAATTCTGCTATAGAAGTAGATTTAATTACAAAAGAACTGTGGTTTTATTTTAATAACAAGATTTTATCAAAATATGATATTTTATCTTTTTATAAGAAGTATGATAATGAGGTTGATATTTCTATGGTTGATGATGCAATAGAAATACTGATGAGTGAAGGCGTTATATATGAGTGTTGATATAACCAAAGATTTAAAAGAAAAATTAAGGTATATAAATCCTTTGCGTATTTTTGTTATTGTTCCCAAATAGCATATACCGTTAGGTCGCCATTTATTATTGTACTTGATGTGAAGCTTTCTCCATTTCCATCAGGGCTTGTATTCCATCCCTTGAAGGTATATTTCTTCGAGAGTAAAAATGGTGCGGGTACACTGGTCTCTAAATCGGGTTTGAATATGAGTGAGTATGACAAGCTTCTTGCCAATGGATATCAGATCATGTCATGGATAACATATGATTATTTAGCACCTAGATACTCTAGCTGGGGTTGGTATCTGCCAAATGGGACATATTATAAACCTATTACCAATCTTCATTGTGTGCTTGTTACTGGACAAGGAAATGGTAAATATGAGATCGCAGATGCGATTAATGGTTGGCAATATGTCGATAAAAATACTTTCTGGAACTGCTTCGTTAAGATGGGAAAGAGAGCAGTAGTAATCGCGTGAGTTCTTCTAATTGAATTATATTTATAAGCTTATCAGGATAGTTCCGATAAGTAGCGTAATGAAGCCCGCGAGGGCTTTTTTACTTAACTTTTCTTTTAATATAAGGTATGAAAAGATAATTGTGACGGCTATGGACATTTTATCTATGGATTGAACTGCACTTACTGGTCCTGTACTTAGAGCAGAATAATAGAAGATCCAAGATAAGCCTGTACTTATACCAGAAAGGACAATGAATAGTGCAGAGCGTCTATCGACTTGTTTGATTTCATGGAAGAGTTTCTTTTTCCAGATGATTATAAAGGCAAAAATAAGAACGACGATTGTGCGAATTGCAGTTGCTAAGTCTGAGTCAATGCGACTTACTGCGACTTTGCCGAGAATTGCTGTCAAGGCTGAAAAAATAGCTGATAGAAGGGCGAAGATAATATAAGGTTCTTTTTTTAAGCTTATTTTTGCAAATGATCTATTCCTCAATAGATTCATTGCTTGGTATTTTAAACTGGTATCAGTAGGGAGAGCTGCCGATTTTGCGTGTTTGGATACTCCTATTTTTTTATCGAGCATTAACCATGTCCCTATACATAGAAGCAACAGAGCAACAATTTTTTGTATACCTACGAATTCTCCAAATAGGATAAAGGCTAAGATAATGGTAATAATTGTTGATGATTTGTCGATTGGAGTAACCTTATTTACATCTCCAAGAGATAATGCTTTGAAGTAGCTGAGCCAAGCTATTCCTGTTGCTGCGCCTGATAGAAGCAGGAAAATTAAAGAAGCTGGGTCTAAGGTGTTGAGTTCTACTAGTTTACCTCTTGTTACTACAATTCCCCACGAAAACAAGAGAATTACAGCACAGCGCAGTGCCGTAACTAAATCTGATGAGATTTTTTTTAAGCCTAGTTTAGCAAGTATGGCCGTTAACCCGGCAAAAAGGGCAGACAAGATAGCTTGACTTAACCACATAGAATCCTCCGTAGAATTTTAGACTTGTATTTTATAGTAAATCTTCTATCGAATTAGCATTTTACATATTTAAGTATAGACCTAGAAGCATTAATTTAACAAAGGTTGGTAGAGATGTTTAATATTCCAACATCAAACAAGGCTGGTGCTAAATGCAATAGGTAGATGAAATATTTCATAGTTCAGGTTCTTATAAATAGATATTCTAATCGTAGTTTGTTGTAGCTTGGCAAAATTTGAGCATATAATTTTAGCTTTACTTCGCCTCGTCATAATCTATAAAATTATTTATTAATAATTAATTTCTCCATTCATATTGACCATGTTATTTATATTATTTATTTGAAATAAAAATAAAACGGTCTAAATCATAGACGAAAATTAATATCTATGTTAGCCTAACCTAACTTTCATAAGGACCGGAAGAAATGATTGATAATAAAGATAAGTTTGCCTCAAGTGGGGAAGCTGTAACAACAAAATGTCATAAATTTAATTACGTAAAATCAAGCAAGATCAATAAGCAGTTTTGTGAGGATAAATTGTTGTGTGGTCTAAGTGGCGATAATAGTGACGATAGTGATAGCAGCGATTCATTCTCGCTAAGGCTTGGAGACAACAATAATCAAGGAAAAAAGAAAAAAATAAACTTGGACTTCCTTGTAAATGTATATTTCTTGCTTGTGCTCACAGTAGTGCTTTCGATAATTTCACTTGCAGTTGGAGTCATTGATTTTAATTTCACTGATCTATTCAAGAGCGGATCAGAGGGTAGATATATCATTTTGGTAAGTCGCATACCTAGAACTGCCGCAATTATATTAACAGGTATGGGCTTAGCCTTATCTGGCTTAATTATGCAGAGTGTAAGTGCCAATCGTTTCGTTTCACCTACAACAGCTGGAACGATGAGTTGGTGTCAGCTTGGCATACTTATTGCTACCTTAGTTTTTTCCAGTTCAAACATAAGTATTAAGATTTTACTAGCCTTTGCTTTTGCCCTAGTTGGAAATATATTTTTCTTAGGTCTACTCGAGAAAATAAAGTTGAAGAACCAGCTTCTGATTCCTCTCATCGGCCTTATGCTCGGAGCTGTTGTCGAAGCCTTTACTAGTTTCGTTGGCTACAACTTCGATATTTTGCAGAATATTCAGTCGTGGACTAGAGGTTCATTTTCATTGATAACTCAGGGTCGTTACGAATTGCTATATTTATCTATTCCTTTGATAATAATTTCAATATTTTTTGCTAATCATTTTACCTTGCTAAGTCTAGGAAGAGATATGGCAAGTAATCTTGGACTTTCTTATAAGAAAATTGTGAGGATAGCACTAATCTTAGTTTCTTTAATCAGTTCTTCAATTATTGTCACAGTAGGCTCACTCCCATTTGTAGGCCTAGTTATTCCTAATTTGGTATCTTTGCTTGTTGGAGACAATATTAAGTCCGCAATAAGTAGAAATTTATTACTTGGCTCTTGTTTCTTACTGGCTTCCGACATTTTAGGGAGACTAATTATTTTTCCATACGAGATAAATGTGTCGACTATAGCTTCTATTTTAGGTTCATCCATATTTCTTGTCATGGTGATAAATGACTTAAAAAAGGGAAGGATTTAATTTTGGTTTCGGCTGCTTGAGCGTAAATGTTTAGGATAGCATATGGAATAGGTACACAATAAGTACGCAAGAAAATTAAGGTGAGTATGACAAAGGTAGATTTGAAAAATAAGGGGTCAAAAGCCGTCACCGGTGCATATATAAGCAAAAATATGAATCAGAGAAAATTAGAGAAAAAAACGCAGGTGCTTTTTTTACTCATAGGTTTAAGCTTGCTTTCTTCAATCGTTTTCTTGATATATGGTTTGAATTTTGATAACCCAATGTATGCTCTAAAAAGGCGTGCAGTTCAAATTTTTGCTATATTAATAGCTTCTTACTGTACGGGATATAGTGCTGTTAGTTTTCAGACCATAAGCAATAATCAAATACTGACTCCGTCGGTTATGGGTTTGGAGAATCTTTACAGATTCATTCAGACTTTCATCGTCTTTCTATTTGGTCTTGAAGCTTCTGCAGGTATAAATATTTACTTGGAATTTCTAATATCGTTATTTGTAATGGTATTTAGCGTTTACCTTATTTTTCAGCTTTTACTAAAAGAGATTAAAGGGAATATATTTTATGTTGTTCTTGTAGGAATAATCCTAGGCACATTTTTTTCAGGCCTTTCATCTTTTATGACGATGGTCTTAGATCCAAACGAGTATATAGGTTTGCAGGAACGACTTTTTGCTTCGGTGAATTCGGTCAATAAGGAGCTTCTATATTTAGCTTTTGTTATCACGGCGGTGCTTTTTTTCATTAATTTACGTAGTGATGCTAGTTTGGATGTTTGTCACCTAGGAAGAAATAATGCGATAAGTTTGGGGCTGGATTACGATCTAATAATGAAGCGGACTTTGTTGAAAATTGCCCTACTTGTATCACTTTCAGTTTGCCTTATAGGTCCAATTTCTTTTCTGTCGATTGTAGCTGTTAGCCTTGCACGCAGAGTTATAAAAACTTATGAACATCGATATTTTATTGCCGCTGCTAGTCTGATTTCATTTTTATTCCTAACTGTCGGGAGCTTCGTTCTTAAAAATATTTTGAATTATGCGACGCAGCTTTCGGTGATGATTAATTTCTTCGGAGGACTATATTTCTTATTCCTAGTTTTGAAGCAGACGGATCTTGTTCCGAGAACGTGGACAAAAAAGATTTGGCGTTTATCTAAGAATCTATTTAGTTTTAGGAGAAAAGTTAGAGGTTGAAGCTGTGAGCTATTTTAATAAGGGAATAATAGATGTTGCGAGCATAGATTTATGGATGCGAGTTTTAGTTTTATGGGCAAAAGCACTCGCGTGATTGAGAGAATAGGTTCAAGGTGTATTCGTATTGAGGTGAATTATGATTAGATTCAAGAATATTAGCAAAAGCTACGGAGAAAAAACTATTTTATCTGACTTGAGTAGTGAGCTTCCGGATAGGGGACTAGTTGCTTTTGTTGGAGCCAATGGTGCTGGTAAATCAACACTGTTGAATATTATTGCGAGGATCTTGGACAGAGATAGTGGGGATATTGAAATTGATGACAAGAATTTGGAAGCTTATCCTTCAGATGAGTTAGCCAGAAAGATTTCATTTCTCAGTCAAAGCAATAATATAAATATTCGCCTGACAGTAAGGGAGTTAGTGCAGTTTGGTCGCTTCCCATATTCTAAAGGTAGATTGACTGATGAGGATAGACAGAAGGTCGAACGTGCCATGGGCTTTTTACGTATATCCGATATCGCTGATAAGAGGTTAGATGAATTATCTGGAGGACAGAGACAGCTCGCATATATTGCGATGATTATTGCACAGGATACCAAGTATATTTTCTTAGATGAACCTTTGAATAATTTGGATCTCAAACATAGTGCAGAACTAATGGATATTTTGGCTAGATTAATAGATGAAGAGGATAAGGTGATTTTCTTAGTAGTCCATGATCTCAATTTTGTTGCCGCGCATGCTGACTACGTAATTGCTATGAAAAACGGAGATATTATTTATAAGGGTGATAAAAATGAGTTATTAAGCGGCAAAATTCTAAATGATGTTTTCGATTTCGATTTCGATATCGTTGACATAGAAAATCAAAAATTTTGTTTGTATTACAAATGCAGGTGCCGTTTGGAGGACAGAAAGACTGTACTGGGTTTAGAGAGCTGATATTTATTTAAATTCCTAGATAACAAAGCTTTTGACATGTATTTTGCTCGTGTAGTTTAACATAATTTAGGCTGTAAATAATTTTGCGTGAAATAGTTAGAGTGTATGTGATATAGGGATGATAGATATAGGAGTATCTTAATTCAGGTAGCTTTTTCTGACTTGAGATTGCAGAAGTAAATGTGATGCGAATAAAAAATACCTTACGCAGGAGGAAGGATAATGCATAAGAAGATATTAGTGGCAATGCTTATGATGGCAATGTCTGTCACAACATTTGTTACACCGGCTTCTATTTTTGCTAGTGAGGCTAGTGAATCAGAGACTAAGGAAGAGGCTGTGAGCAACGAAAGCTCGGAGCAAGAGAAGGGGTCGGAGCTTGCTGCAGAAGCTACAGTATACCCACTGACTATCAAGGATAAAGAGGGTAAAGAAGTCGTCATCGAGAAGAAGCCGGAAGTTATCGCTGTATACGACATGGTAATTCTTGATACCCTCAAGAAACTTGGATTAACCGATCTAAAAGTAATCGGACCAAAGGCAAATATACCTGGTTTGCTCGAAGCTTTTCCAAATTATATTGAGGCCGGTAGCATGAAAGAACCTGACTTTGAACTTATAAATGAAAATAAAGTAGAGTTAGCGTTTATCTCAGGCAGACAGAAGAAAATTGAAAAGGATTTCCATGAGCTGGCTCCAACACTATATTTTGCAGCTGATAGCGAAACATTCTTTGAAGATGCACTGGCAACTACAGAGGCTGTTGGCAAGATTTTTGATAAGCAGGCTGATATTCAGGCCTTTGCTGAAGAAGTAAAGGTTAAGGTTGATACCCTAAAGGAGAAAGTGTCAAGTGATGATAGGAAGCTTCTTTTCTTAATGGTAAATGACGGCAATATTTCAGCATATGGTAAGGGGTCAAGATTTGGCTTCTTCTATGATCTTTTGGGATATAAGCTGGCAGATGAGAATATTGAAGTTTCTACACATGGTCAGGAAGTAAATTATGAGTATATTTCCAAGACCAATCCTGATATGATTTTCTTTATGAATAGGGGCAAGGCTGTAGGTAAGGGTGATGTACAAGATGTCTTGAGTGACAATGATCTTGTTAAAGGAACAAGTGCTGGACAGAATGGGGCAATTTATGAGCTTGATGCTGCCGATTTATATTTAATTTCTGGTGGACTTACTTCAATTGAAAGAATTGTAGATTCACTTCTTAGCACAGTTTATAAGGGATAAGTGATTTATTTAGCTAAATATTAAAATATTTGTATTTAAAAGCCGTCTCGGGTTAGTTTTAGACTGAATACATTTTTGATATTCAAGATTTGGATGACAGTTTAAGCTCCCGAGGGGGCTTTTTTATGATAAAAAAACTCCCACTTCTATAAATAGAAATGGGAGTTAAACTAATCAAGAGTATTGACTAATTAAAATAATTTTTTGTAATAAGATATTGTCTCTTCTAGGGTCGGCATAAATGGGTTACCTGGTGCACAAGCATCGATAAGTGCATTTTTGGAGAGATATTCAAAGTCGAAATCTTCTTCCTTAATATTTAATTCAGTGAGTTTCTTGGGAATACCGACTCTAGCTGACAACTCTTCTATTTGTTCTATGGCATACTCTGCACATTCTTCGTCACTCTTACCTTTAATATCCATTCCGAGTGCTCTTGCAACTTCCCTAAATGCGGCAGGGACTCTCTTGGCATTTTCTCTTTCGATAACTGGCAAAAGCATAGCGCAGCATACACCGTGTGGAAGATTATAGACAGCACCTAATTGGTGAGCCATTGAGTGAACATAACCTAGTCCAGCATTATTGAAACTCATTCCACCTAGGAATACAGCGTGAACCATAGCCTCGCGAGCCTCAACATCATTTCCATTATCAACTGCTCTTGGCAAATATTCCTTAATTAATTCAATGGCACCGACTGAAAGCTTCTTCGTTACGCCATAGGCACCTGGGGTAACTAGAGCTTCGATAGCGTGTGTCAAGGCATCCATACCTGTGGCGGCTGTTAATGATTTTGGTTTGGATAGCATGAGCATAGGATCGTTGACACTCATAAGTGCCAAGCTATTCTTGTCAACCATAACCATTTTTACCTTGCGCTCTTCGTCTGTGATAACGTAATTGATGGTTATTTCAGCAGATGTGCCGGCAGTTGTATTAATTGCGATTACTGGTAAACCTTTTTTGCTAGATTTGTGTAAACCTTCGTAGTCATTAGGTATTCCACCATTTGTTGCTAAAATAGAGATACAACTAGCTGCATCTTGTGGTGAACCACCGCCTAAAGAGATAATAAAATCACAGTTATTATCCTGAAGAACTTTAAGGCCGTCCATGCAATTTTTGCACGTTGGGTTAGGATCGACATCTTTAAAGACTACAAAATCGATAGCTGCATCGTTGAGTGGTTTCAAAACAGTTTCCATTATTTCACTTTTGGAAATAAAGTCGTCTGTAACTAATAAAGCCTTTTTAAAACCAAATTCCTTAATATAGCTACCAATTTCATTGATACAACCCTTACCTATAAGGTTAACCGATGGGACATAAAAAGTAGACATGCACACCTCCTGCATTTGTTCAAAGTATACAAATTATAACATGTTTATATCTATTTGAACACAAAAAAGAAAAGAAACAAAAAAGTTTCTTTTCTTTAGATAAATTATCTCTAAATTTATTTTTATATAAAAAAGCTCTTGACTTAGAGTTTCTTCCTTTATAAAAAGACTCAAATCAAGAGCTTCGTTCTACCTAAGGTGTAAAATGAAGAAGCAAAATACAATAGTTAGTTAGAGCCTGGAATATCATTAAGGACATATTCTGTGCTGGTGCCAGCTAGATATACATCTGTCAATTCACCGGTGCGAACAAAGTTCTTGCTTGCTTGACCATTTACATAGATATCATAGAATACCCCATCTTGAAGATTATTGAATGTTGCTAAACCTTGATAGTCGCTCAATGTTTCGGCTACTTTTTCTCCGTTGTAATAGAGAGCAACAGTTACCTGTCCGAGAAGTTCATTATCTTCGCTATTAGTTCTTACGGTTGCGAGCTTGTCTGAAACTTTGCTATCGGCATCTTGGTCTGCTTCTGCATCTAAAATAAAGACTCTGCCCATTGTGGAGCTGTCGCTATTTCTGAAAGTATATGGACTTTCTTCTCCATCAATTACGACATTGTAGCTGCGGTCAGTTTTGAGACCTGTGAATGTAGCTTCGCCCATTTCGTTGCTTAGTTTATCTTCAACAAGATCGCGTCCATCAGTTATATCATAGATAGCAACTTTGTGATCTTTTAGAAGCTTGTTATCCTTGTTGACTAGAGTTGCCTTGAACTCAACTGTTCCGACTGATTCACTTGCTTCGTGAATTTCTGTTTCTGTAGCATAGTGGTTCTCTACTGTTACTGGCTTCGACGTATTATTAGTCGTGTTTACAGTGTCACTTGCACCTGTTAGTAGCAGACCGGCCATAAGACCACCAAGTATTCCCCTAAAGATATGAGGAAAAAGCTTCTTGAGCAAATCAAATGTGTACATATTTTCTCCTATCTTACTGTGTCCTGCACACAGTTAAAAATTATTTTTTGCTGATGAGAAAGATGGATTTTCACTTGCTAAGAGCAAAAATAATTCTTGCCAGTAAATGCAAATGATAATCATTCTTATTTAGCGAGACGTAGTTTAATCGTGTTTGATTTTTTTGACAAGTGTAATTTTGTAAATTGTTGGAAATTGTTGAAATTTTGTGAGTGGAGCGTGGGTTGTGGGTAGTAAAAAAGAAGCAACAGAGTGCTTCTTTTCTATTAATTATTTTAATTTGTTATTAATTAGCTCATGAATATAGAGTAGATATTGCAATCTTCGAGATGGAATGTTAGATGACCAATTTTATCTTTTAAACTAGGTAAATTATCGAAATGAACTATATAGTCACATTCATCAATAAATTTTAAAGTACCGTTGTATAAACAATTATTTTCAAGATCATTAAAAGTAATTGAGCAATGTGAGGACTTTGAGCTTAAATCAATATTATAAGCTCGAGTTATATAAGGATAAGCCTATAGAAAATGCGGGAAGCCATCAACATGATTTCTATGAGGTATTCTTTTTTGTTGGCGAGGAAATTATCTATTTAACGCAAAATATAAAGTATGTTGTTAAGCCTGGCGAAATATTATTGATAAATCCATATACTCAACATAATCCTCTATCTAATAAAAATAGAAGTGGAAGTTATCGTTATGTTTTGTGGTTAAATAAGAATTTAATTGAGCGTTTATCGAATAAAGATATTGATTTGTCAAAGTGCTTCTCATCACCTACTGGGATAAAAGTTATATATCCATCAAATGAACAATTTGAAGAAGCCTTAGCTATATTGAAATTATTGCATGAAGAGGACAAAAGAGTTAGCAAATTTAATGAGAGTGGAGATAGTGATAAATCAGATAATATATTTGGAAAGGTTAAAAATGAAAACAAAGTTAACATAAGAATACAAGGAAATAAACTATATGCGAGAGATTTATATGCTTATGGTTTAATTCAAAGTTTGCTGGTCATTCTCAACAGGGTTTCTCCGAGAAAAAGTAATTTTTTGGATGGGAGCTTAAATAAGTATTCTTTACTATCTTCAATTGTTATTGAGTTTATAAAAATGAATTACGATCAAAATCTGAAGTTAGAAGATGTTGCTGATAGATTTGGCATGAATAAGTTTACTTTGAATAAAATTATCAAAAAAGAATCAGGCAAAACTTTTTATAAACAACTTTCAAGTATCAGAATTGAAAAAGCTACTGAGATGATGAAGTCAGAATGTAATATTACGGACGTCGCTATGAAAATAGGCTTTGAAGATTACTCATCATTCTATCGAATGTTTAAGAAACTCAAGGGGCTTTCGCCTAGTGAATATCAAATTAAACTATTAAATGATCAAGAATTGTAGTTTATTCCTTTTTAATTGTTAATTTTTAAATATACGGTTGCTAAAATTGAATAAGTAATATATATTATCTATGGTTTATCATTTTTTTAGGTTGCACATTATATGCAATTAATCTCCTTTCTTTTTAGGCTCTGGGTTTTTTATTGTTTTTCCTCAGAGCCATTTTTTATTTTTATTCCTAAATTTACACTCGGTTTAATTTTGTCAATTATTGTTATTATCTTTGTATATTATGAAGCTTGTTCAAAGATGCTTTCATCTGCGTAGTTATGCTGAGTTCCCTAGCCCCTGGGAAAGGCTTTTTTCTACCCTATTATTCTGTTTAAAAAACTTAGTAATTTACACAAAAGAGTATTGACATTGCAACTTTGTATAGTAGAATGTTCACAAGTTAAACGTTTAACCTAAAGAGAGTTAAGCGATTTTTAAAAGTGTGTAGGAGGGAAAAATGAAAAAGTGTATTGCTTTGATGAGTGCTTTTTTTATGAGCTTGTCTTTTGTTGCATGTAAGAGCAATGAGACGGCGAAAGATGGTGGCAAGTCTGCACCGAGTGAGGAAGTGAAGAGTTCTGAGCTAAGCCAAAGTGAGGAGCTTAGTGAGGCTAGTGAGGCTGGTGTAGCTAGTGAGAATAGTGAGGCTGGTGAGAAGACTGAGGCGAAGGGCAAAAAGGCTATTTTGATTGTTAATGGTAATTTGGGTGACTTAGGTTTCTTTGATTCTGCTAATCGTGGAATGGAGAGACTTAATAAGGAACTAGGTCTTGAAATTCAAGTAATAGAGACGGGAGATGAAGAGGCGAAGTGGGAGCCAGCCCTAGCTGATGCCGCTGATGATGAAAAGGCTGAGTATATTGTTGCTGTTTCGCCTTCGATGGTTGAGCCTGTGCAGAAGATCGCCCCAGATTATCCAGAGAAGAAATTTATTCTGATTGATAATACTGTGGATTTTGCAACAGATGATTTGTCGAATGTTTATTGTGCGACTTTTAAGCAAAATGAGGGTTCTTTCTTAGCTGGAGCTGCTGCTGGTTTGATTACTGAAAATAATAAGATTGGTTTCATTGGTGGTATGGATATTCCTCCGATTAATGATTTCTTAGTTGGCTACATTCAAGGTGCGAAAGAGATAAATCCTGATATTAAGGTTATTAGTACTTATACAGCTGATTATTATGATCCAGCAAAAGGTAAGGAACATGCTATAGTGCAATTTGGTCAAGGTGCAGACGTCTTATTTGCTGCTGCAGGCCCATCTGGTTTGGGTTCAATAGAGGCTGCGGTCGATAATGATAAAAAGATAATCGGTGTTGATTCAGACCAATCTTCAATTTATCAAGCTAAGGGCGATGAAAAGACTGCTAAGCACATTATCACTTCGATGATGAAAAATGTTGGCGATACCATTTTTAGAGCGATTCAAAAAGATTTGGCAGGTGAACTCAAGTGGGGCGCAGCCGAAAGTTTAGGTATTAAAGAAAAGGGTGTTGAATTAGCCAAGAACGATATTTTCAAACAGGCTTTTGACGAAGAGAAGCAAAAGAAGTTAGAAGAGATCGAAGAAAAAGTTGTCAATGGTGAGATAAAGGTTGATTCTGCTGTCGGTATGGATCAAGAGAAGTTAAATGAGTTGAGAAATTCTGTGAAGCCTTGATTTGATTATTTATGGGCTTAGATATTGATTAATGAATTTCTCACTGAGTAATGAGAGAAAAGTTATGAACAAAGAAGAATTAAATGAGGGCTTTTTTCAAGTTAAGAATGTGACGAAAGTTTATCCCAATGGTGTTGTTGCCAATAAAGATGTGTGTATGAGCATCAAAGAGGGGGAAATTCACGCCTTGATTGGAGAGAATGGTGCAGGTAAGTCTACCTTGATGAAAATCCTTTTTGGTATTGAAATGCCAGATAGTGGTTCAATAATTTTAAAGGGTAAAGAGGTGCATATTCGCTCTCCTAAAGAGGCAATCAATTTAGGAATAGGCATGGTTCATCAACATTTTATGTTGGTTGATAGCCTGAGTATTGCAGAAAATATAGCCCTAGGTGATGAACCGACTAAATGTGGTCTATTTCTAAAGAGACAAGATATGGTTAAACAAGCAAAAGCCTTGGCAGAAACGTATAGTTTTAATATCGATGTCAAAGAGAAAATAGAGAATGTCAGCGTCGGTATTAAACAAGAAACAGAGATTCTCAAGGCTCTAGCTAGAGGAGCAAAAATTTTAATTTTGGATGAGCCGACAGCCGTTCTAACACCTCAAGAGTGCAAGAGTTTATTTAAAGAACTCAAAGAACTTAAGAAAAAAGGTCACACCATTCTATTTATCTCCCACAAACTCAATGAGATTATGGAGATTTGCGATCGTGTAACAATTATGAAGCACGGCAGGACAGTGACAACCTTAAACATTGACGAGACTTCACCAGAAGATATCTCAAGGAGAATGGTCGGACGAGACGTAGAATTACATATAGAGAAGAAAAAAGCCGTTCCCGGAGAGGTTTTGTTAGACATAAAGAACCTGACTTACATCAACAGCTTAGGCAAGAAAAAATTAGATGATTTATCCTTAGCTGTTAGAGCTGGTCAGATTGTCAGCGTGGCTGGAGTCGAAGGAAATGGTCAGGCAGAATTAGCAAATATTTTGACTGGTCTCAGAGAGCCACTCAGTGGAGAAGTTAAGATATCAGGAGAAAAAGTTTCTGAATTTAGCCCAAAATCAATCCGTTCTTTAGGTCTATCTTACGTCCCAGAAGACAGAATGACAGTTGGAACTGCTCCAGATATGTCAATTGAAGATAATCTTTTAGTTACTGAAATTGATAAATTTTTGCGCCATAAATTTTTCATAGACAAAAATAAAGTTAAGCAAATGGCAGAAGAAAAAATCTCAGAATTTGTTATCGCTTGCCAGTCACCATTTCAAAAAGTTTCGATGTTGTCAGGCGGAAACATTCAAAAGGTCGTTGCGGCGAGAGAGCTTTTTTCTGAGTCAAAGGTCATTATCGCGGAGCAACCAACTAGAGGCATTGATGCGGGGGCGGCGGAATTAATTAGAAAATATTTAATTAAACTCAGGGATGATGGCGCTGCTATTCTCCTTATATCTGCTGACTTAAATGAAGTTTTAGAACTTGGCGATTCCTGTGCTGTTTTGTATAACGGCAGATTGACAGCTTATTTTGAAGATACCAAAGATTTAACTGAAGAAGAGCTGGGTTACTACATGCTAGGTGTTAAACAAATGAATCTAAAAGAAAGGACAAATGAAGAAGATGTTTAATTTTCGCGAGAGAAGTCAAGTTGAAAAGTTTTCTTTGTATTTTTCAATATTTAGATTTGTTTGCGCAATTGTTTTGGCACTCGTTTTAACTTTGATATTGATGGTTAGTACGACATCTTCGCCACTAGAGGCAATAAAGAATTTATTTATTGGACCACTTACTACAATGAGAAGGTTCAGTACTGTTTTAGAAACTGCCATACCACTTACTTTTTCCGGTTTGGCGATTTGTCTAATGTTTACGGCGAAGCAATTTAACTTAGCAGTTGAGGGCGGTTTCTATTTAGGCGCACTCACGGCTGCGATCGTTGTAATTAATTTAAACTTGCCACCAGTCTTAGCAATTATTATTGCGATGATTTGTGCAATGGTAGTTTCTGCTTTTGTTTGCTTAATTCCGTCGTACTTTAGTATCAAGTGGGAAGCTAGTGAATTAGTTATCTCTTTGATGTTGAACTATGTATGTTTGTATATTGGTTTATATATTTTTAATCATACGATTAAGGATACAAATTCAGCATATCAAGCTTCTACTCCCTTCCCTGAAGGAATTAGCCTCGGACGATTGATTCCGAAGTCAAGGTTACACGGTGGTTTGTTCATTGTTCTTGTAGTTGTTGTCATAACTGCAATATTACTATATCGCACAAAGTGGGGCTATTCCTTAAGAGTAGTTGGAAATAATGAAAAGTTCGGTCGATATGCTGGAATGGGAACGGCTGGAATCATTTTGAGTTCTCAATTATTAGGTGGTTCAATCGCTGGCTTAGGTGGAGCAACTGAGATGATTGGAATGTATCAAAGATTTCAATGGTCAACTTTACCTGGTTTCGGCTTCGACGGTGTTGTCTTGAATATTTTAGCGAGGGGCAATCCCTTATTTATCCCGGTAGCAGCTTTTGCCATCTCTTATTTGCGTGTTGGTGCAGATTATATGTATAGGCAGTCGGATATAGCTTCGGAGATTGTTTCGATAATTGAAGCTCTGATCATTATCTTTGTTGCTTCGGATGCTTTCTTAGCCAAGTATAAACAGAAGATTTTGATAAAGATTTGTACTAGACAGTTTGAGAAAAAAGGTAAAAAGGAGCAAAGAAGAGACGGGGCTAAGTTCGATAATAATGAGGTGAAACATGGATAAGTTATTTAGTACTTTATTAACACCTTCATTCATTTATTCAATAATTAGGGTTTCGACACCTCTGATTCTCGCTTCGATGGGAGCTGTGATTACTTCGAATGCAGGCATAACGAATATTGGTATTGAAGGCGTGATGTTATTTTCAGCCTTGGCAGCAGTCTTTGCCAGCGCCTTTGGTTTCGGTCCTTGGTTTGGTTTCTTTGTTGCTATCATCGTTGGCGTTTTGTGCTCCTTATTTATTGGTTATGTTTCAATGGGACTTAAGGCGGATAGTGTCTTGACTTGTATTGCCTTTAACTCGATGGCTCTAGGTGGCACAGTGTTTTGGATGTATTCAATAGTTAAAGATAAGGGCACGACTATCTCGCTTGATTCTGGTAAGTTGCCTATTATCTCCATCCCTTTTATTAAGGATATTCCTTTTGTCGGTGACGTCATATCTGAGCACAATATAGTCAGTTATTTAGCCTTCTTATCTGTTTTTTTAGTCTACATTCTTTTGTATAAGACATCGATCGGCTTAAGAATTAGAGCGGCTGGTAAGTCGCCTAATGCCTTGTCATCTGTTGGTGTCAGTATTTTAAAAACAAGATATATAGCATTGGCGATAAGTGGAATTCTAGGTGGCATGGCTGGAGCCTTTATGTCGATGGGTTATGTTACTTGGTTCTCTAAGAATATGACGGCTGGCAGAGGTTTCATCGCTCTAGCAGCTGATGCGATGGGCAAGTCAACTCCGGTTGGAGCTTTTTTCTCCTCGATAATATTTGCTATCGCAGAAGCGCTTTCTTATAGCTTACAAACTACAAAGATTCCGACTGAACTTGTTCAAAGTCTGCCATATATTGTGACGATAGTTGGACTCATAGTTTATTCGATGAAGAAGAAACGCGAGAAGTTAAAGAAGAAGGAAGTTATTTAGGGGGGATAAAAGCTTATCCAAGTAAACTCGAGGTAATACCAGGCGATAAATTTAAAAAGTTGAGGTAAATAGGTTATGAATAAGCGAAAAATTTGGATTGATTGTGACCCAGGTCACGATGATGCGATGGCAATACTTTGGGCCTTGTCCGCTGACAATTTAGAAGTCTTAGGTATATCAACAGTCGCAGGTAATCAGACAATTGAGAAGGTGACAAAAAATGCCTGCCGAGTCCTTACTAAGGCTGGAAGAGAAGATATAACTGTAGTTAGAGGTGCCGAGAGACCCTTGATGCAAAGACTACATATCGGTGGCGAAGTGGTTCACGGTGAGTCTGGTTTAGAAGGACCAGTCTTAGCTGAGAGCAATATAGAGGTCGACGAAAGAACTTTCTTAGAAGTGATTAGCTCCGTTTTGGAAAATTCAGATGAAAAAATTACTTTAGTAGGCTTAGGACCACTGACGAACATCGCTCAATTATTCATAGCAAGACCAGATTTAAAAGAAAAAATAGATGAAATTGCGATAATGGGTGGTGGAACAATAGGCAACTGGACAGCTGCTGCTGAATATAACATCTTCGCAGACCCAGAGGCAGCCCATATCGTCTTTAGCTCAGGACTTAAAGTCATTATGGCAGGACTAGATGTCACACAAAAAGCCTATGTCACAAGGGACGAGAATGAGATTTTACGTTCTCAAGCGGACTCGATTTCTGTATTTGCAGCCGAGTTAATCGACTTTTTCTCAAAGTATCACTATGAGGTAGAAGGTTTCCCTGGTTGCACCTTGCACGACCCTTGCACCATTGCCTATCTTGCCAATAAAGAGCTCTTTGAAACTCTTGAATGCAATGTGCAGATTGAACTTACAGGACAATTGACAAGAGGAATGACAGTCGTCGATAAGATTGATTATCAAAAGAAAATTCTTGGGCAAGAAGTTCCCCACAATACCATTTTTATCGAAAAGGTGAAGAGAGAAGAATTTGTCAAAGCGTTCTTTGCTGCGATGGCAAAGTTAGGAAGAGAAACAGATGGAAATAAATAAAAGACAAGCTCTTATTTTAGGAAAAAAGATTCTAGTATCTTTTATAGGCTTAATCTTTTGTGGAATAGGTGTCAGCTTCTTCTTATATGCAGGCTTAGGTGTCGATCCAGCTAGTGTTTTTCAGCTTGGAATAGCAAATGTCCTAAATATCTCATATGGTTCGGCATCTGCCCTGATGAACATTGTAATTTTGCTCTTGCTATTTTTCTTACAGCGAGATTACATAAATATCTCCTCAATCATCGCGATTTTTGGCATAGGATACACGGCAGACATTTTTAACTTCTTACTTTCAAAAGTGATTCCAAAAGACCTCCACATTGTTCTTAAATTAATCCTCATCTTTGTCGGCTTAGTCATTATGGGCATAGGGGTTGCAACTTACATCCGAGCAAATCTAGGTGTAGGCGCAGTCGACTCTGTCTCAGAATACATCAGCAACAAGAGCAAATTACCCTACAAATATGTGAGAATCGGGGGCGACTTGGTCTTTGTAATAGTCGGTTACTTGATGGGTGGCGTAGTCGGTGTCGGCACGATAGTAGCAGCCTTTTTATTAGGCCCAGTAATTCATATAGTCAGACCAACAGTATTTAAAATAGTTGACCCCTTCATTAGAGAGTAGCCGTTCAATATAGAGGTAGAAAAAAGCGTTGCCACGTTTCAATAGTATAGATTCTTTAGGAGTTTGTATATGAAAAACAAGATAATTTTAGATACCGATATGGTAGGAGATGACATCTTGGCCTTGATTGTTGCCAACAACCACCCCAATCTTGACTTATTAGGTGTAACTACAGTTAATGGTGCGTCTGGTTCAGTTGAACATGCGAGCCAAATTGCCCTTGCAATATTAGACTACTTGGGTAGTGAAGTAAAAGTCTTCAAAGGAAATGATTCTCCACTTGAAGAAGTAAAAAAAGATGGAGAACAATTGGGAGATCCAGTTAACTTTTTTGAGGAACTGAGAGATAGTTTAGGTTCAAGATTGGACTTAATGAATGCTAATATTGACGAACAAATTAGAGTCTATGAAGAGCAATATGCAGTAGATTATTTGATCAGTGAAAGCAAAAGAAATAAGGGCGAGCTATCAATTGTTGCAACTGGTCCTCTGACAAATTTGGCAGAAGCAATTTTAAAAGATAGTGAATTTAGTAAGAATGTTAAGCGACTTTATATTTTAGGTGGTACCTTTAAAGTTCCTGGAAATATAACACCTGTTGTTGAATATAATATTTTTGCCGATCCAGAGGCTGCTCAGATAGTTTTCAATAGTAACATTGATATTGTTTTAGTGCCTTTAGATGTCTGTGAGACAAATACTTATGCAGACTCAATGTTGACTCGTGATGAATTAAGCGACTTAATACATCGTTTCGAAGACGATGAGAAGTCAAGTAAAATTTGCAAGTTTATTGCAGATAAATTTTCGATTTATATTGATGTTTGGAGAAAATATTTTGCCTTCAAGGGCTTCCCTATTGATGATGTTATACCTGTTATGTTAGCTGCAGATGAGAGCTATTGCGAATATTCAGACTATTTGCATATTGATGTAGCAACTCAAGGTATCTTGACTCGTGGCCAGACGATAGCCTACGAAGGTAAGCAAATTTATAAGTTGAAAAATTCTCACATTAGAAACGTAAGAATAAGCAAAGACATTAGGGGTTCACGTATAATAGAGGATATGATAGGAGCAATAACGAAGACATTTAAATAATTAATGGCATTGCTTCTTAAACCTATATTGGAAGGATTTTGTTATGGCAGCAACTTTAAGAGATGTTGCAGAAATGGCGAATGTTTCTATTGCTACAGTGTCAATGGTAGTAAATAACAAGGCTGACAGAATAGCTGATAGCACAAAGAAAAGAGTTCAAGAAGCAATAAAGACATTAGGTTACAGTCCCAATTTACAGGCTAGATGGCTACAAAATCAAAAAAGTTCAATCTTAGCAATTTTAGTACCAGAATTAGATAATTCCTTTTTTTCAAGTTTGGCGCAAAGTGCAATAGTTGAAGCACAGAAACATGGTTGGATGCTCTCTATTTTTCATTTGCCTAGCGAAGAACAACAGATTAATTCGCTTAAAGAAAAATTAAGTAGTGGCAGTTTTGCTGGAACCTTAATAACTTCGAGAAAATTTGAAGAACTTCACAGACAGATTTATAAAAATAGAAAAGTACCCTATGTCTTACTCGATGAGTCAGTTAAGACGAGCAAGAATCAAGTCTTAGTTACATGTGATAACTACAAGGGAGGCTATTTGCTTGCCGAGCATTTGATTAACAATGGACATCGTAAATTAGCTTGCATTACTGGTCCAGAAGATACACCAAACTCGATGAGAAGATTAGCTGGTTTTATAAAAAGAATGAATGAAGAATCATTGGTCTTGGAATCCAAGAATATTGTCACGGGAGATTATTCACTCAAAAGTGGTTATGAAATGATTCAAAAGTTAGACCTTGATAATATCACTGCTATTTTTGCGATGAATGATTTGATGGCGCTAGGTGCGATGAGATATCTAATAGAAAAAGGCTATAGAATTCCTGAAGATATATCAATTGTTGGTTATGACAATCTTGATGTTTCAGAATATATATTTCCTAGATTAACTACTATTGATCAACATGTAGATGATTTAGGACGCGAGGGAGTGCTTGCCTTGCTAGATAAAATTGAAGGAAATGAACGCGGTTTCGTTAAGTTTATTGAGCCAAGTCTTGTAAAGGGTGGAACTGTTAAGAAAATTAATTAAAGGAGTAAATCTATATGAAGATTTTTAATATAGGTTCTTTAAATATTGATCATGTGTATAAAGTTCCATATTTTGTAATGCCTGGAGAAACTTTGACGACAGAATCTCTTGAAGATATCTGCGGTGGAAAAGGTCTAAATCAGTCTATTGCTCTCGCTAGAGCGGGAGTTAAAAATTTATATCATATCGGAGCAGTTGGCAAAGATGGAGATATTTTGAAGGACGCGCTAGCGAAAGATAATATTAATATGAATTTCCTTGAAGAAAGGGATTCCGTTAGTGGTCATACCGTGATTCAAGTCAATGAAGATGGTGAAAATTGTATTTTGCGATTTCCTGGGGCAAATCATACGATAGAAGAGAAGCAAGTGGATGACGCTCTTAAAATTTCAGAAGATGGAGATTATATTCTTTTACAAAATGAGACAAATATTTTGCAATATATTCTTGAGCATAAAGAAGCTTCTAATTTGAAAATTGCCTTGAATCCTTCGCCTATGACCAAGTCTCTTCTGTCACTTGACTTCAATAAGATTGATTTTCTTATCCTAAATGAGATTGAAGCCAAGATGCTATTAGATTTAGATTTAAAGATTGATGTGAGTGGAGATGGGTTACTTGATAAGTTGAAGCTTAAATTTCCCCATATGGAGATCGTATTAACTTTAGGTGTTGATGGTGCGATGGTTCAAGTAGGCGAGAAGAGAGTATGTCAGCCCGCTTATAAAGTGGATACTGTAGATACTACAGGAGCAGGCGATACCTTCTGTGGTTATTATTTAGCTTCTAGGATGGAGAATAAGTCTATTGAAGAGTCACTTGAATTAGCTTCAAAGGCAGCAGCAATAGCTGTGACTAGAAAGGGTGCGACACCTAGCATTCCTTATTATGATGAGGTTTTAAAATTTAATTAATTTTCTATAAAGCTCTTCCCGTGAAGGGCTTTTTTCACCCAAAATCTATATTGATTTAAAGTGATTGCTTACAACGCTTGAGAGCCTCATCAATCTTCGCCTCGTCAAAATTGAAACTTCTATACCCTTCAAGACAAAGCTCAAGATAATCATCAGAAGGCAGTGTCACAGGTTTATCTTCATACATAATATAAACGAAACAATCAAGGTTCCTAATCTCGCTCGTCTCGGTCAAAACATCAAGCCTCAATTCCTTCTTATAATAAAGGTCAGGGTAATCCTCATAATCATCTAGTGCAAGCTCGTCCGCCTCGTTAACCTGCCAAATCGCCACGGGAACATTAGCACCAGACTTCTTCTCAATCGTCAAATAAGAATTTTCATCAAGCTTTCTAGCGCGAAAAAGCAACTCGTAATCTTGCAAAGTGGAAGTGCCAAAAACTTTAGCATTAGGACAACAAGTACTCATATGTTTAAGATTCAGATTACTACCATAAGCGACATAAAATTTCATAAACACCTCAAATTTGGCGAAAATTAACTAAAATAGGCGAAAAATTCGAGTGAGAAGCAAAGATTCAAATCCAGTTTCAATAAATTCATCAAAGTAGAAAAAAGCACTGCCGTGACCTTTTTCCACCTGTTTCTAGCTAAGCCAATTTCCCCTATAATATAGCGTAAAATGATAACGCAAAATAATAAGTGGTTCAAAAGAGGTTCGTTGATCGATGAAAAAAATTAGAGCAATCGTTGTCGGCGCAGGTTTCAGGGCTCAAATTTACGCAAGTTACGCCAAACTCCACCCAGATAAATTGGAAATAGTCGGTGTTGCTGAACCCAATCCAAACAGACGAGACGAGATGAAGAGGCTTTATGACCTTGACGATAGTCGAATTTTTATTAACGCCTCTGAACTTGCTAAAGAAGAAAAGTTTGCCGATGCGATTATCAACGGAACGATGGACAGAGAGCATGTCAGAAGCTCTATTCCTTTAATGGAAAAGGGCTATGATATTTTGCTTGAGAAGCCTTTTGCTATCAACAAGGATGAGGTTAGGGCGCTTTGTGAAGCAGCTTATAAATATAAGAGAAAAGTCTTGATCTGCCATGTTTTGCGTTATGCGAGTTTTTACCAATTGATCAAGGAAAAGTTGTCTAAGGGGACGATTGGTGAGATTTATAATATTCAGCTCAATGAACATATTTCATACTATCACATGGCGACGTCTTTTTTACGAGGTAAGTGGCGTTCTGAAAAAGAGTGTGGTTGCCCTATGCTTCTTTCGAAATGTTCGCACGATATTGACCTTCTGATGTGGCTAAAAAGTTCGGTTGGAGTTAAGAAACTGGTTAGTTTCGGTTCCGATTTTGCCTTTTCGCCAGATAAGAAACCTTGTGGTGCTGGTACTAGATGTCTTTTAGATTGTAAGATTGAGCCTCTTTGTAATTATTCTGCGAAGAAACATTATCTAGACCATGAGAAAAGGTGGGCACACTATGTCTGGGAAGATTTTGCTTCGGATAAGGTTTTGAGCTATGAGGAAAAAGAGACATTTCTGCGTGAGAAGTCTCAGTATGGCGACTGTGTTTGGAATACGAAGCACGATGTAGTTGACCATCAATCTGTCTTGATTGAGTTCGAGGACGGTGCGACTGCAAGTCTTAATATGGTTGGAGGTACGGCGAGGTCTGAGCGCAATATTCACATTCTAGGTACTAAGGGTGAGATCAAGGGAATTTTTGAGGACTCAAAGATAAGTATTAGGACGATTAACCCCGCTAGTGAGTTGGGTTTCGATGAGAGCGTCATTGATTTGACGGCGCTAAATTTGGACGGCGTTGAGGCGGGTTTCGCTGAGCTTCACAAGGGTATTCACGATGGTGGAGAATACAGGTTGATGGACGATTTTGTCAGGCTTCTGAATGGCGAAGAGGTTTCTAATTCTTGCACGACTCTGGACGATTCAGTGCGTGGACATTTGGCGATTTTTGCCCTTGAAGAGTCGCGCCATGATAATCAAGTGAAGCAGTTCGAATAGTTGTGTTGAAAAAAGCTCTGCCGAGTTTTTATGTATTTTGCTTAGTTTGAAAGCTGGTGACGGCTAAAATGTTTCGTTTTTATCTCATATATAAAGTATTAAAAAACTTCAAATGGGGGGGTACGCCCAAAAGCGATTTTTTTCGTTATTTTTTTGCCGAAAAGTAAGTTTTTAAAAATGAAATCGTTGACTTTTATAGTTCTGAATTTGACAATGGTTAGTGTTCATAAACAATTAACAAATAATCAATAAAAATTTTTAAAGTTGATTAATTTAGTGGAGGAATTATGAAAATCAATTTAATTAAGGGTGCAAAAGCTCTATTACTTGCAACTGCTTTGTTAGTAAATACTGTCGTAAGCACATCTTACATTAAGGCAGAGGAAGCAGTTCACCAGATACAGGTGCAGTCGCAGGTGATACAGCTGAGCCAGGTACAGAAAATGGCGAAGGCAAAGTAGATGAAGGAGCTCCTGTAGATGAGGGTACTCCAGTAGCAGAGGGTGAAGAGGACCCTAAAACTGAAGGAGAAGGTACTCCAGAAGAAGGAGAAAATGCTCCTAAAGAAGATGGTGAAGAAACTCCCGTAAACGAAGGTGAAGAAACACCAAAAGAGAATGAAGAAACTCCAGGCGAAGATGCTGAAAATCCTGCAGAGGGTGAAGAGAATCCAGAGGAAGGCAAGCCATACGAAAAAAAAGTTAAACTAGATAAGGAAAGTCCTGCAACTATAGTTATAACATTGGAAGATAGAGATGGTTCCAATCCACAAAAAGAGCTTCATTTAGAAGTCGAGGCATTTGCTCGTGTAGATTGGCAAGGTGAGCCAATAAATTCTGGAACAATGAGATACTATGTGAATGATATTATAGTCGATACAAGTGATTTAACTAAAAATACATTTAATGTTGATGTCAACATACCTAAGAATATATATGTGGAGGGAACTGATAAAGTATATCCTCTATCCTACGATATCTATGTATATGATTTACCAGATTCTTATACATATGCCCGACATATAGAGAGTAATGATGTGTTGCCAATTTTAATTCTAGATACAGATTCTCAGAAAGTAAAAACAGAATACGCATACGCATATGTACAATTTACACATGTAGCATTTAAAGGAAAAGATGGATCTACATACTATCCTTTTCAAAGAGATGATGCCAGACTTATTTTATCTTATAAGTCTAAAGTAACAGTAGGAAATCAAGAGCTACAAATACCTCCGTCTGCTTCAACTGGTACTTGGATTCGAATGACTAAAGAAGAGTTGGAAAATAATGAACAATGATTTTTAAGGTTGTTAGCATTAATAATCCAGCTTCAAAAGAACTTGCCAGAAAATTTAGATCAGAAGTAATTGTTAAACCTGAAGAAGTAACTGTATTTAATGGTTCTTACAGACGATATTCTGTACATTTCAATCTTCAAGATCCAATTTCTGATGATGAATATGTTCTAAATACAATTTATCCTGTTCCCACTACCCAAGATGAAACCACAGACAGCACATCTCAAGATCCTTCAATATCAGAATCAACATCTGATAAGAAGACAGAGAAAAAAGTTGTAAAGAAAACACAAAATAGTCTTCCAGCAACTGGTGAAAGTGCAAATTACTTAGTATTAGCAAGCGTATTATTAGCTGGTTCAGCCTTAGTAATCATCAGAAAGAAACAAGAAGACAAGCAGTAATTAATAACTTATGTAAAGAGTTTTAGAAAACACCAAGAGTCCTGAGAGCCAAATATTAGGACTCTTTTTTCACACGGAAGTGTTTTTTTCTACTTTTGGCAACTTGTACGAGACTTAATCGGTTATAATGATATGCATAAAATTTTTTGGAGGGAAATATGAAGAAAAGTTTTTCGAAAATATCAGCTTTGATTTTAGCTTCATTTTTAATGGTAGGACCAAGCTTAATGGCGAGCGAAAGTAGCGAGGCAAGTCAAGCAAGTGAAAGTCAAGAAGTACAAGAGTCTCAAGGTACACAAGAATCGCAAACAACTACCTCGTCCAACTTGGAAGAGATAGCGAAAACTTTCGACTTAAGAACTTATGCCCAATATGATAAGGTCATGGGTCAAGACGAGAAGAACATCTTAGAATTCTTGCTCCAATTGCCTACGAAGAATTTGACAGCTGACCTAAATTTGACTGTTGATGCCAAGGCTGATGCCCATACCACATACGTTGTTACTTACGCTGGTAAAATGCAAAAGAACTCTGATAATGAGCTTTCTTTACTAGGTAAGGCAAACATCAATATTTCTGATGCTTTTAAGATTGAGCAAGAGCCAGAGGTCACAATTACCTTGGATCCAAGTTCGACTGATAGCGAGAAGAAGTACATTGTTACAACCAAGAGCAATTTCCCAGGTGAAGGTCCACAAATTGATACTCAAGAGTTGAAAGTCGACGAAAATACAAATAAGGTTTTGGACGTTGTTTCTAAGTTAAAATATGATCTCCGTCAGGTGGAAGAAAAAGATGGTAGTCTCAAGATTCTCGCTTTGATTCCAATCGAAGAGAATATCGATGAGCTAGTTCCTTACGCAGCTGAGAAAGGTTATTTGGATCAAAATGGCGAGAAACTCAGTGAAGAGAAGCAAAAAGAGGGTATCGAGAAGATGCACGAGGGAATCGATAAGGTGAAGAAGGCAACAAATATTGAGACATTAGTTTTACCAATTAATTTGACCTATTCAACAGATTCCAAGGCAATCACTGCAATCAGCTTAGACTTAGCTTCTTACATCGAGATGTATATGAAAATTATGGCTACAACAGGTGAGAATATCAATACACCTAACGCTATGAACTTCATTGATAATGTGACAATTAACAAGATGGAATTCGCTTTGGAAAATATCGTTCCACAAGAAGATAAGATTACAATTGAAGTTGCAAAATAAGATTAGTTCTAGTCTAGTCTGGGGATTCAGCCAATAAGTACTTAAGAACTTAGAATTAATTTTAGCAAGATAAAAGTATGGGGGTAAAGTTCTACCGAGGACCTATTAAACATAGATCGCGGAGCGGCTTTTTTCCCCCTTTTATTTTTTAATTATTTATTAGATTATTAGACATTTAGTCTGTCAGTCGCTTGTATTTAAGAAACGCATTAAACCAATTGTCTTCTATTTCTCTCCCTAATTGTTGCTTCGTCTTCTGCCTCGTACCACATGATACCAGGAAGTCTCAAGGTACAGGAATCGCCCTCTTTTAAGTGGACGTGGTGAGAACTTTGAACCTTGATGAATTGTTCGCCAACTTGGACGATGTATTCGCTGAAGTCTGGTAAGAAAATTCTCTTGCTGACTTTGCCATAGACGTGGTCAGTCGTGAGCTCTTGCTTACCTGGGAGAATTTCTACGGTGTTTGGTCTCGTGCCTATTAGTCTCTTGCCATCTGTGCCCTTTGGAGCTGAAATGGGGAGAGCTTCTTTTTCGCCCTCGATGTAGACTTTGCCATTTTTCACCGTGACTTCTGTGAAACTTGACTCGCCTAAGAATGAATGGACGAACCTATTAACTGGGCGATTGTAGAGTTCTTCTGGACTGCCTATTTGCACTTGGTGACCCATGTCCATGACCATCATTCTGTCAGAAATTGCCATTGCTTCCGATTGGTCGTGGGTGACGAAAATAATCGTGAAACCGAACTCTTTTTGCAAATTCTTTATTTCGAAACGCATCGTCTCTCTCAAGTGTGGATCCAAGTTTGAAAGAGGCTCGTCTAAAAGGAGAACACGGGGATTAGTGACGATAGCTCTCGCCAATGCAATTCTCTGTTGCTCACCACCAGACAAATCAGAGGGGTAAACTTTTTCTAAACCGTCTAAAGAAGTGTGTTTTAGCGCCTTGGCGACACGTTCTCTAATCTCAGCACTAGGTCTCTTTTGCACCTTCAGAGGAAAGGCAACATTATCGAAGACATTCATGTGAGGCCAGACCGCAAAAGCCTGGAAGACCATGCCAAGTCCTCTCTCTTCAGGTGGAATATATTTGTGCTTCTTGCTACTTGAAACCAGTTTTCCCGACAAATAAATCTCACCCTCGCTCAAGTCCTCGAAGCCAGCAATCATTCTCAAACTCGTCGTCTTACCACAGCCGGATGGTCCCAAGAAAGAGAAACATTCACCCGTCTTAATATCGAGATTCAAATTTTCAACAGCAACAACTTCACCTAATTTTTTGGTATAAAAGCGCTTCGCGACGTCTTTTAATAAGATTTCACTTTTGTTATTTAAAGTCTCAAGAGTGCTCTCGTTAGTATTTATATTTGTTGTCTCGTTCATATTTTTATCAATATTTACATTCATAATTTTTGCCTCCCTTACTTAAGCTTCCTGTCACCAGTAATCCATCTGACGATTGCATTACATACGAAGATTATGACAATTGCGACAGAAGCCAAGGCTGAAGCCTGAACTATATAACCATCACTCTTTAATGAGTAGATAGCAACACCTAAAGTTCTTGAGTATGGACCATATAGGAGAACAGAAGTTGTCAGCTCACGCATCGCAGGTAAGAAAATTAGGAAGAAACCACTGATCATAGCGGGTCTAATAAGTGGGATAGTGACATCGCGCAGGGCTTCGAAGTGCGTTGCACCGCAGTTTCTCGCAGCGTCTTCTAATGAGTAGTGAACTTGTTGCAAGGAAGCTGAAGCTGATTTCATTGAGAAGGCCAGATATCTTGCTAAATAGGCAATCAAGATAATCCAAATGCTGTTATAGAGATTTATACCCAATTTACCAGACCAAGCTAAAATTACACCGATAGCTAGAACGATACCTGGAATTGAATAAGGTAACAAAGATACAACTTCTAGGACACCCTTGCCACGTGGTTTGATTTTTGTAATAACGTAGGCAATCATGACACCGAACAACATACAAATTACACCAGCTGAGACAGACAAGAATAATGAGTTTGTTATGGAATCTGTGACCATCTTATTGTGCATTAAGATGTCGCTATAATTCTTTAAGCTGAAATTTTGTGGTAGTAGTGGTAGACCGTAAGCCTTGAGTAGACCAACTAGGAAAATCATTACCAAAGGTACAACAACAACTAAACCTAAGAATAGAAGTGAAACAATCAAGAGAGGCCACTTAGCACCGTGCAAGTGAATTAACATCGGGCGCATCGACTTACCCTTGATGATATCGTAGTTACCAGATTTAAGGACTACCCTTTGCAATAGTAGAGCTAGCATAACAACAATAACCAAGAGAATCGAAAGAGTTGCACCTTCTCTGATACCTTGGAAGTCACCAGATGATCTATTGATAAGGTCGTAAATTCTCGTTGGCAAGGTGTATATTTTCTGTGAGAAACCTAAGATACTAGGAACACCGAAGTGAGAAAGAGAAGAGGTTAAAATTAGTAAGGCTCCAGAAGCAATAGCTGGCTTAACAAGTGGTAAAGTTATCTTTCTAATAACATAAGATTGCTTAGCACCTGCAATTCTCGCTGATTCTTCTAAGGTCGGATCCATACGCTCCAAGGCACTAACAACTTGCATAAACACGAATGGGAAGTAATATGACAACTCGACGAAGATAATTCCACCAATTGAATTAATATTGAAAAGGGCAGACTTAGCACCAGTCACATGCATATACCAATTGTTGAAATAACCACCTCTCGAAGATAGAAGCAAGTCCCAGGCCATCGCACCGAAAAAGGGTGGAAACATATAAGGGATATTAAATAGTGAACGCATTAGTCCTTTTAGAGGAATATCAGACCTACCGAGTAACCAGGCAAAAAATAGACCGACGATAGTTCCCAACACAGTTACGGCAAAAGCAATAATGATCGTGTTCAGCATCGCGCCAATATTCTCTTTATCCAAGAGAACTCTCTTTAACATACCAAGATCGAAGCTACCATTCGAGAAGAAAACATTATAAATAATCATCATCATTGGAATAACAACAACGATGATCAAGAAAATGAAACTCAAGATCGTGAGACACAAGTCCAAATTAAATCTCTTGCCATTCATCTTATCTAGGTCGCTTCTATTCAGCCCCAATTTACCCTTGAGAGCTTGTAACTTTGAGGACTTTCTTTGTGGATATAAGGAATCTAAATCTTTATTCTTGCTCATTTTCTGTCCTCTCTTTCTTTTCATAAATATTTGAAGCAGTAATCACAATACCAACTTTCTCACCCTCTTCTGGGAGCTTCTTATCCAACGAGTCCAGAGTCGATTGTTGAACCCTGATACTGTGCCCCAAATAATTCACGAAATAAACATAGTGACTACCTAGGAAGGTCTTAGACTCAACAGTCGCCTTTAAATTCGAAGCATTATTAAACTTCACATCCAGAGGTCTGAAGGCGAGCTCATACTCTTTATTCTCCTCCAAATTAATATTCACACGATTACTATGCTTATACTCATTTAAAGTAGAAAAAAGCTCTGCGCGAGTTCCCGTCTTATCCAAGATAGAAATCTCACCATTATTTAGCCTAATTGGCAAAAAGTTTGAAACACCAATAAATTCAAAAACAAAACGATCCTTTGGTTCCAAGATAATCTCTTCATCTTTACCAATTTGAATAATATTGGCATTCTTATCCATAATCGCTATCTTGTCGCAGAGTTTGAGTGCCGTCTCTTGGTCGTGGGTGATATAGATAATCGTTGTACCACTTTCTTTTTGGATATTTCTAATCTCGTCAACCATTTCCTCACGGAGCTTAGCATCTAGGTTCGTGATAGGCTCGTCCATGATCATAAAAGAACTAGAAGAAACCAAAGCTCTCGCTATAGCAACACGCTGTTGTTGACCACCAGAAAGCTGCACAGGCATATGTTCCTTATAGTCACTCATTCTAACTTGCTCAAGCGCCCTCTCAACTAGTTTGGGTCTCTCTTGCTTATTAACCTTTTTCCTTTGTAATGGATATTCAATATTCTTATAAACAGACTTGTGTGGCCAGACAGCATAATCTTGGAAAACCATACCGATATTGCGTCTTTCTGGGGCGATATTGATTCTTTTAGTTTTGGAAAAAACACATTGCGAACCAATGTAAATCTCACCACTATCTGGTGTCAGAAGACCAGCAATAGCTCTGGCTAAAGTTGTCTTGCCACAACCAGATGGACCAATCAGACCAAGAATACTACCATCCTCAATTTCTAAAGAAAAATTCTTGAAAATTTGATGAGATGGAAAGGAAAAAGATAGGTCTTTAATCGAAATATTTGCCATTTCTCGCTCCTTATTTGTTTTAGAAAAATAAAGAGACTCATCTTTTATTCTCTCTTGATATACCCATAGATTTTTAGTTCTATAGCTTAAAATTTGAGTCTCTTTTTTAATTTTTATATAACTTCAGTTAAGCAAGATTTATCTAAGTTTAAGATTCTGTGTAGTCTAGCTCCAAGTGAATCTTATCCAAACCTTGTTTAAACCTTATTTAAACCTTGTCTAACCTTATCTGAAATCACCCGAATCTTATCTGAAGTATGAGTCAAACTTGTCTAAAATCTCTTGCTTACCATCGATTAATTTTTGATCATCAACTTCCAAAGCTCTCTTAGCAATTTCCTCAGCGTCCAAAGCACCTTCGGCTAGTTCAACACCTGGGCGAATTGGTGTAGCTTGATTCTCAGCTAAGATCTTTTGACCACCTTCTGAAAGAATGAAGTCATAGAGTAACTTACCTGCATCTGGATTTGGTGAACCCTTCATTAGAGCGATAGGAGAAGACACAGCGATTAGATCTTTTTCTGGATAGACGAAAGAAATAGGAGAACCTTGATTCTCGAGAGTGTGGGTGACGTAGTCAACACCGATACAAGCCTTATAAGCACCAGCACCAACCTTGTTAATTGTTGATGAAGTACCAGACTCTAATTCCATGCCATTTTCCTTTAACTTCTCAAAGAAATCCCAGCCATAGTTTGGATTATCAACTAAACCAGCAACAGCATATAAGGTTGTACCTGCCTCGGCTGGATCACTCATAACCAATTGACCCTTGAATTCTTCTTTGGTCAAATCTTGCCAATTCTTAGGAATCTCATCACCAGTCACATTTGTGGTGTTATATGAAATACCCATAACAACAAGTCTGGCACCGCAATAGAGATTATCTTTATCCTTGAACTTTTCACTTATCGTCTTGGCTTCTGGTGACTCGTATGCCTCTAACATACCCTTGTCCTTAAAACTCAAATAGTTTGAAGGATCGCCTACCCAAATTAAGTCAGCTGCAACTTGACCTGATTGTTGCTCTGTAGCAATCTTGGTGAGCACCTTACCAGTACCAGCTGCGTAGTAGTCCATAGCGATCTCTGGATGAGCCTCTGTGAAACCCTTCTTGATAGCTGCCAATTGATCCTCTTTTAAAGAAGAATAAAGCATAACTTGCATTTTGTTAGAACTGTTGGCCTCGACTTTTTCGTCCTTGCTCTCAACTGATTGACCAGCTGACTTGTCCTCTTTGTTACCACAAGAACCCAAGAACAAGGGCAAGCAACAAGCTGCCATCGCAAAAGCCAATGTCCTCTTCATAACTTTTCGATCACTGAAACAAAATTTCTTCATTTCTAGCTTCCTCCTAAAATATTTGTTAACATTCTATTGTGACAACTGACAAATTGACAGAAAGAATATGTTTAAAAAATCGACAAATAGGGCAAAGTAGACAAATTGAATAAGGCTTTGCTATTTTATTGCAGGGTATGGATGCGCGAAACTGGGAAAAAAGTCTAGGAAAGGGCGAAAAAAGTATTAGGATCTTGCTACGAAAAAGCACCCCGTGCGATTTACAAATCATCGCAACTTTGAATCTTGGCATTTTCACTTTGGATAAAAGTGTGCATATAAAGGAAAAGTTAATTTAATAAGGATAAACTAAAACTGATATATAAATGAATGCCAATATTAGATGTGTGCGCTTATATATGAAGAAGTAAGAGTTTATGTACGAAGAAGTTAGCACTCATATATGTAGTAAAAGAAAAATATAAAGTACATATAGAGAGTATATATAGCAAGAGTGTACAAAGATAAATACGCGAATAAGTACGAGGATAAATATAAGAATAAATATAAGAATAAATACGAGAACAAGTATAAGAACAAGTAAGCAAATAAGTACGCGAATAAATTCAAGAATATATAAAGAAAAGTAACCCTGAACTGTAAACGCAAACAGATAATAGATCGAAGCCAAAGCGAGTAGACATGGATGAAAAAATTAGGTGTTGAACAGAGAATAAATAGATTATTTGCTGGATTTTTGCTCTTTTTTTATGGGCTTTTGGTTTTGGTTGCCTTTTTATATTTAAGTCAATTTAAAATTGTTAGTAATCAAAGGGAGCAGCAAGTTATCAATGAAACAATCGGTAGGCAGTCGTCTATTTTGCATAATCTGATGCGTGAGTTGCGCCAAAGTGGTATTACTCTTATGACTTCTCCGAATATTGTCAGGCTGAAATCTAGTAAGCTGAAAAATTACGATCGAATTCAGGCGCAGAGGGAGCTCGCCAGTTTTGTTGCGTCGGGTTCCTTTTTGAAATCAGCATACATTTTGAATTTTAATGATAAATTTGTTTACAGTAGCGATGAGCAATATTTCAGTGCGGACTTCGAGGATTTTCGCGATAAAAATGTATTCGATTATTTGAAACTTACTCCAGGTGGTGTAGCCAATTCAGAAGATAGGACTGGTACAAAAAAGCCCATCTGGGTTTTCCGTGACTTGAGCCTCGATTCTTCAAATGTTTTGAGCACGATGATTCAAAGTGATAACAATATGTGTCTTGTGTTGAATATTGACCCGAGCAACTTGGCAAAGCTTTTTTCTACTGGTGATGCGATCTCCTTTCTTATGCAAGATGATTTGGAATATTTTCTGCTGAATGCTGAGGCAGAAAAGGTGAATTTGGAGCTTGAGAAACTTGTGGGTTCGTTGGAGAGGCGGGAGATTGAGTTGCGAAAAAACGCGGGAGTGCTTTTTTCTACTCGTGATTATTGTATTTTCTCGGATAAGATTGAGAATAGTAATTTATATTTGTGTTATATGGTGCCTGCGAGGACGGTTAACGATGAGATAAGGGCACTGGGATCGAGGATTATGCTGATTTTTGCCCTAGTGATGCTTGTGACTATACCGAGTTTTGTTTGGGCTTTTAGGGCGATTATTAAGCCTTTTGCGAAGAGTCTTGATTTCTTGGCTGCGAGGAATAAGTCTGATGGGAACTTGAATCTTGATGATTTTGTGATTGATTTGACGAAGCGGATGGCTTATTTGCGACTTATTGAGAATCGTGGGACGGCGGAGGATCTGCGCCTTGTGAGTGCAAACGGGGCGAATAGGCTCCTGATTATTGAGAATTGTGAGAGTCTACCTCAGAGTAAGTTGCTGAGTGTTTTTGAGTTTGCGAACTTTTATATTTTGCTTTGTGCGGATAGTAATTTGGAACTTGTTTTGAGTGAGTTATCTAGCGTGGGGCGTCGTATTTACCTGAGCGGTAAGCTCCTTAGTCAAGAAGATTTTTATAGGGCGAATTTGAATTTGCAGGAACTAATGCTCTTGGACAAGTTTTTTTCTACTGCTTCGAGTTCCAAGATTGTTGACGAAAGCGAGATTGAGAGACTAAAGAATACGATTGAAGAAGATGATTTTTCCTTGAAAACTTTGCTTGAGATGGATTACGAGCATTTGCTAGATGAGATTGATGGACTTCTTGACCGTTGGGTGAATTGTTTGACCAAGTATCGGGCGATTCCTCTGGGATTGAAGCTCGAAAGAGAACTTCTGCTTCTTGAGCGTGAAATGAGTGAAGGGGCAAATTATAAGGACTTAAGTGATGTCAGTAAGGTGACACTCGATGAGGTTAAATCAGAGGTCAAGGAAAAGGTTCTTAAGTATAGTAAAGAGAAATATGAGAAGAAGCTGAGTAGGGCTCTTTCTCTTGTTGAAAAGGTTAAGAAGATTTGCCGTGAAGAGCTTGCTAATCCGAACCTGTCTTTGAAACTTGTGGCTAGTAAGCTTGATTTGAATAGTGAATATTTAGGGAGAATTTTTAAAGATAATATGTCGATGTCAGTTACTTCATATATTAATAATATGAGACTTAAGGAGGCCGAGAAGCTTCTTCTTGAGACGGAGCTTTCTCATCAGGAGATTTGTAAGTCGATTGGGATGGAGAACAGTGCATATTTTTATACCCTTTTTAAGAATGAATATAAGATGACGCCAGGTGAGTATAGGAAGAATAATAAATAGGGTGGTTTTTGCTCATAGTACGTTCAATTTCCTTGCTGGTTTACAAAAAGTTTACAAAAATATCGTCTGACAAAAAGTAGAAAAAAGCTTCTCCGAGCTTTTCTCATTTTCGCAATTTGGCGAAAAAATACCGTTAATTAAAAAAGTCCATATCTGAATTATTTTAAATAAAAAATATATTGCTAAGATTGACAAAATTGTGGCAATAAGCTCAGTGGGAAAGGGCTTCATAAGTTGTCCCGCGAAGGGCTTTTTTGCACTTTAAATTTAATTATTATTAGCGACTTGAGCTAGATTAGAACAACGAGGTGAAAATATGGTGCATCCCGTACAGTACGGAAGGACACAGAGAATGTCCTACTCTAAACTGCATGAGGTCATCGATATCCCGGATCTTCTTGAGATTCAGAAAGATTCATATCAATGGTTTCTCAAAGATGGCTTGAAAGAAGTTTTGGACGACATGAGTCCAATTACTGATTTCAGTGGAGATATTGAATTGACCTTCTCTGATCAAACTTTTGATCTAGAGAATCCTGTTCACACATTGAGCGAGAGCAAAGAGAAGGACGTTAACTATGCTGCTCCCCTTAAAATTAAGGTTCGTTTGTTTAACAAGAGAACCAATGAAGTTAAGGAGCAAAGAATTTTTATCGGTGATTTCCCGATTATGACTGAGAATGGCACATTTATTATTAATGGTGCTGAGAGAGTAATCATCAGTCAGCTTGTCAGATCTCCAGGTGCTTATTTTTCTGAAGATGTTGATAAGAAGACCGGACGTCAAGTATGGGGCGGACAGATCATACCAAATAGAGGTGCTTGGATAGAGTATGAAGTTGATGCAAACGGTGTTATTTATATAAGAATAGACCGTACAAGAAAATTCCCTCTAACTGTATTCTTGCGTTCCTTAGGTTTTGGAACTAATGAAGAGATTATTAATACTTTTGGTGATGATGAGAAAATTCTTGCCACTTTAGAGAAAGATACTTGCCGTAATAGAGACGAGGGCTTGCTTGAACTTTATCGCAAGTTGCGTCCAGGTGAGCCAATTTCTGTTGAAGGTGCTGAGAGCTTGCTGAATAGTATGCTTTTTGATCCAAGACGCTATGACTTGGCTCGTGTCGGTATCTATAAGTTGAATAAGAAACTCGCCTTGCATGACCGTATAACTGGCCATAAGTGTGCTGAAAATGTTGTTACAGATGACGGCGAACTTATTCTTGAGAAAGGGCAGTTCATAACAAAAGAACAGGCTGAGGCTGTGCAGAATGCCGGTATAAATGAAGTTAAGGTTTTCCCTATCACTTATATTGGCGAAAGAATCGTTGAGAGCCCCGTTGCATTGCGAGTTGTTTCTAATAATAGAGTACGAGCTGATGTTTATCTCAGATCAGTTCTCGGTGATGAAATAGTAGATAAGATTGATTTCGTCGAGTGTAGAATAAATGAGAGAGTTCGTTTGTCAGTCCTCAATGAGGTTGTTGAACAGCTAATGGTAGGAGAATATCCCGATAAGGTTGTAGCACTTCAGGAAATTCTTCATAGACGTCATTCTGAATTACAACCGAAACATCTGACAGTAGAAGATATTATCGCAAGTATTAGCTACCTTGTTGGGTTACCATATGGTGTTGGACACAAGGACGATATTGATCATCTCGGTAACCGTAGGGTGCGTTCAGTTGGTGAGCTTTTACAGAATCAAATTAGAATTGGTTTTTCTCGTATGGAGAGAGTGGCTCGCGAAAGAATGGGTTCATTACCTGAAATTGACAATGCAATGCCACAGCATATTGTTAATGCGAGACCTATTTCTGCGGCCGTTAAGGAATTTTTTGGCTCATCACAGCTTTCTCAGTTCCTCGATCAGCCTAACCTGCTCGCCGAACTAACTCATAAACGTCGTTTATCTGCCCTTGGTCCGGGTGGTCTATCACGTGATAGAGCAAACTTTGAAGTCCGTGACGTTCATACTTCACATTACGGTCGTATGTGTCCAATCGAAACACCAGAAGGTCCAAATATCGGTTTGATTAACTCTTTGGCAAGTTATGCGAAGGTCAATGAGTATGGTTTCATTGAGACTCCATTCCGTCTTTATGACAAGGAGAAGGGCGTCGTTACCAACGAAGTAAGGTACATGACCGCTGACGTCGAAGATAATTACTATATTGCTCAGGCTAATGAACCCTTGGATGAAGAGGGTCGTTTCGTAGCTAATAAAGTAACAGTCCGTTGGCTAGACCAGTTCCTACAGGTTGATCCTTCAAGAGTTGATTTGATGGACGTTTCACCTAAACAGCTTGTTTCTGTTGTTACATCATTAATTCCATTCCTAGGAAATGACGATGCTAACCGTGCTCTTATGGGTTCAAACATGCAACGTCAGGCAGTTCCTCTAGTTAAGGCTGAAGCCCCTATCATTGGAACGGGTATGGAATATAGAGCGGCGAGAGACTCTGGTGTATGTATTATTGCCAAGAATTCAGGACGAGTTGAACTTGTCGCTGGTGACTTGATTGTCATTAGAAGAGAAAGTGACAATGGTATAGACGAATATAAGTTAATTAAGTATCAGCGTTCTAACCAAAATACTTGTATAAACCAAAGACCATTGGTCAATATCGGTGATGTAGTAAAGGCTGGGGATACGATAGCAGATGGACCATCAACTGATAATGGCGAGGTTGCCCTGGGTAAGAATGTCCTTATTGGATTTATGACATGGGAAGGTTATAACTATGAGGACGCCGTTCTTCTGAATGAAAGATTAGTTAGAGACGATGTATATACCTCAATTCATATTGAAGAATATGAGTGCGAAGCTAGGGATACTAAACTCGGAGCAGAAGAGATTACACGCGAAATTCCCAACGTCGGTGATTCTGCGATGAAAGACCTTGATGAAATGGGTATTATCAGACTAGGTGCAGAGGTTCACTCTGGAGATATCTTAGTCGGTAAGGTAACACCTAAGGGTGAAACAGAGCTAACACCAGAAGAAAGACTTTACAGAGCTATTTTTGGTGAAAAGGTCAGAGAAGTTCGCGATACATCAGTGAGAGTTCCACACGGTGAATCTGGTGTTGTTGTAGATATTAAGATCTTCAATAGAGAGAATGATGATGAACTCAAACATGGTGTAAATAAATTGGTACGTGTCTATGTCGCCCAGAAACGCAAAATTTCAGTAGGTGATAAGATGGCTGGTCGACATGGTAATAAGGGTGTTATTTCACGTATTCTCCCAGAAGAGGACATGCCTTTCTTAGAAGATGGTACACCACTTGATATCGTTCTTAATCCACTAGGCGTTCCGTCTCGAATGAATATTGGTCAGGTTCTTGAAGTTCACTTGGGAAGAGCTGCTAGACAGCTTGGTTGGAAGGTTGCTACACCAGTATTTGATGGAGCAACCGAGCAAGATGTCAGTGAGGCCTTCAAACTTGCTGGAATTGAAGAAGATGGTAAGGCTATATTGTATGATGGTAGAACTGGTGAACCTTTTGAAAATAGAATTACGATCGGTATCATGTACTATCTGAAATTAGCTCACTTAGTTGATGATAAGATCCACGCTAGATCAATAGGTCCATATTCATTAGTAACTCAGCAGCCACTAGGTGGTAAGGCTCAGTTCGGTGGACAGCGCTTCGGTGAGATGGAAGTTTGGGCTTTGATGGCATATGGTGCAGCATATACGCTTAGGGAAATGTTGACTGTAAAGTCTGACGATGTTACAGGAAGAACCAAGACATACGAAGCGATCGTCAAAGGTAAGAATATCCCAGAGAGTGGAATTCCAGAATCGTTCAAGGTCTTGGTCAAAGAGTTACAGTCACTGTGCTTGGATGTCCGCATTTATATGCAGGATGAAGAAGTGACAATCAGTGAAGACGATGATGATGAGACACAAAATTATGACCTGAATCATTTGCGCAGTCTGATAGGTAATTTTGATGAGGGCGTGAATGTTGAGAGCGAGGATGCTCTTGCCGCAGTAGGATATAGCGAAACAGGTCCTGATTCTGTCGCAGATGAAGAGGAGCAGTCGATTTTATAAAAGTACTGCACGGCTGTGCTTTTGTAAAAAAGAGCTAGCTCCAATAGGTAAATATAACTAAGTAAAATAATGAGGTGTTTATCATCTCTGCGATCTAGGAGAAAACTTAAATGGCAGAATTAAATAATTTTGAACATATTGCAATTAATCTTGCTTCGCCGGAGAAGATTTTAGAATGGTCTCATGGTGAAGTTAAGAAACCAGAAACAATTAACTATAGAACACTTAAACCAGAGAGAGATGGTCTTTTCTGTGAGAGAATTTTTGGACCTTCAAAAGATTTTGAGTGTCACTGTGGAAAGTATAAGAAAATTAGGTATCGTGGCATTGTATGTGACCGCTGTGGCGTTGAAGTTACAAGGGCAAAAGTAAGACGTGAGAGAATGGGTCATATTAAATTGGCGGCTCCTGTATCTCATATATGGTATTTCAGAGGTATACCAAGTCGTATGAGTCTTATTTTGGATCTATCTCCGCGTATGCTTGAGCGTGTGCTTTACTTTGCTGACTATATTGTTACTGACCCAGGCGAAACTGGTCTTTCATATATGGATATACTCACTGAACGTGAGTTCCGTGAGGCTCAGAGAGAATATGGTAGAAATAGTTTCAAAGCTGGTATGGGTGCAGAAACAGTTAAGACGCTTCTTGAGAATATCAATGTTGAGCAACTCGCGGCAGAATTAAGAGGTGAATTAACTAATTCCAGTGGACAGAAGAGACTTAGAATTATTAAGAGACTCGAAGTTGTAGAGAGTTTCATGAAGTCTGGCAATCGTCCGGAATGGATGATTTTGGATGTTGTCCCTGTTTTGCCACCAGAGTTAAGACCAATGGTTCAGCTCGACGGTGGTAGGTTTGCTACATCAGACCTCAATGATTTATATCGTCGAGTTATTAATAGAAATAATAGACTTCATAAATTGATTACTTTGGGTGCACCATCAATCATTATTAGAAATGAGAAGAGAATGCTTCAGGAAGCTGTAGACTCTCTCATTGATAATGGAAGACGTGGTAGAGCTGTAACCGGTGCCGGTAATAGACCTTTAAAATCTTTGTCAGATTTACTTAAAGGTAAACAGGGTCGCTTCCGTCAGAATCTTTTAGGTAAGCGTGTTGACTACTCTGGTCGTTCCGTTATTGTTGTAGGACCTGAGCTCAAGATGCATCAGTGTGGTCTACCAAAAGAAATGGCGATCGAACTATTCAAACCTTTTGTAATGAAGAGACTTGTTGAGCAGGGCTTAGCACAAAATATCAAAGCAGCTAAGAGATATGTAGAGCGTGCTACTGATGACGTATGGGATATTTTGGAAGAGGTAATCAAGGACCATCCAGTTCTTCTTAACCGTGCTCCAACACTCCACAGACTTGGTATACAGGCATTTGAGCCAATCTTAGTTGAGGGAAGAGCAATTAAACTTCACCCACTGAGCTGTACGGCATTTAACGCTGACTTTGACGGTGACCAGATGCCAATTCACCTCCCTCTATCCGCAGAGGCTCAGGCAGAGGCGAGATTCCTAATGCTCGCAGCTAACAATTTACTCAAACCTCAGGATGGTAAACCAGTTACAGTACCTTCTCAGGATATGGTACTTGGCTGTTATTACCTAACCATGGAGAGATCAGGTGAAAAGGGCGAGGGAAAGGTATTCACAGATCTTGACGAAGCTATGTTAGCTTATAACGAACATAAGCTAGAGCTCCATTGCAAGATTAAAGTTCGTAGAACTGTCGAATTCAATGGCAAGGAATATACTGCAATTATCGAATCAACTCTCGGACGCTTCATTTTCAATGAAGTGATGCCACAGAACTTAGGATATGTTGATCGCAGCAAAGAAGAAAATATTTGCAAGCTTGAATGCGATTTCCTTGTTGGCAAGAAGCAGTTAGGTAAGATAATTGAGCGCTGTATCGCTGTGGTAGGTATTTCCAATACAAGTCAGATACTTGATAGAGTGAAGAGCCTAGGATATAAATATTCAACTAGAGGCGGTATTTCAATAGGTATCTTTGACATGGTTGTTCCTGATATTAAGGAACAATACTTACAGGAAGCCGAAAAAAGGATTGACTTTATCAAGCGTCAGCATCAGCGTGGTCTGATGAATGAAGAGGGAAGACGCGAGGCTTCAATTAAAGTTTGGGTTGAAACAACGGATGCTATAACAAAGGCACTTGAGAATTCATTGTCAGAATATAACCCAATTAATATCATGAGTAAATCTGGTGCTCGTGGTAGCATGGCTCAGATTAAACAGCTTGCTGGTATGCGTGGTAACATGTCTGCGACATCAGGTAGAACAATTGAAATTCCAATTAAGTCTAACCTGCGTGAAGGTATGAACGTGCTTGAGTTCTTTATTTCTTCGCACGGTGCCCGTAAGGCTCTTTCGGATACTGCTCTTAAGACTGCTGACTCTGGTTATTTGACTCGTCGTCTAGTCGATGTTGCTCAGGATATAATCGTATATGAAGATGATTGTGGTACAGAAGAAAGTTTCGAAGTAACTGAGATAACTGCTGGTGGCAAGGGTGAGAGTCGCCGTATACTTAAGACTCTAAGAGATAGAATTATGGGACGATACATCGGCAAAGATGTTCTTGATCCTGAAACTGGTGAAGTTATTGCAGCACGAAATACCTTAGTTACAGCTGATATTGCTGACAGAATTGAGGCTGCTGGAATAACAGCTGTTCATATTCGCTCAGTACTTACTTGTTGTGCTAAACATGGTGTCTGTGCTAAGTGCTATGGTCTGAACCTTGCCAACGCAGAGCCAGTAATAATCGGTGAGGCAGTTGGTATTATGGCCGCTCAGTCTATCGGTGAACCAGGTACACAGCTTACGATGCGTACTTTCCATACAGGTGGTATTGCTACTTCAAATGACGATATTACACAGGGTCTTCCCCGTGTAGAAGAGCTATTTGAAGCTAGAAGACCAAAGGGGCAGGCTGTTATGGCTGAAATTGACGGAACAATCAGCATTGCAGATTCTGCAACGAAACGTAAGCGTGAGATCACAATTACTTCAAGTGACGGACTTGCAATTACATATCAGGTGGGATATGGTGCACAGCTACTTGTTGATAATGGAGACCATATAAAGGCTGGAGATCTTATTACTGACGGTTCAATTAATCCTCACGACATCATGAAGGTTTCAGGTGTTATAGGTGTACAAAGATATATCATCGCAGAAGTTGTTAAAGTGTATATGAACAACGGCGTTGAGATTAACGACAAGCACATAGAGATTATTACACGTCAGATGATGAGAAAGGTTCGTATTGATTTCCCAGGTGATACAATGCTACCTACAGGAAGTCTGGTAGATATTTATGATTTCCAAGATGCTAATGCAGAAGCCGAAGCAAATGGCAAACAAATTGCGGAGGGAACAAGAATTCTCTTGGGAATTACAAAAGCCTCTTTGGCAACCGACTCTTTCTTATCGGCAGCTTCGTTCCAAGAGACAACTCGTGTATTAACTGATGCGGCAGTTAAGGGTAAGAAAGATAAGCTTATCGGTCTAAAGGAAAATGTTATCATCGGTAATCTCATCCCTGCTGGTACAGGTTTATCTCACTATCGTAAGATTACCCCAGTCCCTGTTTGTGAGGAAAACAAAGAGCTCCTAGATAATGTTGAGCAGGTTATGAGTGAAATTAGGGAACGCAAGAACGAAGAAAAGGTTATGGATGTTTAATTCCATAAGAGAATAGGATTTTAAAGTCTCTCCGGCTTATACCGGAGGGGCTTTTTTTTATTTTCAAAAGCGTTGCCACGCAGACAGGGGATGACTGCTGAAGTATTTAGTCTGACATTTTTAACAAAAAAAATAAAAAGGAATAGTAATTGTTGTTTGCATTGACAACTACATATAGAAGCGTATAATTATCTTAACAGATAGATAGTATTTGCTTTTTTGTTTACTTTCTAAGGAGGCTGGTTATGAATATCGTTTATCGTTCTGTCGATCAAATAATCTTTTATGCCATATCTTTGCCTCTTCTCTTCTCCTAGTTTGCCACGTAAGCGGCTCAAGTTAATTGTGTGTACTTTGTAATTGGGGAAAGTTCTCTTTCTGCTAGTTAGTATTACTAACTAGGCGATAGCTATTTTTTAGGAGAGAAAGTTGCTACATTTGAGAAAATGTGCGAAGCAATGGAAGCGATGTATGGCGGATATGTTTGGTAAAAAGAACTTGCTTACAATGTCACACATCAAATATTTGAGACCATTTTTTTTCTTTGTATTTCTTGGCTTATTTAGTATTGGTATCTGTACTAGTATATATTCATATGGTATTGAAATTGCTAAGTATGTATTAGATGACAGAGAAATTAATGGTGACAAGATTTCCGTTGAGAAAACCTTATTATGGAGAGTGTCTGCAGACGAAGATAAGAGGTATCTATATCTGCTAGATAAGGATCAGTCTAAGATTCTTTATAGTGTACAGGCAAATGTTGATGATTATGAGTATAGAATCTTAGATATAAATT
The DNA here is from genome assembly GCA_023420115.1 of Bacillota bacterium. Lineage (GTDB taxonomy): Bacteria > Bacillota > Clostridia > Saccharofermentanales > Fastidiosipilaceae > JAEZWR01. Next base: position 96,712 of record JAEZWR010000026.1, on the reverse strand, counting down.
CTCCAGAAAAATATGAAAAGGTCTCTCTTAAGTTTGATGATATTTCCAAATTAAACTATATACAGCTATTCTCAAACTATATTATTTATTGCATAGAAGAGCCACTTGAACTCAATATCCCTAATACGGATAACTACATTAGATATAGCATATATACATATGACTTAGAAAATAATCATAGTGAACTTTTGATGAATGGAACAAGTGCTCATTATTTAGCTACCCCCAGAATAAGCAAGGAAGATAAAAAAATAATTTTTTCTGGTGAGTCCATTGATATAGAAAAACGAGAACAAAATTTATTCATACGAGCTTACGATGATAATTTTAAAAAGATAAGTAACTTTGAACAAAATAAAAAAATTCAAGGTGGAGACTTTAGAAATAGAGAAAGGTGGTTTTCTAGGACAGTTTCGATAGTAAATGGGAGCTTCAGTAACGTAAGCTTAGAGTTTGAAGATGGACATCCAGTCTTTAGAAAATATAAATATAATTTGAATTCTAGAGAGACAGAAATAGAGAATCTTCCCAAAGAATTTGAAGTATATGATTATCATGAACTAAATGGCAGGTATGAGTTGTATGAACTCATACAAAATAGAAATTACAATGATCTCAAGTTGCTCATTAAAGACAAAGAAAAAGGTGAAAATTATATCCTTAAAAATTTGGATGGGATATGGATAAATTCTTTGACTGAGTTAGAGGATGGTAGATTCATAATTCAATATCAAAATTTGCTACAGATAGAGCACTGGGGAGTATTAGAGCTTGATGAGAAGAATGTTGATAATAGTTACATCAAACTTTTATTCAATGATGAGGAGGGCTTTGAGTTTCAAGAAAGATTCCGTAATCCGATTTTCGAAGTGAACTCAGATACAGTGCTTGTTTATGGCAGCGTAAGAGATGCCGAGACAAACACAGATCAGTTGGAAGCTTATTCAATAGCGCTTCCAAAGAAAGGAGAGTAGTATGAAAAAATTAGTATCGATGGTTATGGCGTTATGTATAGCTATGCTACTGCCACTATCTCAGATTTTAGCTTTTAATGATGATCAGCCAAATGGAGTAATGCCAGAGATGGCTCCACTTGATAGAAGCTTTCCTGATATAACCTATGATAGACATAAGTTAGGAATATCTCCTTATGGACAGCAAGGTACGTCGTATGGAGCACCTGCTGCCTGTCAGGTTATCTTAGCTAAGCATGGGATATATATGACACAGAAACAAATAGCTCAGGAGCTTGGAACAACAAATAATGGTACGGCTGTAGGAGGAATACCAGCATTTCTGAATCGTAAGATTGGTTGGAGTCAGTATCCTAAATCTGGCGAGGCTGGATATCGTTTAGGGAAGATAAGTTCACATGGAGATGAGGATGAGAATGTTCTTTGGAATCATATATTACAATCTGTTAAGTATGGAGATCCAATTATATTTTTAATTGATACATCTTATTTTGATAGTAATAATCCAGGAATGAAATATGTCGTCAGTAATGGTTATCGAATTGGTAATTTGCCATATCCTGGAGGAAAAGATTCCGGTACGTGGAGAGATATTGTTTATTTTGATACAGATCCAAAGGAGTATGATGCAACCTTTGGCTATGAAAAGGCTGAATTTATGAGAACATTTATGGATGCTATGGTATCAGCAGGTGGATATTATATCTGGTAAATTTTAATTTCTTAACTAATGTATTTAGTAGGAGAGTGAATCTTTGATTCACTCTCCTTTTTCAATTAAACAATTAATTAAAAAAAACTTAGCAATCACTAGTTGCACAACCAAAGGTTGCTGGATATAATATGTTAACAAAGATAAGTTAGACAGTGCTATGCCGATCCCAAAAGTCTAACTTTGGGGGCATCTCGTACAGAGGCTGCTTTTTCAAATCTTCAGTTTAGAGGATAGAGTGCATTTTAGGTGCATACTTATCTTAGTGAGAATAAGAATTTAATTGGAGGAATACTATGTATAAGCTAAAGAATTTACCCTTTATTATTGCAGTTAAGAGAAAAGAAAAATCACTTTCGCAGAAACAAGTTGCAGAATTACTTGGAGTATCTGCCCAAGCAGTCTCTAAATGGGAGACAGGTCTCAGTTACCCAGATATTACAATCTTGCCAGAATTAGCTAATGTGCTTGGAGTTAGCATTGATACTTTATTTGGAGATGGAGATGAAGTGAAAAGTATGAATTTAACGGACTTTAATTTTCCTGATGAGTTTAAGGGTTTAATGTTGCTTGACGCAATAAATGATTTGGCATGTTATGCTGACAGGAGCGCTGAAAAGAAAGAGAATGGGAAACTCTTTTTTTATGATGGCAGTGAGGTAGATTTAAATAATGCTCTTATTATGAGTAAGGGAAATGTTCTTATCAGACTTGTTAGGGCAAGTGAGATGCTTTCATATATTGAAAATAAGCTAGATGATGAGAGTGTAAATTCCGCAAACGCAAGTGAAACTTTTAATAATTCAAATGATTCTCATTCGGAAGGTGGAACTAGACTTGAGGATAGTGATAGTCACTCAGAGAAAAATAGTGAGCCGAGGGTAGAAAAAGAGAACGTCGCTGAAGAATTTGTTGATTGGGTTAATGAAGAAGAGATAAAAGAAGATAAGAATATCAAATTTAGTGTAGATGATATTGTTTCTAAAGTAAGTTCTTTTGCTAAAGATGTCAGCGATTATAGTGTCAAAGCATACAATGAGATAAAGAAAGAAATAGATGAAGATGATGTAAGAAGAATAAAAGAAGCAAGTAAGAGCATCGGAAAAAGTGCCATAAATATCGGTTCTTCTTTGTGGAAAGAAACATCAGAAGCTTTTAAAGAAGCGAGAAGTATTTTTGAAGAATCAAAGAATGATATGGCATTTAAACGAAGAGATTTTGTGGCGCAGAATGTGTCTGAATCAATTAGTGGAAAAATTGAGAATAAAAGTGACTTTGATTCTCTAATTTTTAATATCAATTGTCCTATAGATGTTGAACTTAGAGCATCAGAAGATGATACAGTGCATTGGAATTTTAGAAATAAAAGCGAAGTCGCACCTCATATTGAAGTTGAAGACAACGATAATACAGTAAAATTTAATATTACTAGACCAGATAAGTTGCCTAAAAAAGAATTTAATTTTAGAGCAGGGTTGTTTAGCCTCAATATATGTACGAGTAAATATAGTGGGACACTGGAGATTTATGTCCCTAATAAACAATTTAAAAATTGCGATATTCAGATATCTGGTTCCAGTGACTTTGACTCAAAGATTCCTGTAGGTAGACTAATAGCAAAAGTGTCAGGTTCAGGAGAAGTTTATTTCCCAGCAGCCTATGATTTGGAGGCTCGCATCAGTGGTAGTGGAGAAGTTAGAGTTGATGAAGCTTCTAATGCCAATTTGTATATAACTGGCTCTGGTGAATGTAAGGTAAAAAATTTGAATGGTGGAAATGTAGATGCTTCAATTATGGGCTCAGGTGATGTTTGTATTGACAGAGGATTTGCGGAGAAATTGGAAGTAAGAGTTGCTGGTTCTGGCGATTTTGAAGGTGATAAGTTAACTGCGAAACGAGCTGAGTTCTATGTGAGTGGCAGCGGGGATATAGAAGTTGATAGAGTCATTGAGGATGTGATAGAAAAGGGAACCAAAAGTGATCAGATAATAATTAGGAATAGAGGGTTATAGGCGGACTCATGATACAATCGTTCTGCTTGTAGAGATATTTATAAAGATATAAAGATTAAAGAATATAAAAGTAAGGAATAAAACTTAATTAAAGATTAAGCACTTCAGCGGCGTAAGTATCGCGGGAGTGCTTTTTTCTGACAAAAGATATTTTGAACTAAAGATACATTAATTCAATAGTTAGACTAGATGAAAATAGTATCTTGCTTAATCTGTAGCTGAAAATTAACAGGCTTGTAATATACATGTATGGAAAATTGAGAAGATATAATGTAAATTGACAATAAACTGAATAAATTTATAAGTTTCTTTATTAATTTTATAATTTTTTAATAAAGGCTGAGAAAAAAATACCATAAACTATTGTTTTTTAGAAAAATTTAACATACAATGTTTGTGTAGTAAATTAAGCTGATTAGCTTGGGGGAGGTCGCTGTGCTGAGTCGTGACGAGAAACGTGAAATTTTGAAGTCAATGTTTTCATATGTTGATTTTATGGCTCAGGTCACAGGTCCAAACTGTGAGGTAGTTCTCAGAGATTTTCATAATGGCGAGAGTGAGATATTGCGTATCGTCAACGGTGAAATTAGTGGCAGACATGAGGGGGAAGTGATTTCTGGCTTCATGCTCAAGAAAATTATGAGAGAGGATTATCACAAGTCGGATTTTGTTTCAAATTATTTGCTAATTAATGAAGAAGATCAAAAATTGCTAAGAGCTTCTACATACTACATCAAACATCAAGGAGAACTTTGCGGTTTACTTTGTGTTAACTATGATCTCACTGAGTTGATGAGATATAGAGATTTCGTTGATACGCATCTTTTGTATGGACTCGATCAAGAGCTACCAGATAAAGAAGCTGACTTCGTTGCCAAACCACTCGATGAGTTAGTTGACACAATGATTAGGCAAGTTGTTCTTTATTGGGATAGGGAGATACCTATTTCTAGGGTCGATCTTGAGGGTAATCCGATTAGGCAATTGTACAACTTGAAACTATTCCAGTATAAAGGGACGGTCATTCGTGTTTCTGAACTACTGAATATTTCAACACAATCAATTTATAGGTATATAAAGGAACTCGATCAATTAATACCTGTTATTGAGAAGAAAAAGTATAGAGGCTTAAGCTCAAGAAGACAGCGCAAGCATGAGGATTGACGTGAATTGAACGCTTGGTGTTTAACAGATTTAAGTACCGAATCAGCTCGGGGGGAGCTGCGGAATATATTTAAGAGCTAATGCTCGGAAAGGTTGCAGTTATGGAATTTAAACAATTAATTCAGAAATTAGACGGCCTTGATTTCAAAGGTCTTTATCAAGATGATTTTTTCTTGACATGGGACAAGAGCCGTGATGAACTCGAAGCAATTTGGACAGTTGCAGATGCAATTCGCAAATTGCGTGAAGAGAATAAATCAGCACGTATCTTTGATTCAGGTTTAGGAATTTCAATTTTCCGTGACAACTCAACACGTACACGTTTCTCATTTAGTAGTGCATGTAATCTTTTAGGTTTAGAGGTTGCAGACTTAGATGAGAAAAAATCTCAGATTGCTCATGGTGAAACTCTTTTAGAGACTGCTAACATGGTTTCATTCATGGCTGATGTTATCGGTATCCGTGACGATATGTATATTGGCAAGGGTCATACATATCAGAAAGAATTTGCTGAGAGTGTACAACGTGGTTTTGATGAAGGCATCTTAGAGCAGCGCCCAACAGTAGTTTCACTACAATGCGATATTGATCATCCAACACAGATGATGGCAGACTCACTCCATTTTGCACATCAATTTGGTGGAATGGAAAATCTAAAAGGTAAGAAAATTGCAATGACATGGGCATACAGCCCCAGTTATGGTAAGCCACTTTCAGTACCTCAGGGTGGTATCGGACTTTGGACTCGTTTAGGTATGGACGTTGTTCTCGCATACCCAGAGGGATATGAAGTAATGGAAGAAGTAGTTGAAGTTGCTAAGAAGAATGCTGAGGAGTGCGGTGGTTCTTTCACAATTACCAATAGCATGGAAGAAGCATTCAAGGATGCAGATATTGTCTATCCTAAGAGCTGGGCTCCATTCGCTGCTATGGAAGAGAGAACAGAACTCTATGGTAAGGGTGACTTCAAGGGTATTGATGAATTAGAGCAGAGACTATTGCAGCAGAATGCTGAGCATAAGGACTGGACTGTTACAGAAGAATTGATGAAAACCACCAAAGATGGTAAGGCCTTATATTGCCATCCACTACCTGCAGATATTACAGGTGTTTCATGTAAGGAAGGTGAAGTCGAGGCTTCTGTCTTTGATCGCTATCGTAAGGAACTATATCAGCAGGCCAGCTTCAAACCATATGTCATTGCCGCTATGATTTTCTTACAGAGAGTCAAGAATCCCAAGGCCAAACTTGAAGAACTTTACAATCAGGCTCCCAAGCGTTTAGCCGAATAATTAAGAGACGATAAAGTTTAAGTCTTATATATTGAAACGTGTTTTTAATAAATGAAAATCAAAAGTTGAGTTTGATTATAAACATAAATTGTTAAACTCAAGGGAAGGGTAATAAAATGTCCACATTAGATTTTGCAAAAATTAAAGAAGCATCAAAAGGCTACCAAGCCGATATGATTAAGTTCTTAAGAGATTTAGTCAAGCTAAAAGGTGAATCATGTGAAGAAGGTGACAAAGCTCACCGCATCATCGAAGAGATGAACAAATTAGGTTTTACCAAGGCCGAGATTGACCCACAAGGTAACTGCTTAGGTTATATGGGAACAGGTAAACGTCTAATCGCTTTTGACGGACACTATGACACAGTTGGTATTGGTAATATTGATAACTGGGAATTCGATCCATATGATGGCTTCGAAGATGAGCACCTAATTGGTGGTCGTGGAACAAGTGATCAGTTAGGTGGCGTTGTTTCAGCAATTTACGGTGCTAAGATCATGAAAGATCTAGGTCTTTTGAATGATGAATATACTGTATTAGTAACAGCTACTGTCCAGGAAGAAGATTGCGACGGTAACTGCTGGCTCTATATCATTGAGCAAGATAAGATTCGCCCAGAATTTGTTGTTTCTACTGAACCTACAGACGGTGGTATCTATCGTGGTCAGCGCGGACGTATGGAAATTCGCGTTGAAGTTGACGGTGTTTCTTGCCATGGTTCAGCTCCAGAGCGTGGAGACAACGCAATTTATAAAATGGCAGAAATTCTCAAGGAAGTTGAACAATTGAATGAGAATGATGCAAGTGATGCTCAAGAAATCAAAGGTCTTGTTAAGATGCTTGACAAGAAATACAATCCTGAACATTACGAGGAAGCAAATTTCTTAGGTCGTGGTACAGTTACAACATCTCAGATTTTCTATACCAGCCCCTCACGCTGTGCAGTTGCAGACTCCTGTGCAATTTCACTTGACCGTCGTATGACTGCTGGTGAAACATGGGAATCCTGCATTAAGGAAATTGAAGATCTTCCAGCATGCAAGAAGCATGGTGCTAAGGTTTCAATGTATAAATATAGCAGACCTTCATGGAAGGGCTTGGCATATGAGCAAGATTGCTACTTCCCAACATGGGTCATTCCAATGGACCACAAGGTAACACGTGCTCTAGAGCATGTTCATCATGAACTCTGGGGCGATGTCCGTACAGCACCCCCTGTAGAAAAAGAACAGAAGAAGCGCGCTGCACGTCCTCTGACAGATAAGTGGACCTTCTCAACAAATGGTGTTGCTATTATGGGTCGTCATGGAATTCCTTGCATCGGTTTCGGACCAGGTGCTGAAGATCAGGCTCATGCTCCTAACGAAATCAGCTTCAAGCAAGACTTGGTAACTTGTGCTGCAGTTTATGCTGCCCTGCCAACAGTCTACTGTGAAGAGAATAAAGAATAATTTACTTTATGGCTGAGAGAAGCCTTCGGTGGCATTAGCTGCCGAGGGCTTTTTCATTAATATTTTATCTATTACTATTTGATATAGATTTGAATATATAGTAGTTTTTCAGATTTATTTGGAGGTTTTATGGGAAAAAGAATTCTTGTTTCGTTGGGTGGTAATGCATTAGGAACCCACTTTGATGATTTGGTTGACAGCGTAGGTGTTATTGCTGAACCTATTGCCGGTTTAATTAAGGACGGACACGAAGTAGTAGTTTGCCATGGTAATGGTCCTCAGGTTGGATATATCAAGACCAGCCTAGATAAGGGGAATAATGAGGGCGGTGTAATTGATTTTACAAAGACTCTTCCATTGGCTGATTGTGTTGCAATGAGCCAGAGCTACATCGGATATCATCTTCAGAATGCAATAGAGAATCAGCTTCATAAGCTTGGTATCAAAAAGGAAGTTGCCACCGTTGTAACACGTGTTGAGGTAGATCCAAAAGATCCTTTATTTAAAAATCCAACCAAACCAATTGGGGCATTTTTCACCAAGGAAGAGTCTCAGGCATTGGTAGATGCAGGCAAAACAGTTATCGAGGATTCAGGTCGTGGATATAGAGAAGTCGTCGCTTCACCAATTCCTCAAGATGTTTTAGAAAAAGAGACAATTCTTGCTATGATGAATAGCGGAGCAGTTGTTATCGCCGGTGGTGGCGGTGGTATTCCTGTCTATACTGAAAATGGTTGGACAAAGAAAATAGATGCAGTTATTGATAAGGATAGAGTTTCTGTTATGCTAGCAGCGATGGTTGAAGCTGACAGCCTAGTAATTCTCACTGGTGTTGAAAAGGTAGCAATTAACTTCAATAAGCCAGATCAAAAAGACTTGGATAGAATTACTCTTGCAGAGTGCGATGAATATATTGCACAAGGTCAGTTCCCAGCAGGATCTATGCTACCCAAGATTGAATCAGCTATGGCTTTTGTTAAGTCTGGCAAGGGTAGATCAACACTTATTACTTCACTTGATAAGCTCGTTGAGGGTTTGCGAGGTGAAACAGGTACTCTGATTGTTGAATAAACAATAAAGTATGTAAAGGGAAATTATATGCTGCTTTTTAATGCGAATGTTTTTACTAATGATGAAAAAAGGCCATATATTGAAAATGGTGCTATTCTCATTAGGGGTAATGAAATTAAGGATGTAGGTACAAGTTCAGAACTAAAGGGAAAGTACCCAGATGATGAGCAGATAGACTTTTCCGGCAAGTTAATTATGCCAGGACTGATTAACTGCCATACCCATATCTACAGTGCGTATGCTAGAGGAATGGCAGTTTCTAAACCTACAAGAAATTTTATTGAGATTCTCGAAAATCTGTGGTGGGCATTAGATAAAAAGTTGACTCTTGAAGATTGTAAACTGAGCGCATACCAGACAATGATTGAGTCAATAAAGAATGGTGTAACCTGTATATTTGACCACCATGCTTCGCCAAATGCAGTTTCAGGTTCGCTTGATGAGCTAGCAGAAGCTGCGCTAGAACTAGGTATTAGGGCAGATCTGTGTTATGAACTCACAGATAGGGATGGAGAGAAGGTTAGAGACCAAGGACTTGAGGAGAATAAAAGATTTATTGAACGTTGTAAAAAAGAGAATAATGATCTTTTGAGAGCCCATTTTGGTTTGCACGCTTCATTTACTCTATCTGACGACAGTATGGAAAAGGCTAGCAAAATAGTTAATGATCTTGATGCTGCTGTTCATTGTCACTGTGCTGAGGGCATTGAGGACGAACTTCGCTGTGTTAGAGAACATGGATGCCGCAACTTACAGAGACTAGAGCAATTTAACTTGCTTAATTCTCGTTCTTTTGTTGTACATCTTTGTCACGCTTCTGCTGCTGAGCTCGATATTATTAAAAAGTTTGATGCGATTGCTTTGCATAATCCCGGAAGCAATATGAATAACGCTGTTGGTAGGACCCCGTTACTACAACTTCTCGAGAGGGATATTCTCACCGGACTGGGAACAGACGCATATACCCATGATATGTTTGATTCAATGAAGACTGCAAAAATTCTTCATCCTCATGATCTGGCTGATCCTACAGTTGGATTCAAGGAGAGTTTACTTCTTCAGTTTAAAAATAATCCTAAGATTGCAGCTCGTTTCTGGGACAAACCAATGGGTGTTATCAAAGAGGGCGCATATGCTGATTTAGCTGCTTTTGAATATCTGCCATTTACACCAATGGACGAAAATTCTATCGGTGGTCATATTTTATTTGGCCTCAGTGGCAAAATGTGTACAGACAATATGATCAATGGTCGTTTCGTCATGAGAAATAGGAAGATTTTAACTTGCGATGAAAAAGCTATCGCAGAAAGAAGCAGAGAGAGAGCCAAGGAAGTTTGGAAACTCATGTAAACCGTGCTGAACTGAGAACGCGCGGAGTGCTTTTTTCAATAAAAAATAGCACTATTAGATTTGAATTTAATGAGAATAATTGAGGTTTAATTATGTATAAGGATTTTAAAATAACCAACATTGAAAGATGCAAGGACGACAAGAGAGTTCGTGATTTCTTGAGCATGGAAGCATGTGCCAATGTCAGTAAATATCATAAGAGCTATCCTGCATATTGCGAAACTCCCCTTGTTGAACTTAAGGATACAGCAAAGGAACTCGGCCTAAAGAATATTTATGTGAAGGACGAAAGCTACCGTTTTGGTCTCAATGCATTTAAAGTTTTGGGAGCCAGTTACGCGATGGGTGTGTATCTTGCTGATAAGCTTGGGCTTGCATTAGAAGATATGACCTTTGATAAGTTGGCATCTGATGAGGCTAAGAGCAAACTCGGTGATATTACATTTATTACTACAACCGACGGAAATCACGGAAGAGGCTTGGCTTGGACTGCAAATGAACTGGGCTTCAAGTCAATTGTTAAGATGCCTAAGGGTTCAGCGCAGGAGCGTTTGGATAATATTAGAGCTTGTGGGGCTGATGCTGAAATTACAGATATGAACTATGATGATGCAGTTCGTTATTGCAATGATCTTGCAGAGAAGCATGGTTATGTAATGGTTCAAGATACAGCATGGGAAGGTTATGAAGAAATTCCTAAGAATATTATGCGTGGATATGCAACAATGGCATATGAAGCCATTGAGCAACTTGGTGATAAAGTTCCAACTCACGTATTCCTCCAGGCTGGTGTAGGTTCTCTTGCTGGTGCAGTCACAGGTCTTTTTGCTAATCACTATGGTGACAAGAAACCAAAGATTGTCATTGTCGAACCAAACAAGGCTGATTGTATTTACAGAACTGCAGAAGCCAAAGATGGTGAACTTCACTTTGTCGGTGGAGATATGAATACAATTATGGCTGGTTTAGCTTGTGGTGAGCCAAATAAAATTGGTTGGGATGTTTTGACCGAGGCTGCTGAATATGCTATTTCATGTCCTGATTGGGTTGCAGCAAGAGGAATGAGAGTCCTTGGTAATCCTAGAGGAGAAGACAAGAAGATAATTTCTGGTGAGTCAGGTGCTGCTACTTTTGGTTTCGTTTCTACTGTTATGGAACGCGAAGAGCTCGCTGATATGAGAAAAGAATTAGGCTTAGATGAGAATTCTGTTGTTCTTTGCTTCAGCACAGAGGGTGATACAGATCGTGAGAATTATAAAAAGATTGTCTGGGACGGTCATTATCCTAGCTGCGATGACTGCGATCACGAATAATTTGCTATTTCACTTATGTAATATTTATACAAAGTGATAGTATTGACTATAAATAAGAGGGGCTGTGCATCGCACGGCCCCTTTTATTATTAACTACAAATATAAAATATTGTTCTTATCTATTGCTAATTTCCTTATTGAATTTGTCCAATTTACTTTTTTCAGCAAAATATTTAATCGACCAAATTACAAAGAAGGTGACTCCGAAGCTTATTGTTGCATAAAGTGCACTTAAGCCTGAGAACCAGCACAGATATAAACCGATTACAATAAATACTAGAAAATTGGCAGCAAAGTTGACGACAGTGGCAAGTAATAAAGAAACTTTGTCATCGGTAGCTAGTTCGAATAAGTACGACACCCAGTATGATACTATGCCAAATATAGCACAGAGAATAAAAGATACTAGTGTGGCCATTGAGTAATTTGGATTTTTTTGTAAATATTCTGGTGTTACAGCGCTATAATAGGTGAAGCCTGATGCAATGCCAGAAAAGAACCAGCTTAATAGTGATCCGATACCAATGCCAAACAAGGCTGCTATAATGGTTTCGGTAATAACATGTTTTTTTGACTTAGTGTTCCTGCTCATAAAAAATCTCCTTTTAAATATTTATTTATGTGATATTTGTAAGTGAGAATCATCAGATATCTAGCATATAAAAATATCACTTAAGACCGATCCAAATTTTAAAGTCTTTATATTTTCGACGTGAGACAAAGGTGGTATGCGAATTTTTCAAAATAACTTTTACGGTTCCGTCGATGCTCAGATCCAGTTTCGCAATAGCATTAATATTGACTATTTCACTATGGTTTACTCTGAAAAATTTTGCTTCGTCTAATATGTCCTCAATTTCGTTAAGTCTATAATCTAGGTAAGCTTTATTATCCTTAGTCTCGGCTACTACATTCCGTCCATCAGTATAAATACAGACGAGTTCATCAAGAGAGATGGGAATTATCTGTTCATTTTTTCTCATAAAAATTCGACTCGGATTTTTGGACTTGGTTCTTAGTACATTTTGCAATGTAGCAATAAATGGATCATTGGCGTCAGCAGTGTGATAAATGAGTTTCTCTTCTCCAGCATTACTATCAATAATAACTTCAAGATTCATCCCTTAATTCCTCCCTTCAATTAAAATAAAGATTAACTAAATAGGCTTAATCACTTTTATTGGCTTCTATTTATGCTTTGAGTATATATAAAGAAATTGATAAGACAAGAGATTTTGCATCGGTGGCATGATTTTCTGCGTAAGTGGTAGCTTTTTTAAAAAATAAGAAAATTATTGAAAGAAAAATGATAGAAATAATCTTTGTTTAAGATAACATTCAGGATGCAATTTTAGATAGGAAGTAACAATTTGACAAAAAAGCGCTCGTGCGGCGTTTATGTATTGAGAAAATAGTGTAAAATACAAATAAATATATCAATTCCACACAAAGACATTAGATAAAATTTACGGAGGTAAATATGAAGAATGTACTAAATACTGATTTGAGCTCAAAAGTTGCAGTAGTTACAGGTGCTGGTGGGGTTATTTGTTCTAGCTTTGCCAAGGTGTTAGCTAGAGCTGGAGCCAAGGTTGCCTTGCTTGATTTGAATCTTGAGGCTGCTGAGGCGGTTGTAAAAAAAATTGAAGCCGAAGGTGGCGTAGCAAAGGCATATGCTTGTGACGTGCTTAAGAGAGAGGCTTGTGAAGATGTCGCATCCAAGGTTGAAAAAGATTTAGGACCCTGCGATATTTTAATTAATGGAGCCGGTGGAAATAACCCAAAGGCGACTACAGATAAAGAGTATTTTGAACTCGGTGACATTGATGCAGAAACCAAGAGTTTCTTTGATTTAAGTCCAGAGGGAGTTTCTTTTGTATTTAATTTGAACTTCTTAGGCACCTTGCTTCCTACACAGGCTTTTGCTAAACAAATGGTAGGAAGAGGTGGAAATATTCTCAATATTAGTTCAATGAATGCATATACTCCATTAACTAAAATTCCAGCATATTCTGGAGCAAAGGCTGCAATAAGTAATTTTACACAGTGGCTGGCTGTACACTTCTCCAAGGTTGGTATAAGAGTAAATGCAATTGCACCAGGTTTCTTTGCTACCAAACAGAATGAGAAACTCCTTTTCAATGAAGATGGAACACCTACAGCTAGATCTGAAAAGATTATCAAGGCCACTCCTATGGGAAGATTTGGCGATGCTGAAAAAGAATTAGCAGGTTCAGTTCTTTTCTTACTTAATGATGAGGCTGCTAGCTTCATTACAGGTGTCTGTATTCCTATCGATGGTGGCTTCTCCGCATATTCAGGGGTATAAGGTTTTTTAGCCTTTAACTAGACGAGTTGTTTATAATTATTTAGTGCTCGAGTTTGCACATAAATATATTTGTACGTAATACGTAATATGAAACTCTCCCGAGAGTCGAATTTGATCTAAGTTTTTTGATATATGAAGAACGAAGATGATTAGTCTTGGGAGAGCTTTTTTATTTAAATTTTGCTGATATAAAAGATGCGTAGAGTTACTAAGTGATTTATATTTGGGAAAATGAAGAATAGAAGCTACATGCTATTATGCTAGGAATTAATATTTACTTTTAACTTTAGTCAGAATTATATATTATATGTATTCTCAATAATTCAAGAATAATAAAGAACGACTTTTGATTCTTTTTTATGGAATTAGAAGTTAAGAGGAGTGTTTATGAAGAAGACCAAATCGGTTCTTTCTGCTCTGCTCTCTTTATTTATGTTGCTCCCTTTTTTTATGTATGGGACAACTGTCAGAGGTGAGACAAAAGAGAATAAGCAAGAAAGTACAAAGAAGATAATTGTTAGAGTAGGGCATAACCAATCTCAAGTTCATCCAACGAATGTCGGAGTAATGGCATTTAAAGAATATGTTGAAAAGAATATAGGAGATAGATTTGCAGTTGAAGTTTATCCAAGTGAACTTTTAGGTTCACAGAATGAGATGGTTCAGCTTACACAAACAGGTGCAATCACCTTTGTTGTCGCTTCTAACTCTCTTCTTGAAACCTTTTCCGACGACTTTTCAATTTTCAACCTGCCATATCTATTTTCTAGCGTCGAAGCATATCATAGTTCTATGGACGACGAAGCAGTCTACGGGCCAATTTTTGAATCAACTAGACAGTCCGGTCTCCAAGCACTGACGTGGATTGATGCCGGAACTAGAAGTTTCTATACCATTAATAAACCGATTATGGAACCAAAGGATCTTCAAGGTTTAAAAATAAGAGTTCAGCAATCACCGACAAATGTTAAGATGATGTCTCTTCTCGGCGGTTCGGCAACACCGATGGGCTTCGGTGAAGTATATACTGCCCTTCAATCTAAGATGTTAGACGGCGCAGAAAATAATGAAATGGCACTTAAGGATAACGGTCATGGCGATATTTGCAAATATTACTCTTATGACATGCACCAGATGATTCCTGACTTTTTCCTAGTCAATATTCACTTTTGGGAGAGTTTGAGTGAGGCTGATAGATCCGTATTTGAAGAAGCCTGTAAAGTGTTAAATGAGGTTGAGCGTGAGGCGTGGGCGAAGAGTGTCAAAGAAGCAAAAGAATATGCCGAAAAAGAGCAGGGCGTAGAATTTTTATACCCAGATACCAAAGCCTTCCAGGATACTTTGTTGCCTATGCACGAAGAGTTTCTTGAAGAGCATCCCAAACTGAGACCTATTTATGATTTATTGCAAGAACATAATAGGGAAACTGAAAAAAATAGTGAACAAGTCGCTTCGGAGATAAGTGAGAACAGTTCACAAAACACTGACTCAACAAAAGAAGCTGCCGATAAGTGAGGTTGACTAATGGAAAAAACAAGAAATATTTTGAATAAAATTTTGCATTTTTTGGCGGGTGGCAGCCTGATAGCAATGGTCATATTGACTTGTTGGCAGGTGTTTACCAGATATATTCTCTCCAGACCATCTACTTGGTCTGAGGAACTCGTTGCCTATCTTTTTGCATGGAGCAGTCTTTTTGCAGCTGCTCTAGTTACGGGCGAACGAGGTCACATGAGTATTCCTGTAATAATTGAGAAGTTTAATAAAAAAATACAGAAGTTCTTTCTGATTATGTCTGAACTCATAGCATTACTTTTTTCTGTGGGAATTTTATTTTATGGTGGAATACAGATAACTGCACTGGCATATGGACAGAGAACATCCTCTCTTAATGTTCAGGTTGGATTCTTCTATATCGCTCTTCCTGTTTGTGGGGTGCTTAGTTCGATTTATATTATCCTAAATATTATTGATATAGCCAAAGGAAGAATGGGCATAAGTACTGACGAAGAGACTGAGGTCGCCTTTGATATTGCTGATTCTACGGAAGCGGAAGTTGAGCTCATTAAGGAAACTAAAGGAGGTCAGGAATAATGGCTATTGCATCGTTGGCTTTGATATTGATTGTTTTGTTAGTTCTTCTCGCTTGCTCGGTTCCGATCGCCTATGCGATAGGTATAGCTTCTTTGGTAACTATAGTACAAATAGTTCCAATAGATATATCTGTTTTGACGTCAGCACAGCGCGTTTTTGTTGGAATGAGCAAATTTAGTTTGACGGCTATCCCATTTTTTATTTTAGCTGGAAATATAATGAATCAAGGTGGTATAGCAAAGAGATTGGTTAACTTTGTTATGGCGATTCTCGGTAAATTGCCTGGGGCTCTTCTTGTTACAAACATAGGTGCGAACGGTCTGTTCGGTGCGATTTCTGGTTCTGCTGTTGCAGCTGCCGCTGCGGTTGGTTCAATGGTTCAAGAGGGAGAAAAAGAACAAGGGTATGATAATGCACTTTGTGCTGCGACAAATGGTGCTTCTGCTCCGTCTGGCTTACTTATACCTCCTTCTGGAGCGATGATTACATTCTCTTTAGCATCTGGGGGAACTTCTGTTGCTGCGTTATTTATGGCTGGATATTTGCCCGGATTCATATGGGTCGTTGCCTGTATGATTGTTGCTGTAATAGTTGCGAGCAATAAAGGATATACTCAGACTGGAGTTAAATTTTCATGGCGTGTTTTAGGCATTGCGACTCTGCAAGCTATCCCCGCACTTTCGTTAATAGTTGTAGTTATTGGAGGAATTGTCGGTGGTGTATTTAGTGCCACAGAGGGCGCAGCAATAGCTGTCGTTTACGCTCTAATAATATCTCTATTTTACAGAAGTTTGACTTTTAAGAAATTGTGGGACATCATTGTCTTGAGTGCAAAAACAAGTGGACTTGTAGTATTCTTGATTGGTGTATCTAATATCTTAGGTTGGGTAATGGCCTTTCTTCAAATACCGCAGGCAGTATCTGCGGCTCTCTTAGGTATTAGCAATAATCCTATAGTTCTTCTAATTTTGATGAATATTATTTTGTTGATAGCTGGTACCTTTATGGACGTAACGCCAGCCATACTAATCTTCACACCACTATTTTTGCCAGTTGTAAGAAGCTTCGGTATGCACCCTGTCCATTTTGGTCTTGTCCTTGTATATAATCTCTGCATAGGAAATATTACTCCACCAGTAGGAAATACTTTGTTCGTGGCAATTAAACTCGGCAAAACAACTTTGGCAAAGGCTATTCCATATATGTTGCTATACTATATTGCTATTTTGGTCGGTTTGATTTTAGTGACATTCATTCCAGATATTAGCTTATTATTACCCAGACTTGCTGGTCTAGTTTGATAATTAGATTTAATTAATATATCAAGAAGCTCTCCCGAGACTTGCTATATAGGCAGAAACTCGAGAGAGCTTTTTCTTTCAACTGCGCCAAACGTGGAACGTTTTATATTAAACGTAGAACTTTTACTATTTACCAAAAGCATCCGCAATTTTATCAAGTTCTTTCATACTTATGCTGCTAACCCTGAGTCTAACTAGTGTATTTGCATCGCCCAAACTTTTTTGACCAGCACAATAGGATAATAAGAAGCCCTTGTCGGTAGGGAGCATAGCTGTGTAACAAAAGCCAGCATCTTCGGCATCTTCAAGGACAAAAGCTTCGCCAAATCTTCCTCTGCCATCTGTGCAGGCAATGACAAGGGGAGTTCTACCGCCATTCCAAAAATTGGGAATAGCAGGCCTTCCGACATACTCTGGAATAGGATTCCATATAGCAAAGTATCGACCTTTTATATCTTGTTTTATACTCAGTGGGCTGCAGGGCGCAGTGAATTTACTAGGAACTGCCTCTGACCAATTTTCGCCACCATCCATGGAGAACATTTCGAATTGGCAACCCATATCCGTTCTAGCCCAGCCATATAGACAGTCGGGCTTAAATTCAATTGCACCAGGTTCTTGAAGTCCACTAGCAGAATATCGAGCATTTAGAGTGCAAGGATTTCCTTCACACCAAGTTTCACCGTCGTCATCAGAGTAGAAAAAGTAGGAGGAGGAACGACCATCCCAAGCTTCACGTACTTGGCCATCATATTTGACATTAATCACTCGGTGATATGCTGCTGGGACAATTAATCTTCCACTTTGAAGTCTAAGCACCCTGTCATTATTGGTTACATAATAACCTTTGCCTGTTGTACAAGGGACTGCATTTTTGAAACTTAATCCCTCATCTGAACTTCTTCTAAGCCATAGGCGACCATCATCTTTGGCACGGCGAAGAAAATAAAAGAGCCCGATGTCGCCATTTTGCATACGGAGAAGTGAAAGCGACATAATGTTGAGAGCACTGTCGTCCTCTTGACTTACTAAGCAGCGCTCTTCAGAAATTTGTTCGCCGTCAGAGTTTAGAATGTATGAATAAATTGAGGCAGAGGCGTGGTCGGCAGATGAGTCGCCTGTGAACTTTGACCAGACGAAAAGGATTCGTCCATCATTTAGAGGCAAGAAGTCACCCTCGCTATTTCGAGGATTGCCTGCTACGGGAGCTAGATCAAATATTTTTTTGATTTTTGCTCGTTTCAAATCAAACTGGGACATATGCCCTCCTTTTTATATTATTGCAATTTAATGGCTGTAGCCTATTGTTACAAGTGGCGTGAGTTTAGACTAATTTGCCAAAGTAAGATAATTTTAAACAAAAAAGCAATCCTTGTATGTATTTTAAATTTTGCATAGGTGCTTGGGATATAATAAATGACAATAAGAAAATTTAACTGTGAGTTTGAGAAATGAAAAATTAGACTTTAAGGAGTTCAGTATGGCAAAAAATATCATTTTTTTATTTTCGGATCAGCAGAGACAAGATACGGTTAGTGCTTAC
This sequence comes from Bacillota bacterium, assembly GCA_023420115.1. Lineage (GTDB taxonomy): Bacteria > Bacillota > Clostridia > Saccharofermentanales > Fastidiosipilaceae > JAEZWR01. The sequence continues at coordinate 78,106 of JAEZWR010000026.1, read as the reverse complement.
GGGGAGCCGCTTTCTACTAAGTTTAATTTAACTCCTAATTTAGATAAGTTGGCTAAAGAGGGTACTAGATTTAATAGACATCACAGTAATCAGCCAGTGTGTGGTCCGGCAAGAGCTTGTGTGCAAACTGGTGTTTATCCTTCTGAATTGGGCTGTCAGATAAATGATATGGGTTTGCCTTTGGATCAGAAGACAATTGCTCAATATCTTAACGAGGCGGGATATGAGACGGCTTATGTTGGTAAATGGCACTTAGCGTCATATGCTGCAAATAATATGGACTTGCCTGGGGCGAGAGATTTTAGATATGTTGCTATTCCTGAATATCTGCGCGGAGGATATAAGGATTTTTGGGTTGCAGCTGATGTTCTTGAGTTTACATCACATGGTTATGGCGGCTCAATGTTTGATGCCGATATGAATGAAAGAAGATTTGATGGTTATAGGGTGGATGCTACGACAGATTTTGCTCTTGAATATTTAAAAAAGAAGCATGAGAAGCCCTTTTTCTTATTTGTTTCTTATATAGAGCCCCATCATCAGAATGACCATGGACATTATGAGGGACCTGAGGGGGAAGCAGAAAAGTACAAGGATTTTGATATTCCAAAAGATTTAGAGGGTACAGATGGTGATTGGCGTGAGGAGATGCCAGATTATCTTGCTTGCTGTGCTTCTATTGATAAAAATGTGGGAAGAATTGTTTCTTGTCTAAAAGAGCAGGGAATATATGATGACACTATTATTATGTATAGTTCAGATCATAGCTGTCATTTTAGAACTAGGAATTCAGAGTATAAGAGGTCTTGTCATTCAAATTCAACGCTTGTTCCTCTGATTGCCAAGGGTGCTATGTTTGATGGCGGCAAAGTAGTGGATGAGTTTACATCGCTGATTGATTTAGCGCCGACTTTTTTGAGTTTGGCTGGAGTCAATATACCTTTTTATATGATGGGTAAGCCAATACAAAAAATTATTGAAACTGATAGTGCTAATCACGAGGATGTGTTTGTGCAGATAAGTGAGTCCTCTTTTGCAAGGGCGATTAGGGATAAGAAGTATCTTTATTGTGCCAAGATGCCCATTTATGGTGACAAGTTAAAAGATGATATGAGATTGATGTTCGAGGGTAAGTGGGCTGAGTCGAGCTTGGCACAGGCGCATAATGATTTATTCGTTGACGACGCTTTTTATGATTTGGAAAAGGATCCATATGAGAGGATTAATCTTGTTGACGAAGTGGAGTATCAGGGTTTGGTGCAAGAATATAGGAAGAAGCTTGCGAGGTGTATTTTAGAGGTTGAGGGTATTAGGGCGAGAATTGTTGACAATGAGCTAGGTGTTGAGATTGAGAGAGCTTAGATAAATAAAATATTTTAAAACACACTTTGATGCACGATTATACGCAGTTATCAGAACCATATCTTTTTGAATTTATTTATTTTTTATTGATTTTTATTATTTGTGATAATGGATGAGATGCCCTTATATATTGGGGTTAATGAATGAAATACCCTTATATATTGGGGGGGAATAGTGATTTGCTTGCTATTTAGCTACTTGCTTTATTCTATTTTTGTCGAGATGAATGTGATAATTGTTCATATAATTTAAGGGTAAGAAACTCTGCATATTTATGAAATGAGATATAATATCATCTGTATATTTATGTGTGTCATGATTTTGTGCTTTGGTGATTTCCTAAGTGATTTATTTAAGTGCAAGATTTGTGATACCTTGTTTAGTTATATTTAATATAGAGGGTAATTTATGTTAAAAAACAAATTAAAAAAAGTTTCAAAGAATGTGATCGCTTCTTTGTGTTCACTTTCTATGCTGGGAGGCTTGCTATTTAGTCCGATGCCTGTTCATGCGGCAGGTAACACCGCTGAATTCAATATGAACATTGGCTTTTATTTTAAGCTGAAAGATGTTAAAGGTGGCAAGTTAGACGATATTTTGATAGGTCTCGGTGTTCCAAAAAGGCAAATACCTAATTTTGTTAAGGATTTGTTTAATAAGGACAAAGATGATAACTTTCTTCGTTATTTGGAATTTGAGGAAGTTAATAAGCAACAAATAGCTGAGAACAAGTTTTCAGGTGGACATACCCCTGGCTTCACTAATATTCAGATTCAGTACGATGCGACCCCACCTTTATTCACTGGGGCTAGGGGAAAAGAGCAATTGCTAGCTTATAGCAACAAGGATATGGATACAGTAACCCGTATCACTAAAATGAGGCAGAGCATTATAGATACGGTAGAGGCGGTTAGACAAAATGTAACTGATGCACTAGTGAGTGGTGATGCAAGTAAGTTTAAAAATGTTAACCTCAAAAAAATGGTCAAAGACCCCAATAAAGAATACTTCGAAGCGAAGAAAAGTAAAGCCCCCTCAGACCCCTCCAATATTCGTTTCCGCATCATCGCCTCTGAGGAAAAAACTGAGTACGATCAAACCAAAGACAAAAATTTTGATCCTGAGAAGGTTATAGATGGTGATCTTTTAGATAGCCTGGGGATTCCTAAAACCATCCAGAATGATCCTGCTGTTATTGAAGATGACGAATCAAGAGATGGCTTGATTTACACTGGTTTCTCTAATTTTGTGCTTGCAATGACAGATACACGATATCTCGACCGCTCAACAGATAATCCTAGACTAAATCTTAAAGCAACTTTCCCTATCATTATTGAGGAAATCAAAATACCTGTTACTTACAAGTATGTGGATCTTACAGGTGCAGATGTTCCCGCAGAGCTCCAGCAAAAAGCTCCTAAGAACACTCAAGAATACGTTAAAACCTCAGTGACAGCACCCAAAGCAGGTGAGAAATATACACCTGCTACGGGCGATGCGCAGGCAGACTTTACTGATACTGTCGAGTTGAGCGATGGCTCACAATGGACCTTCAAAGGTTGGAAAACCGATAGCAAGGGCACCCAAGATGACAGCAATTTGAACAAAGAGAAGAGTATTACCACCAAGTACGACGACAATGGCGATAAGTTTAACGACTTTATTGGTGTCTGGGAAAATACTAGAGCAGGCAAAGTAACTGTTACTTATGAGTTTGTAAGTAAAGATAAAGACATTCCTGTACCATCAGAAATTGAGCAGATGAAGCCAAATGGTGGGGAGTATAAACCAGGCGAAAGTGTTCAGGCTGAGAAGCCAAAGAAAGATGGCACCGAAGTAGAAGAGCATGAAGTTGATGGATATACATGGAAATTCAACGGATATAAGGTAAATGGAGAGAGCGCAACAGAATTAACACCACAGGCTGGAGCTGATAATAAGTTTGTCGGTGAGTGGGAGCGCCTATATAAGGTTACCTATAAAGAAAATTATCCAGGCAAAGAAAATGATAATTATAAAGTAGTAAGTAGAATTGCAAAAAATTCAACGGTTGGCACCCAACACCCCGACGATCCAACACGACCAGATGAGGGCAATGTCAGCTACGAATTTAAGGGCTGGAGCGAAACTAGTAATGGCGAGCCAGACTTCACTCGTGATACCCCAATCACTGACAATAAGACAGTATATGCAATTTGGGAAGCAAAAGTTCCTGTAACTTATGAATTTAAGTCCAAGGATAGCATTGAACTCCCCGAAGCAATTAAGAAATTACAACCAAGTGGCAAAAAAGTAACCTTGGACAGTCAAGTAACAGCCGACAAACCAAAGGGAGACGATGAAACCGAAGTCACTGAAATGACAGTCGACGGATACAAATGGAAATTCAACGGCTATAAAGTCGGGGAAGAGCAAACAGACCAACTCACAGCTAAGAAAGATAGCGACAATAAGTTCGTAGGTGAGTGGGAACGCGTCTATAATGTTACATACGAATATGAGAATAAAGCCAGCTTGCCAGAAGAAGTCCAAAAGACTAAACCAAAAGGGCTGACAGACCAAGCGAATGGTAGCAATATCAAGGCCTCAAATCCGACAAAATTGGAAGTTCCTGTCACTGAAGAAGGTGTCCCTTATGTCTATAAATTTGTGGAGTGGGACAAGGCAGAAAAAACAATAGAAGGCGACCATATTAAATTTGTCGGAAAATGGACTAAGGTTCCCAAACTTACAGTAACCTATCACCCCAATTATCCAGGTGCACCTACTGACCCAATTAAGACAGTCACAGGTATTGAAAAAGGTCTTACTGTAGGGAATGAGCACCCAACTGATCCAACAAGACCAAATAAGGGCAAAATTACATATACATTTACCGGCTGGAATACAAATCCAAATAATGAGGGCGATCCATTTAACTCTGATACACCAGTCAATGGCAATACAGATGTATATGCCATTTGGGAAGCTAATATTCCAGTAGAGTATGAATTCGTTAAAAAGGGTGGCGGTAATTTACCAGAAGAAATTACCAAACTCCTACCAAAAGAAAAGACTGTTAAGGCTGGAACCGAAGTCACAGCAGACAAACCTCAAGGAAAAGACGGAGCGGTTAAGACTGAATTAGTTATTGACGGCAAGAAGTGGAAATTTAATGGATATACCAATGGGGGTAAGTCTGCAGAAAAATTGACAGCTAGTGAGGACGGAGACAATAAATTTGTCGGCGAATGGGAGCAGCTTTTTAAACAAAAACATAAATATGTTGACGAAGCTGATAATGATGTTCCTAATGAGGTAAAAGCATTGCTTCCTGACGAAGTGGAAGATCTTAGTGACGGAGCTCAAGTGCAGCCAGGAGAGCCAAAGGGCAGACATATTGATCTAACTGAGGGCGAGCAGAAGTATCGCTGGAAGTTCAAAGAGTGGAAAGAGGATTCTAAAGTAGTCCAAGGTGACGATGTTGAATTTGTTGCAGTTTGGACAAAGACACCTCTATACACAGTCACATATGTGCCTAACTATCCTAATGCTGACCCTAACCCTGTTAAAGTCGTTCCAGATATAGAGAGTGGTGGAAAGGTTGGCGACAATCATCCTAGCAAGGAAGAAGAACCTAAGCGTCCTAACGAGGGTAATAAGACATATACTTTCATTGGTTGGAACACAAGTCCAGATGGTGATGGTGAAGAATTTACACCAGATACAAAAATAGATGGAAATAAGACTGTCTATGCTATCTGGCGTGAAACAATACCTGCAACAGAACTCACCTACTTTGTTACACACAAGTTTGTACGAGTCGATGATGATGGAACAGAATATGAAGATTTACCAACTGAGGTTACATCAAAGTTGCCACCTAATCAGTCTGGTAAAAAGAATGGCGAAAGTGTAAAACCAGGTGAAGTTGATACAACTCAAATTGATGTTGTTGAGAATAATGTAACCTATAGATACAACTTTATTGGCTGGGATGCCGAAACCAAACAAGTCGAAAATGATAATGTTGAGTTCGTTGGTAAATGGACTAAGAAAAGATTGAATACAGTTACATATTATCCTAACTACCCGGGAAATAACACACCAGTAAAGAAAGTAACGGGCGTGCCGACTGGTGGAACTGTAGATGATGAGCATCCTACAACAGATGAAGAGCCTAAGCGTCCAAACGAAGGTAAGAAAACATATACCTTTGTTGGTTGGAGCACAGATCCTAGTGGAAATGATCCAGACAAGGTCTTTACATCAACGACTATTATTAATGGTGATACAGATGTATTTGCCATTTGGAGAGAGAATGAGCCAGAACCCGAGGAAGAGTTATATACCGTAACTTATATGAATAATTACCCAGGTGGAGATGAGGCTCCATACGCTGAAGTGCCAAAGGTCAAGGGTGGAACTAGTGTAGATAATAGACATCCGTCAAATCCAAATAGACCAAATGACGGAGAAAAGACTTACACCTTTATTGAATGGAATACCAGTCCAAATGGCGATGGAGATAGCTTCACATCTTCAACACTTGTCAATGGTAATATAACGGTCTTTGCAATTTGGAGAGAAAATGAACCAGTACCAGCACAAGAGTATTCGGTAATTCATAAATTTGTATCAGATGACGGAAGTGAGCTCCCAGCGGAGATTGTAGGAAGAACACCAGCAAATCAGACTGGCAAGAAGACTGGAGAGACAGTCACACCTACTGCTTTTGATACAAGTGAATATAGAGTTACAGAAGGTGATACGACATATATTTGGAGTTTCGATGGTTGGGATTCACCACAGAAGGAAGTTGGCACAGAAAATGTGACATTCACAGGAACTTGGTCAAAGAGGGTTGAGACCCCAGAGCCTGGACCAGATCCAAATCCACCAGTAAATCCAGATCCAGTCGATCCAGTACCGGGTCCAGACCCAGATCCAAACCCTCCAGTAGATCCAGATCCAGTCGTTCCAGTACCGGATCCAGACCCCAATCCACCGGTAGACCCAGAGCCAAACCCACCAGTGGATCCAGTTAAACCAACACCACCGACTGAACCAGTGACACCACCTACAGAGCCAGTAAAGACATATACTGTAACTTATAAGAATAATTATCCAGGTGGAGACGAGCATCCATATCATGAGGTGCCTGGTGTTGAGGGTGGAACAAATGTTGGAAATAGACATCCAGCAGACCCAACAAGACCAAATGAAGGGTCGAAGAAATATACCTTCAAGGGATGGAATACAAGCCCTGATGGAAATGGAGAAAGCTTCACATCAAGTACAATAATAAATGGCGACCTAACGGTATATGCTATTTGGGAAGAAGTACCTGAAGAAACAACTACAACAGAAACAAGTAGTGAAGCTACAACAAGCAAGGAAACACCAAAGGGTGGCGGCGGTGCAAAAGAAACACCAATTGCCAAGACAGGTGAAGAAAGAAATACTTTAGCAGCCTTGCTCGTGCTGATGTCGGTATGTGGACTAGTATCCAGAAATCTTCTTAGAAAAAAGAAAGAACAATAAAATGACGAAGCAAAAGCCGATGTCATCTAATTAAAAAAATAAGCACCCTTGAGTACTATGAGTGAACAATACTTGAGGGTGCTTTTTTAATTGATATCTAATTTTTACTATCTCTTACTATCTCTTACTATCTCTTACTATCTCTCACTGATAATTTCCTTAGCTGCCATAATCGCAGCTTCGCAACCATCAGCGACTGCCGTTGCAATTTGACGAACCGTCTTTGTTCGGCAATCCCCAGCAATATATAAAGATTTTACAGTAGAGAGAAGATTTTCACTTTTGATAAAAGACCCATCCATTTCTACTAAATCAATAGCAAAATTCAAATTTGGAACCTGCCCTATAAAGGCGAATAATTTGATGTCATTCCCAGATATAACTTCACTAGTATCATCATCTTGCTTATGAATTACAACACTACTAATCTTATTATCTAAAACACTAATATCTGTGACCTTTGATGACAGAATAACTCTTATATTATTTGCGTTCTCAATAAGCTGTCTGAACTCATCTATCATCATCAGCTTATCTTGGTCTTGTACCATAATAACTTCCTTGGCATACGCCGAAAGGAAGATAGCCTCTTTAGCAGCTCCGTCCGAGCCGCCACAAACAAGAACAGTCTTATCCTTTACCTCATCCTTATCCTCAAAAGCATTATGAGAGACAAACTTTTCTTTATTATTTAGTCCTAGAGACTTAGGCTCAGAACCACAGGCAATAATCACGGTCTTGGCACTCAGAGTCATATCTTTCATTTCTACAGTAAAAATATCGTCATTTTTATTTAACTTCAGCACTTCACCATATATAAGTTTAACGTCAGCATCCTTTAACTGTTTCTCTAGACGCGCTGCAAAACTAGCCCCAGTTTCATCAGGTATCAAACCACTATAGTGACTCACCTTACTTACAGTAGCAATCAAACCACCGACCTTATTCTTCTCAATTAAAGCAAGCCTGATTCCTCGGGATTTGGCATAGAGAGCAGCCGATACACCAGCAGGCCCAGCTCCAATTATTAGAAGTTCATACAAGTCGTCCTTATTTAAATTTGCCATAGTAATATCTCCCTTTCTTTGTTATTAAATATAATAGGATAAAAAAGCCGTGCTAGGTGACGATTTCATTTCCTAACTGCGCCAATAGAAACTGAACTTATCTATAAATATATTCTTTTTCATCAGACGTAGCTCTTTTTCACTTATATCAGAAGCAAAAGCACGAAGCTCATCTACCTTATTTTCAAGTTCCAAGCTAAATTGATTTTGCAACTCATCTAAACTAAGTTTATCTTTCTCATATTTTTCTTCCATCAATTTGTGTTGTTCGCTTAATTCTCTACTTCTGGCGTGACTCTTAGTCGCTGAACCAGCCCTGCCAATGACTGATGATCTTCTACCTCCGAGAAGTAGATTAATTAGTGCAGTTCCAGATTGCACCTTGGTATTTAATTTTTCCCTATCGATACGCATTTCAGATTTTTCAAGCTGAAGACGAGAACGCTCCAAACTTTTCATGAGAGTTTCTTCTTTGCGGGAATACTTTTCCTTCAGTTTAAGTTCAAGATCTTTTATTTCTTTTTCGGCGAAAGCGAGGCAACGCTCAACAAACTCTTCCTTGCTTTCATTCGCAGAAGAATATAGTTTGAAATGTGGGTTATAAAATAGCGCTTGAGTTTCATAGCGATAGACCCAGTCTACTAATCTTTTTTGTATCTGGCTCAGAGAATTCTTATCTTGTAATTTTTTAGGCACTGGAGAATAAGGTAACTTCAGAACAGCTTCTTTTTCCAAAATACTATCATCTATAGAATAGCCTAGTGGCTCATCAAAATCTACGATGTTTAAACCGTCTTGAACTGGATAGGTGAATTTTAATTTGCGCTCAATTGGTCTATCCAGGTTTCTATCTTCAAATTGAATAGAAAGCTCCGCATATATACTAGGCTCATACTGATTAAGATTCTCTAAACCTCTATTATCATAATAAGATACAAAAGGCAGATCAGGCCTAATATATGAACTATTTCCATTCTCGATATTAGACTTGCTTTTTTCGCTTATTGAGGCTATCTCATTGTCTATAGCAGTCTTCTCGAAGTTAACTCCATCTGACAAATCTGATACATCTGACTTATCAGGCGTGGATATTTGATTTTCAAATGCTCTATCAGTTACATCATTCATTGACGGAACTACAGGCTCTTCTTCAACATAATTATTGTTAAATTCATTTTTAATGCTAAGGTCTTGAGTGGACATAGATTTTGCTTCTTGCGAAGATACCGGATCAAACCTTGTAGCTGATGGGGCATAAGTAAAATCAAGACCTAAATCATGTATCCTTTCAGCACTCATCGGACCTGGAAGATAAGAAATAGTCTGGCGACTTCTTATTTTCATTTGCCTATTATCCTTGGCACAAAAGTAGATAAATTCGCGAGCTGCTAATGAGGATAAGAGACTTAAGGTCTCAGTCTTATCTATACCACTATTTATATTGGCTAGTAGTAGCTCTGTGACTTTTTCTCTATCCTGACTGCTATTTAGACGGCCAATAAATAAATTAGATATATTAGAAAGTGCTTTGTAGTCTAAATCTCCAGGATTCTGGGTAGCTAATACGAGCGAAAGACCTTGAGATCTCGCCTGTTTCAGAAGCGTTATCATAGAACGTTTGGCAGGGGGATTAGCGACAGGGGGGAAATATCCATATATTTCGTCCATATAAAGAACAGCTCTTAAATCATTGCTTCCATTCATCTTGCGAATCTGGTATATGAGATCGCTCAGTAAACTTTCGACAAAAAGCATTCTTTCTTTTTCATCGAGAGCTCTTAATGAGAAAATGTAGGTCTTATTTAGTTTAGTGCTATTTTCTACTATTTTTTCTTGACAAAAAATTTCGCTAGTATCAAAACTGTCATTAGAAAACAATTTGTCAGCCTTTGATGATGTTAAGACAGAATTTAATTTAAGTGCAAGATCTTGTCTATCCTTGCTTGGGCAGAATAAATCAAGGGGTATGGCTCCAATCTGTTCAAACGGTGGGTTAAGAATCAGCCTGATTAAGTTCAGAAGATCGAAAGACTCTTGACTAGTGACGAAGTGTTCCAATATTTTGCTGAGAAATATAAGGAGAGGATTGTCTATATTTATATTCTCATAAGAAAGAAGCTGCAAAAGCGCCTCACTTTTATGTTCGAGTAGTTCTTGGATAGAACTCTTGTCATTACCCGATAAATCATTAATTTTTTTTGGATCAAAAGCCCAGAGGGCGAGATTTCTTCCATTTTTATCTCCGGGAGTAAAAAGCTCAATCTTTAGTTTATCTTTGTACGAATTTATCTCATCATCACTTATACCATCTGCATTAAGTTTACTATGCCATTCTACTTTTTTCTCTTCACTTAAACCGGAAGCTGCCGCAGCCTGACTATCAAAGGGTAGGAGAAGATTGCTGAGATCTGATTTTGGATCAATGACAATCAGAGGGATATTTTCGCTTATTAAATTTTCAAGAAGGCTGATGGCAAGACCGGTCTTGCCACTCCCTGTCATACCTAAAATTAGACCGTGGGTCAGTAAATTAGATAAGGGAATATCAGCAATAGACAAAGACTTAGATACTGTGTCATTTTCGCTACTAACTTGTTCGTGAGAGTTATAATCGGCAATTTTTATACCTATTTTGAAGCGATTTTCCATAAATTAGCTTCTTCCTTTTTAAATAGTTTATATTTGTATCTATTATATAGCCATTCGATAAAAATATGGAAATTTTTTGTGTAAGGAGTTGATAATACATTAGACTCATTTGCAAAAAATAAGAAGAATATAAAGATAAATTTTTTTAAATTATAATTTTGCCAATATTTTTGTTATTTTAGGCTAGATATTGAAATTCATTTTGTTAAAATATTTCACTTAAAAGGAGCCTTTATTATTTAGGCGGATATATTTTGCAATTGTGGAAATAGGAGGAGACGATGAAGATAGATCAAACGTCGAATCAAGAAGGTAAACCACGAACGTGTTCATTTGAACGTCTTTGCAGCCGTATTCATAATGGAACTGACCCATACAGTCCAGACGGTGCTATTAAATTTTTAGGTCATCCCTTTGCTTGGCTTGTCGCCCTAATGAAGCCAGTGGCGGGGAAGTATCTCATTGCATTATTTCTAGATTTTGTGGTGGTCGGAATAGGAATTTGGATGGCCCCTATAACTGGGAAATTGGTTGATGAAGTTCTGATTGGGGGAGAAAGTTCTAAACTCGCGTTATATGCCGCTATATTGGCTCTCGCACCTATCTTAAGAGCAGTTCTTAGATATATTTTTCGAGTGACTTTTGAAATTTGTTCTCACTACGGTATGCTCAGGTTGAGAAATAGTATTTATGAGCAAATTCAAACTCTAGATCGCCGTTTCTATCATAAGAATTCAACAGGTCAGCTTATGGCTAAACTGACGGGTGACCTTGATATGCTTAGGCATTTCTGGGCGTGGACTTTTTGGGTTTTTCTCGATCAGCTTCTGACATTTCTAGTCGGTGGCTTTTATCTATTTTTCATCTCTTATAAACTAACTTTAGCCTGTCTTTTGCTAACGCCACTCATTGTACTTACAGCCAACATTTTTCGTAGAAAGATTAGACCTACATGGTCAAATATTAGGACTCAGTTTGAGAGACTAAATGCTGTTGTTCAGCAAAATATTTCGGCCAATAGAATCGTAAGAGCCTTTGTCAGGCAAGAATATGAGACAGATAGATTTGAAAAAGAAAATGACGCGTATAGAGATTGCCAGTGGGACATGGTTAGTGTGTCATCGAGATATATACCCATCCTTGAGGCATTTTCTGGATTAATCAATATTCCTCTTATTTTAATTGGTGGACTCTTAGCGATGAGAGGAGAAATTACTATCGGTGAGTTGGTCGCCTTTAGTTCTTTGCTATTTGTATTTGAGAATCCAATGAGGAGCATGGGTAATCAGATAAATGAAATTCAAAGGGCATCTACTTCTGCTGTTAAATTATGCGAACTTCTTGCCTCACCTAGCGAATTAGATGATGTCCAAAAAAATGAAGCTTCTGACCCTCTCAAAGACGAGGCTACTGTTAAGAGAATATATAGTACTAGGTCAATCAAGAAGCGAAGCCAAATATCTATTGATGACATTGTTTCTATGGCGGCTGAAGATGACTTTAGCGATTATGTGAATGGGGATATCGAATTTCATAATGTTTCTTTTAGCTATCATGGTGAAGAAGCAGTTTTTGATGGCGGAGAAATTAGTTCTTATAAATTGGCAATGCCAGTGTTAAAAAATATTTCTCTCAAGATATCGCAGGGGCAAAGGGTTGGATTTATAGGTGCAACTGGCTCAGGAAAATCAAGTTTGATTAGATTGATTTCAAGACTATATGATCCACAAGAAGGGTATATATCTATTGCATCTGAGAATCTAAAATATATCCCTCTGCATAAACTCAGAAAGAGTATATCTGTAGTTAATCAAGAGGTGTTTTTATTTTCTGATACAGTCGAGAGTAACATCGCTTTTTCCAGGCCTCTTCTTCCTACAGATGAGGTTGTAAAATATGCGAAACTTGCTGCAGCTGATAAGTTCATTCTAAACATGGAAGATGGATATGAAACCGTAGTAGGAGAGAGGGGTGTAGGTCTTTCTGGAGGACAGAAACAACGTTTATCTTTAGCTAGAGCCCTAGCTGCGGAGACCCCAATTATTATTCTTGATGATACTACGTCTGCCCTTGATATGGAGACAGATAAGTTGATACGTGACAATTTATCCAGCCTTAAGGATAAGACTATTATTTTAATTGCTCAGCGCATTGCCTCGCTAAGAGATTGTGATCAGATCTTTGTAATGGAAGATGGGGAGATTGCAGAGCATGGTACGCATGAAGAATTAGTCAAATTGAATGGTATTTATGCTGATATATATAGAACTCAGAGAGGTCAAACGGAAGAAGCTTGGAGTATCTTATCCTCGTCAGACAATGAGTCCTCTGAATGTGATACAAAGGGGGTGAATTAATATGGCAAGAAATAGATTTGATATGGACGAACAAATTGAGAGCCCATTTAATTGGCAACAATTTAAACGAATCTTAACTTACACACGCCCGTATCAAGGAATTTTAAGCAAAACTCTTGTACTTCTTATTCTCGGTGCAGCCCTATCTCTTATGACACCGATGATTATGAGACGGGTAATCAATGTAACTATACCGTCAAAATCAGTGACAGAGCTTCTGTTATTAACCCTCGCTTATATGTCATTAATTGGTATCAGTTCGCTATTTAGTTTTTGGCGTATGCGCCAGATGAACCACGTAGGACAGTCGATAATCCATGATATAAGACTGGATATGTTCAAACATCTACAGAAGTTATCCTTTACTTATTTTGATTCCAGACCACATGGTAAGATACAGACTAGGTTAATTAACTATGTTAATTCTGTTAGTGATCTTCTTTCTAGCGGAATAGTAAATTCAATAGTAGATTTATTTTCTGTAGTGATAATATTGATCTATATGATATGGATGGACCCCTTGCTAACCCTGTATGCAATGGCAGGTCTACCATTTATGTTTGCTGTTGTATTCTTTTTTAAGAATAAACAGCGCAAGGCTCAGCAAAGACTCAATGCCAAATCATCTAATCTCAATGCATATAGTCAAGAGAGCACAGAGGGAATGGAGATAAGTCAGCTTTTTGGGCGAGAGGAAGTAAATAGAGAAATTTATCATGGTCTCGGCTCACAGTTCCATCGCGCGTGGATGCATACAGTCAAGCTTAATATGACTCTATGGCCAGCGATTGATGTTATTTCCAATGCTACTATAGTTTTTCTTTATGTGGCAGTTGTTCTGTGGCTTAAGAATCGCTACGGAGGACCTACTAATGTTGGTACAATAGTTGCTTTTGTAGATTATGTGAGACGATTCTGGGGACCTATCATAAACTTGGCAAATTTCTATAATCAGTTATTGTCAGGGGCCTCTTATATTGAGAGAATATTTGAATTTTTAGATGAGAAGCCAGCTGTAAGTGATAATGAAAATGCAGTGGAAATGCCCAAGATAAAAGGTGAGGTAAAATTCGAAAATGTTACATTTTCTTATGAACCGGGTAGTCCAATATTAAAAAATCTATCTTTTACAGTTAAGCCAGGGGAAACCATAGCCCTTGTCGGAGAGACAGGTGCGGGCAAAACTACGGTTCTTAATTTGCTATCCCGTTTCTACAATATTGATTCTGGTAAGATATTAATAGATGGGGTGGACATAAGTAAGGTTACTTTAGATTCACTTAGAAGAAGTATGGGAGTGATGCTTCAAGAGCCTTATCTTTTCCCTATCAGTATTATGGAAAATATCCGTTATGGAAGACTAGAAGCAAGTGATGAGGAATGTATAAAGGCAGCCAAGGATATTATTGCTGATCCTTTTATACAGAAACATGAAAATGGATATATGACTGAGATTCAAGAAAAGGGAGCTGGTGTTTCTACAGGCGAAAGACAGCTTATCTCTTTTGCTAGAGTCATGTTAGCTGATCCAGGTCTTTTGATATTAGATGAGGCTACTTCTGGGATAGATACGAGAACAGAACGCGCAGTACAAGAAGCACTTGGCCGTCTGATGAAAGGGAGAACTAGTTTTGTTGTTGCCCACAGATTATCAACTATTCAGAATGCAGATAGAATTTTCTATATAGGTAAAGGTGGTATTTTAGAAGAGGGTAGTCACGAAGAACTTCTTCTTAAAAATGGTTATTATGCTGCCTTGCACAAGGCTCAATTAGAGGAGACTGCAACAAGATACTAGTAAAATATCTTATTAGCGAAATATAGAAAAAGGAGTACTCCAATGTACTAAGATCCATTCGTTAGAATTTTAGGTCTAACTTATGGTGTGCGTACAAAAGGTGTACTCCTTTTTACTATATGACTTAAGCATTAAGCATATATTCTATATATATTTTATAAGCCAATATTAATTCATCTATGCTAACTCTTTCATTTTCTTTGTGAGCATAGGAGAGATCACCAGGTCCTATGATTATGACATTGCGGCCATCTCTCCTTAGTGGTGTTCCATCTGTTGTACCTGTGAAGCAATATTCATTTGTATCAAGTTCGTATGAGCTGAGGATTGATTTAAAATTGCTGACTAAGTCGCAGCTGTCTTGAGACCAGGGTTCACGCTCATCTATTATATTGTAGTCCAATTTAGATCCTGACTTTATTTCTGCATTTAACTCTTTAATAATCTCATCAACTTTTTTCCATACATCAGCAGGATAATGCCCCAGAGTTAATCTAGCATCAAGACCTATAGAGCACTTATCTGGAACAACCCAGGGATCAACCTTGGCGTGGATAGATAATGGTCTAATATGGGAGCTGCCATATTCATTACTATATTCAGTAAGATCTATATCTAAAATTTTATTAATAAATTTGTTTGCAAGGATAATAGAATTTATACCTTCTTCTGGTTTGGAAGCGTGGGATGTTTGCCCCTTACATTCTACTATTCCGTAGGTTCTTCCCCTGGATTTTGTGCACATATGCAGAGAACTTGGTTCACAAACCACAAGATTAGTATAAGATTTTAGAAGTTCATTGCCCACAAGAGATCTTGAACCTAACATAGAATCCTCTTCGTCAACAGTTACAAGAATAGCGAGATTATATTTTGGTTTAAAACCAATTTTAGATAGATTTGCAAGTGCTAAAGAAGCTGCCGCTAGGCCGGATTTCATATCGCAGGAGCCTCTTCCATATATATACCCGTCACGTATACAAGAAATAAATGGATCTGTTTCCCATTTTTTGAGTTCTATTTCACTGACGGTCACAACATCGCTGTGACCAGTAAAAATTGTTCCACCTTTCTCATTTTCACTTGCGCTTCTAGTCTCACCTTTATTGTTCGATTTAGAAGTAACTTTATGCTCTTGCTCAGAACCTTCTAAGACAGCTAGTAGGTTGTCACGACCTAGGAGAGGTGTTTCTAGTCTATAAGTCTTTAATTTGGCGTCTTTAAAAAATTTCTCCATATAGTCGATTAGTTCTTTTTCTAGTCCTGGAGGGTTTTCGCTCCTTATATTGACGAGATCAGTAAGGAGAGTAATTAAGCTTTGGTCAAAATTGTTATCATATTTATATTTTTCTATAGACATAATAAGAGACAAGCCTCCCTAGTGTTTTCAGTAAAAGTTTAGCCTCGACCATTTGCTAGAATATGGCCGAGGCTTAATTTTGCATAGTATATTATTAATTCTGATGAAATTAATAGTAAGCTATATATTTTTATATTTGCACTTGAGTAATCTCTAATATAAGTAATGCTTAGCGTTGAACTCTACCAGAACCGTCACCTGCGGCTAGCTTCTTGACCTCATCGAGCGAAGCATGGTTCATATCACCTTCAATACTATGTTTGAGACAGCTGGCTGCAACTGCAAAATTAATCGCAGCACTTGAATCATAACCTGAAAGAAGTGCGTAGATTAGACCAGCCCCGAAGCTATCGCCACCACCGACACGATCCACTATTTGCATATCATATTGTTTAGCAAAATGATAATCATTACCATCATAGAGCATACCGCACCATAAATTGCGTGAAGCAGATATTGAGGTTCTTAAAGTAATAGCGACCTTTTCAAAAGAGAAACGATCCATTAGTTCCTTGGCGACGAATTTATATGCTTCATGATCTAAAGTTCCTGAAGTTACATCTGTATGAGGTGCATTAATACCAAAGACATCAGAAGCATCTTCTTCATTTGCAATTAATATGTCGATATAAGGCATGAACTTTGTCATGCATTCTTTGGCTTCTTCCTTAGTCCAAAGATTCTTGCGATAGTTGAGATCGCAGGATACCTTGATTCCTTTATCATGGCAAACCTTAAGTGCATCCATACATATTTCTTGGAGGTTCTTACCCAGAGCAGGTGTTATACCTGTAAAGTGAAAGAGATCTGCAGAATCTAAAATTTCATCCCAATCAAAGTCTGTTCGCGAAGCCTCGGAAATAGCTGAGTGGGCACGGTCATAAATTACTTTTGAGGGACGTTGCGAGGCACCCTTTTCACAGAAGTAGATACCGACCCTATCTCCGCCTCTACAGATTTTACTTGTGTCTACACCATATTTTCTAAGCTCATTTACAGCTGCCTGTCCAATTTCGTGACGGGGGAGTTTACTTACGAATGTGCTATCAAACCCATAGTTGGCGAGAGAAACTGATACATTTGCTTCGCCACCACCGTAAATAGCTTCGAAGCAGTTGGCTTGAACGAAGCGTAAATAAGACTGTGGAGCTAAGCGAAGCATTATTTCACCAAATGTTACAACTTTCATTTCTATACCTCTATATTAATCTGTGTGATTTGAATCAAAGTAAATTATATAACTTTGTAATGATAACTGTTAAAGCATAGAGTTTAGATATTATGGAATATGTGCTTTTCTACAATATAAACAAATAAATCTAGAGTGATGATGAATTAAATGGATAAATAAATACATTTCATATGGTCTTGTAATATTAATATTTTTAAGGATATTCATATAAGCGATACTATTAGATAGTATGCTGGAATTTTGCGACTTGTTCTTTGAGGCTTTGCTATATGGGCAAGCTGAATTTTTAATGTTAAAGTTTAAGATAATAAGATGATGTGAGGGAGCGATTAAATGGTAGAAACCTGTGTAGGCTTTTATAAAAATAATAGTAAATTCTTATTTATATATAGAAATAAGAAGAAAAATGATTGGAACAAAGGAAAGTATTTAGGTATAGGGGGACACTTAGAAGCAAAAGAAGATCCAGATTCTGCAATGAAGCGTGAATTCAAAGAAGAAACCGGCTTAGATATAGTTGAATTGAAAAAATTAGGAACGGTTTTATTCAAATGTGAGTTGAACAGCTTCGAGGATAATCTCATGCACGTTTATTATATTGACAAGGTTCAAGGGGAGATGATAGATGACTGTAATGAGGGTATACTTGAATACCATAGTCCAGAAGAGTTTTTTAGTCTTCCACACTGGGAGAGTGATGATATATGGATAAGAAAGGTTTTTGTGGCGGAAAAATTTGGTGATTTACTTTGCAAATGTCAAGGTAATAGAGTGCTATCCATAGACACTATAGAAAGATAAAAGATAAATTAATTTGTATTAGGATATGACAGAAGCCTCCTCTTATAGATAAGAAAAATAAGGGGAGGCTTCTTAATTTTTATTGCTATATGCTATCAAAAATTGAAACGATTATTCCAGATAATGAGGAGCAAAATCAGACCTAAGCTAATAAGGAACTTTCTATTAACTGGCGACCAGCTTTTTTCGCGACTGAATCTTGGGAACTCCTTGTGTTCATTATCATTAATGAATTGCTTCTCGCCATTCAGATATACGATTAATACAATTAGTATTACCGTAGACACTAAGCCCGATAAAATTGCGGCAAAGACCTCAATTGAACTATTACTCTGATTCAAAGCCTTGCTGAATATAGATAATTTTGAAGTCATCAGAATAAGGCTCGCATTAAAGACAAGGTGGGAGGCCATTGATGAGTAAATAGAACCTAGACTGAATCTTAACCACGCAAAAAGCATACCTGCAGCCATGGCGTATATTACGTATCTGTCGCTACTGGTTAGAGCGTATACGAGGCTACTTAATAGTATTCCCGTATATATACGTCCAGATCTGAGCATGCCGCTCATCAAGATGCCACGGGCAAAGATCTCCTCACAGAAGCTACAAAGTACAGCAGAAACAATAAGTAATATGAGCAGGTCTGAAAGACTATTACTTGTTACATAACTTAGGTAGGAAGATGAGCGTATATATTCATCGCCACTATTCATAGTTATGTCAATTAGACGTTTGAAGCTACTTAATGCTATTGCTAATGGCATACCGGTTAGTGCAGATATAACCAAAGTTGTTGCAGGTAGCTTCCTTTTACCTGTTATTCGTCTGAGAGGAACATGAAGCTTGTAGACAACGAGCAGAGCGGGTATTAGTAGCATAAATATTTGTCTGAGCAGCTCCGAAAGAATATAGATTACTAAATTTTGAGATTGGGCTCCCACAATGGATTCTGGTAATAGCTGCCTAAATATAGTAAAAACAAATAAAGCTATTGCATATAAGAGTATGAGTGTTGCTGACTCGTTGCGAAGCTTCTGTCTAAGTCTCAGCCTATCTATACTTTGTTTGCTGAGTCCTGGAGTAATTCTAGGCTTCTGTGACTTGAAAATTACATCGTGAATAAGCGCTACTATAGAGCCGAGACCATGGTTGAATTCTTCACGGCGTGCTTTTTTCCTTAATGCTTCTTGCTTCAACTCTTCATCTTCTGAACTATCTACGTCAGAAGAAAGACCGTCCAAGACTGCCTCTGCCTCTAGCTTGGCAACATCATTAGAAGATTCCCTATCTTCATAATTATCATCATACTCATCTTCAAGAATTTCGCTATCAAGAGCTAGGCTATCCGCTGAATTTTCAAATTTATTTTTGTGTCTAGCTAATTGACTACTACTTATGCTCAAACGCTCTTCGCCCTTGCGTACCCTAGTGAATATATTATTAACTTCTTCACTTTGCTCATTGTATGTTTTGACAATCTCGTCCATGAGTTTGAGATCATCTTTATTTTCTGAGTCTTTAGCAGGGTCAGAACTCGACGCCTCCATAAGCCTCTTATTTTCTTCATCCAGATATTGTCTGGCAGCTTCGTCCAACTTAGCATAAGCTTCGGACTTATCCTTGAGAAGATCTTCTTTTATAAGATTTACTTCGGATTTTAATTTATTAGTTAATCTATCTGCCATTTTGGAGAAGCGGAAGTAAGGATCTTCAACTGCGGATGAGATTAGACCGTCCTTGTATTCTTTGCTCATTTTCTCGGCAATAAAAGCTGCCGCAGCCTCTGGATCTTTTTCGAGAAGCTCATCGAATTTTTTGCGTTCCGATAGTTCATCTTCAAGTGCCTTTGCCTCATCTTGGGCAGTGGCATTTTTGTTAAACTGCGTCAGATTGACAGAATTACCGAGGGGAGCTTCTGTACTACTTGCATTCTCAGATGCTGATAAAATTTCAGACAGTTGATCATTTAAATTGATATCTGAATCAGCTTCTTGGCTGTCCTCAAAATCCCTAGATATAGTATTCAAAAATTTGGATTTTATTCCAGCAAATTTAGTTTTGAATAATTTGGGGATATTTATAGATTCTTGGTCGTTATGACCCTTATCAAGATCTAGAGATGAAGCTGTTGACTCTTCTCTACTTTCTGATTCATTGTTGCTAGTATCATTACTTACTATGGTATCAGCTTCACTCGAAATTTTATCATCAGGAATAGAGGCTAATTTATCTACGTCTACATTGTTCTCTCTTGCTTGGTAATTTTTATTATCACTAGACTTTGACTTTGTATCAGCAGTATCTTGCCCTATTGTGGGTGACTTGTATTCAGATGAATCTTGCTCATGAGTAATTGGCTCATCAGTATTTAGTTCATCAGTAGAAATAATGGCAGGATCAAAGACAGACGGACTTGCTGGTAAGTCGTCATTTTCGTCATTCTCGTAACTTTCATTATTAATTTCCGGTTCGAAAAGTTCTTGGCGGAAGTCTTTAAAATATTTACTAAGAGATGATCTTTTCTTGCGCTCATTGACATCAATTAGGGCAGCCTCGTTATCCGCTTCGAGATTAGATTTCTTCTTCCCACTAAAATTAAATTTTCGCCTAGTAGTTGATTTGTCACTAGTTCTTTGGTCTTCACTCAATTTATCGCTATTAGCTTGCTTAGTTCGCAAATGTTTAAGCACGCCCTCGCGCAAGTCTTCAGAGCGAATAAATTTTTTATCATTCTTAAGCTCTTGTTCATCATAAGATAGAAGATCTGCTTCGGAACTAGGCTCAAGGAAATCAACGGTCTGGGTAAGTGACGATTCATCATCAGAATCAAAAGCACTCTCGTGAGTTCTATCGGAATTTAAATACTCACTTAGTCTATCCAGATCGGAGTCACTCAAGCTGGACATATCGCCATTTTCAAGCAGATTAAGCAATTGAGAAATATCATTATTCTCTTTTGAATATCCGTCGTTCTTTAGATCAGACTTTTGCTCAAGTGTAGACTTTTGTGCTACCTTCGCTACTGACTTTTTATTTGTTTCTTGTTCTGAAGTTAAATCAAACTCACTAGACTCATGTTTGTCTTTATTTGAATCAACAGGCGAATCGCTATCGCTAGTACTTGTGGTATTGGCAGAAAAAGACTCTTTTTGAGACTTCTTATTTTTCTGTTGTCGGCGTTTAAAAAGTGATGATAAGGGGGAGGGCGGAGTGAATTTGTCATTTAAATCTTTGTCACTATCATCTTCTTTAAGCTCGAAAATATTATCAGTCGATACGCTAGGTTTAGACATTTCAGAGTCAGCTATATTCACTCTTTTGATACCAGGGAATATAGCAACATGCGCATTATTTCCATCAATCTCAGTACTTGAAAGACTATCTCTACTGGAGTTAGGGACTAGTTGATCAGACGAATCCATACTTGAGTCTGACAAATTAAGCTCTCGTATAGAAGCTACTTCTTTGTTATTCTTTGTAATTTCTAAATGGTTATTTATTCTGTCTAGATCTTGTCTAGCTATGTCTGAAGATAATCTTCTTTCTCCTGTGAATGAATTTTCGAACTTTTTGAAAAAATCGGAGGATGAATTTTCATCTGCTGAGGAAGCAGTTTCATTTTTGCTTAATCTCTGTTGATTGTAGAGATTAGCACTTTCTTCTGCTAAATCTAACTCATTTAACTCAATAAAAGATGAATCATTTGATTTTGACGTCACAGTGGATAGAGATGAGTTTGAGTGGCTCTTACTATCCATATCATTTGCCGATAGAGTATTAGCAGACGAATCGGACTCGCCATTTTTCACATTTATATCTGAAAGGCGTATGTGTTTAACTTCCTTAACTTCTTCTGAAATTGAGGGAATGTTGACAGGTCTATTACTATTTTCTCTTCTATCTATAAAAAAGTGAGACTTCTTCCTCATAATTTCCTTCCTTGGTTAACTAGAGAAACTAATAATTTTAATGCATTATTATAACATTAAAAGCGTGGTGATATATGAAATTAAGCCGTGGTATCGTTGCTTATGTATAAATATTAAGCGAATTGGAAATACTATGACAAAAGTTAGGTTGTTTCTGGTAATAAGTTTATATAAAAAAGGAACCTATCTGAGTATTCAGATAGGTTCCTTGATATTACATCATATATATATATATATATTGATTTTTGCTAACTTACATATTACTGCTTGGACTTCTTATGTCTTATAATCATTGCAGCGATTGCTGTTAAACTCAAAACTATGAGAATGGCTGCAGGTGCAGGATTTTCACCAGTTTTGGCTAGGGTCTTTTTGGATTTTTGTGTGCTTGAGCTGGGTTTAGTTGTCGTTGAAGAAGTGGTAGTAGTTGTTGTCGTTGTTTCGCTGATTACTGAACCGACTGGTTTAGTATCTGCAGTTGGAAAGTCTGTAGGAATACTAGTTTGTGTTTCTTCAACTGGAAGCTCTGGTTTGAAATCTGCTGTTGGAAGTGTATCTGCAGTTGGGAAGTCTGTTGGGATGCTTGTTTGTGTTTCTTCAACAGGGAGCTCTGGTTTGAAATCTGCTGTTGGAAGTGTATCCGCAGTTGGGAAGTCTGTTGGGATACTAGTTTCAACTGGTAATTTCTCATATATATAAGTTACATGCAGACTCCAGTCTCGTAAAAGGCCATAGAACTTACGGTTGTTATATTTAGGATGGCTGAAAAGACATTCGACATCGAATCGATCCATATATCCATCATATACGCCCGTTTTATCTCTCCAGCAAGAAATATGATATGTGAAACCTACTAACTTATAACCTTCCTTAGGCGTGGGAAGTGGGATTTCAACATTATTGCGTCCATCCACGCTTGGTTTAGGGATATCAACATAGGTTAAATTTGTGAAATCAAAGTCATCGCCGACGAGGTTCAGTTCGCGGACTTGCTTCCCATCCCTTTCGAAATATCCTTCTTCACCGGCATCGGCTGTTATTTTGGTAGGATACTCTCTGTAGGTTGGATAATATTCAACACCGTCTTGAATTACTGTATCGTCGGGTAGTTTATCGCCATCTTTTGTCAAACTCCAACCGGTAAATTCAACATCTCTGCCGCCAAAAATAACCCAGAGTCCTGCTTGACCGATAGTCGTTCCAGCTGGAAAAGTCTTTTTGGTTTGGCGTTCGGCTGAACCTAGTCTAGTTCTCTCTGAACCTCTGTCACCAACCCAGGCATCAGATTCTAGTTTGTTAGGATATGCATAGAAAGTTGCTGTGACTTCCTGTGCTGCAGGATCATCTGCCTCGGGCGTAGCATCTTCAGCAGGAATTGCTGCATCTTCTTCAGCAGTATCTGCCACTGGACTTGCTTCTTCAGTTTCATCAGCATAGAAAGCTGGGAGACTTGTTCCTGTAATTGTTAAACAGACAGCAAAACTTATAATTGTTTTGGTCAAAGATTTTACTTTATTTTTCATACTGACCTCCTTTTATTTAGCTGTTATCTGACACAATTATTTTAGCATACATATTCAAACAATAATAGTTACAGTAAGGCGAATTTATATTTAAAAGCTAAATCTATCGGGGGGAGCTGTTAATTATTGATTATGAAGTTATTAATATAGATGAATTTCTTCTTGCGACTTAGAAGGCTTGTATAGTCATTGCTCGTGCATGAATATTCTAAAGACTTAAAAGTTATACATTTAGATTAATTGCCAAGGGCTAATCAAAAGTGAATTTAATTTATAAAACTAGAATGTTTTGTTGCGTTGTAATTTTACAGCGAAATTACAGTGGATATATTCGATTCACGATTTTTCCACACTTTTGTAATAAAAGTGAAATTTTTAAATAACTTGTTACTTAGAGAGTTTTCAGCAAAGAAAAAGCGACTTTTCCACATTTTGTGGATAACGATATCCACATTCATACCCAAAAAGTGGAAAAGTGCGTATATTTTTATTTTGTGCAAAATGTTTAGGTGTAATAAGAGATTTAGATAGAAAATTTTGTGCATAGTTTCATGTAATGTTACTGTAATAATCTTGTAATAATTTTTGCGAATATATGCATAATAATTACAAAGATTTTATAAGATAATACACAATAATACGCGCTGCGCTTTTGTAAATTGCTATAGTAAATTGATACAGTATAATATCGGAAGCTAAGGTTAAGTATGAGGGAATGAATTTTGGATAGAGAAAAATGGTTGATAGTTGGTCTCGGAAATGTTGGAGATAAATATTTGAGGACCAGGCACAATCTCGGGTTTATGTGTCTAGAGGTCTTGTGTCAGATTTGGAATTTGAGACTTAAGAAAATTAAGTTTAAGGGCATATATGAAAAGGTGAATTTTGCAGAAGTGGAGCAGAGGGTTTCTGAAAGTTATAAGCTTCGCAGCTATGGGAGAAAGGCCTTACCAGAACCCAAAGATATTGAAGTATTACTACTCAAGCCATCAACTTTTATGAATCGTTCTGGTGAGAGTGTAAAAGAAGCTATGGATTATTTCAAAATACCTACAGAGCGACTTATTGTTATTTATGATGACTTTGATTTGAATGTTGGCGAACTTCGTCTTAGATCTAAAGGTGGTGCCGGAACTCATAATGGTATGAGATCAATTATTTCATCAATAAAGTCAGAAAATTTTATAAGACTTAGAGTCGGTTGTGGCCCGATATCTTCAGGTGAAGATATTATTTCTTATGTTATGCAGGATATTCCAAAGTCTGAACAGGCTGACACTTTCGCTAGTCTCGAGCTCGGGGCGAAAATGCTTAGGTTGATTCTTTTGGATGGAGTTGAGTCGGCGTTAAATGCGATTAATACTGAGAAGCAGAAATTAGCAGAACAAGTCGATAATTGAGTGTGTCTGTCTTTGGACTTAAATGAGGATAAGAGCAAGCTTCCCTGATATAGCTTGCTTTTCTTTTGTGGAAAATTCAGAATTAGTTTGCTAGCACCTTTATTGTCGACTGGCTTTTGGTGTTGGCAAAAATATTACTTAAAATATGTAGTTCGTTAATTTTTGAAAGTAGGACAAGTTAAGTGGAGTCTTTGGGAAAAAGAAAACTAGAGAAGCTGAAAAGAGCGAAAAGACGAGAAGAGAAGATAAAAGAAGAATTGGAAAAAGAACTTCGTATTAAAGATGAAAAAGAAAAGGATAGATTGCTTACAGAGACTCAAGGGGGCGATTTGTTCAGGCTGAGAGAAGTTGATCTAACTGATACAGCTAGTAGTAGAGCGAGGGATGAGGGAAAAAGGGCTTTATTTTTTTCTAGAGCAGAAGCTGATAAAAATTTTAAGAGAGTTAATGACTTACTAAAAATAGCCACGGACTCAGATACATCACTCAGACTTAATCTCACTGATATGAGTGATTCTATGAAACCATATCTTGTGGCTGCCTTGTTATATGCTGATCCGACAAGAAAAATTTTGCTCATTCTTCCGGATGAACTAAGTATGCGCAGCTTTTCTCAAGATTTAAGTGAACTAGGGATAGCTGAACTTGTGCAAGAGTATAGGGCGAGAGAGTTAGAATTTCTTTCTTTGGATGCTGTGGGGAGAGAAAATGAGTTTTTGAGACTGGCTACACTTAGAAAAATGGAAGAGGGTAAGAGCAGACTTGTTCTTGCTACAGCTAGCTCAATAAGTCAACGGATAGAATCATTTGAGAATATTAGAAATCGTAGAATAAGTCTTGAGATAGGCACAGTAATTGATAGGGATGAGTTACAGAGTAGACTTAGTACACTTGGTTTTGAAAGAGTTAGTGTTTGTTCTGAGCCGGGGCAGATGTCTATCAGAGGTGAGATAGTTGATATCGTTCCTGTCGATGATTGTCTATATGATATAGAGCTTGATAATGAAGAGAAAAAAAGTGAAGATGCAGAAAAGCAAGATGAAAATCATACAAGTCAAGTTGGTATAGATAAGAAAATTTTAGAAGATGATAGTTATGAATTGGTCGAGAGAATTGATCCGAGAAATTTCGTCTTTGTTAAAGATATAAATAAAAGAAGTAGCGTTGAAACGGGTATCAGAATTTGCTTCTTTGATGATGAAATAGAGAGAATTGATAGATTTGAACTCAATAGCCAAAGAACGATATGTAATCTTGATTCGTACACGATATTTCCACAGAGAGAAGTGCTGCTAGACAGCAAAAAGTTTAGCGAACTTGAAGAATATTTAGATCAAAAAGCAAAGAGTATAAGAAAAGAAAAAATCAAGGCTGGGGCAGGGCTCGAAGAGGCGGATAAAATAGCGAAAATTTATCTTCGAGATAAGGAACGAGTCGAAGCAAAGGAGAATTTTCCCGCTCTTGATAGATATTCCTCCATGATTTTTGATTCTGAGGAAAATATCGTGAGTTTTGCTACTAAGCTCGGATATACCATTATTTGCGATGAGCCACTAAGACTTAGACAGCGAATGGACGCTCTGCAGGCAGAGAGAATGCAGGATGCCGAAAATTATTTAGAGAGAATGGAGGCTCCAGAAGAAATTACCAATGCATATTTATCTGTGAAAGATACTTTTAATTCACTTACAAAAGCCGAGAGGCTTTTATCATTTGCCTCTCTGATATCTTCGGGTAATGGTTTCCCCGGTGCTGAAAATATCAAACTCAGTGGCAGAGAGTCCGAAAGTCGCCTGGGACTTGAAAGACAGATGCTCGATGAATTTTTGGAGCGAAAGAAAGAGGGATATCTATCATTTATTTTATGTTCAGAAAGTAATAGGAGAAGCAAGGTTCGAGAATTAATTTGGAAAGAGCGAACGGAACTTGGAGATATAACATTACCTATAAATCTTAGTCGTGGTTTTGATTATAGAGCTGCGGGACTTTACGCCTTAGGCTCGGGAGAGCTTTTTGGACAGAAGCGGCAGCAGAGAAGATCTAAGAAGAAAAAGGGTAGACCTATCACTTTATTTACTGATTTGAGAATAGGCGAGCTTTTGGTTCATGATGTTTATGGCATAGGTATATACAAGGGCTTAAGTCAAATTAGTCAGGATGGGATCACAAAGGATTTTATAGAAATTGAGTATGCTGACAATGATAAACTCTACATTCCAATGGATGCTCTTGATCAGATACAAAAATATATCGGTGGGAGTGACAAGGAGAGAGTTAAACTTTCAAGATTAGGTGGCTCTGAGTGGGAAAAGGCAAAAACGAGAGCTAGGGATTCCATTAGGCAACTTGCTACTAATTTGATATCTCTATACGCGAAGAGAAAGGAAATAAAGGGATATTCATTTAGTAAGGACAGCCCGTGGAATAGGGACTTTGCTGATCGTTTCGAGTTTCAAGAGACTGATGACCAGCTACAAGCAATAGAGGAGATAAGTTCTGATATGGAGAGCGACAAGGTTATGGACAGACTCCTCTGTGGTGATGTTGGTTTCGGCAAGACCGAGGTGGCTTTTCGTGCAATTTTCAAGGCGGCTTCTGATAGCAAGCAAGTTGCTTTTCTTGCACCTACTACTGTTTTGAGTCAACAGCATTATGAGAATTTTAAGAGGCGGCTCGGCGATTTTCCGATTCGCGTTGCGCTTCTTAATCGATTCGTTACTAATACAGAACGTAAAAGAATTTTGAAGGCTATAAGAAAAGGTGAGATAGATGTAGTTATAGGTACTCATAGACTTCTTTCTAAAGATGTCGAGTTTCGAGACTTAGGCTTGCTTGTGATTGATGA
Source organism: Bacillota bacterium (assembly GCA_023420115.1). Lineage (GTDB taxonomy): Bacteria > Bacillota > Clostridia > Saccharofermentanales > Fastidiosipilaceae > JAEZWR01. The sequence continues at coordinate 50,297 of JAEZWR010000026.1, read as the reverse complement.
AGAGCAGAGATTTGGGGTGGATCATAAAGAGGGAATTAAGGAGCGTTATCCGGAAGTTGATGTCTTATCTCTTTCTGCAACCCCGATTCCGAGAACTTTGCATATGTCATTGTCAGGGATCAGGGATATATCTGTTATAGAAGAAGCACCAGAGAATAGAAGACCAGTTAGGACGTATGTGCTGGAATATGATTTGGCTCTGATTGTAGAGGCTATTATGAGGGAGATAAATCGTCACGGACAGGTGTTTTATCTTTTTAATAATGTCAAGGAGATGGATAGAGAATATTCAAAACTAAAGGAGCAATTACCACATGCCAGAATTCTTATGGCGCATGGACAAATGCCAGAGCATCAATTAGAAGAAGTAATAGAATCTTTTATTAACAAAGAGGCGGATATTCTCATCTGCTCGACGATAATTGAGAGTGGGATAGATATGCCCAATGTCAATACTCTAATTGTTACAGATGCGGATAGATTTGGTTTGAGTCAACTTTATCAGATTAAAGGTAGGGTCGGGCGCTCAACTAGACAGGCTTATGCGTATTTTACCTATAAGAGAGATAAGGTTATAACCGAGGAGGCGGAGAAGAGATTAACAGCATTGAAAGAATATACGGAGCTTGGTTCAGGTTTGAAAATTGCACTGAGAGATCTTGAAGTGCGTGGTGCAGGTAATCTTTTGGGTGCAGAACAACATGGGCAGATGGCATCTATTGGTTATGATTTGTATTGTCGCATGTTAGATGAAGAGATTCAGTATGCTAGAGAGCTAGAGAGGGTTTCAGAGCAGAGAGAAGCCAATCAAAGTGAATATATAGAAAATCTTCAAGATAAGATTAAAGTGCGTAAAGTTGAAACTCGTGATAATTTTTCACCTAAAGTTGAAGCGCTTGCGACAAATAGTATAAATGAGGCAAGTGCGGGTGCAGAGTCTAAGGATGAACAAATGGCTAATTCTAGTCCTTTCTCTAGGAGACAAACAAGGGCGGTATCTTTGGATACGCTAATTGATCTATCGATCGATGCTTATATTAGTCCGAATTACATAAGTGATGATACGTCTAGGGTCGACGTGTATAGAAGAATAGTCAAGATTGAAGATTATAGTGATTATCTTGATTTGCAAGATGAATTTATTGATAGATTTGGAGAGCCTCCTGTGGCGCTTTTGAATCTTCTTAATGTTTCTTACGTTAGAGTGAGAGCTTCTTTGCTAGGTATAAGTAGAATAAGCAGAAAAAAAGATATGATAGTTATGAGTATAGATAGTAAGAAGCTTATTAGAATGGAAGAAATTTCTGCGCTTATGGCAGTTAAGGCTTATGAGAAACGCTTGCAGTTGGATTTGGGTTCAAATCCGTGTATAAAATTCTTCAACTGTAGTAGTGATGATGCCGAAGTAATTGATGAATTGAGAAAGTTGTTTTATGCCTGCGAAAAAATTATGCTGAGCAAGAATGAATAGTGTGTTTGTTATTAATATTGAGAGTGAAAATAGTGAAAATATTGAAAAGAATTAAAAGATTAAAAAATTTTATATTGCTTCGTTATCTTTTTACTTTCAACGCTTAATAAATTTAATTCAATCGGTTATACTGAAACTCGTTCCATCATGAATATAAAGGATGGTTAGACAGGATCAGAGGTGATTTGCATGAAAATGATCAAGATGGGTATTTTAGGTCTCGGCGCAAGAGGATACAGTCTAATGAAGGATGTTGTTTTGCCTAGGGAGAACGTGCAGGTTGTTGCAGTTTGTGATCTTTATGATGATAGAGTGAAGCGCGCTGCTGATATGATTCATGAGAAGAAAGAACAAGAAGTTTTTGGCACCACAGATCCAAAAGAATTTTGGGATTGTGAAATGGATGCTGTCTTGATTGCTAGCTCATGGCAGGATCATGTTGATTCCTGTATAGAGGGAATGAGAAGAGGAATATATGTCGCCTGCGAGGTCGGAGGTACTTACTCTATTCATGATTGCTGGAAGCTTGTAGATTCTTATGAAGAAACCAAGACCCCAGTAATGATGATGGAGAATTGTTGCTATGGTCAACGTGAATTGATGATTCTCAATATGGTGGAACAAGGTGTTCTAGGAGATATAGTTCATTGTGAGGGTGGTTACTTGCATGACCTTAGAGATGAAATATCTGAAGGAAGAGAGAGACGCCATTATCGCTTGTTAAACTATCTCAAACGCAACTGTGAGAATTATCCTACTCATGAGATAGGACCGATTGCCAGAATTCTAAAAATCAACAGAGGAAACAGAATGGTGAAATTAGCAGCCCAAGCCTCAAGGGCCGCTGGTTTAAAGGAATATATGAAGCAAAAGAGAGAAGCTGACTTCGATCTTTTGAAAGAGAATTTTGCACAGGGAGATATTGTGACTACAACTATTACTTGTGCAGGTGGGGAAACCATTGTTATTCAACTCAATACCACCTTGCCGAGATATTATTCTCGAAAATTCACAGTTCTAGGAACCAAGGGAATGTATAACGAAGATAATGATTCTATTTTCCTCGATGATGAACATGCGACAGAGCATTTTAAATGGAATGAGCATTATGGAAATGCCGAAAAATATAGAGATGAATATGAGCATCCCATTTGGAAAAAGTATATAGAGGAGGGTGTTAGAGGAGGCCACGACGGTATGGATTGGCTTGTATTCTCTGCATTTTTTGAAGCCGTTGAAGCTGGGATTAATACTCCAATAGACGTCTACGATATGGCTAGCTGGATGGCTATTTCTTGTCTCAGTGAAGAGTCGATTTCTCTAGGTGGACAAGTTGTTTATATCCCTGACTTTACAAGGGGTGCTTGGATGAGCGAAGAAAGACTCGGATTGGAAGGTCACAAAAAAATTTAAGACAAATTCTGAATACAAAATAAGTTTTGTCCAGTTTGAGATTTAGATGAATTTAGATGAATATTTACTGGTTGATTTAGAAAATTACATATAAGTCTAAGTTGGATATATTAAAAATACCTCCTGATATCAAATTGTGTGCTGAGAATTTAAATAATCAGAGCCATATCAGGAGGTATTTTGTTATAATTATCTGTCTAAATAGGGGTAGTCTGTTTATATCGGCTGCTCGCTATTTTCTTTAGATTATGGAGGTAAGTCGGTGAAAAAGGTAATTAAGAGCCTCAAGGGTACGCATGATATATTGCCAAAAGAAGTTGGTATATGGCAGGAAGTAGAAGATAGATTTCATGATATATGCTCACGATTTGCCTACAAGGAAATAAGGATTCCGGCTATTGAATACACAGAGTTGTTTCAGCGTGGTGTAGGTGATACCAGTGACGTTGTCAACAAGGAAATGTATAGTTTTCTTGATAGAGGTGGAAGAAATATTTCACTCAGACCAGAGGGCACTGCAGGCGTAGTTCGTTCTTTTATAGAAAATGGACTTAGTTCGGAGGCTTTTCCAGTCAAACTATATTATCTTATAACTGCTTATAGAGCAGAAAATGTTCAAGCAGGAAGATATAGAGAGTTCAGACAATTTGGTGTTGAGGCCTTTGGTTCTGAAGATCCTGGTATAGACGTAGAAATGATTTCTATGCTCGATATGTATTTCAAAGACTTAGGTCTAACAAATGCCAAATTAAAAATAAATAGCATAGGCGACAAGGAAAGTAGACTTGCCTATAAGGAAAGATTAATTGAATATTACAAACCCCTTGAACACAAACTCTGTCCTATTTGTAAGGATAGATTATATAAGAATCCAATGAGACTTTTGGACTGTAAAGAGAAAGACTGCAAGATTCTAGCCAAAAATGCACCTAAAATTTTAGATTATCTTAACGATGATTCTAAGAAACATTTTGATGAAGTCTTATCTTCATTAGATGATTTGGGGATAGAATATGAAGTTGATCCGATGATAGTTCGAGGCTTAGATTATTATAGTAAGACCGTATTTGAATTTGTTCTGGACGACTCGACAGCTGCGCAGGCGGGAACGATTTGTGGTGGAGGTCGCTACGATGGTTTAGTAGCCAGCTTAGGTGGTCAAGATTGCAGTGGAATTGGCTTCAGTATCGGTGGAGAAAGATTGATCAAAGCACTTTGTGATATTGGTAAGGCTCCAGAGAGAGATAATAGAGTTGATTTGTATTTGGCAAGTCAGTCGGATGAGTTTAAGGATTATGTTAGAAAAATGGCATATGAATTAAGACGAGCCGGACTAAAAGTTGAGGTGGATTTGTGCGGAAGATCATTCAAGGCTCAAATGAAATATGCCAATAAGTCTGAGGCAAGATATTTAATTGTGGTTGGACAAGAAGAACTTAATTCCAAAGTGCTTAAAGTCAGGGATATGAGAAATAGAGAAATAGCCGACGTTGAAGTTGAGCTTGAGACGGATAAAATTATCTCTGTCTTAGCTGGGGTGAATAAATGTAGATAGGAGAGCAATTTGTATTATTTATTAAATGATCCAATGAATGCTCTTGAGCATCCAGTGTTAGGCCAGGGCGATTTAGCTGGGTATCTGAATTATAGTAGGCTAGAGAGAGATCAAGAGTTACTGGGAATTGATAACGAAGTTTTGGAATTATGTCGTGAAAGAACTTTGCAAAATACACTTGGAACGTGGGAAAAGTTTAACTTCGGTATTCTTAATCTCCCAGATCCTGATAATATGCTCAGCGATCGTGACCTTATAGGTATTTATATTGATGAGAATAAAATTTTGGTAATTGATCTGCACGATAGAGATAGGTCGACGGGAGTTGCTTTTATCAACTCTCTTCGCTTGATGAGCCTCAGTAGGAAGAGTAACTTAGGAAGATTTTTTGCTCTTTTTGTCAAGGAGATTACCAAGGGGCAATATAGACATTTTCGAAATTTTCAAGAGGAAATTGCCAGACTTGAGAGATCAGTTTGGGCAGACGAGGAAGATGAGCAATATTTTCAGAGAAATTTTAGCAGAATTTCGCATCAACTTTTGCTTCTTCACTCTTATTATGAAGAGGTCGTTGACTTATTAAGTGAGATGGAAGAGAACGAGAACGAGGTTCTTGACGGGGAAGATTTAGGCTATGTTCGTTCGCTTCTTGGACGAATGGAGCATTATTCTTCTAATATGCAATTTTTGAGAGAATATCTTGCTCAGGTTCGAGAAACTTATCAGGCGCAGCTCGATCTAAAATTGAATCAGATAATGAAGATTTTTACAGTTATTGCTGCGGTTTTTTTGCCACTTTCTTTGGTTGTCGGTTGGTACGGCATGAACTTTAGTAATATGCCGGAACTTAATTGGAAATATGGATATCAGGGGGTTATTGCCCTGAGTGTATTAATAACACTGGCGATATTATTTTATTTTAAAAAAAGGGATTTATTATAGAAGCTGTGTTTGGGTGACGCATCTTGCTTGAGGTAGCAAGATTAAGATTCTGATGAGTAGTTAAAATAAATAATTAATGCCTAAGTATGCTTCTTATAAATTAAATTATTGTGAGTTTAAATTTGTTAAACTTGATATAAAATTAAATTTGAGTTGCTTCTGTCGGAGGTAAGTATGAGTGACAGTATGAGTAGATGGAAAAGATCATTTTATTGTGGAAAAGTAGATGATCTATATTTAAATAAAGAAGTTACAGTCATGGGCTGGGTCAAACGTAGAAGAAATCTTGGTGCTATGCTCTTTATCGATTTGAGAGATAGAACAGGCTATGTTCAGTTGGTAGTCGATGAGTCTGCCAGTCAAGAAGTTTCAGAGACGGCTGATAGACTTCGCTCAGAATATGTTGTTGCAGCGAAAGGTGTACTTAAATTAAGAGTTTCTCCGAACCCCAACACACCTACAGGTCTATATGAAATAATAGTTAATGATATGGAGATTCTTAGTCGTGCAGAGACTCCACCATTTGTTATAGATGAGGCCGAGAAGGTATCCGATTCACTTAGAATGAAATATCGTTTCTTGGATTTGCGCAGAGAGACTCTGCAGAGATCTCTTTTACTTCGTTCAAAATTAGTGAGTGAGACAGTAGAATATTTTACTCAAAATGATTTTATTAATATTGATACACCATATCTTGGAAAATCGACACCAGAGGGTGCTAGAGACTATCTTGTACCAAGTCGTATTTTTAAAGGAAGCTTCTTTGCTTTGCCACAGTCGCCGCAGCTTTTTAAACAGATATTGATGATATCTTCTTTTGATAGATATTTCCAAATTGCGAGATGCTTCAGAGATGAGGACTTAAGAGCCGATAGACAACCAGAATTTACCCAGGTTGATATTGAGATGAGCTTCGTTTCAGAAGAAGATGTTAGGAAGATGGCAGAGGGATATGCGAAAAAATTATTTGCTGAATTTATGCCAGAGAAGAAGATTGATGATAATTTCCCTGTTATGACCTATCGAGAGGCGATGAGTCGTTTCGGTAGCGATAAACCAGATCTTAGATTTGGCATGGAAATTAAAGATGTTAGTGAGCTGGCAGCCAAGACTGAATTTAAAGTGTTCAATGATTGTCTTGAAAGTGGTGGCAAGGTTCAAGCCATCGTGGCTCCTAATGCTGCTTCTTTAAGCCGTAAAGAAATAGACGGTTTGGCAGAAGTTGTTAAATTATACAAGGCCAAAGGTCTGGCATGGTTAATACCAGCTGATGAATATAGAAGTTCATTTAATAAGTTTATTGATGCTGAATTTGTCAAGTCTTTGAAGTCTAAGTTGTCTGCTAGTGAAAACGATTTGATTTTATTTGTCGCAGACAAGGAAAAGATTTGCCAAACTGCGTTAGGTCAGTTGAGACTTGCCGTAGCTAAGAAACTGGATTTGATTGATGAAAATAGTCTGGCTTGCCTGTGGATTAATGAGTTCCCTCTATTTGAATACTCAGAAGAGGAAGAGCGTTATGTGGCTAATCACCACCCATTCACTGCTATTATGGATGAAGATATTCCCTATCTTGAATCAGAGCCAGGGCGTTGCCGTGCAAAGGCATATGATCTTGTAGTTAATGGTCAGGAAATGGCAGGTGGTTCAATTCGTATCCATGACAGAGATTTCCAAAAGAAAATTTTGGGCATACTGGGTTTCTCTGAAGAATCTGCTGAAGAGAATTTTGGCTTCCTTCTGCGAGCCTTTGATTATGGCGTGCCTCCTCATGGTGGAATTGCCTTTGGTCTTGACAGATGGGCTATGTTATTTGCGGGAACGAATGATATAAAAGATGTTATCGCATTCCCAAAAGTTCAATCTTCTGCTTGCTTGATGACAGAGGCTCCATCACCCGTAAGTGATAAACAACTAAAAGAGTTAGAACTGTCGGTAAAGGAGATGGGAAAGACTCTTTCTGAGTAAGTTTGATATTATTACTATTTGACTGTCTTCTAAGCAGAGTTGACTGAGGTTGAAAATGAGATTTTTTTCGAGAAGAAACCGTCATCAAAAAAAGACGGAAAGTGATTACCTTGAAAATAAAGAACTGAAGAATGATTTCAGCAATAATGATTTCGAGGATGTAGAAGAATTTAATATTGATGAGCAGTATATTGGAGATGGTATTACTGCTTCGGACTATGAGCATTCGGAAGAGCCTTTTGAAGCTGCACTCTCGAGTGCTTCTTCGCGTTTGAATTCTACAACTGAAGAAGAATTTCATGAAAATTTTGATAATAGTTTTTATGAAGATTTTTCCGATGAATATTCTGACATTCTTTCTCATGAGGAGCTTGAAGCCAAAGATGAAAATGTAGATTATGAGTCAGAACCTCAGTCATTTGAAGATTATTACACGGAAGATGAAGCTGCTATTTATGATGATGATTTAGAAGATTATGATGAGTTTATAGATTATGTTTCTGATGACGAGAATTATCAATTAAACGATGAGTATGAGGAGTATGAAAAGTATGACGGATTCTATCAGGATGAGAATGTGACTGATTATACTGACGGAGACACGGAAGATATTTCATACTATAGCGAAGAAGCTGATTCATATTTATACGACGATTCTAACGATTTTGATGACAATTATGGTGATGAATTAAATGATGATGATTTGAACGAAGCTGAGATAAGGAAAGTTAGAATTATTGATAAATCCGAAGAGGAATATGATGAAGAATTTCTGGAAGATGCAGACAATGCTGGGGAAGATGGTAGCTCATATCGTGGACAAGTAAATAGTGAAGAAATTAAACTCAGACCTAAACGAATTAATTTAAGCTCGGAGAGCTTTTTTCCGACAGCCGAGAACAAGGCTAAAAAATATAGTGGAAGATTTGATTTTTCAGATGACTTGGATATGAGCGTGGGTACTTTTTCCAAAGATGAAGAAAGACCCGTTCTCAGACGTATTAGTCCGGATGAAGAATCTCGAATGACGGCTGACTTTTCACGCACTGCTGCTCTTAGCTTCGCAAGTCGACCTGAAAATGATGATGAAATTATCTATACCTATGGTGATGAAATTATAGATAAAGATAAGTTGGCTTTTTTTGAAGCTTTTTCTAATTATCAAGAGGAGCAGACAAAAAATTACGATTCGCTACAGGCTAATTTAAGGGAAAGTAAGCAAGAGTCTAATGATTTTAGCGATATGGCAAGAAGTAATTTTTCTGATACAGAGAGATTAGAGATTGCTCCGTGGCGAGAGGCTGATTTCGAGGAAATTATTAATTCTAATGATGAGTTTTCTTCTTCGGAATATGAAGATGTTCAAGAGCTGCCATTCATTGATAATGAAGAAGATATGGATAGTTCTAGTTCTGACGATGAAGATAATAAGTCTGTGGAGTCGGCTGACGAAAAGGAAGCGGAAGCGGACATTTTGCACTCGGAGGAGCTTTTTGAAACTGAAGAAGATGGTGACGATGATATAGTCACAGAAGAAGGTCTTGAAGCTAAAGATGATTTATCTCAGATTGAGAATAGTTCGATTAATAATGATGGGCCGGTGCTAGGTTCTGCTGTCGAGCCAAGTGATGAAGAAATATCGGCAGATGAGAAAATAGCAGTAAATGAAGATGTGCTAGAAGATGACACTTCAGAAGAGCTTGAATCAGAAGAGAATAATTCAGAAAAAAATGATACCTACGTTGATTTGAGTGTTTTTAGTCAAGCTGAACTTGATATTCTTGGTTTAACTTATGAAAGTAAGATTGAACATGGGGACTTTGCGGAGCTTTATTTTTCATTATTTAATGAAGATGACTTGAGTTCTCAAGAGGGTGATGAACAAGAGAGGGCTGAAGATGACATTTCGAGTCAGCCTCAGGTTGTGAATGGAGATGCTGACTCTTCAGGAAGTGAAGTGGCTGGAAGTTCTGAGTTAGATGTAGATTTTACTGAGATTAATGAAAGAAAAGAGTTTGGACTTGATGCTGAAAAGGTAAAAGACAGAGAGAAGCAAGAGTATAATGATGACCTTGAAGCGTCTGCAGTTCCTAAGGTCGAAAGTGATTTTATAAAGAAGATTCATCTTAAAGATCATTTTAGAAGAATTAATAATTGGTTCAGAGGGCAAGTTGATTCAAGGGATGGTCTGACACCTAAAAAAGAATTAAGTGAAAGACCAGTTAAAATTGAACTTAATGAAGAACTAATTAGGCAGCGGGCGGAGAGAAGAGAAGCTGAAGCTAAATTACAAGTTCCGACATATAGGAGTAGGAATCATTCTGGGGAACGTCTTAGACAGAGAGATTATGTTAATAGTAATTTTGCTATAAAAAGGGCAAAATCAAGAAAGAAGCTTGATTTATTGGAATTGCCAGAGTCGCCTGTAATCTTATTATCAGAAGCAGAAAAGGAGTTGAATCCATCGCGTATGTTGATACCTGCAAAAATTGACATATTTAAAGAAAATGATAGCAGAAGTCAAGTTGTTTATGAGATCCTTGATTGGATCAAAGTATTACTTATAGCGCTGATCATAGGTTTGTTTGTTGTGAATTTTGTTGTTCAGAGAAATGAAGTAAATGGTCGCTCGATGGTTCCAACCTTGCAAAACGGGGATCAATTGATTGTACAAAAGGTTAGCAGGTATTTTTCTTTGCCTAAGTATGGAGATATTATCACCTTTGTTCATCCTGACAAATCCAGAACTAAGGATAATCATTTAGTTAAGAGAGTAATAGGCTTGCCAGGTGACAGAATAGAAATAAGAGACCAAAAAATATATCGCAATGGTATTGAATTAGATGAACCATACCTAGAGCCTGGCACAGTCACTGCTAGAGCAGAGAGAGGCTTCGATGATATTTTGCTTCAAGATAACCAAGTTTATGTTTTAGGTGATAATAGATCAGTTAGCGCTGATAGCCGAATCTTTGGACCAATTGACAAGAGCTTAATTGAAGGCGAAATTGTTTTTAGAATATATCCATTTAATAGCCTTGGCATTCCAAGATGATGAAAATACTAGGAAATATTACTAGGTAATTGATATATAAATTTATAAAAAAAAGACGAGGTAGACATAGGTGTCAGACCGCCAAAATAAGATAAGAAATTTTTGTATTATTGCACATATAGATCATGGTAAATCAACATTAGCTGATTGTATGATCGAAGCTACAGGTGTATTAACTGAACGTGAGATGCAAAGTCAGGTTCTGGATAATATGGATATTGAGCGAGAGCGTGGTATAACGATCAAGGCTCAAGCCACAACGATGGTATACAAGGCAAAAGACGGAGAAACTTATGAATTTAATTTAATTGATACTCCAGGTCATGTCGACTTTAATTACGAGGTGTCGCGTAGTTTGGCTGCCTGCGAGGGTGCGATACTTGTTGTTGATGCTGCCCAAGGTATAGAAGCTCAAACTTTAGCGAATACATATTTGGCTGTAGATCACGGCTTGGAAGTTCTTCCCGTCATAAATAAAATTGATCTTCCCGCAGCTGAACCAGAGCGAGTCAAGGAAGAAATTGAGGATGTAATAGGTATCGATGCTTCTTCCGCTCCCCTTATTAGCGCCAAAAATAAAATAGGAATCGGAGATGTTTTGGAGCAAATAGTTAATGGCTTACCAGCACCAAGTGGCAATGAGAATGGCAATCTCAAGGCACTTGTTTTTGACTCAGAATATGATGCGTATAGAGGCGTTATTGTTCACATTAGAGTGTTCGATGGAGAAGTGAATAAGGGCGATGAAATTCTATTTATGCATACTGGTAAGTCTTTTATTGTCACTGAAGTAGGCGATTTCAAGGCAGGTCAACTTGTTCCAACAGATAAACTTCGCGCTGGAGATGTAGGATATCTTGTTGCCTCAATTAAAAATGTTCGTGATTCAAAAGTTGGAGATACCGTTACATTAAAAAATAATCCGTGTAAAGAAGCCTTGCCCGGATATAAAGAAGCAGTCCGTATGGTTTTTTGCGGTTTGTATCCTACTGATTCTGCTAAATACAATGATTTGAGAGATGCACTGGAAAAATTGCAGATTAATGATGGTTCCTTATCCTTTGAGCCAGAAACATCAAAGGCTCTTGGCTTCGGTTTCCGTTGTGGTTTTCTTGGGCTTCTTCATTATGAAATAGTTCAAGAGCGTTTGGAAAGAGAGTTTAACTTAGATCTCATATCTACTGCCCCCTCTGTTGTATACAAGGCAGTAATGAATGACGGTTCTGTTGTGAGAGTTGATAATCCTACGAATATGCCCGATCCATCAGAAATTAGTGAGATGCAAGAGCCGATTGTCAATGCCACAATTATGGCACCAAAGGACTATATAGGAAATATAATGGAACTTTGCCAAGATAGGCGAGGGACATTTATAAATATGGAATATTTGGATGAAACAAGAGTGTCTTTGCACTATGAAATGCCTCTTAATGAAATTATTTATGACTTTTTTGATGCACTTAAATCAAGATCAAGGGGTTACGCTTCATTGGATTATGAGATGAAAGATTATCAGACGAGTAAATTAGTTAAATTAGATATACTTTTAAATGGTGATATTGTCGATGCTCTCAGTTTCATTCTTCATTCCGATAAGGTCTATGCTAGAGCCAGAAAAATGTGTGAAAAATTAAAGGATAATATACCTAGACAGATGTTTGAGGTTCCAATTCAAGCTGCTATAGGTGGAAAGATTATTGCCAGAGAAACTGTCAGAGCCTTTAGAAAAGATGTTTTGGCAAAGTGCTATGGTGGAGATATCACACGTAAGAAGAAGTTGCTCGAGAAACAAAAAGAAGGTAAGAAGAGAATGCGTCAGGTAGGTTCGGTTGATGTGCCCCAAGAAGCATTTATGAGCGTTCTTAAGTTAGATAGCTGATAGAAATTTGAGAACAAATAAAATAAAAAGTTCAGGACTACTTTTGTCTCTGAACTTTTTTATTTTGTACAGATGATATATAACAAAAGCACGGCTGTGCTTTTGGATTATATTATTATTCTGACTTGCTAAGTTGTTTATTGATGAGATAGCTTATTAGGCAGACTAAGCTGATCCCTATGAATATTAGCATATATGAATTGGCTGAACTTGCTGGGAATATTTTCATAAATGTGAAGCTTCCTACAGGCATAAATAGGAGTGCTACTGTGAAGATAAATGAGAATACTCTTCCTATATATCGATCGTCGACCTTAGTCTGAATTTCAGTCATAAAAATGATGTTAAAGATAGTCAGGGAGACTGTGAAAATTGCTACTGCTACGATTGTTGAGATAATAGAACGTAGGTAGCTTAGAGATATGTAAATCAAAAGGTTGGATATGCCACAAATGAGAAGGAAAAAGAGCATTTTGTTTGTGCTTTGTTTCTTTATTCTAGAGGCGATAAGGGCACCTAATATTCCACCTATAGCTTCTGCACTTATAAATAAGCTGTAGGGGTTAAAGTCATTGGTGAAGAAGTTATATGTATAAGGGAGAAAGAGATTATAGCCAGCGATGAAGAAGTTAACTAGTGAGGAGACGATTATAATAAGCAGTACTTCCTTATCGCTCGTTAGATAGATAGCGGCTTCTTTAATATCTGAAAATATCGATCCGACTTTGGATTTCTTCACAGATGATTTTGTATCTGCTACCTGTATATCTATTTTTAGCGCCTTTTCGCAGAGAGCAGAGATAAGGAAAGTAAAGGCGTTGAATACTATGACTAAGCGTATAGTGCCAACAAAAAGTAGTCCCATAGTAAATATTGGAGAGCAGACTTTGAGTATTTGTTGCCAGAATTTAATATATGAGTTATAAGTGCCTATTCGGTCTTTTTCTATGGCGAATTTGATAATAGATTGTGATGCGGGTGAGTTGAAAGTGGAAAATATTGATAAGATAATATTTACTGCTATGATGGCTGCGACAACATAAGGTGACGAGGTTAGAAAGGCAAGGATTAAGCAAGCGATAGCACAGGCTAAGTCCGTAATGATTAATATTTGTCTCTTGTCGCGACTTTTATCCGCAAATACGCCTGCGAAGATGTTGATAATTACTGCAATTAGGGTTTCGGAACTCTGATAGATAGCAGTGAAAAGTGAATTTTGAGATGATAGTCCAGATAAAAAGATATTACATGCTATATCAAAGATTCTATTTCCTATTGACGTGGTGAGAGTTCCCACTGCTAATTTACTTTCGTTGTTCCATAACTTATGGCAGTATCTGTGGAGTTGATTCATATAAGTTGAACCTTTCTAATGATTTAAAATAAGTTCTTTAGAAAACACCGTAATAGAAAATTTAACCGTTAAAATGGGTATTATAATATAAAATAAGACATAAATATACTATTGAATTTATATCAAGTTATTTAGTTAAGATTGTTGTCATATTAATATATGAAATTAGAGGCAGTTTCTTCACAATGATAGAGAAGCTGCCTCGTTAATATGGAATAAATTGGGATCTTTTTTATTATCTGTTATGGTAAGGAGTGGAAGTAACTCATAGTGGCCATGTCTTGCAGACAGATAAGCCACCCTCACCCATTTCGATGAAGTCATCTTTTGATATTGGATATTCAGAATAGACACGTGACAATAAAATATCGAGGGCAGTTACTTTGGCATGCATAGAAGCCCCAGGTACACCTATCAGTATGCTATTTCCGGAATAAGCAGCAGTCAGCATATTGCCCGGCTGGATAGGTAGACCTTGAAATAGGAAGCAGTCGCTCATTTTCTTGATTGCTGTTGGAGTGAGATCATCTGGATCAACAGACATACCACCTGTCATAAGAATTACTTCGCAATTTTTTTCTTTTAGAACTTTTACTGCATTACAGATAGCATCAATGTCGTCAGGACATAAGATACAGTCAAGTTTGTCGGCACCATAAGTTGCCAGCTTATTATCTAAAATACTTTCAAACGCATCTTCTTTTCTTCCAAAATATATTTCATTTCCTGTGATTATATATCCAGTTGGCTTATTAATGTAGGGCAAAACTTTGAAAATAGGTCTGAATAGTTGGGCCTTAGAACGAGCTAAATTGACAGTTTCTTGTTTAGTTGTAAGGGGGACAATTCTCGCTCCTACAACCATGTCACCAGACTTTACGGGGCTTGCGTGCTTGATACTTGCGAAGGTATAGTCTGGCGTGCGATTAATTGCTAGGAGTCCTTCTCTATTTACAATAAATAGGCCATTATGGCGGGAGTGCAGAGTGAATTTACCTTCGGCAGGGCCCCTTTTCTCTAATGATGAATCGTAGCATAAATCGAGGACCGTTTCGGCGGCATCCTCTTCGTGGACATAGTTCTCATCTTCTTCAGCGACAAAAATATTGTCCTTACCCATATTCAAAAGTGTTGGAATATCTTCTTCCCTAATAATATGCCCTCTAGGAAATTGAACTCCTTTTTTGCCATCTGCTTGGATAGCAGTTAGATCATGAAAAAGCTCTTTTCCTACTGCATCTTGAACTCGTATTTTTTTCATTTTAAAAACTTTCTACTGAGTATTTAATAGCGTCTTGCTTTTTAATATAATACGCTTATTGGTCTTTGTAAAGTTATCTTACATTGTATCGTAATTTTCGAGGTGAATAATTATGAAGCAGGGAAAAGTATCTTCTATTTTGGCGATGGTTTTGCTATCAGCTACTATTTTGACGTCATGTGGCAAAGAAACAAGCAAGAAGTCGACAGAAGAGGGGACAAAAACTAGCACGAGTCAGCAAGAGCTTCAGTCTGAATCTGAAACAAGCTCTCAATCTAAGACCGAAGCAAAGTCTGAGTCATCAGGGTCAGAAGAAGTGACACTAAATATATCTTTCGCAGCAAGCTTAACCGATGTTTCTAAGGAATTAGAAAAAGAGTTTAAGTTGAAATATCCAAATATCAAACTTCTCTTCAATTTTGGATCTTCAGGAAAGTTGCAACAGCAGATAGAGCAGGGAGCGGAGGTAGATTTATTCCTATCAGCAGGAAAGAAGCAGGTAGATGCACTTGTAGAGCAGGATCTAGTAGATAGCAAGGACAGTAAAGATTTACTTGAGAATAAATTAGTTCTTATTGTTCCCAAAGACAGCGATAAAAATATTACAGACTTTGCTGATCTCGCATCTTCTAAAGTTGAGAAGATTGCAATAGGTGACAAGAATGTTCCAGTTGGTCAATATACAGAAGAAGCGTGCAAGTCTCTTGGCATTTGGGAAGAGGTTAGCAAAAAAGCCAGTCTTGGCAGTGATGTTCGTACGGTTTTAGCATGGACAGAACAGGCGGCCGCGGATTGTGGTGTGGTTTATGCAACAGATGCTGCAATTAGCAAAGAAGTTAAAGTTGTAGCCGAGGCACCAGAGGGTTCACATAAACCTGTTATATATCCTTTGGCAATAATAAAAACTTCGTCGCATATTAAAGAGAGTGGTCTTTTTGCCGACTTTTTACAAAGTGACGAGGCAGCAAGTATTTTTGAAAAATATGGTTTCAAAATGGTGAAATAAATGTCAGAACTTAGTCCATTGCTAATATCGCTACAAGTATCGATTTTGGCGACAGTCCTTGTTCTCATAACTGCACTTCCGATAGCGTGGTTTGTCACATCTAAATCAAAAGTTCCAGTTTTTTGGGATTGTCTATTTTCGATGCCGATGGTTTTGCCACCTACCGTAGTGGGTTTCCTGCTTCTAATTTCTTTTGGGAACAGGAGCCCCTTGGGGCTTTTTCTAAAAAATATAGGGTTACCAATGATTTTTAGTCTTAGAGGAGCAATATTAGCTTCTGCTGTAGTTTCATTTCCTCTACTTTATAGGAGCGGGAGAGCCGCTTTTGACCAGATGAACTTTGCAACCTTAGCTTGTGCTAGAACATTAGGTGTTTCTGAACTAAAAATATTTTTTTGTTTGCTAATACCAGAAATCAGTCCAGCTGTTTTATCGGGGCTAGTTCTAACTTTTTGCAGGGCACTTGGGGAATTTGGCGCTACATCTCTAATTGCTGGTAATATCCCAGGTGTAACTCAGACTATGTCACTAGCTATATATACTGCAGTGAGTAACAATGACTTTCAAGCTGCATATAGGTGGTCATTTTACTTGATATTATTTTCAATTTTGTTGATGTTGTTTAGCGAACTCTTTTTGAGAAGATACAAAAGACGGGAGCAGAGGTTAAAGTGAATTTTCTTGATCTTGATATCCAAAAAAAGTGCGGAGAATTTAATCTTCGTGTTAAGTTCAGTCAGAAGTCGAGACGAGCTGGCTTGCTAGGAAGCTCTGGTTGTGGAAAATCTATGACACTGCAATGTATATCGGGCTTGATGAAGCCTGATAGTGGGAGAATAGTATGTCAAGGTAAGGTCCTCTTTGATTCGGATAGAGGAATTAATCTTTCTGCTCAGGAGAGAAAAACAGCGTATCTTTTTTCAGACTATCTTCCTTTTATGGGAATGACAGTTCTTAATAATGTTGCCTTTGTTATCAAAGGTAATAGGTCAGAAAGGAAAGCAAAGGCAAAAGAATATCTGAAACAATTTTATATAGAAGACTTGGCAAATTTGTATCCTGACTTCTTATCTTCAGGACAGAAACAGCGCTTGGCTTTTGCCAGAGTTTTGGCTAGTAAGCCTGATTTTCTGCTTCTTGATGAACCCCTTTCTGCACTTGATTCGAAGAAAAAATATCTTATTCAGAGAAATCTCGATATCTTTCTTGAAAATTCAGATATTCCCATGATATATGTTACTCATTCAGCAGATGAGCTTATGCATTTTTGTGAGGACTTATTTGTAATGGATAATGGAGAGATAGTTGAAAGTTTATCTGTAGAAGATGCGATATCTCAACCGACTTGTAGGGCTACGGGCGAGCTTTTTTCAATGAGAAATTTTTCTAGTTTCCATATTGAGAGAGGTTTAGGCGCAGTGAGCGAGACTGATACTTGCTTGGTTTTTGATAACTGGGGTGGTTTCAGGTGCAGGCTTACTGATATTTTGAATAAAAATTATAGTGAACAGGATATATTATTGAAAAAATGGGTTTCATGTCCGCCTAACAGTTGGGGACTACAGCCAGAAGAACTCGGAGGAGTTAAGGGGACGCTTGTTCATTCATCGCCAGATTTTAGTGGTATGCGTATAATTTTAGAGCCGTCCATAGTGCGTTCTAGTGATGTAATGAATATGGATAACGAAGCTTATTTGGCTAATGATGCTTATATAGAGAATGATAATTATCTTGAAATATGTTTAAGTAGGGACGAGTGGCAGCGACTGAATAATGAGCCAGCAAGGTATGCTTTTTATCCAAAGGAACTTAAATTTTTCGATAGGTAGCTAAAGTGCTATTTGATAATCTGAGAAATATTGTGATTTGTAGAGGGAATTATGAGAAAAATAAGAGCCGCAATTTTGACTTTAAGTGACAAGGCGAGTAGGAATGAGAGAATTGATGAGACTGGGCCACTGCTTAGAGCTGAATTAGAGAATCTTGATTATGAGATAACAGAGTATTTAATTTCATCAGATGATTATGATTCTATTGTAAATATACTTAAAAGATGGTCAGATAGTGATATCGCAGATCTTATCTTAACTAACGGCGGAACTGGGTTTTCTCCTCGTGATATTACACCAGAGGCTACTTTGGAGGTTATAGAGAGAAGAACTCCGGGAATATCCGAGGCGATGAGACTCGCATCTTTAAGCATCACTCCAAAGGCTATGTTGAGTAGGGCTGAGTCTGGCATTAGGAAAAATACACTTATAATTAATCTTCCAGGTAGTCCCAAGGGGGCACTTGAAAATTGGCAGGCTATCTCTGCTGCCATTCCTCATGGTATAGCAATTTTAAGAAAAGAGGCTGAAGAGTGTGCGGAAGCTTTTGTCCCTAAAAAAGATAGATAACTATTCAAATAAGATCAAAGAATTGGTTCTATTACTGCTCTAAAATATTTATCTAGCTCTTCTGTACTTTGTTTCATTCCACCTTTTATCCACCAAAGTGTCATTTCTACGAAAGCTCCAGCAATGTGATTAATTAAGAAGTCCTCTGGGATTTTAATCTTTTTGGATATCTTACCATTCAGATCTATATTTGGTGTGCTACTATGATTTCTAATATTTATTTGACTCATGAATTGCTCTTTAATTAGGCTGATGAGACTATTTTTAAAATATCTTAAGAAAATATCGCGGCTTTCGGAATTGAGAAGATTGACCATATTTCTATCATTTTCTTTTAGATGTCTGAGGAGATGCTCGAATACGGAGACAGGATTATGGCAATCGGAGAAGAAATTATATTTACTCTCCAAGCCTCTGTAACTATCAAGAATATGATCAAAAAGCTCTTCGCAGAGAGCGCGAAGTAAGTCATCTTTTGTTTCAAAGTGAGAATAGAAGGTGCTTCTTCCGATATTTGCTTCGTCAATTATTTCTTGTACAGTTATTTTGCTATAGCTATTCTGGGCGAGTAGGTCTGCAAAGGCAGAAAATATCGAAGCTCGTGTTTTTAGCTGTCTTCTATCTATTGTAATTGATTTTAACTGTTGGCTATCTCTAGTATTTTCATTCTTTGTTATTTTAGATTCATTTTTCTTACTCATGGTTTTTTATTTTCCCCTAAATTTTCCCCTAAAATTTTTCATAGACTTTTCTCTTGACTTTATTAAAGTAGACAATAATTGATATCTGTTCGGTAATGGACATTTATTTCGATTAATTCTTGTATCTATTCAAACACTTGCTAAAATTATAGTACAAAATGTTCGATAACGAATTAATTGTTTTGTAAATTCGTGTATTTGTCAAGCTCTAGGCTGAGATCACGAGAGTGCTTTTATCTTATTTAGTTTGCAGCTTGAATTTACTTAGATTTTAGTAGGTGATATTTATGGATAAAGTTAGAAGAGAAAATATTTTTATATATGCAGAAAGACTTGCCGAGTTTCTTGCCAGTTTGAAGATGACCTTGATTGCAGCTCTATTTCTATTTATTGATCTTATTCCTCATATTATGGAGCATATGGGTAAGACGTCTAAAATAAGAGAGTTTATTCCATTTCAGACTTCGCTTGTGACTGTTATTATAAGTGGCTTCCCCATTTATTTTATGGCGATAAAAGTTCTTTTTACGCATAAAGGTATAAGTAAAATTTCGTCAGATTTGTTGATTAGTATCGCTATGACTGCGGCTATTGCTATTGGAGATCTTTTTGCTGCTGGAGAGGTTGCCTTTATTATGGCTATCGGTGCGATTCTCGAGACGGCTACTGTTAACAAGGCCAAAAAGGGCTTAAAGAATCTGCTTGAGCTTGCACCTGTTGAAGCTAGAGTTCTAAAGAATGGGCGTGAAGAGTTAATAAATGCTGAAGAAGTTAGACGCGGTGACTTGATCAGAGTTCTACCAGGGGAGAAGATCCCTGTTGATGCAAAAATAGTTTCAGGGGAAACATCTGTAGATCAGTCAATTATGACGGGAGAATCCTTGCCTGTGGATAAAAAAATAGGAGATGATGTCTATTGTGGAACTATTAATCGCTTCGGTTCAATTGATATAGAGGCGACTAAAGTAGGTGATGATAGTTCTCTTAAACAGTTGATTAGAATGGTTCAGGAAGCGGAGAAGAAACAGGCTCCTATTCAGCGTTTGGCAGACAAATGGGCAAGTTACCTTGTTCCCGCATCTATGATGACGGCAATAATTACATACTTGTTCACGTCGAATATTATATCTTCGGTGACGATTCTTTTAGTTTTCTGCTCTTGTGCTCTCGTTTTGGCGACCCCAACAGCTGTTATGGCGGCGATAGGTCAGGCGAGCAAGAATGGTGTAATAATTAAGTCGGGGACAGCACTGGAGACTTTGGGGAAAATAGATGCGGTAGCTTTTGATAAGACTGGAACTTTAACTTATGGAAACTTGGCAGTTAGCGATATTAGGTCTTTTTCCAAGGATATGAACGAGGATGATGTTCTTAGGCTTATTGCTTCTGTTGAAAGTAAGAGTGAGCATCCACTTGGCAAGGCTGTTTACCAAGAGGCGAGGCGTAAGAATATGGATATATATGAGGCTGATGAGTTCAACTTGGTTCTTGGCCGAGGAGTTTTGGCTGTTGTAAATAATAGGAAGCTTATTTGTGGAAGTGAGAGTCTATTGAATGAACATGGGCTTCATCTTTCTGATGGTGAAAGGGTTCATCTTAACAAATATAGGTCCGAGGGCAAGGCAACAATGCTGCTTGCTGATGAAAAGGAGGTTCTAGGTGTATTGGCTTTGGCGGATGTCTTGAGGGATGAAGCTGTGAGGGTTATATCTGAGTTGAATAAGTTTGGAATAGAAACAGTCCTTCTTACAGGAGATAATGAAAAAGCTGCTTCGTATTTTGCAGCTAAGTTAGGTATAAAGGAGATAAAAGCAGATCTCCTGCCAGAAGATAAGGTGAAAAATATAAAGCAGCTTCAGCGAGCTGGGAAACGTGTATGTATGCTCGGAGATGGGGTTAACGATGCACCTGCATTAAAGACAGCTGATGTCAGTGTTGCTATGGGCGCTATGGGGAGCGATATAGCTGTAGACGCGGCGGATATTGCTCTTATGAGTGATGATATTGCGAAAGTACCATATCTTGTGAGCTTGGCAGCTGCAACACTAAAGACAATCAAACTTAGCATAAGTCTTGCAATGGGAATTAATCTAGTAGCCGTTGTTCTGTCTATTCTGACTATTCTAACTCCAACTACTGGGGCCTTGGTGCATAATTTGGGTTCTATTTTTGTGGTTATGATTGCAGCCTTGCTTTATGATCGCAAGTTTGAATAAGGATATAATACGGTGGTATCACAAAAAGCACTCCCGCGTTTAAGTTCTACCCCAATTTGATGACTCAATAAATAATGACACTTAAATAATCTTGCTAAGAGCCTGTTCTCGGCATTCAACTAGAGGCAGGCTGTTTAGCGTAACTTGTCGTCTTACTTTAAATGATGTTGACTGGTATTCACAATTACAAAATATATTTATGAATAACTTAATTGGCTAGTAATCATTTAATTTGAGGCTTGTTAGAATGAGGACTTATATGACTTATAAAGTATTATTTTTCAATATCATAGATAAAAAAATCGCCCTCTTTGATTTTTTAGGCGAAACTCCATATATTTCGATTGAGGCGGGTATGTCCTTATCTAATGAAAATATAGTCACGAAGGTGGAGGAAGCTATATCGGCAAAGATTGAAAGTAAGTTAATCAATGAAATTTTTGCTATTAATTCAACAAAATATATACGAATTGATTTTAGCGAAGATGCGAATTTTGCTGATGTTAAATGGGTTGACTTGGATGAGTACCTACTAAGTTATGGAGAAGATGACTTTGAGAAACATCGTTTGCTCAATCATTTTTATCGAATGGGGGATATAGAGCAGAAGAATCTTTGTATTCGCTTGATAGGCAAAAGAAGAGAGTTAATTGCCACGTTACAGGACTTGCTTTGTCATAGAAATAGAGGCTTCATTATTAGGGAGGATAACGCTGATTCATATCTAGAGCTTTTGACAGCAGTGGATCAAGCTAATAAGAAACCGTTAATTAGGGAGATATCAGTCGATAAGCTATCTGAAGATAAGGAGGTAGCTTATTGTGAATTGATGGATATATTATCAATATATTTTGCTGAAATAATTAAGTTAAATGCTTTTTTTGCACCTGCGTGTCTACTGTCCTTGACTGGTCTGAGTGAATCGGGGAAGTCAAGATTGTCTGCTGAGATAAGAGAAAAATATGGCTTTTCTTTGTTGAAAATAAAGTATTTTATTCTACAAGCCTCATTGCTAGTGGATAAAGACAATATTAAATTTAGGGAACTATATTCTATTCAGATGTTGATTGATTACTTAGCAAACCATCATACTGTCAGTAAGTATTTATTGGAAAGTATTTATTCATTGCAGATAGATAATCTGATGAAGATTTGCTTCGGAAATTACTATAAGCTAATTTATATTGATGCCCCTAGTGAAATAAGAAAGTCAAGATCAAGAGATTCTGAAAGTCGCTTCGACAAGAAAGAAAAGAAGAAAATAGATAGTGGAATTTTTAAATTGAGAGATGACGCGGACTTTGTATTTGATAATACCAAGTCTGTTGAATTGAATTGTAGTTTGCTCGAGTCTAGTGAGGAATTAACTAGTTTTATTGAAGGTATATTATGATAGCTGAGTTTAAATTTATGATGATACTAGCAGGGTAATTCTAGGCTCTATATGGGGATTAAACTCATGACTCAAATGCGACGACAAACTCTACGTCAAGGAGCTCGTCAGGTATGAAGCGATCAGTAAAAGGATTCTCTGCTATTTCCACAATTTTTAAGCGAGGCGTATTTTTTAAATCCCAGACATAATCAATTTTATTATTATTCGCTGAAATGTAGTTTAACTTTTGATATGAGCTTAGGTCAGAGAGTGAATGAAAATCGTTATTAGAAATGGATATTTCTTCAAGAGTTTCTGAGAGCTTAAGATTGGCAAGAGATGAAAGCCCATTACTATCTAAAGATAGTGATTTTAAATTTTTGAATGATGATATAGGGCTTAAGTCGCTAATACTATTTTCATCTAAAACTAATTCTTCAAGCTTGCTAAGTTTGCTAAGTATAGATAGGTCAGAATTATTGAGATTCATATCGCAGAGGGCGAGTCTTTCTAGCTCCGTCATATTAGATATGAATGATAAATCTTGGAAACATTTTCTGGAGCTAGATAGCTCAAAGCCACGGAGTTTAGATAACAAGTCGAAGGGGAGAGAACAAGAATTAGTTTCTATATCTACTAATTGGAGATCCTCTAGCATGTTGAAATCATATAAACGCGAGAAATCTCTAATTTCAGACATTATGATAGATATGGTAGTAACATTTTTAAAATGTTCTAGACCTGCGATATTCAAGCTGGGCTCAGCTTTGAGTAGGCGAAGGCTGGTAAAGGATGCTAAGAAGTCTTTAATATATTTATCATCGGAGTCTGAATTCGGGAAATCCATATCCGTACTTTCGTGAATTAGGCTGTGTATGAGCATAAAATCGAGACCAAATTCTTTTAGTCTATTTATACTGTCTTTTAATTCGTTATGACTACTGCTACAGAACATATTAATACCTTAGTTACCTTGAATTACATAAATTTTTTCAGCTGCTTTTAGATTAATGGAGAATTGTTTATCTTCCTTTACTGCCCCTATTTGGATAGGTCCACCGTAGTCTCCGTGACTAATAATTTTTACTTCCATAGGAACCTTAAGTCCGAGTTTCTCCAAATATTCAAGTAAATCTGCTTCTTCTTCAATTCTGGCTATGATTGCTATATCTCCTGGAACCAAATCCGTTAAAGGCGTAAGAAGCCTCTTGTCTGAAAGTGAGCCAGGTCTTGGAACCTGTGAACCGTGGGGACAAAGGGTTGGATAATTAAGGAATAAATCCAGTCTTTCCATTAATCGTAAGGACGTAGCGTGCTCTAAAAGGTCGGCTTCGTCATGGGCTTCACTTAGGCGATATCCTAGATATCGTACGAGAAAAACTTCCCATATCTCGTGGCTTCGAACCAAGGATGTACATTGTTCAATTCCTTTTTCGGTTAAATTGGCACCACGATATGGTTCGTAATTTATAAGTCCATCTCTGGTTAATTTTAAAAGCATTTCAGTTACAGAAGCTGCTTGGACATTCATTTTACTAGCAATTTCTTTGGGGGCTATTTTGCGTTTGCGCCCACCTAAGTGCCAGATTACTTTCAAATATTCTTCTTTGCTATTTTTCATAGATGAGTATAACCTCTTCGCGTGAGTGCTTTTTTGCTATATTAGCACTTATAATATATGAAACTATATAAGAGAGCTTGGTTAATTATTCTTCGATTAAGATTGCTCTTACAGGGGAGGCCTCTGCTTGAGAGATGAAAAGTGGAAGACTTTGTAGTGTGTAAGTTCCTTCTGGAACTTCTGCTAATCTTAAATCTTCGATGACTCCTATGCCCGCTCCGAGAATAATCTTATGGGTGGGATGACCCTCTTGACCTCTTTCGATACTTGGGGCGTCAAGGCCTACAGTCTTTATGCCTTTTTTACGCAAGTATTCTGCTAACTCTACACTTATAAAAACGAAATTAGGGTCGTAGTCATCTCCCATATGAAAAGAGTTTTTGGTCTTTAGGAGAATAATGTCACCCTCATTTATTTCATACTTTTCTACGTCTTTTACATATATTTGATCTTCGCACTTAGTGAGATCAAGAACTTTAGCGGCTCCCATATATAAGGATAAATCCATTTCGTCTATAGTTTCAGCTCCGTCAATCATATGAAGCGGTGCATCGATATGTGTTCCTGTGTGAAGATTCATATGGAGTTCTGACTCGTGCATATGATTTTCCTTGTGGGTTGCAACAGGACATAAAGTAGGTCTTTTGCTCTCTTTATTTTTGTAGACCAGCATATCTTTTTTTATAAGTCTTGAAATGTTGTAAATTTTCATTTTTATCCTCTCAATATACGAAAAATACAAGTTAATAAATACAAGTAGTTAATATTTATTATTTATCATTATTGTTTTATTAAAACTATCGCATTTACATTTATCCCAATTGAGCTTCGAGTTTTTACGAGTTCGAAATTTTCTAGCTTCTCACGCATAAGCTACAGGGATGGTAGGAATGTAAAACTGCAGAGCTGTTAGGGGGCTTAGGGCTGTAGGGAGCGGTTCTAGGGGAGGGAAGTTAGACTTTGCAAGAATAGTTCAGTATTGTTCTAATAAATCGTAGTCAATCCAATCTACACCCTTAGCAATGAATTTCCTAGCCCTCTCTGGACCGTCGCTACCTTGCTCATACTCTTCGATTCGTTGACCATTCAGCTCGGCAAGTCTTAATACATCATTAATGAAACGCCAAGAGGCTTCAATTTGTTTCCAGTCAGCGAAGAGAGTGTGTGTTTCTTCAAATATATCGTTTAAAAGCCTTTCGTAGGCTTCGGGAGTATTGCTCTGGTATTCTAAATTGCAAGACTGACAGAAATCTAATCTAGCTCTTTCTAATTCATTAACCTTACCTTCACCGGGTTTCTTGATATTGAAACCGATATATACACCCTCTTCAGGCTGAATCCTAATTACAAGAATATTGGGTTCGCTATGATCATCAGTTGGCTTAAACACAACCGATACATAAGTTTCTCTTTTTTTCAAAGCCTTGCCGGTTCTAATGAAAAATGGCACGCCCTTCCATCTGTCATTATCTATCTCTAATCTTAGGGCGACAAAGGTTTCTGTATTTGAGTTTAGTTTAACTTTCTCTTCTTCGCGATATCCCTTATATTGACCAAGTATCAGTTTATCTTTTAGTTCAGCTTGTTTTAGTGGTTTGAGCTTCCGGATCAAGTCTAATTGGGAATTTTTTAATGCTTGGCTAGAACTATCCTTTGGCTTCTCCATAGCAACAATTGAGAGCACTTGGAAGAGATGATTTTGTACCATATCTCTTGTCGCACCACTTTCGTCATAGTAGCCACCTCGAGTTCCCACACCGACCTCCTCAGAGGCTGTAATTTCAATATGGTCTATGTATTTTGAATCCCAGCTACTAGTAAATAAAATGTTGCTGAACCTGACAGCCATGATATTTTGTACCATTTCTTTGCCGAGATAGTGATCAATTAAGTAAAGATGTTCTTCGCCATATGCTTCTTTTAGAGTTTGGTGAAGCTTGGCGGCATTTTCAACATCCGTTCCGAAGGGCTTCTCGACAATTACTTGATCAAAGTCACCTACCAAATCGTGTTTAAGCAAAGAATCAGTGATGACCGCAAAAAAGGACGGAGCTACGGCATAGTAGTTATGAAATCTTGCTCCATTAAATTTACTTTCATAATATTTCTTCAAATTAAGGTAGTCTTCATCTTTAGACAAATCCAATCTGAAATAAAAAATCTTCTTGCTATATTCATTGAAACTTTCTTCGCTAAAGCTAAGCCTAGAAAATTTCTCTACCCATTCTTTTACCTTTGCCCTATATGAATCGTCATCATAGGGTCGTCTGCCGATAGCTACAATGGCAATATTTTTCTCTAAGACATTACGGACGTGAAGATTGTACATAGCAGGCAGAAGCTTGCGAAAAGTCAGGTCGCCACTACCACCAAAAATAGTCAAAACATCGGTGAATTTATTCATCTAAAAATATAAGCCTTTCATAAATGAAATGAAGCTTTTACTAATAAAGTAAAAAAGCATAATAAAAGGAATGACCACAAATTTTTTTATTAATTAATGCTTGTGACGCTCTTTTTCTTCTCTCTCAAGACCAGTCCAATCGTGGTGTATGGGAGTTTCGATATCTGTAGTTAAACGGAAGGTGTGAGCGCCAAAGTAATCCCTTTGTGCCTGGATAAGATTAGCTCCAGAAAATCTTGAACGCAGACTGTCGTAATAGCTAATTGCAGCAGTCATTGCCGGACAGGCTATACCATATTCGACAGCTAGTAGGACCACGTCTCGCAGTTTACTTTGGCAATTTTTAACAGTCGGCAAGAAGAGCTCACTCAAAAGAAGATTAGAAAGATTATTATCTTTTTCAAAGGCGGCAATAATCGACGGGAGTAATTTTGCTCTAATAATACAACCACCGCGCCAGATTTTTGCTATATCTGAATAATTAAAAGTCCAATTATATGTTTTGGCAGCTTCTTGCAATAAGACAAAGCCCTGGGCATAACAGATAATCTTCCCTAGCAGCAGAGCCGATTCAAACTTCTTGCAGAGTTCGTCTTTCTCGTTTGCATCAAAAGTGCAGTCAAAAAGTTCTCTACCATTAAGTTCATCTTTGAATGGATCTCTAATAGAGATTGGACCATCAAGCTTGGTAAAGGCTTCTTTGCGAAGCTCATAAAGATCTGAGTTAAGACGTGCATTTAGACCTGCAAGAAGTACTGAACTATCTACACCTAAGTCTACTGCCTCCAGATTTGTCCACTTACCAGTACCTTTTTGATTAGCCCTATCTAGAATCATATCTAACAATTGACCTGAGCCATAGGGATTCTTCTCTCTTAGAATATCTATGGTTATCTCTATAAGGTAGCTTCCGAGTTCTCGACTATTCCATTCACTGAACTTTTCTGCAATTTCGTTGTTGTTCATTCCGAGAACAAGTTTCATTAATTTGTAAGTTTCAGCAATCAGCTGCATATCAGCGTACTCTATGCCATTATGTATCATTTTTACATAGTGACCTGCGCCGTCGGTAGATGTATAGAAGCAACAAGCTTCGCCGTCTGCATTTGAGTCCGCAGAGCCTGCAGTGTCATTTTGAGATTTGGCGGCTATGGCATTAAGATACTTTTCAATTTTTCTATATGCTTCTTCTTGTCCACCTGGCATGAGGGCAGGGCCAAATCTCGCTCCTTCTTCGCCGCCTGAAATGCCGACACCAAAGTAATTTAGTTTATTTTCTTCCATCAATTTTGAGCGGCGAATAGTATCTTTAAAATATGAGTTACCGCCGTCAATGACGATGTCTCCTTCTTCTAGGAGGGGGATCAGTTGCTCAAGGACTTTATCTACGGCTGTGCCTGCCTTTATCATAAGTAAAATTTTTCTGGGTTTAAGGAGCGAAGATATAAAGTCTTCAAGGCTATAGCTAGGAACGAAATTTTGATGAGGATAATCTCTCATTACTTCTTCTGTTACGGAACTGGTTCTGTTAAAGATTGCTGTTTTGAAACCGTGGTCTGCAAAGTTCAGTGCTAGATTTCTTCCCATTACAGCGAGTCCCAAGACGCCTATTTCAGCTTGATTATATCTATCTTCGTGCATATTCTATCCTCTGCCTCTAATTTATTAAGAAAAAATTATAGTATGTTAGCATTTATCTTATGGAAAAAAGCGTTCCACGCGATTGTATTTTTACTATATTTATTTTCATATAGATATAGTAACACGCAAGCCGTGTTTATCTTTTAACTTTGGCGACAGTTTCAAAAGCCTAACGAAAATTTTACATAAAGAGTTTTCCGAAAGATTCTTCTCAGTATGGTATTCTTTGTTTAGAGAAGATTGGAATAATTTTTTCTAGATTACTCAGGGAGCTTTTTATAATTATGAATTTTAAGTTTATACACGCTAATATTAATATTACGAATATTGAACGCAGTTTGAAATTTTATGAGGAGGCTTTGGGACTTAAGCTTAGTAGGACTTATGAGCCTGAAGATAAGTCTTTTGTTCTCAGTTATTTGACGGATGAGATGGGGATTTTTGAGATTGAGCTTACTTGGCTGCGAGAGCATCAGCAGGCGTATGATTTAGGGGAGAATGAGTCGCATCTTGCTTTTGAGGTTGAGGATTTTGAGGCTGCTCATAGTCTCCATGAAGAGATGGGGGTTATTTGTTTCGAGAATAAGGATATGGGTATTTATTTCATTGAGGATCCTGATGGTTATTGGTTGGAGATTGTTCCGGCGAATAGGTGAGTTTAGGGGATAGCTCTGCTGCTGATTTGGCGGATGGTGCTATTTTTGTTTTAGGGTTGTGTGACTATTTTATAAAACTACACTACTCTCAAACCTTTCGCCTGTGCTATTTATGTTTGCCTTGGTGACCTGCAATAATCAGAGTCGCACAAACACAAGTTCTAGTACTAGCATCAGTATAAATTCCAGTACCAGCACAAGTGCAAACGCAAGTACTACAAGCCAAAGTATAAATTCTAGCGAAGTAAGTAGTGAAAATAACGGTGCAACAAGTGGCGAAGATGGCGGTGAAAGAGGCATCTTACGGGGTGATACGCTCAAATAATCTGTCTTTGACTTGGTATAGTAACATTCATTCAAAAATGTAGGAACGGAGCCAGCAACCTATAGCTGCGTGGGAACAAATGATGGAATTGCAAATTATTTAACAATGAAGAGAAGAAGTGAAGAATTGAACGCGAGAGGCATAGCTTCTGAAATAGATATTTACGAAGGACTTGGACATGGCTTCGGACTGGTATAGGCACAGTAGCTGAAGCTTGGTTTGATAAGGCTATAGAGTTTTGGCAGCAGCAAATGAGGTGAACTGTGCAAAAAAAGCAAGCTTCAACCAAAGTTGATGCTTGCTTCTTTGTTAGTCAAATTATTATATAGTCGTATATTAGTCGTATATTAATCGATAAAGAACTTAGCAATTTTTTTTGCGAGATCCTTTAAGTCTCTACCACTTGTATTGATACAAAGATCGTAATTTTCTGCCTCGCCCCACTTGTTTCCCGAGTTGAACTCATAGAATTTAGCACGATTCTTATCAATCTTATTTATTTGCTTCTCCATAGCACGTTCGTCCATATCTACTTCTTCTGGACGCTTGCGAGCCATGCAACGTTTAATTCTACTATCCATATCTGCATAAACAAAAATGCGAATAGGTTTATAGTCAGAAAGGAGATAATCTGCACTGCGCCCAACTATGACACAAGATGACTTTTCAGCGAACTCTTTAAGCAATTTGACCTGCTCTTCAAAGATAGATTGCTGAATGCTCATATTAGGATCTTCATAAGTATAGAAACTACGTGCGAAACTAAGCGCAAAACTTGCTGTCGGACGTTCCTCTGAAATTCCATCTATATAATTTTCTGACAGCGATGTTCTTTTAGATAATTCCTTGATTATTTCCTTGTCATAATAATCAAAGGATAATTCCTCTGCTAAGTAGCGCGCCAATTCGCGTCCCCCACTACCAAACTGTCTTGCGATAGTGATTACCTTATTCATATGCAATACTCCTATCCTTGTTTTCTTGTAATGATTTTAAATTATTTGCCTCAATTTCTGCAAATCGAGTTTTTATACTGCGCCTTAGGAAGAAAAGCGCACACGCGAAGCTGACGATTTCAGCAGCTGGAAATGACCACCATATAAGTTCTAAACCACCAACCCTTGAGAAAATGTAGGCAAGTGGGAGTAGCGCGACAAGCTGTCTGAGAATAGATACCCAAAGAGCATAAATACTTTTGTTCAAGGCTTGAGTCGTGGCTATTGAAATAATAGAAAAGCCCGCTAGGATAAAGCTGACACTGATTATTTTTAGCGCCGGAATTCCTATGCTAAGCATATTCGGATTAGCATCGAAAATTAAGAGTAAGTCTTTTGGAAATATATTGAAGCAGATGAAGCCTAAGACACTGTAGCTAACTGCTGTAATCATTCCTATTTTCACTACCTCTTTAATTCGGCCCTTGTTATTTGCCCCATAATTGAAACTAATAATGGGGATGATTCCATAATTGAGACCAAAGATTGGCATAAATACGAAAGATTGTAGCCTGAAGTAGACGCCAAAAATAGCGGCGGCGGTACTTGAATAGACCAGTAGTATTTGGTTCATAGCGTAAGTCATCACAGAACCAATGCCTGCCATTAGAATTGAGGGCAGGGCAATTTCATAAATTTCCTTTGTGAGATGCAACTTGAAGCGCAGGGTCGTTTTCCAAAATTCAAGGATGTTAATTCTTATATCAGGATTATGTCTGATATTGAGATAGAGACCAAAAATTGCAGCGACAAATTGACCTATAACTGTTGCCACAGCAGCTCCAGCGACACCCATTTTAGGCACACCTAAATAACCGAAGATAAATATTGGGTCAAGGATAATATTTATAACTGCACCCGATAACTGAGTTAACATAGATAGCACAGTTCTACCCGTAGCTGATAGCAATTTTTCGCAACTTACTTGAATAAAGAAGCCGATACAGGCGTAGCTTACAACCTGAAGATAGGCAGTTCCCATACTAACTATATTTTCATTTGAACTTTGAATTTTGTAAAAAGCTTCTGCTCCTATTCCGAAGATGAGCATGAATATAATAGATGATAAAGTAGCGAGAATTAAACTCATGCTAGCAATTGCATTTACTTTATTTTGGAGTTTGGCTCCTAGAGCTCTAGATAAAAAGGCGTTGATACCAACTGCAGTACCCACGCCTACGGCAATCATTAAACTTTGTACAGGAAAAGCGAGACTTACAGAAGTTAGGGCATCTTCTGAAATTCTTGAAACAAAGATTGAGTCGACGATGTTATATAGAGATTGCACGAGCATCGCAAACATCATAGGTAGGCTCATGCTGAATACGAGTCGAAGCACTTTTTCATTGCCTAGTCTATTTTCTTTGGTAAGCGTACCATTACTATTTTCAGTATTTAGGCTCATTTTTTCCTCTTTTCTAAAAATATTTAAATTAATTGCTTATTGATGTACATTGCATGTTACTTTTATATAGGTTTTTGTTTCATCATTTCACTATTTGGGTCTGTAAAGATTATTGTATTTGAGACTCAGCTATAGCTCTATTTGTGCTTGTTTTTATGACAAGCACATAATTTTAGCAAATTTTAAAATTATATTAAGTGCTTTTGGTAAATTTGTGAAATAATATAGGCAACTATTTAGTATTTTTATTTTGTTTGAATTATGGATAGTTTGAAAGTTATATGTAATATATATATGTAGTATATAGTATAGTAAGTTTTATCTATCGAGTTTGAAAAGGAGAGAATGATGCACATACTGGAAGGTAGAAAATTAGTAAAAATCTATGGCAAAGAAGCCGAGGTTCACGCACTTAGAAATGTTAATTTTAATCTGCCAGAAGGGCAGTTTGCAGCAATCATGGGTCCATCTGGTTCTGGTAAGTCGACACTTATGCACATGCTAGCAGGTCTAGATAAACTAAGTTCTGGTGAAGTTTATCTAGCAGGGAAAAATATTACTAGTATGAATGATAGAGAACTTACTTTGTTAAGAAGAGAAGAAGTGGGTTTTATATTTCAGTCATTTAATCTCTTGCCGATGTTTACAGCTGAGGACAACATATTAATGCCTCTGACTTTGGCTGGAAAAAAAGTAGATAAGAAGTGGTTCCAATTCTTGGTATCTCTTCTTGGGTTGGATCAGCGCTTGAAACATAGGCCAAGTGAGTTATCTGGTGGTCAGCAGCAGAGAGTCGCCATAGCTAGAGCTTTGATCAATAAACCTAAAATTGTGTTTGCAGATGAGCCTACTGGAAATCTAGATTCATCTTCCAGTAAAGAGGTCTTGTCTTTGCTTAGATATTTAACTGAGAAACAAGGTCAGACGGTCCTTATGGTTACTCACGATCCTGTAGCAGCCTCTTATGCTGATAGGGTTCTTATTTTGGCAGACGGCGAGATTTGTGAAGATTTAATTAAACCAAGTCCTAATGAGCTTAGTTCAATTATGGCTAAAAGACAGACAAGTCGAAGTCGTGCAGATGAGGCTGGAGCTATCTTAGGGGAGTAAGTTTTATCATGAGAGACAATATAAGAAGAACAATCATGCGTAGCAATCGTAAACTGCTCGTTCCGACAAAAATTGCAATTGCTACTTGCTCTATATTTTTTGCTATATCTTTGTTAGTGGGAAATTTTTTTGGTACAGCTATAGTTCAGTCGAATTCTCCTAAACTAAGTGGGAGCAATTATGTAATTAAGCTCGATGAGAATAATCCCGAAGCCAAACCTCTGTCCTATCAAGAGATGGAGACGGTTTTTGACAAGACATCTTTGGGTTCCGAGGGTAATTATTTTATTGATGATGGAATCAGTTTAAGCACCTTTGTCGAGCCGATGCTCTATACAGGGCGTGCTTATCCAAGCCCGAAAAGTCTTGATTATTTTCCATACAAATTAGAACGAGGTTCTTTGCCTCTAAATGATGATGAAATTGTCTTGTCCCTATCTTTTTGTAACCAGCTTGGTTTAGATATCGGAGATAAGATTAGGCTTGGTTTGATGAGTAATCCGCTTGATGGATATCAAGCTGGTACGGATAAAGAATATACAATTTCTGGTATTTCTTTTGTTAACCAAAATACCTTTACATATGATGGTCTCATAATAACAGAGGCTGCTTTTGATAATTTGAATGAAATAAAGAATTATTCTTCTGTTGTTTATGATGCCTATATTTATACTGCTGGAAAAGAGCTGAGTGAAGAAGATAAACAAGCTTTACAAGAGGCCTTGGGGCAGAGCTACCTTATTAAAACGAGTGAGCAAGTTATCCAAGAAGAATATAACAAAATGTTTGGTAAGGGAATTAATCCTGTTCAGGCAGTGTCAATGGTCTTTGTTATGCTGGCGATAGGCGTTGGCTGTATGGTTATTTCAAATACTTTTAGAGTCCTTGTTGCCAGACAGAGGAGGGTCATTGCTCTCCTTAGGTCAATTGGTGCCACCCAGAAACAGATTTATAGAATGGTAATAAAAGACGCCCTTAGTATGGCATTTTTTACCTCGCTTATCGCCTCGGCAATACCTCTTATTATCGTAAAATTGGCGGAGTTTGTAAAATTACGTATTGGTCCTCTAGTTATTATGAATATAGTTAGACCAAGTTATATTATCTATCCAGTAGTAGTGATAACAATAGCTACTTTGTTAGCTGTTATTTCATCGGCAAGAATGGCTACTAGAGTTTCTCCTCTTGAGGCTTTGCAGGTAATAGATATTCATGATGAACAAGATAAGAAATTGAAGCTCGGGATTTTTAAGATTCTTTTGCTTATCGTAGGTCTTGTGCTTATGGTTTATGCCTACCTCCATGCGAAACAGATTTCATATAACGTGTTCATGAATCCAGGGGATGATCTCGCTAACCAGATTTTATTAAATATATTTATGGCTATTATGGCAAGTTTTGCTGTGTTCATCGCTATTGTAGCGACGACAAAATTCTGGCTTGTTAAGTTGCTTAAGTTGATAGCCAAGTTATCTTCAAAGAAAAATCCTGACTTCTATATTGCTACATTTAATGTACAAAAAAATCCAAGAAGAACATCTATTACTTCTTCTGCTCTTCTTATTGGAATAATCCTTGTGTCAACAGTTATGACTGGTGCCAGCAGTACGACTGCGACATTAAATAAGGAACTTGCAGAGAAATTCCCTATTGATATGCAAGTATCTTATTCTGCTGAACAGTTTGAGCAAAATAAGAAACTGGTGGATAAAATAATGGATAATGAGGAAGTCTTTGAGCGAAAAGAAATTGTCCCAGGTTATAGAGGAACCTTAGTATCAGTGAACGGTTTAAGTTTGAATGATATGCCTGAACAGCCTATATTGACATTGAATTCGTATGATAGCGAGAAACTATCAGAGGTCAGTAAACTTGAATTCCCCAGTATTGCCGAGAATGAACTTGTTATTACTCCTGATACTGCGAAAAATTTAAATGAAATAATTACTGCTGGTAAAATTGAAGACAGATCTACTGTAGATTTTCAATTTTCTAATGGGGAGACAAGAACACTGACTCTACGTATAAATAGAGCTATTAGGAATTTGTCAAATATAGATATTAATATCGGTTTTATCAGTCCAGAATTAAGCTCTTCTCTTGATATTCCAGTAGATTTTTATAATATACTTCTGCGCGTTTCAGACAAGGCTAATCCTCAGGTAATGATGAAGTTCAGTGCTGAAAATGCAGGTGTACTATCCTCGGGAGGAAATGTCAGTGGTTCTTATCTTATGCGCAAATTAATAGAACAAGCAATTATAACTATACTATATGTAATGCTTGGTCTTATGGGAACAACGGTTGTTATAGCTATCATAGGTGTATCTAATACACTTATATTGTCTGTAATAGAAAGACGAAAAGAGACAGCGAGTCTTAGAGTTATAGGTATGACCCAAAGACAAGTCAAGAAATCCTTGGTTTATGAATCTTTCTTGATAACAGCTGTGTCGAGTATTGTAGGTTTGCTTGTAGGAATAATCTTCGGATACTATGGTTGTCAGATTCTAGTTGGGACTTTGATGAATACGAATGTATCTCTAGCGCTAAATTGGCCGGGATTAGCATTGATAGTTGTACTTACAATTATTTGTTCTTGGATATCTTCAATAGCTCCAACTAAAGAAGCTCTGAGACACAGCCCGATCGAAGCTCTTGGAAATGAATAAAAATTGGATATATAAACAAAGGCTGAGTTCAATTTTGGACTCAGCCTTTTTCTTATTTTTAGCATTAATAAATGTCAATTATGACTTCTAAAAATGCCAACTTATATCTTGCGAAAGCTTTTTAAAAATTCACTTAACTAAGAATATTAATAAGCTCGTCAATTGTCTTAGGTCCGAAACTCTGGTCTTCACCATCATTGACTACTAGAGAGGGAACAGACATTAAGTTGTACTTGTCTTTAAGTTCTGGGAATAGTGCCACATCGAGCATTTCCATTGAAAGATGTGGAGATGCCAAACAAAGCTGCATGGCGTTTGTCACTAAGGTTGGACAGAGATGGCAGCTGAGTGATATTGCAATTAACAAGTTCTTATCTGTAGTAATCTTTTCTTCAATAAGTTTGAGATGACTGTCCTCTAAGCCCGAACCATTTGAAGCTCTATATATAGTTAAGGCTAATGAGGTGAGTTCGTGACCACCAGGGACAGCAGAGAAACGAATACTTGTGTCTTTCTTATTTCCATCGCAAATTACAACAGCAGGGAATCTCTTGACATCATATAATGAGGATTCAGAGCTATCATGAATTTCGAGATGAACTTTGTCGCCACAATCTGAAACTTCTTTCATGAAAATCTTCATTTCTTCGCCCTTGGCATTATTTTCTACGAAAACTTCAAGGTAGACATCATTTTCCATACGAGCGAAGAGCCCTTTGAGCTGAGTCTCAAGATCTCCTTTTATGAAATGTTTAGATCCATCATCAGAAGTTGCTGTATTTGAATTGCTATTGTCAGCTGTAGTAGTTTCGCGATTTACTTCTTTGGCACTGCGACCTTCTCCGATAGCTGGCAAATTCAAACGCTCGCGGAGTTCTGCTACATATTTTCCAGCTTGGTCCGCAGCAATAGCACCGTCAGAAACAGATGTTACTAATTGGCGAAGTTCTTTTGGTCTGTTGTCACCTGCTGCCCAAACTCCAGATACACTGGTAAGACAGTTGTTATCAGTTAAGATATATCCTTGTTGGTCGAGATCTAATTTACCTTTGACACAGGAGGTCAGCGGAACTAGGCCGGCAAAGACAAATAGTCCCATTGTTTCGCCATCGCGAGCATTTATGATTTCAGTTTCGCCTGTGGCAAGGTTCTTGAGATGCATTTTTTCAATACCTTTGCTACCTTCAATTTTTTCTACGGCAGTTGAGTAACGAATACTGATCTTGGGGTGTTTCTTAGTTGCTTCGGCTGTACCTTTTGCACAGGTGAAGTCATCTGTAATCATTACGATATTCACAGATCTTGCGAAGCGAGTGAGATAGATTGATTCTTCTGCAGCCTGGAAGCCACCACCGATAACATATATATCCTTGTCTTTGAAAAGTTCGCCGTCACAGGTTGCACAGTAGGCAACACCGCGGCCTGTGAATTCAGCTTCGCCGTCGAAACCAAGTTTCCTATGCTCTGTACCAGTAGCAACAATAACAGCATAAGACTTATACGTTACAGAACCACAAATTACTTCCTTGATATCACCATCAAGCTTCAGGTCAGTAACAGTTGCTGTCTTGAATTGGCAGTCAAAATCTTCAGCCTGTTGTCTCATTGTATCTGTCAACTTTGGCCCAGATGTAATTCTGACACCAGGGTAATTTACGATTTCTTCAGTGGAGTGAGCCATACCACCTATGGTTCTTTGCTCAATAATTAAAGTATCCATCATGGCACGACCAGCGTAAATACCGGCAGTTAGACCAGCAGCACCAGCGCCTATAATGATGAGATCATATACGTGTTCATTCATAGAATAAATTTCGAATCCTTTCAGAAAGTTTATGAAAAGAAGTGACAGGGCCAAGGCGTGATTCTGTTCTGACCTTAGACTGTGTCAACTTGAGATATATAAATATTCTTCTGTTAGCTTCAGTAAAAGAATATACCAATCTTTTATCTTGGGATCTTTGAAGCAAAAAACAAGGGAGATGAAGAATCTCCCTCATTAATTTAAAACTTAATTTGATTAGATCTTACCAATTAAGTCGAGTGAAGGAGCTAAGGTGTCTTCACCTGGCTTCCATTTTGCTGGGCAGACCTGATCGCCATGTTTATGAACGAACTGGGCTGCTTGAATCTTTCTGACTAATTCTTCAGCATTTCTACCGATGCCGTTGTCATGTACCTCGTATGCAACAATCTTTCCCTCTGGATTAAAGATAAATGTTCCGCGGTAGGGTAGACCATCTTTTTCGTTCATAACTCCGAGCTCACGTGCGATAACTCCGAGGGGGTCACCGATCATAGGATATTCAATCTTTCTGATTGTGTCAGAATCTGTGTGCCATGCCTTGTGGACATAGGCGGTGTCACTTGAGACACTATAAACTTCTACACCTAAATCCTTAAGTGTGGAATAATGATCTGCTACATCTCCAAGCTCTGTAGGGCAAACAAATGAAAAGTCTGCTGGGTAGAAGAAGAGAACTCCCCACTTGCCGAGAAGATCTGACTTATTGATAGGACTAATTTCACCATTGTGAAATTTACTTGCTGAAAATTCGGGTATTTCAGAACCAATTAATGTAAACATCGGAAACCTCCAAAATAATAAATTGTAGGGGTGCTAACATATGTATATAAAAGCTCACTTTTAGCATAGTTAGCAATTTCCTAAACATTGATATAATACACAAAAGAATCGCAATTATTTTTACCTTATGATACAAACAGATATCGGAATTATTAACAGATATTAAACGTATAATAGTAATAAATACTTATATTTTGACTAAAAAAGTTACATCTAATTCTAAATATGGGGTGTTGATTACTTTAGATCAATCTGATTTATGTCATCTTTGGTAGATTTTAGTGTTCATTAGTAGGTAAAATTTAAATTATGCTTAGATTACTAAGATTAAGTTATAGAAATTATATTTGGATTTTTGAAGCGTCCTATTAAAAGTTAGACCCAAAAATCTAACTATTGGAGGTCAGCTCATTTAAAATCTTTTTTTATTCAAACAGCTACCAACTTTTTATACGCAAAAATTAAATATTGTATGAGATATTATGACATTAGCTTTTGAAAATAGTAGTTAATAAATGGAAATATTATTCCAAACTAGTCTGACAAAATGCTCTGAATATCAATTAAATTTACTTTTCAACTGATAAATTAAATAGAATAGAATTTTATATAGTGGAACTTTAATTATTATTTTTATCAAAGGTAAAATATGCCACTTGCCTTGAGTGAAGACCTGCTTCAAATACCGTATTTAGGCTTAGTCTAACTAAAATATTAGACCTTTATGCGAAGAAACAGGGGGCAGAATGTGAGTACATATTATGACAGAACTTTATGTCTGGCAAAAGAAAATTAAAGTTTGAATCTACAATATCGTAACAAAATGTCAGTCATGACTTGGACTTTTAACTTATATTGGATATACTAATAAAAATGAATTTGGGGTGCTTCGGCTGAGATTATACCCATTGAACCTGTGAGGTAATGCTTGCGTAGGGAGTTTATATCGGGAGTACCCTTAGGTCAGACGACCAGAAAGGGTTATTTTTTTGAAAAAAGTTCTTCATAAAATACAAGATGTTTTTCTTAAATATGGGTTGATTTTTCTCATCCTTATTCTGTGGCAAATTTTATCTTCTGTGGATATAGTTCCAGAATATTTTCTTCCATCTCCCTTTCAAGTTGTGAGGGCCTTTGTTTCTGACTTCAATCTCATAATGCGACATACAGGGTACACTCTGCTCGAAGCAGCTATAGGTACATCTTTAGCAGTTGCTTTGGCTTTTGTGCTGTCGATTTTAATGGATAATTCAAAAGGTTTATATAAATTTCTATATGCTCCTATAGTCGTCACGCAGACAATACCATCTGTAGCAATCGCACCTCTGCTTATTTTGTGGCTTGGATACTATATGCTTCCCAAAATAGTTCTGGTAATACTTACTGTGTTTTTTCCAATTCTAATATCTCTTTTGGACGGATATCGCTCAGTGGATCTAGACAGTATCAATTTACTCTATGCTATGGGTGCCAAAAGGTGGCAGATATACTACCATGTCAAACTTCCAGCTTCGATGTCTCACTTTTTTGCTGGACTAAAAGTGTCCTTGTCTTATGCCTTGGTTTCTGCCGTAGTAGCCGAGTGGTTAGGTGGATATTATGGATTAGGTGTGTATATGACAAGAGTAAGAAAGGCCTTTGCTATTGATAAGATGTTTGCAGTTGTATTTTTTGTATCTGCGCTGAGCTTGCTACTTATGTTTGCCGTAGAGAAACTTAGACTTCATTCACTAAGGTATGAAAGTCTAGCTAGAAAAGACTATATTACGGGAGATAAATAAGCTGAATTATTGAAGTAGAGTTTGAGAGTTAAGTGTTGAGAATAGTCCATTTTACTTATTGTTAAAGAACTCCTCAACTTACAGTAAGGACATATTTCTCAAAAAAGTGCTGTTCTAAATATTATTTAGATAAATTTTTTATAAGGAGAGTTGAAATGAGAAAAGTTTCATTCAAACAGAGATTAATGGCAGGGGTAGTAGTCCTCATTTTTTCAATGATATTGCTACCATTTTCAATTTTTGCTGAGACTGATAAGTCCAGCGAGGAAAGTTCATCCCCAGAATCAAAAGCGACTGCAAAAATGACCTTTGTTCTTGACTGGGTTCCCAATACTAACCACACAGGGTTATATGTCGCAAATAAACTAGGGTACTTTGCAGAAGAAGGAATTGAAATGGACATTGTCCAGCCTTCTGAAGAGAGTTCAGCTACTCTCGTTGCCATGGGTAGAGGTGACTTCGGTATATCATTTCAACCCAATATGGTGAAGAGAATTGTCAAAGATATTCCAGTAACTGCAGTTGCAGCAATTTGTCAGCACAATACGTCTGGAATTTTGAGCCTAAAGTCAAGTGGTATCGATTCATTAAAAGATTTAGAAGGCAAGAAATATTCGACTTGGGAAGATCCAATAGATGATGCTGTAGTGAGATCTTTAGTAGAAGAAAAAGGTGGAGACTGGTCAAAAGTAAAGCTCGTTCCAGGAGAAGCTACAGATGCTATAGCCGCTCTAAAACTTAAGCAGTTTGATGCAATTATGGTTTACTATGGTTGGGATGGCATTCACGCTGAACAAGAAGGAGCAGATGTCAATTTCACTTATTTAAAAGATAGCAATGATACATTCGATTATTATGCACCAGTAATTATTGCTAATAATGTTCTCCTTAGCGAGAGAGAAGATTTAGCGATAAAAGCACTCCGTGCTATCAGCAGAGGATATAAGTATGCAGCAGAGCATCCAGAGGAAGCTGCCAAAATTTTAATAGAGGCAAGCCCTGAAACAGATCCGGATTTGGTCAAGGCCAGCCAGAAATATCTTTCTGAACAATATTTAGATGAGAATGGTAATTTTGGTTTGATTGATAGTGCCAGATGGAACAAATTCTATTCTTGGGTTAATGAGAACAAGGATGCCGAGGGTGAAGCTCTAGCATCAAGAGAGATAAAAGAAAATGAAGGTTTCAGTAACAAATACATGGAACTCGTTAATTCAGAAAAATAATAGTGGTGTTAATAAATGGGCGATAAGATACTGAGTCTAAAGAATATAACGGCAGGGTATGGAGAGCAGATAATTATCAAAGACATATGCATTGATGTTAGGCGCTCAGAAATTGTCAGTGTAATAGGTTCATCAGGAGTTGGAAAATCAACACTTTTTAATGTGATTGCCGGGCTTTTGCGACCTGTAGACGGCAAAGTCATCTTAAATGGACAAGACGTGACTGGCATCAGTGGCAACGTAAGTTATATGCTTCAAAAGGACTTGCTCCTTCCATTTAAGACAGTCGGTGAAAATATTGCCCTACCCTTGATGATCAGAGGAATGAGGAAGAAAGAGGCTCTGAACAAGGTTTCAGAGCTACTTCCAACCTTCGGTTTAGAAAATTGTTTAAATGTCTATCCCAGTTCTTTGTCAGGTGGCATGAGACAGAGAGCTGCGCTACTTAGAACATATATGATGGATGGGCAGGTTTCATTATTGGACGAGCCCTTTTCTGCACTCGATTCACTTAGCAAAAATAAAATGCATGATTGGTTCTTAGACCTTTTAAAAAAAATAGACCTATCTGCTGTGCTTATTACCCATGATATTGATGAGGCTCTTAAGTTATCTGATAGAATTTGTCTTTTGAAAGGGCGGCCCGCAGGAATTGATAGCGTGTTTGATGTTTCGGTACCGCGGGAAAAAAGAA
Organism: Bacillota bacterium; assembly: GCA_023420115.1. Lineage (GTDB taxonomy): Bacteria > Bacillota > Clostridia > Saccharofermentanales > Fastidiosipilaceae > JAEZWR01. The sequence continues at coordinate 8,585 of JAEZWR010000026.1, read as the reverse complement.
CTACTACTTGTCCTGACTTGCTAGTGATAAAAGAAGAAATACTTAATAGACTGGGAGACTAAGAAGTTTTTCAGTCTTTTTTTAGTAGCGCAAACAGAGATATAAAGTTTACACAACTTCGTATTTGTATAGTTAGAGCAAACTGAAGCATTTTTTATTATTAATCCCAAGCTTTTGGAAAAGTATGTATAATTACTTTCATAATATGTGGTGGGATATTAGTAAAATCGTCACATCATAATTTTTAATTAGAAAAAGTGAGGGGAAGGTATGTTTAAAGATTTATTGGCAAAAGTCAAGAAACAGTTGCACTTGCTTGCATTTGCCGAATGCCTAGTAATATTGTTCTCTTTGGCTGCGGTATTTCAAAAAGCTGCCGCGAATAGTTATAAAAGGGTTGGCTTATTCTTTTTAAGTTTAATTGTTTCAATTCTTATTTACGTTGCTTTTTCGATTCTTTGGCAACAACTGACTAAGAAAATTTCTATTGCTTATGGGCGTTTTATAAGGTCTACAGCTTTGGTTTTTATTCCTATTTTTTCGGCTATTTTCTTAGGAGAAAGACCATCGGCTAATGTCTGTCTAGGTATTTTGCTGATTCTTGTAGGTATTTTCCTAATTCAGAGACCCAGTGTAAAAGAGCAGGCAAGGGAGACCTTTAGAGAGCAACAAGGAGCTACTTTCTTCCATTTTTTAGGCGATGCTATGACAATGGTTGGTTACAGAGATATGCCAAGTAGAACTCGCGAGAGCTTTTTCTTTAAATATGTCCATAAGAAGAAGTTAGAACTTGAGGAGAAGCGCAGGCAGTATGAAATTGCCAAGGAAAAGGAGCGCGAGGAACGCGCCAAGCGTGAGGCAGAAGAGGCAGTGAAGCTGGCCGAGGCCAAAAGATTGCAAGAAGAGCATGAGCGCCAAGCTAGAGAAGAGGCCGAGCGAGTGGCCAAGGAAGAAGCGAGTAAGACTGAAATAGAATCTTCTGATACTGATTCAAAATCAAGCGCTAAAGAAGCGACTGTGGTGCTTAAGAGTTCGGCTGCTGATATTGCAAGTGAAGACAAGGTCACGGATGCTTCTGATACGGTTTCATCACAAAATAGCGATGGTGAATTGAACACGGCTGATGAGCTTAGAAAAGACTCACTTGTTATGGCTGAGGCTGTGGTTGATCATACAGCTGAAAATTCAGAGCTAAAAGATATACCGGATAATACAGAAGGAAATGATATTTCGGATAGCAAGAATGTCGAGGGATTGGAGGATAGGAAATAATATGACGATTACTCAGGCTTTTTTTGTGGCAATTTTAGCGGTTCTTTGTTCTTCGGCAGGTCAGATTATTCTAAAAATAGAGGATCAGCGCTTAGAGCGTAATTTTGTGCAAAAATATATGAATCCTTTTGTTTTGGTTTCATATGCCCTTATGTTTATGGCTTTTTTACTTGCAACAATTTCACTCATACGTTTACCCTTAACATATTCAGTTCTTATGACTGGAATTCACTGCATTATAGTGACCGCTGCTTGTAACTATTTCTTAGATGAAGAACTTGATAAGAAGAAAGTACTCGGCATAGCTCTGGTCGCATTGGGGATTATGGTATTTATGTTGCCTAGATCATTTAGTGCATAAAATGCCCTTTATGAATTAGTGGCGGCTTTGATTTGTTTGATGCGATTAATATAACAATTTAAATAGAATGTATTGCATTTATCAGTGTTACCTATATGAAATTTGTATATATTTTCATTAATTTGGGTGGCACTGATTTTTTATGCTATAAAAGTGATAAAATAGGAAGTGATTTTTGATTAATAGCTTTTTCTAAAAGTTTGGGGAGACCTTAATTTGGCTTGTTTTAGTTTGAGAAAGTTTATCTATTATTTCCTAATTAGGGGAATATTACGCGAGAGCTTTTTTTATTTGAGCTTGGTCTTTCCTTGTGCGAGATCCTTAGTTACAAGGGTCAGTTGTTTTTCTGAACAATTATTGGCTATGATGAGCTTGCCTTATCTTATGAACTTAAGTGGGTTTAAAATAGATGAGAGTCAAGGTGAGCTTTTGCAAAGTTTGAAAATTGGATACCAATATAATAGAGAAGTAGGTTTGCTTCTGGAATTGTGTGGATAAGTGCGTATGAAAATACGCACTTTTTTATTGCATTGTGTTTGGGATTTTGGCGAATAGAATTTTTATATTAGAAGAAAGGTTTGGGAAGAAATTTGTACACAGTTAAGGATTATTATATGGCTTCTTCAGCTGAAGATGCTCTTAAGAAACTAAAAGAAGATCCAAATAATCTTATTCTTGGTGGGTCTGCTTATTTGAGGTTGTGGTCGAAGAAAAAAATCAATTGCGCAATTGATCTAACCAAGGCCGGCTTGCGTTACTACGATGTTGTTGATGATTCTATAAGGTTGGGAGCGACCTGCAGATACCATGATTTCGAAAGTGATCCAATTTTATCTAAGCTTGCATATTCTATCTTTCCCAGTGCCTTTGCTAATATTGTTGGTATTCAACTTAGGACGGAAGTACAGCTTGGTGCATCTGTGTGTGGTAAGTTTGCTTTTTCTGATCTGCTTCCGGTTCTATTAGTTCTTCGAGCTAGGTTGAGTTGGCTTGAGCGTGGTGAGGAGACTATAGATGAGTTTTTGGCAAGACAGGCTGATACTGATTTGTTAAAGGAAGTCGTTCTTCCAAAGATTAGTGGAACAGAAGCTGCATTTTATGACAGTATTCGTTATAACAGTGGAGATTTGCCTACTCTGAATATCGCGGGAGCGCTTTTTTCTACCGATGATTCTTCAATTGTTAATGGTGAAGATAAAAATGTTGCTGAAGCTAGTCATTATTCGCTGAGACTTGCGATTGGGGCTATGCCTGCAAGGGCTAAAAGAGTAACTAAACTTGAGGAGTACTTATCTAAACTTCCTATTTCGGAGTGGCTGAAAGATGAGACCTTAGCTGAGTGTGTGAAATTATTAGCTGAGTTGCGTTTCGGAACTGATACCAAGGCTACAGCAGAGTATAGACAGGCTATGGCAACTGTTCTTCTCAAACGTTGTTTAAAAGGACTTATAGATATAGTTGAATGTAAAAATGATATTCAAGCTAATGGCAGCTCCAATTTTGATGCTGAGATAGTAAAAAAGGTCAGGGAGAATTTTATTCCCTCTGGAAATATGCATGTTGATCTTGAGCATGACTCTATGAGAGGTCTAAAGTTTAATGTTCAGGGTGCTGATGAGGCTGATGGAGTTGATAGAGCTGCTAATGTAGGAATAAATGGTGATGAGAAATTTTATTTCTATTTAAATGGTAAGTTGATTTCAGATTATAAAGATCAAGTTGAAGCTGATTGCTCGCTTTTTGAATATTTGCGGAGAAAAAAGACATATTCTGTTAAGTCGGGTTGTGGTAGTTCATGTTGTGGCTTGTGTACGGTGTTGATCAATGGTGAGGCTAGGCTTTCTTGCACAGTTCCGGCGCTTCGTGTCCATGGTTTAGAGGTTATGACTATAGAGGGTGAGAGAAAAGAAGCGGAAGCTTTTGCAGCACTTCTTGCTGCAGAGGGTGCTGATCAGTGTGGCTTCTGTAGTCCAGGATTTATATTATCTGTTATTTCACTTAAGAGAAGATTTAAAGACTTGTTTAGATGTTCATCTGCTGATGAGGTTGAAGATAAGGATATTAAGAAGTTCCTTTCAGGTAATTTATGTCGTTGCACTGGTTATGCTGGGCAAATGAGAGCGATTAAAAATTATCTTAATTCTTAAGCTTGAGAGTGAATTGTTTGCTTGCGGCAGCTTTTGACCTTGAATGATAAGGACAGTAGCTAGATTTAGAGAAAAAGTGGTTTTTTATTGATATAACATAAAGGGTAATGGAGATTGATATGGCTGATAGCACAAAGAAGGTTAATCCTCATTTTGATGGTGAAGTTCAAGTTACGCTGGAGAATAAGCTTGATGAAGGTAGCAAAAAGAAGCCGAAGCAAAAGGCTGTTGGAGAGTCGTGGGATAAAATTGATAGCAGGGCGATAACTTTAGGTAGTCCTGTATATACAGCTGATATGGTGTCAGATGATGCTCTTTGGATCAAATTGTTAAGAAGTCCTCATGCCCACGCTAGGATAGTTAGTATTGATACAGAAGAAGCAGAGAGAATCCCTGGAGTTGAAGCTATATATACTTATAAAGATGTTCCGAAAGTAAAGTTTACTTTAGCAGGTCAGTCGTATCCGGAGCCTTCGCACTATGACCGTTTGATTCTTAATGATACTGTTAGATATGTAGGTGATGAGGTGGCGATAATTGCTGCCAAGGATAGGCGAACAGCAGAAGCGGCGGCAAATTTAGTAAAAGTAGAATATGAACAACTTGAGGCTGTCACAGATTTTGAATTGTCTATGGAATCTGGTGTTCAAATCCACGCGGTGGATGGAGTCGTCTACAATTTGCCAGAAGCTGTTGGTGGTCAAGACTTATCCATAAATTTGGCTGGAACACATGAGCATTGCTTCGGAGATAGGTCTTTTGCTGAGGTCTGGGCGGAGGCAGAGGTAAGAATCGATGAGACATATTATACGCAGGCTCAAGCTCAGTCTATGATGGAAACTTTTAGGTCTTACACCAAACTTGATATGCGTTCTAGGCTTGAGGTTATATCTAGTACTCAGGTGCCATTTCATATTAAGAGACAACTCGCTCGTGCTCTTCAACTCAGCCCCTCTAAGGTACATGTGATTAAGCCTAGGGTAGGTGGAGGATTTGGAGCCAAGCAGACATCGGTAAGTGAAATTTTCCCCGCCTTTGTTACGTTAAAGACTGGCAAACCAGCATATCTGGAATATAGCAGAGAAGAAACTTTTACAGCTTCTAATTCACGCCATGCTATGAGAATTAGAGTGCAGATTGCAGCTGACAATGATGGAACGATCAAAGGAATTAATATAGAAGCTCTTTCCGATCAAGGGGCATACTCATCTCACGCATGGACTACTTTAGGACTTGTAGGCGAAAAGACTCTTCCCTTATTTACTCATCTCAGAGCAGCGCGTTTCTTCGGTCAGGTTGTATATACAAATAAGATGCCGGCAGGTGCATTCCGTGGATATGGAGCTACACAGGGGTGTTTCGCCGTTGAGTCAGCGGTTAATGAGCTTGCCAAAAAGATAAATATGGATCCTGCAGAGCTGAGAATAAAGAATATCTGTCAACAGGGAACGAAGACTGTCGCATATGGCAAGTTGATTCTCAGTACTGGACTTGAGCGTTGTATTAGGAGAGGAAAAGAACTTTTAGGTGTAGATGATCTTAGAGAGAAAAGATATGTAGGTGATAATATAGTTAGAACCTACGGAATGGCTATGACTATGCAAGGAAGTGGAATTGCTCATATTGATACATCAACCGTGAGTGTGAGTCTTGGCGAAGGTGGAGATTATACTTTGCTGATGAGTCCAACAGATGTGGGAACGGGAACGGATACGGCACTTACTCAAATAGCAGCAGAGATTTTGCAAACAAGTTTGAGTAATATGATCGTTATAACTGCCGATACCGACATAACACCATATGATCCCGGTTCTTATGCCTCTAGTGGAGTTTATGTTACTGGCGGGGCAGTTATTAGAGCTTGTGAGGATCTTAAGAAAAAAATAATTCAAGAGACAGCACGTATCTACGGCATGAATCCTAAAGATTTGGATTTGATTGCCGACGGAGTTGAAAATATGGACGGAAGTTTTAGAGTTTCTCTTTTTGAAATTGCTGAACAAATGTCTACAGGTATTGATGGTAAGAATTTAACTGGTACAGGAAGTTTCGGAAGTGATACTAGCCCCCCTCCTTTTATGGCTGGTTTTGTTGAAATAGAAACAGATCTTAACACTGGTCGAGTTAAGCCAATTAGGACAGTTGGTGTTGTTGACTGTGGTAAGGTTATTAATCCTAAGCTTGCTAGAATACAGGTGGAGGGTGGTCTTGTTCAGGGAATTGGTCTGGCTTTGACTGAAGATATAATTAGAAATAAAAGGGGTCTGATGCAAAATTCGGATTTCTTAACTTATAGAATACCTAATAGACAGGATGTTGGGGTCATAGAGTCTGAATTTGTTGAAACTTATGAGCCGACGGGACCCTTTGGTGCAAAGTCGATTGGAGAGGTTGTTATAAATACACCAGCTCCTGCCTTGCAAGAAGCCATCTATAATGCGACAGGTAGAAGAATTCGTTCCTTGCCAATAACTGCAGAGAAAGTTTTTATGGCAATGCAAGAAGAATAAAATAAAAGTATAAAAAAGCTCTGCGCGAGTCCCTCCTTGCCCAAAATTCGGCAAGGAGGTTTTTGTCTTCTTAGCTTTTATTTAATATCACTCGTATATCAAAAAAGCACTGTATATATACATACAAATTTATATATATTTAATACATAGAGAGTTTATGGGCGCTAGATAGGCTTCTATGACCCCTTGTTTAGGGCAATTAAGTTACGAAAAGAGCAGTATTGAATACTGTAATTTAGTGTATAAGGTTTCAAAGTCTATATAATATACAGTGTTTATAAACACTTAATCGCAATTTTATTTTGTGTTTCTTCATATATGTAGTAAGTACCGCTATATAGATATATGTATCCAAAAAAAAACATTTACTTTTATGCATAAAAAGCGATTTGCATTTAATTTTTATTCATTTTGTTAGCTTAGCTATCTTTCCTTAGACGTAAAATATTGACCTAATAATTTTGAAAAATTTTATTTAATGAGGAGATTGTCATGCAAGGAAAGAAGTTTGCGAAACACAAACGTGCTTTGGCATTTGGTGTATCTACAGCAATGCTTATTAGCACAATTCAGTTCCAAACAAGAGTATTTGCAAGTGAAGCAACTGGTACAACTACTAGCACTACAAATATCACTGCAATGGAAGGTCATCCAAGAGACTCAGCTTCTACACGTAATGTGTACACACAGTTCGTAGATCATCAGGATGCAAGAACATTGCACTTTGATTCTATTATTCAATTCCACGTCAATCCATTAGATTTATGGGGAAAGAACAATACCTATAACATTTCAGTTCCAGATTCATTGAGACCATATATCGACCATGTCGAATCTGATATGTATGGTGTCGGTGGTTCAGGTCGCCATTGGACATGGGATGATACAAATAAAGTATTTTCTGCTCCTTTAATGTCCGTGAGTGGCGGTTTATTCTCAAATACATGGATAGGATCTAACCCTAACTATGTTCCTACTAGAATTGTCCTAAATAAAGACTGGAATGAGATTAAGGCAGAACTTCAAGCAAAAGAAGGTAATGCCCTTCCTATTTCATTCTACGGTCGTTTTAGTAATGGAGATATTATTTCAAATATCACAAATGATACCTATGTGCCTTTGAGTGAAGATCTTGCCTTGCAAGATGTTAAAGGTCCAGGTGGTGGTCAATTAAGTGATAACTTTATTTCAAACTCCTTTGTATATATCAAACCAGACCAAGGTTATAACGAAGATACAAAGAGTTTCGAATATGACCATTATCTACATATTTCTCCATTCGTTACTTACAATACAGCAATGGGTAATAAACCTTACCTATTGAACTTGCAATTGAAGCCAGAATTAGCTGCTCTTGTTAAGAGTGTTGAAGTAACTGGTATTGCTGGACTATCACGTAGAACCGTTACCTTTGATAGAACAAGCTTCCCTAAGTCATATGACGCATCTGAAAGTACTGGTATCATTCGTTTAAATATCTTTGATGATCCAAGTATTCCCAATGCTGAAGCAGCCAAGCAAGGTACTTTAATTGCTTATAACTTAGTTGGTGCCTATCCACTACCTATGCATATCAAGGTTAATTTCCAAGATGATGTTAACTTAGAAAAGTTAATGCAAGATGGTGTCGAGTTAGCAGAAAGTGGCAATAGAAATGTTTATTTTGCTACATATATGACTTCAGCCAAGTCTGATCCTTCAGGTGGCGGATCTAATGGTGTTGTTAAGAATACTTACGCTGGTACATATATTTCTTTAACTGATAGTGATAAAGATGGTCTATTAGATAGAACAGAGCAATATACAACATTCACCAACCCAAATAATGATGATACAGATGGTGATGGTAAGAAAGATAAGGATGAAATTGACGCTGGTACAGACCCAAATGTCGCAACTCCTCAAGTAACAAATATTTCATATACAACTAAAGAATATGAAGTCAATACAGCTCCTTATCGTTTAGTCAAATTAGTTAAAGAAGATGGAACAGTAGTTGCCGAGAAGAGAGCAGACTCCGAAGGTCATGTAACTTTAAATATCAATGGCAAGATCAAGTCAAAAGATAAATTAAAAGTTCAAATCTTCACTGATGAACAAGCTAAAAATGATTATAACTACACCCAAGTTTATACTAATCCAGAAGAGAGTGAAGTATTCGAAGTCTTAGAGGCAACTCCAGCTGAAGAAGTTACCTTCGAGATGGCTAATAAGGAGAAGGCAACCCCTCCTTATAGAGAAGGTGGCAATTTCGCAAGTGGTGGCTTAGGTACAGCAGACTACACAATTAAATAT
>JAEZWR010000049.1 GCA_023420115.1 Bacillota bacterium | reverse complement strand
TCAAACAAAAACTGGAAATAATCAAGGAGTAAAATATGTTCAAGAAGAAAATAAAATTATATGCAATAAATCCCTTGTTAGTAGCCCTAGTAGCCTTGGGTCTAAATTCAGCTAATCTCCCTAGCGAAAAATTAGAAATAAATGAGAATGACAAATCTCTTACACTTAGTGTATCTGAAAGTCAAGAAGATAGCTCAAAAGCTAGCACAGAAGAAAAGTCAGATGAAGATTACTCTTATCTTAAGGACTTAAATCTAAGTCTTAAGCTAGATGATAGTCATAAAACATTCTTAGATGATGAATTAAAAAATGAATTAGAATTCAAAATATCTCTTGAAGATGAAACTATTATCTTAGAAGAAGAAAAGGAAGCCACAGAACCTAGTGAAGAAGCTACCAGCACCGAAGCTAGTGAGAGTTCAGAAACTAGCGAAACCAATGAAGGAACTAGCACTAACAAAGAAAATCTAGTAATAGGTGAAGCTAGCCTAAGCAAAGATGAAAATACTCTTAATCTCAAGATAAGTATAGATGTAAAAACAAGTAAGATTCTTGACTTACTCAACAAAAGAGAGTTCAACTATTTTGAACTAGTAGAGGAAGAAGATAAAATAAAGCTTGTCTTAGTTCCAGACGAGGGTCTAGTCTTAGATGACTTAAAGGACGAACAAATTTTCCTTAAGTTAGAGAAGAATAAAGCTAGCGTAATAAGTGGAGCAGAACTTAAAGCTACAGCTGAAAGTGAAACAAGTTCACAGCCACTAAGTAATGTAGAGTATGTAGCAGAGGTTAATGATAGTTCAGATAATAAGGCTAATAAGCAAAAAGAACAAAATCCAGCTCCAACAAGTCCTGTAGCAGAAGCTCCTACATCTACAAATCCTGCCCCTACTCCGACAACTACAGTTGCACCTACTCCCACTACAACAGCAGCTCCAGCACCGACAACTACAGCAGCTCCAACCGAAGCAGCAACAACAGCTAGCCCATATTTAGATATGTACACGGCAGCACAGCAAGTAATGGGTGTAACTCATGGTGTAAATGGTTATGTTTTTGCCACAAAAGAAGAAGCAGTTGCATTTGGGAATAGTAAGAGAGAAGAAGCATTTGAGGAAACTGATAGATATAATGAAGCCGCAAGAAATGGAGAAGATGTTAGTAATTGGCAGTGGACAAACTTTATGGACGTAAATGGTTATACAGGTTGGGGTGCTGGAGACTTTATCTATACATCTAATGGTGTTAGACAAACTGCCTGGGTTCTTCAATTTTATTAATACTAATTAACAATATAAATTAAATATTCATTCAAAAGGTATGAGAAGAGCAAGACTTCGGTCTTGCTCTTTTTTGCGTTCAAAAATAAACACTTAGAAAGGATTATTATGTTAGAAAGTATAATAAATAAAGTTAAAAACAAACAAATTATAAAAAGAAGCATCTCTTTTTTACTAAGTTCTCTTATCTTTGGATCAGTTCTTGCCAACAGTAGAACTAATATCCATGCAGATAGTGGTTATTGGGTGGAATGGAAAAATTTCGCAAAAGTTTCTCTAATTAACATAAAAAATTATAGCCAACCTGGTAATTTAAATCTCTATACAGTAAGAAAAGGTAGTTATGCAGAGTATGCATACTGTATCGAACCAGGTGTTCACTCCCTTAACGGCTCTTATACCGCACATAGTGGAGAACAATATGGTATTTCCGTTGATAGTAGGAATATGTATGGAAGAATCAATCATTTGGCTCACGCACTTAGTCCAAGTGGAAATACTGCTGAATCAAGGGCAGCTGCACAGGTTGCAATTTGGGTATTAAGAGCTAATGCTGATGGATATTCCTCTAACCACAATTTTCCTACAGCAATAGAGCCTATGAATCTATTAAAAATGGCTAATGATTGGAAAAGTCAACCTAAATTCAAACCTAATTCAGCTTATGACGAAGCAACAAATACAGTTAAGCTTAAAAAGGGCGACACTATTATTCTTGAGGATGTTAATGACTTGCCAACATTCTTTGAAGCTAAGTTAAAAAAAGAATTTCCAGAGTTAAAAGTAAATTTTGAAAAATCAGAAATCAAAATTACTGCTGTGCAAGATATAAAATATCCACTAACACTACGCATAATAAACCATGATGGAAATGTCCCCGAAATAAAGGTATTTCATCACAATACTTCTCAAGATGTTATGGTAGTTGGTGGCATAGACCCAGCCGACTTTAGCCTTCGCATCGCTCCACAAACAGGCTCACTAAGACTAATAAAAGAGGATAGTAATAATCCAGACAAAAGACTAGGCGGAGCTACCTTCTCCCTATACAAGCTTAATGGCTCAGAAAGGAAGCTTATCCACGTCAAGCCAGATGGTGGTATATGGGATAATAATCCCTACTGGCACGCTTCTAAAGACGGCGGTAACGAACGCTTCTCTACCTCCAGCAAAAATGAAATAGGTAAAATTTGGATAAGCGGACTTGAGCCTGGTGATTATATCCTAAAAGAAATAAAATCACCTGACGGCTACCTCATCACAAATGACGGTGAAACTAAATTTACTGTTAGCTCTGGCAGACAGTCAGACGTCACTGTAAAAAATGACAAAAACGAGGGCAGGCTTCGCTTTGTCAAACATGGAGTCTTAGATAATAACGAACGAGTAGCTCTTAATGGTGGTAAATTCAAACTATACAAAGGCGAAGAACTTATTAAACTTAAAAAATTAGACGGCTCTCGCTACACTCCTAGCCAAGATAACACAGACGATGTCATCATAGCTGATGCTATTAATGATGTATACATAGACAATTTGCAGCCGGGTAAATATTTCATAAAAGAACTAGAAGCCCCACGTGGCTTTGTTATATCGACTGAAAATTCAGAAGAAGTCGAACTAAGTGCAGGAAATCTATCCGAAATCGTAATGACAAATGAACAAGACAGGTCAGCCGGCATTAGAGTTTATAAAATAGACCAGGATACCCAGAGAATTATAGATGATGAAGTAATCTTCGAATTAAGAACAGGCGTAACTTTTGCAGAATCCACCCCCATAAAAGTAAAGGCAGTAGACGTAGCAAATGGAGTTTACACTGTATCTAATATAACAGCAGAAAATACCCTGACCGAGCAAAAAGCCCCTCACGGAATTTTGAGACTAGAATCTCTCCCAGTTAACTAAAAACTAGCCTCGAATAAATACATGCTTCTTATTACTATAATTATCAATAGCAAGTTCGATAATTCTATTAAGCAAGCTGGGCATACTATATCCCTCATTAACAAAAGCTTTTGCAAACAAACTGATTTCAGTAAACCCAGGCAAAGTATTAATTTCATTAAAAGCAATCTCTGAAGTTTTACTATTCATAAAAAAATCAACTCTAGCATAGCCTGAACATTGCAAAGCTTTGAAAATAGTAGCTGCATATTTTTTTATTTGTTCAATCTCATGGGGAAGCAAGTTCGCAGGAAGAGCCAAACTACTCGTCTCACTATCAAGATACTTGGTCTTGTAATCATAATAATCAACAGACTCGGCTTTGATAATTTCGCCAGGACTTGCAACACTTATCTCATCATTTCCCAATACGGCAACTTCAATTTCCCTAACCTTATCCCAGAAAGGTTCAATAATTAATTTGCTATCATAAGAAAAGCACTCCGCGATTTTTTCCTTAAGCTCAAATTCTGAATGAATCACAGTAGTTCCAACTGATGAACCACCTCTAGTAGGCTTAATAAATATCGGCATATTAAATTTATTCAATATTTCATCGATAATACTTTCGGTATTATTCTCAAACTCACTCTCACTTATCTCTAAATAAGGCAATATAGGAATAGAATTCATCTCAGCAATACTTTTACAAAATCTTTTATCCATACCGATAGCAGACCCTAGAACATCTGCCCCAGTGTATGGTACATCGCAAAGTTCAAGGAAGCCTTGTAAATTTCCATCCTCGCAATTATTACCATGACAAGCAAGAAACACTAAATCAACTTCTCCACCGCACAATCTAAATAGTTCCAATTTAGGATTGAAAACCAAGCTGTCTTTAGCATCTTCGCTACATACTAACTTCTCTTTATTCTTATCAGAAATTACAAAAGACTCAAGGGCAAGCCTTTCCCAATTCTTACTAAGAACACTATCTTCATTTAAAGAAAAAGCAGGAACAAAAACGCCCTCCTTTGAAATACCAAGAAAAACTGCCTCATGCCCAGCTTCTTTTAACCCAAGATAAATATTTCTAGCCGAAAGTTGTGAAACTTCATGCTCTGTACTTTTTCCACCAAAAACAACCGCAATTCTCATATTATTCCTCTATTATCGATGTTTCTCTTACTTAGAAGTAGATACTGTTTTGCTCTCAGAAGTATCTTTTTTTGATGAAGTGTTTACTCTCTCATCACTTGACTCTGTTATAACAGTATTATCAGTACTTGTTTTCACTTCTTCTGTCTGGTTCAACTCCTGTTTCAGTTGATTCTCGAAATCTTCGTCAACTTCACTTGCAGCACTGTCATTAAAAAATTGTCTTACTGACGTAGGAACTTCTTTGACAAAGCGTATCTTATATTGTTTGCTATTTTCTTCTTTCCTTACAGCAATTAAATACATTCGCCCATCATCTTTATTTAAGATAATGTACTCATTCATAATCGCCTCACCTAGAAGCTCATTTTTCAGAGTAGAAAAATATTGTTCTGTCAATTTACTATCGTCTGAATTAATAAAAGTATTTTTAAAAGACTCGTAATCATCTTCGCTCAAAATCTGACTTAGCAATTTAGCTGCAGAACGCGGACTATCACCCTTTTCTCTTTCGTATCTACCATTTTTTAAAAGATAGAGAACAAAAAATAAAATAGTAATCAAAATCACAGCGATAACAAGAGTCTTAACCCCATAAACTTTACTAAGAACTTTGTTATGACCAAATTTAACTTGAGCCTCGTCTACATTCTCAGTAAATTCACTCCCACTTTGTCTAGAAGAATCTATTGAAATTGGATCAACTTCGGCAGTAGTATTTACAGTAGATTCTTTGTGTCCATTATTATCTAATTCATTATTAATATCAGCATTAAATTTTTTATTAAATAAAGACATAGCACTAAAAAAATATAGCGGCCATTAACCGCTATAGGATTTTACTCCAAATCCTTTCGATTACGTTGTATTTCAACCAATATTGAGGTAAGTACATCTTCCAAGCTAGATAAATTTTGTTTAATGTAGGCTGTTGTTCGCTTCTTAACATCGTCCCTATAGTCTTCGGCCTTGCTGACTATAGATTCGGCTTGTTCCCTTGCCCGCATTGTTATTTCACTTTCATCAACCATTTGCGCCATCTGATCCTCGGCATCTCGAATAATATTGTTAGCTATTTGTTTGGCACGCTGAATCAAATCCTTATTAGTTCTAACAATATGTTTAGCTTCCTTTAATTGTTCTGGGAACTTATCCCTAACAATATTAAGCATCGTACCCAAGTAGGTTCTATCAACTATAACAAGATTATTATTAAAAGGAACTTTTTTTGTCTGGTATTCAAGGTATTGTTGAATGTTCTCTATACAAGTAAAAACATCAGTCGGATCTTCATATATCTGACCATCTTCATCATAAGCTGAATACATTTTATCATCCATACTTCTACTCCCAATTCGAAGGTAAACTACTTAATAAGCAAAATTTAACTAATATATTTTAAACTATAATCAATAAATCTTCTATAAGTTAAATTGAAGCTCCAATTCAACTTGCTTATATCAAGCAAATTATAGAATTAATCCATATCATAAAATCACCAAAAATATAAACTCTCAATTACTATTTAAATAAAAAGATATTCTTTACATACAATCCAACATGTATATCTCTCATTAAATAAACATAGCAATAACTAAAATTTATTTTTTAATTTGGCACTAACCTCATCAATAATCTCTTCAGAAACCATGCCACTTATATCTCCACCAAAACTTGCTACTTCTCGCACAATTCCAGATGATATAAAAACAAGATCTGGCCTACAAGGAAATAAAATCGCCTCATAGTTAGGATCTAACAATGAGTTAGCAGCCGCCATCTCCGCCTCGTATCTATAATCTGACTCACTCCTTAAACCTCTGACAACCGCAGTTGCTCCCTTTTTTTCCATTAGATCAACCAGCAAACCGTCATAGTGTATAACCTCAATATTAGTTGCACCCTTGAGAGAATTCCTTGCCATTTCAACTCTCTCATCAATAGAAAAAGCCCCTTGCTTCTTCTTATTTATCATTACGCTAACAATCAATTTGTCACAAAGAGCTGCCGCTCTTCTAGCCACATTAACATGACCTAAGGTAAAAGGATCAAATGAACCAGGATATATCCATACTTTCATAACACTAATTACAGCTAAATATATTACTATTCAATCACAACTCATCTTTAAATCACAAGTTAATCAATTTAAAAAGCTAAAATAATTCAACTGCTCTCCCCTGCAATAATAAGAAATTTATTAAAAATAATTTTAACAGATAAAAAAACATATTGACTAAGTAAAAATGTCAAATTCAATTAAGTTCAAATATAACGATAGTGGAACTACCATACTTTGATACTCTAACACTACATTCACCTTCGATTAATTCACCTAATCTATTTTGTAAAAGTTCACCATCTTTACTGGAACACTCCACAATAATTAAAGAATTCTTTTTAAGAAGCTTGCCAGCAAATAATAATTTAAACACTCTAGAACATAGTCTTTCTGCCTCAGCATATGGAGGATCCATAAAAACAATGTCGAAACTTAGCTCTTCATCACTAAGAATTTTCAAAGCCTTTCTGGCATCCATTTTAAAAAGTCGATATCTATCTCTGAACCCGGCCTTTTCAATATTCTTTTTTATGACATTACACGCCTCATCGTTATGCTCTACTGCACAGACAGTGGCCGCTTCCCTGCTTAGGGCTTCTATTCCTATTTGTCCAGACCCAGCATATAAATCAAGAAAAGAAGATGCATATATTCTGTCTTGCAATATATTAAACAGAGCTTCTTTTAAACGATCTGAACTCGGTCTTGTCTGAAGTCCTTGTAACGTAGCAAGTTTAAGGCCACGTTTCTTCCCAGCAATAACTCTTCCCATTTCAACCTCCAAACTCCTACGTTCAACAACAAAGCAACATAAAATAAAACACTAAGTGCTTCAAATAAACAATATATAGATAATCAAAATATAGACAATCAAATACTAGAAGCAAAATCATTATTGTCAAAATAAAACTCTAAGCCATTTTCAATTGCCAGTTTGTCATCTCTACTCAAGCTTATCTCATTAGATAGGACACTTTCTACAGCCTCTCTAGCCTCGGCCAAAATTTCTTGATCATCATAAAGATTTGCAATTTTGAATTCAGGAATACCATGCTGCCTAGTACCAAAAAAATCCCCAGACCCCCTAAGTTTCATATCAATATCCGCTAATTCGTAACCATTATTATTCACGCAGACTTCTCTAAGCCTCTTAGATGCTAGAGTCTCGGGGCCAAGCTTAGTTCTTAAGAAGCAGTAGCTTTTTAGCTCACCTCTGCCCACTCTACCTCTAAGCTGATGGAGCTGTGCCATACCATATCTTTCTGCATCTAGAATCACTATCATATTTGCCCTAGGCACATCAACTCCCACCTCAACAACAGTAGTAGATACCAATATATCCAATTGTTTCTCAGCAAAAAGCCCCATGATTTCTTGTTTTTTCTTTTCTTTCATACCACCGTGTAAATACCCTACCTTGTATTCTGGATATTGGCTTTTAACCTCTTCGTAAGTTTTTTCTACAGAACTAATTCCACTATCATCCTCTTCAATTGTAGGGCAGATATAAAAAAGCGCTCCGCCAGCTTCTAATTGTCTTTTTCCAATATCTATGATTTGTTTGTCATGCTTCTCATTTCTTGCAGTATATGTTTCTACTTTTTGCCTACCTTTAGGACAATCCATTATCCATGACACTGAAAGATCACCATAAATAATCATAGCCAATGTTCTAGGTATTGGTGTCGCAGACATAACCAAAATATGTGGATTATTATCTTTAATATTGTTCTCTTCTAAATTATTTGCAAATAATGATGACCTAACAAAATTAAGTTTAGAATTACTATCTTTCTCACGTTCTGAATCAGCTGCATTTGTCTCATCATTAGAAAGATCTTTGCTGTCACTCTCACTTCGTTCACTTTCATTATTACGATTAAGAAGTAAGCGTTGACGAACTCCGAAACGATGTTGCTCATCGGTTATAGCCAGCGCTAAGTTATTAAATCTAACTTGTTCAGATAGCACAGCATGAGTACCTATAAGAAATTTTATTGTTCCATTCTCAATTTTCTCATATATATCCCTTTTTTCTTTTTTACTGAGCTTTCCCGTCAAAAGAGCAAGTTCTTCGTCAGAAATATTAGGAAATAATTTTTTAAAATTATTGTAATGCTGCTCAGCTAAAACAGAAGTAGGAGCCATAAGGACAGATTGAAAGCCATAAATAGAAGAAAAGTGCATAGCCAAAAAGGCAACGATCGTCTTCCCACTTCCCACATCCCCTTGTAGCAATCTGTTCATCTGATATCCTGACATCAGATCGGATAGAACGTCCTTTAAGGCCGCACGTTGACCATCAGTTAGTTTATATGGAAGAGAGTTTACAAGTCCATTAAAAATCTCACGCTTAGGCTTAGCAGCATCAAAAACAAACTCTGATTTCTTTTTAATATTAATTGTCCTAAGACCATAAAGCACTAAAAAAAGTTCTTCGAATTTCAAGCGGCGCTTGGCTAAATCTAGATCCTCATATCCATCAGCCCTATGAATTTTCTCATATGCAAAACGCCCAGCACAAAGACTATATTTTTTCATAATTTGCTTAGGTAAAAACTCAGGAAGAAGATCTGCATACCTATGCAGAATCTCTCTCATCATATTTCTTACCATATATTGCTTAAGCCCCTTGGTCAAAGGGTAAATTGCTCTTAAATTCAAACAGTCTTCATCATAAAATTCTTCTACATCAGGATTAACTATCTCATTACCATATCTACCATTTTTTATCGTTCCATGAAAAAGGAATTTATCTCCACTCGCAAGTCTGGCATTCATATATGGCTGTCCATAAAAAGTTGCCCTTATGCTAGAACTGTCATCAATCAGCACACAGGTAAATGGTTTCTTCTTATTTGCATGGTTAACCTGACTTAATCTAGCGACTCTAGCTACAAAACAAACCTCATCTCCCTCATTAGCCTCATCTATATCAATTAGATTAGTAAAGTCTTCATAATCTCTAGGATAATATCTTATGGCATCACGAACGGAGCTAATACCCTTTTTCTTTAGAAGCTTAAGTTTGGCTTCACCCACACCTCTGACAATAGAAATACTGTCATCAAGAGACTTCATTCTCGTCAATACCTCCTCCTAATTATCCATTAAAATTAAAACTATTCAAAAAAAGCACAGCCGTGCCCTAAGAAAAATCTATTTTCTTTTTTTCTTAGGGCAAATATCATTAAGCACACAGGAATCACAGAGTGCTTTTTGGCCTTTGCAAACATTTCTTCCGTGTTCTACCATAAGATGACCATATTCTATTTGTTTAGCAGGTTCAACAATTTTTAAGAGCTCATATTCTGCCTTTGTGGGATCTTCTGTACTAGTCAGCCCCAATCTATAGCTCAATCTTTTACAATGAGTATCTACGACTATTCCTGGCATAGAAAAACAATCACCAATGATTAAATTTGCAATTTTTCTGCCCACTCCTGGAATTTTTAGAATTTTGTCAAAATCCTTAGGAATCTCTCCATTATATTCTTTTAAACAGTATTCAGCTGCTAACTTTATGCTCTTAGCTTTGTTCCTAAATAAGCCACAGGATTTTATATAAAGCTCAATTTCACTGGATTCAGAAGTCGCAAATTCTTCCATTGTTGGGAAGCGTTCAAATAGCGCTGGGGTAACTAAATTAACTCTTGCATCTGTACACTGTGCCGCTAAAATTGCAGCAACCATAAGTCTCCATGGATCATCTCTGTAGAGAAGAGAACACTCGACCTCACCATAAAAGTTTTCGAGTCTAGAAATAATTTCTTTGCATCGTTCTTTTTTCTTGATCTGGCTCTCTCTAGGCATGTTTGTCACCTTTCTTTATCTTATTGTCCGAAAGTTGCAATGTAAAAGAGAATTTAGCTCCGCCCATATTTGATTCGTCTAGCCAAATGAATTGCCCATGTGCCGCAAGAATCTGTTTGCAAATATGAAGCCCCAAACCACTACCTGATTTACCAGTTCTAGATCTATCCGACTTATAGAATCGTTCAAAAATGTGATCTCTGTCCTCAGGGCTAACACCAGGACCATTATCTTCAATATCTATTTGAATAAGTTTATTGGCTTTATTCCCTTTAGATTTTGTACATAGAGCTGCAATAGCTATAACTCCACCTTGTTCGACAAATTTACTTGCATTCTGAATAAGATTAATTAGAACCCTCTGTATCTGCGATCTATCTCCATACACATTAATAACATTGCCGAAACTTAGAGAAGGATCTGTCTGAACTGTTATACTCTTCTCATCTAATATAAAAGTGAGATTGTTTACCACATCTTGAATAAGTTCTACTAAATTAAAGTCAGTGAATTCATAATGAATCTCGTGTTGATCAAGCTGAACAACATCGTTCATAGATCTAACTAATGATGCCAGTCTCACTGATTCACTGTGAATTATTGATAAGTAGTGCTCCTGATCCTCTTTGCCAACAGTTCCATCCATAATTGCCCCAGAAAAGCCAATAATCGATGTTAGAGGAGTTCTTATATCATGAGATATACTAGATATAAAATCACGCTGCGCTGTATTGGCATCTCCTAATTTTTGTATCATACGATTAAACGTAGATATCAAATTATTAAGGTCACTATTTTCGTCAACAAAGGATAACATACCAGCTGGTGGCAACGATACCTGAACTGAAAAGTCTCCTAACGCCACCTTATTTGCAGCATCTGACAAAAGTGTAATTGGTCTCGATAATTCTTGTGTAAAAACCCAAACAAATAATAGAGCAACAACAATGGCCACAAATAGGGATATAGCAAGACCATTGAGCAAATATAATCTAATATCATCAGACATACTCACTCTTTCGTGGATATGTAAATAACAGAGTCTTTTCTGACCCAAGGATATAGGTTTAACCACACTAAGCCAGCTGGAGCCGACTGGTGAGAAGAATCCTTGAAAATTTCCACCTTTGATTATAATACCCTCATCTGGAAGATCATTTCCTACATACTTCTGTGGTATGGTCTCTCTACCTGTATCTGGATGGCGCTTAAAAAGCTTCGCACCCATGTCATCTTCCATAGTTTCTGGTCTATAAATAATTTGCCCATCAGGTCTAACTAACCAAGCATAAGCATTTGTCAACTTAGTTATAAACCTCATATTCTCGGCAATAGCATTTTGAGAATACTGACTATCTAGAACAACTCCAGTATTTTCTAACTTCCAAAGCAAAGTCAATCTCTCAGACAGCTCATCTGCCGCTCTATATAACTGTCTACATCTTACTTCATTTACTGATGACGAAATAATTTTATAAAAAGCCGTTAATAGCATAAGAAAAGAAACAATAATAACAATTACAAGGGTCAGAGTTGTCTTTTTATATCTGATCTGTCGAAACCTATTTAACACCACAATACCTTCTTCGTATTTATTTGCTTTTTTACATTTTTTGCATCTATTACAGATAATTATTATAAATACATCACTTAAATTACGCATTCTGATTGAGTAAATATTTTTCTACAAAGCTTAATATTTTTTTAATCAGTTAAAAATATGTATTTATTTTTATTCTAAGATTGTATAATTTAAAATTCAAAGTATAGTTTACGAGAATTCAATTCGCTCACTAAAAGTTATTAAGTTATATTGGGAGTAAATAGATGGCTTTAAAATCTAAAAATTTTAGAATTAAAAATTATTCTTTATCTGTGATATCATCCATTTTAATAAGTTTAAATCTTCTTGTTTCACCCTACATTCAAACCGTCTTTTCACAAAGTTCTTTTTCTGCACTAGTGTCAAGACTAGATAAAAATAATTTGGTCTCTGCCGAAGAGTGGAGATATTATGATGAGGATAATAGCAGAACAACTGCTATCAGGCGTTCCAACTATTTAGCCGCAGATGCCGCACTTATTTATTCAAAAAATCGGGATGAAATAATATTCGAATCAAATTCAGATAAAAAAATTGCTCCAGCCTCCTTGGCCAAGCTTTTTGTAATTGATTATATTTACTCAATTTTTGACGATAGTGAGCTCATAAGTGTCGATACAAATATACTCGAGCTTGTTCCTGAAGACAGTTCTATTGCCAATATCGTTCCCGGAAATTATTATGTTTCAAATCTCGTTGCTGGAATGTTAGTGCCTTCTGGAAATGATGCGGCTTATGCTCTATGTTATGCAGCGGCTCAGAAAATTAGTGGAAATAGCAATATTGCTCCACAAGAAGGTCTTGATTTATTTATTGAAAATCTTGCTACTTATTTAAAAGAACAAGGTTATAACGATACAATTATCAGCAATTGTAGTGGTTTTTCATATGATGACAGCAGTTCATGTAAAGATCTACTTAAGGTAAGCAAGAAGCTCCTTGAAAATTCATATATAAGAAAAGTTATTCAAAGTCCTACTTATAGCAGCACCAATGCCGATGGCGTTAGATTCGAGTGGGTTAATACCAACCGAGCTCTTCAAGAAAATAGCGTATTCTACGACAAAAGAATTAAGGGTTTTAAGACGGGATCACTGAACGAAATCTACAATCTTATTTCCGTTCTTGAGACAGCAGATGATGAGTATATTCTCATTGAACTTGCTGCCAAGGATAATATAAGACGATACTACAGCAATGTTTATCTTATGAAACAAATTGGACTTGATCTTAGCGCCGAAGCTGCTGGCGTAAGCTTAACTCCAGAAGAAATAGAGGCAGAAAGACAGGCCGAAGAACATGATAAACTTGACGCTCTTTTGCCTGAAATCAAATAATATAAAATAAACACGCGAGTGCTTTTATATTGATAACAATAGTATATTTTTATCTAGAAAAGGTATATTTATGATTGCAATTATTGTTGCTCTGGACAGTGAATTTGTTGCATTTGAAGCTAAGTTAAGTAAATGTGTTAAGTTAGATGCTCCATTTGTTCTTCTCCAAGGTGAGATTAGTGGAAAGGAAGTACTTGTTTGTCAATCTGGCATTGGCAAAACCGAAGCTGCTATGACTATTACTCACCTACTCAATAATTTCTCAATTGACCTTGTTATTAATAGCGGCACTGCCGGTGGACTAAGAAGTGAACAAAATTTTAAGGATTTGCTTATTGCCGAAACAACAGCATATCATGATATGTACTTTGATCAATTTTCAAACAATGTTGAAGATCTAATACCCTTCACTGCTAAATTGCCAATTTCTTTAATAAATCTGATTGCAAATTGTGCAACAGAACTTTCTTTGCCCTATCATCGAGGTCTACTCGTATCTGGTGATCAATTCATTCAAACTCATGAGCAGATTGATAAAATTCTCAAGCGTTATCCTAAATCTATAGCTGTGGATATGGAAAGTAACTCCCTTGCTCAAGTGGCAAAAAGATACCAAACTCCTTTTGTTGTAATCCGTTCATTATCTGACATCTGCCTAAATGCAAGTCCAGAAGATTATTATCGCTATGGTCAGGCAGCTTCAATAAATGCAGCTATGCTTATTGAGAATTTCCTAAATAAGCTTGATTTTAACATCATAAAAAAATCAGAGCCTATTTCTACTGATAACTCAATTAGAATCGACACCTCAATTTAATAAAGCAAAGTATCTTATTTATACTTAATTATTTTTTATTCAGTCAAATTTAAAGAGGACCCCAATTAATATGGAGTCCTCTTTTGTTTGCTTGTTTACTTGTAATAATTTGCTTGTTAAAAATTTTTAGTTGTTCTGTGCACCGTTGACACGGATTCCAGGACCCATTGTTGAACTGAGTACGCAGCTCTTCACATACTGACCTTTAGCAGCTGAAGGCTTAGCACGCCAGATGGCGTCCAATAATGTGCGGAAATTGTCATGTAACTGTTCTTCAGTAAATGAGCACTTTCCGATTGGGCAGTGAATAATATTTGTCTTATCTAGACGATACTCGACTTTACCTGCCTTGGCCTCTTCTACAGCCTTTGCAACATCAGTTGTAACTGTACCGGTTTTGGGGTTAGGCATCATACCCTTAGGACCTAAAACACGACCGAGCTTACCTACGAAACGCATCATGTCAGGTGTTGCGATAACAACATCAAACTCAAACCAGTTCTCCTTAAGAATCTTATCAACGAGATCTTCGGCACCGACGTATTCAGCTCCAGCTGCCTTTGCTGCATCTGCCTGAGCATCCTGAGCAAAAACTAAGACTCTCATTGAACGACCAGTACCATGTGGCAAAACAATAGCACCACGAACCTGCTGATCAGCGTGACGTGAGTCAACACCTAAACGAACATGAAGTTCAACAGACTCATCAAACTTTGCTGTAGCTGTCTTTTTAACAAGAGCAACAGCCTCTTCAGGAGTATAGATCTTAGATGCGTCGACTAACTTAGCCAACTCTTGATAACGTTTACCTCTCTTCATATCATCACTCCTTCTCCGGGGCACCATCTACAACGATACCCATACTACGTGCTGTACCAGCTATCATACGAGCACAGGACTCTAAATCTGATGCATTGGTATCAACAATTTTCTCTTTTGCTATTTCTAAAACAGCATCCCAAGAAATGTGTGCAACCTTTGTCTTATTAGGAACGCCTGAACCACTTTCGATTTTACAAGCCTTCTTCAAAAGAACTGGTGCCGGTGGAGTCTTGGTAATGAAGCTGAAGCTACGGTCTTGATAAACCGAAATTACAACAGGGATGATATATCCCATTTTGTCACGAGTTCTGTCATTGAACTCTTTAACAAATGCTGCAATATTAACTCCTGCAGAACCAAGTGCTGGTCCAACCGGCGGTGCAGGCGTACATTTTCCCGCTTCAATCTGTAACTTAATTACTGCGGTTACTTTTTTGGCCATACAAGCCACCTCCCATATAATTCTGCTATGTCAAATCTAACACAAATGTATATTAGATAGGACAACTCGGTTATTATAACAATACTAAAAACTTTATCAAGTCCCCTACTTATAAAAAAGGTTCCGAGCTTAAAGCACTTGGAACCTTTGAGATAATATTACATAACATTGCAATTTAATATAGTTATAGAAGCAACACTAAATCAACCCTTCACTGCACCCGCAGCGACTCCTTTTATAATATGTTTCTGGCATACTAAGTAGAAAATAACAACAGGCAACATCGCTAATACAAGTGCGGCCATAATGGCGCCCATGTCAACTCTTCCATACGAACCCTGCATATTTTGAATTACCATAGATATCGTATTGAACTTATTCCTATCAAGTGTCAAATATGGTAATAAGAAATCATTCCAAATCCACATTGTTTCAAGTATTCCTACAGTTATGTAAGTTGACTTCATAACAGGAACGACAACTAAGAAAAATGTCTGTATTGGATTGCAACCATCTATGCGGGATGCTTCTTCAATTCCAAGCGGAATACTTTTTACGAAACCACAGAACATAAATACAGCAAGTCCCGCTCCAAAGCCTAGATAGATAATAGTCAAACCCCAAGGTGTACCCAATCTCAAAGTATCTGTGGTCTTTGCCAAAGTAAACATAACCATCTGAAATGGCACAACCATTGAGAATACACACAGCGTGTATAACACTTTGCTAAGTCCATCATTTACTCTTGTTATATACCAAGCAAACATTGATGTGAATAATAAAATAACAAAGACCGAAGCTATAGTTATCATAACTGTCCACAATACTGCTGATGGAAATGAATACTTATTCGCAACCTCATGGTAATTCTGCCATGCAACAAAGGTCTTTTCACTAGGAAATTCAAACGGTTTTAAATTAATAAAAGTCTTTTTCTTGAATGAATTCATCAAGACAATAAATATAGGCGAAATATAAATAAGACTAATTAATGAAAAAAGCAGACTTGGGAAGAAACTTAAAATTCTTTTTTTACTCATTGTTGCACCTCCCTAGATCTAGTCACCTTAAGTTGTATTAGACCAATTGCAACAACTATAACAAAGAATATAACTGCTTTGGCTTGGCCGACACCTTGGAATCCAGTCCTACCATAAAAAGTCCTATAAATATTAAGCGCCATCAACTCTGTCTGATTATTCGGTTGACCGGCAGTTAATGATAAGTTCTGGTCGAACAATTTAAATCCATTTGTCACAGTTAAAAAGGTACAAATTGTAATAGATGGCATTAAATTTGGTAGAACAACATTAAATAGTCTCTGCCAAAAACCTGCACCATCTACTTCCGCCGCTTCGTATAATTCGGTGGGTATAGCCTGTAAGCCAGCAATATAAATAATCATCATATATCCAATCTGCTGCCAAGCGACTAAAATTACCAAGCCCCAGAAACCAGCAGTTACACTAGTTTTAAGAGCCATACCAAATTGAGCTAAAATACCATTGAATATCAACTGCCAAATATAACCTAAAACAATTCCACCAATAAGATTAGGCATAAAGAAAACTGTTCTAAATACATTAACCCCCTTAAACTTTTGGGTCAAAGCAGTCGCTATAAAAAATGCCATAACATTTATAAGTAAAACTGTAACTAATGTAAAAAGTACAGTAAAGAAAAAAGCATGTGTAAACTCAGAATCGGAAAAAGCCTTGGCAAAATTCTCTAATCCGACAAATTTAGCATCACGCACCGTTCTGAATTCATGAAATGACAAATATATACCTTGAATAAAAGGCCATATAAATCCAATAAAAAATGCTATCAATGTAGGTAACACAAATATTGGAAAATATCGTCTCAAACTTTTTGTATCCACAATTATTCCCTCATAAATACATTAAAGGGGTTAAACTTAACCCCTTTAAGCAAAATTTTGTATATCTAATTATTTTGTTGCTTCCTTTTCTGTCTTCCAGCCATTGACAAAGGCATCCTTTACAGCATCCCAATTTGCATCTGTCTGATCGGCAGCATAAGATGTCAAAGCCTGACCAACATTATTTTTCCAATTTTCTGATGGCATAGTTGAGAATGTCCAGGTAACTGGAGTCTTCTTTTCTTTTACATACTCATTTGCAATGTTAACAAGAGCATTCTCGGACTCTAAATTCTTTTTAAATGGAATGACGAAGCCCATACCATTCTCACCACTTGGCATTGCACCCTCACCACCGCAAAGGCTCTTAACACCAGTATCAGAGCTTACACACCAATTCATGAACTCTAATGTTGCTTGGATATCTTCTTCTGAGGCATTCTTATTAACACACCAATAGTTCTCGGTTCCTGTGCAAAGACCTTGATTCTCTTCTCCTTCTACACCGATGTATATAGGAAGCATACCGAGATTCTCATCACCAAGTTCTTTTACATCTCCATAAGCCCATGTACCATTCTGGTAGAAGACAGCCTGCTCAGCCAAAAATTCTGCAGTTGAGTCATCTCCAGTCTTTGCACTAATAAGCTTAGGATCGCAAGTAGAATTATTAATGTACAAATCCCAAATTGCACGATAATTATCAAGGTACTTACCTTTTATCTCATCTGCTTCGCTGATATTCTCATCCTTATATTCATAATAAATAGGAAGATTAGCTAGATGAGTCTTGAATCTCCAATCCGATGAACCATCCATACCTGGGGAAGTAAATGCTGTAAATCCGAGTTCATCTTTTCTTGAACTTATATCCTCTGCTACCTTTTTCAAAGAATCGAAACTATTAATTTCTTCTGGCTTATGCCCAGACTCTTCGAGAAGCTTCTTATTATAAATAAGGCCATAGGTCTCGACTACATAAGCAACACCTAAAATAGAATCTCCATCCTTTAGTGTGAATGAATCATCGCTCAATTCATTTAAAATTGCACTACCTTTCAAATCATAGCAGTAATCTTTCCAGTTCTTGAGACCTACAGGACCATTGACTTGAAACAAAGTTGGGGCAGATGATTTACCCATTTCACTTGCCAACGTAGGCTCGTACTGATTAGATGCAGCGGTAATGACTTTAACCTCTACACCTGTCTCCTCTTGATAAATTCTCGCTAATTCTTGCCACTGTGCATCTTGTTCAGGCTTAAAATTCAAATAATAAACTGAACCTTTCGCCTCTGCATTAATCTTGTGTGACGAACCAATACCAAGTCCTAGACCCAAAATCATAGCACAGGATAAAATACTAGAAATAAATTTCTTCATCTTTATTCTCTCCTTCTATATCACGAGCTAATTAAGATTTAACTCAGCTCATTATTTTGTGTAAATAATAACATAATAAACATAAAATAATAGAACATTTCGCCTATTTATTTATTTTTTGCATAAACTCCTTTGTTTATTTAACTTATTATAATAAAATCCAATTATCAAATTTAGACATATTAACAAATTAATCAAATATCGGATATTGATATAAAAAAAGCCCCCGTACGGGACTTTCTGTCTACCTACCTAAGCAACTAATAATTATTACCTGTATCTTGTGAATCAGCCAACAGTCTCAACCTATCTGGGTCTAAAATCACCATATCTCTAGGTGAATCCATTCTAATAAGACCTCTCTTCTGAAAATCAAGAAGCTTCCTTGTAAAAGTTTCACGAGTTATTCCACAGAAGCTACCTAAATCTTCTCTATTCATCGGCAATTCAAGCTTGAAAAATTTACCACTGACAATCCCATGATTACGAAGCAAATCAAGTAGAAGAGAGGCAACTCTAGCATCAGTTGAACTAGCTACTAATCTATCCAGAAGCCCTTCTGCCCAGCGTATTCTCTCGTAACTCTTCTCCAAAATTTTAAGTAACATATTGGGATTCTTAACCACAATTGAATCGAAGCTATCCTTATCAAGGGTTGCAATTTCACTGTCAGAAAGAACTTGTCCATTATAAAGATAATGATCCTTCTTCATCAAATTGAAACCACCGACAAAATCATCTGCACTATAAAGATAAAGCACCTGCTCCCTACCATCTGGCATAGTCCTAAATATCTTCATCATCCCAGATACTATGATATATAATCTGTCGGCTTCATCGCCACTCTTGAATACAAACTCATTTTTCTTATATTTTCTATGTCTGACACCCTTTGATATTTCAAGTAGTTCACTGTCAGATAAGTTATCAAAAAGTGGTATATCTTTGATCCTTTTTAATTCTTCATTAAGCATAAAAAACTCGAGTACTTCTATATATAATTTTAAAATTTATTTTAGATAGCCATTGCTAACTGCTAGTATTATATCAGTGGTAATTTATTCACGCGAGAACACAGCATATAGTTTATGATTACTTTACAATATTAGCTAAACGTAGGCTTAGCTATTTGTCGATTCACTCCAAATAATAGATGCTACTTAATCAAATTGAATATACAAAAAATCAATTTATTTCTCTTCAATTTAATACAAAATATAGAACATATACATATATAGATACTCTTTTTCACTTTTTAATATAGAATGTTTTAAATCACTGTAATAAGTGAAAAAATTTTTAAGCAATCCCGATTTTAATTATTTATGAGGTTCTCAATGATTAAGTATGTAATTAAACGTATGAATGTTTCATTTTTATTGGTCCTATTAATTGTCATAAATGCACTTTTTAAAATATTTTCAGCATATATGATAGGTAGTTCATTCAATAGACTTTTAGAAAATGATTTCACCAATTTCATTTATTTCGTAGGTTTATCCTTCATTAGCTTCATACTTTTCATAGTATGTTCAACACTTAGAATTAGATATGAAAATAGGGTTATTCAACTTATAATTTCAGATATCAGAAAAGATATTATGAATAACATATCTAATAGTAATTATGGGAAATTTTATGACAGAGAAATAGGAACCTATGTTTCTTGGCTTAATAACGATTTGCTCATTATAGAACAAAATGGCTTCACCTCCTTTTTCAACCTATTATCTGTAATTATCGAAACAGTCTTATCAATTGTTGCCCTTGTAACATTCCATTGGTCAATTATCATTTTTACTATAATAACCAGTATACTCACTTTATATTTACCCAAATTAGCAGATAAAGGAATTCAAAAATCCGCTTCTGAATACTCCCAATCTCTAGAACAAGCAACTGCCAAATGCACAAATTATTTAAATGGTTTTGATACCTTGCTCTCTTATCAAAAGTTGCCCCTACTAAAAAATATTGCTGATGAAATATCTTCGCTAATATATAAAAGTTCAGATTTATTAAAAAAGAACATTTCAATAGCGATGTTTCTAGGCGGAATGAGTAATCTGTTAAGTCAAGTAGGTATATTGATTTTATCTGGCTTTCTAATCAATTTGAAAATCATAAATTTCGGAGCTGTATTAACTATTGAATCTCTGACCAATACCATCTTTAATTCGCTTTCAAACATTTTAAGCACATTGATGAATATAAATACTGTAAAACCTATATTGGCAAAATTTGATGCTTACAACAAAGAATTAGAAGCAAATCCAGTTAACAGTGGAACCGTTGTTATTGATAACATTAATAATCTCTCTTTAAACAACTTAAGCTTTAGCTATGAAAATAAAACTATACTTGACAAGTTTAATTACAGCTTCGATGCTGATAAAAAATATGCTATATGCGGAAAAAGTGGAAGTGGCAAGACTACATTATTAAATATTCTCTCACTTAGACTTAGTAAATATTCTGGCGAATTCACAATAAATGGAATTAATGTAAATAAGATAGACAAAGATAAGCTACTAGAAAATCTTGCTTATGTATCACAAAATTCTTATATTTTTTCAGACACCTTACGTTTTAATATAACACTAGGTGACAAAATAGATGATAGTGAAATAATAAAAACATTAAAGTTATTAAATTTGGAAGAATTATTATCTGAAAATGGTCTCGAACTTATACTTGAAGAAAATGGCAAAAATTTATCTGGTGGTCAGAAACAAAGAATCGCTCTTGCAAGAGCACTGATTCGCAATAAAAAAATCTTATTGTTAGACGAGGTTACCTCCAGTCTTGATAAAGAAAATGCCTCAATAATCGAAAATATAGTCTTGAATGATAAAGACTTAACGGTCATTCTAATTAGCCACAATATAAGTGAAGAAAATAGAACAAAATTTGATAATATTATCGAGTTTCCACTTATAAAAACTCAAGTTTGACGAAGTGATAATTAGAAGCAATAAAATAAGAAACAACTTCAAGTAAGAGCATTAAGAGCAATTAAGAATGTAAGCATCTTAATGCTCTTTACTTTACAATATATTTCCCTGGACTTACTCCAACTTCCCTTTTGAACTTTTTTATAAAATAAAAATAATCATTGAATCCCACACTCTCACTTATTTCAGCTAGTGATAATTTCGTAGTATTTAATAATTCTTTAGCCTTATTGATTCTAAGTTCAGTGATATATTGAGTATAAGTAAGACCTGTCTCACTTTTTATCAAACTGCTTAAATAGGAAGCATTTAAATGCAAATTATTTGCCGCGGTCTTTAGTGAAATATTCTTATCAAAGTTTTCATTAAGATAATTTATTACTTTTATAAATCTATCCGACCCCAGGCTTGCTTGAACATCTTCCGTAGAATCAGTCTTTATTGATTCAGCTATATCTTTAATTACTAAATTTGCATTTGTATATTCCGATGCGAGCTGCTCATATGAATCAAAATCAACAAAAAGTTTAGATGCGTTTCTAACATTAATCATTGACAAAAGATTATTTGCAAATCTAAAAAAGCTTCGAATATTAAAACACTGAGAAAAATCTAATTGAGACAGTTTGAATATATATTTTTTTACTTTATCTGTATCTTCTCTTATACTTTCTATATGTTTAAGTACGTCATCAGAGTACCTGGTGTTAATTAACGAGTCTGATAAACAAGGTCTGCCATTTATAAAATACTGAAAAGTCATAGCCATTAAATCCATAACTACATTTCGTAAATCAGAGTAAGCTATAGGATTCTTCGGCATAGCAATACCACTTTTAAGTTTAGCTGTGGAAATAATTTTCTCTGCTTCTTGTCTATCAAAATTCTCATTAGAAAAGTAAAGATATTTGTGTTTTCCAACCTTACAAGAAAAAGCGGCAGCAAGTTCTCTTTCGATATTATGAACTCCAAGAGAAGCGGCAACATACACAGATTCACCGCCTAGACCAAGCTCATAAAACGCCCTCTGCACATGTGTCTTATCTCCGTCTTCAATTATATCTAGAAGTGCATCTGTCTCAGATAACATTCGTTCATACCCAATATTAGTAATTTTACGCAAAGTTTCTGTAATGTCATTTACATCAATTGGTTTCAAGCAATAAGCAGTTACACCTAAGTCTATTCCTCTTCTCGCGTAATCAAAATCAGCATACCCAGTTAATAGAATAATAAAAATGTCCTTATTCATATCTCTAAGTCTTTGACTTAGTTCCAAACCATCCATAAGTGGCATCCTAATATCTGTAATTAGAATATCAATATGATTCTTTTCAATGTACTCCAAGGCTTCTAGCCCATTACTAGCTGTAGATACAATCTCTAACCCCAAACTGTACCATGAAACACTAGAAATCAAATGGCGAATGCTTCTTTCTTCATCATCAACAAGTAAGACTTTCAACATAGATTTATACTTCTTTCAAAACTATAACTAATATAATTTTAATATTTCTAACTTAATAAAACATACACTGACACTCCGTCGCAGTCTATTTCTTGCCAATTTCCATCCGAATTTATCTCAGCACCACTGTCCGACATCCACCTTCCTTTAGGGAAATAGGCAGCTCTCGAACAAGCCTCTCTCTCTAATAGAAGAACTACCATTAATCTCTCTCCAATCATAAATTGATCCATAACTCCAAAGCAGTCCCTGTCATTAAAATTATATGCCAAAGGCCTTAAAATAGGTTCACCACTACTTATCGATATAGATACACTTTCCTGAAAAAAAACTTGATATCTCTTTCTTAAAGCAACAGCTTCAAGTATCTTTTTAAAACTATTTGAATCCAAAACTCTCCACGGAGCTGCGGAAAATTGCATAATTGGCATCATTGCAGCAATTTGAGCCCACCTAACAAATAAGTCCGCATCCAATCTTTTCTGCTCATAAAAATTTAAGTACTCACCCCCACCTATCATATCAGGAGATAAAAAAGGATGACCTGTTAAACCTTGCACAATCGCATTCGGAACTAATGAAGCCAACCCTCTTTCGTTCCAACTGTGATCTTTGTCGCAAAGTCTTTGTACAAGAGAATAACCACCTGCTCCATAAGTAACTCTAAATTCATTTAAAGAATATTGCTCTCCAAATTCAGCCCAAGCTAAACTATGCTCATTACCATCATGTGGGTAATAGAAACTATCACCAGCATCAAATTTAAAACCATCTACACCTATATTCATTAAATTATCTAATTGAGTCTTAAGCCAAGCGGCAGCTTTTTCTTTTCTCATATCTAAAATAGCAGAATGACCATTCCACCATTTTGCAATATGAACCTCATCCTTATCAGTCTTAAGCAACAAATTATTTTTTTCTAAATATCTATACTCACAAGTATCGGCAGTTATAAATGGACATACCCATACCATCACCTTAAATCCAAGCTCATGCAATTCTCTAATCATAGCCTCAGCATCAGCAAAGGAATTTTTCGAAAAAGTCCAATCACCATAGTAATTTGTCCATCCATCATCAATAATCAAAAGCCCAGCCGGGAGTTTATTTTCTATTATTGAATGAGCGTAATCCAAAATCTTATCTTGACTTTGGTTAAAGGTCAGTTCTATCCATGTATTATATACGGGTCTTTCAAATAAAATGTTGTCCAATTTTATAGTATGAAAAGGGAAAAAGTTCGACATTGCATGTAGATAAGCTTCCCTTAATCCTCCGTCTACTTTTCCAAACAAAACATCCTCATCTATTATTATTTTCCCAGCTTGAAAACTTATTCTCATGCCGTCACGCTTGTAAATCCATCTACCACCGGTAGAAACAAGTAGTGGCATCATCTGATTAGGACTGTTATTAAAAGTCAAATCTATCTCCCCAACATAATCGACTTTATAAGGTTGACTCACACCACTAGTAACTGCTCCACCAAAAAAAACTTCATCTGGCAAAAAATCAAATTGCATAAAATCACCTGCTTATAATAATGAAATAGCGAGCCAATATATTATTAGACTCGCTATAACTTTAATCAATATTTTATTTAGACACTATTTGACCTTAATTCCTAAGTCAGCAGCTGCCTTGTTAACTTCGTCTAGCATTGCTTGTAGACCCTTACTCTCATAACTAGCGAATAAATCATCAACCATCTTTTCAACATCTTCACTTCCCATCATAATTTGGAGAAGATCATCATTTGTGTTATAGACGAACTTATCCTTTAATGGTGTTGAAATAAATAGCACATCGTCATAATACTTAGGAAGAGTTCCATTTTTCACTGCATCATCGTGACGTGCAGCAGTTAAATCTTTATATTCTTGAGATATTGTTGAGGGGAAATCAACATCCCATGATGATGGATTCCACATCGCTAAATCCCCGACGCTACTATTTTTAAAACTGTACTTATCTGCCAAATTGACGCCCTCTTTCATCACGACCTTACCGTCTACGACGTCATAATCCTCACCTTCAATACCACAGTAGACCAAACGGCGACCTTCCTCTGAATATAGATAATCAAAGAGTCGACAAATTGCAGCCATTTTCTCATCATCAACTTTAGATGAAATATAACTTTCTGACCAAGCTTCAGTATCAATAAAGTAATACTTATTTCCATCCTTTGCAGGGTATAGTTTTGCTATACGATTATTCTTTAAGAAGCTCCCTTCGCCATAAATTGCATCGTAATCCTTGGCTAAATTAGCTTCTAGTCCTGCGGGCCCAGCCCATGCAAATACCATTGCTGCACTCTGGCCTTGCAAATATTTCTCTTTGCTTGTTTCCAGTTTAGCTAATGCTATGTCTTTTTCTATTACACCCTCTTGATACATATCTCTAGCAAATTGCATAGCGCTGACCAAGGCATCACGATCGGCAAAATAACTCGGTACAAATTTTCCATCCTTATCTGCTACCCACTTCTTATCAATTATTCCAGCATAAGGATAAACGTAGCCACCAATGAGCTGAGGCAGAACTTGAGTCATTCCCGACACCTTTTTCCCTTCTGGGTCTGCCTTTATAATAGCCTTTATCATTTCATTGAATTCTTCATATGTTTCAGGCTCTTTTGTTATACCAGCGGCTTGAGCCAAATCCCAACGATAAACAATATTTCTATCTAATACACTATATGAAATATCGCCATAAGTTGTTCTTGGGATCATATAAAACTTGCCATTGCGTGAGGCTGCAACAGCACGCTCCATTTTCATATGTTCAGCTAAATTTGGATATGCTGACAAATCATCTGGAAGAGCTCTTATTACACCCTGCTCTATCCAATTGCCATAGAAAGACTTGGTGACAAAATCACCGGCAAAAACATCTGGCAATTGTCCATTTGTTGCCCACAATTGTATTTTTTGTTCGGCATCATCCCATGTAACATTTTGAGGAACCAGATGAACACCTGTCTTTTCCTCAATTTGCTTCAAAATTGGATCATCTGGATTGGATAAACCAGCATCCGCTCCCCAGATAGCTATGCTAATTTCCACTGGCTTTTTCTCTTCTGCAGATAATCTCATACTGGAAATTTTACTATTTCCCAAAATCAGACCAGTTGCCATTGCTGTGCTAAGCACAGTAGCTACTAAACGCTTCGACATCTTCATAATATGACGCTCCTTTTCTTTCTTTTTTATAAAAGATTGACTCATTCCTTTATTGAACCAATCATAACGCCCTTAACAAAGTACTTTTGCAAAAATGGATATAAACATAATATTGGCAACATCGTAATGATGATGGCAGCCATCTGCACCGACTGGACAAAAACTTTATTCCCTGAAATGACCGATTGAGCTTGACTACTAAGCTGAGTATTAAAACTTACTAAGACATCACGCAAATATATTTGCAGCGGCTTTATATTTTTATCATTTATATAAAGAAAAGCCTCCCACCAACCATTCCAGCGTTCTACAGCGTAAAATAGTGCAAAAGTTGCCATAAATGGTTTAGATATTGGAACAAAAATTCGAGACAATACAACTAATTCATTAGCACCATCGATACGTGCTGATTCTTCCAAGCTAGCAGGCAAATTAGAAAAATAGTTTTTCATTATTATCAAATAATATGTACTTATCATCGTAGGGAGAATCATGCTCCATATCGTATTATTTAAATGCAAATTGCATATAACTAGATAAGTCGGTATAAGCCCGCCAGAAAATAACATAGTAAATAAAATCAAACTTAAGAAAAAACGGCGACCGAGCAGACGTTTCCTACTCAAGACATAGGCTGCCACAACAGAAAAAATCATATTCAACGAGGTTCCAAC
Source organism: Bacillota bacterium (assembly GCA_023420115.1). Lineage (GTDB taxonomy): Bacteria > Bacillota > Clostridia > Saccharofermentanales > Fastidiosipilaceae > JAEZWR01. The sequence continues at coordinate 11,333 of JAEZWR010000049.1, read as the reverse complement.
TAGCGTCACAAAAATTGTTGTTGACAGCGATTTAAAAAAATAAATATCTTTAACTATTGCTCCATAGCCTGTCCAGTCTATCACGTGCGGATAAAGATATGGTGAATATTTTGCACTAGTTACTGTATTAGAAAATGATACGATCAAAACATTATAAAAGGGGTACAAAGTCATCAGAGCAAGGATTCCAAATATAATGTATAGAATAATTTCGAATGCTGTTAATTTATGTATACTTTTACTTCGCATATCTACCTCCTAAAACAAACCATCTTCACCCAATTTTGTGCTCGCCTTATTTGCTAGATATATCATAATTACACCAATGATTGATTTAAAAAGACCTATAGCTGTCGTGTATCCAAAATTCGTACCAACCATAAATGATTGTCTATATACATAAGTATCGATAATATCAGCTACCGGATAAACTGGAGCAGAATATAAGTTGAAAATTTGATCGAATGAGGCTCCGCTCATAATTCCACCTACCTGCAAAATTAACATTATACATACGGTAGATCTAATTCCTGGCCAAGTAATATGCAGCATCTTTTTATATCTATTTGCACCATCTATGCTGGCTGCTTCGTACAACTGCTGATCAATACTAGTAAGTGCGGCCATGTAAATAATCGCGTCCCAGCCAAACTCTTTCCATATGTTTGATATCCAAATAAAAGGTCTAAAAGATGATAAAGACATTAAAGGAGCAACCTGACCGAAGCCCAATCGTGGCAAAATCTGATTAACGATACCATTACTGGCAAACATATTTATCAAAATACCAGATAACACCACCCATGATATAAAATGGGGAAATGTGAATACAGTTTGAAAGAATTTCTTAATTCTTGCTTGGCGAATTTCATTAAGTAATATCGCCACTATAATCGGGACTGGAAAATGAAACAATAACTTGCCGAAGCTAAAAATTAGAGTGTTTACAAACGCCCGCCAAAATTCAGAATCTTTAAACATATCTCTAAAATGAGCCAACCCAATAAAAGGACTAATCCAAAGTCCCATATCATATCTATACTGTTTAAAAGCGAGAGTAATCCCACCCATAGGAAGATAACAAAATATCAAATACCAAATAAGAACTGGAAGTAGCAAAGCATAAAGCATCCAGTTATTCTTTATATTCTTAATCATCAAAAAATATTGTTTTTTTCTTGCTATCTTGCTATCTCTCATCTTAAGTCCTCTACAAAATATGAACTCGGAATATACACACTAATCAATTCACAATATAAATATATAGTTATATAAGTCTTTTCATATGGAAAATGCTTAGTTTTTATTATCATTTATGTATATTCTTTGGATAATCTATGAACATCTTTTAGCAAAATAAACAATCACACTTGTGTTGATACAAGAAATTTAGTGTATACTATATAGCAAAAGCATATGCTTTTTGTATCGCTAAGGTCGATACTGTCCGCTAGGCGGAAGCGTTTCGCTTCCGGCGAAGCTTCCGACGACCGGGGTATCCTCCTACAACTCTTTTAGAGAATCGGAGGTTTTTATGAAAAATTACCCATTACCCGTTGCAACGCCACATTCTTTCACTTATGTGACACGCAACACCCCAAAAGTCACAGTTGAACAACGTGAACGTGCCCTAAAGGCGACACATTATAATGAGTTCGCCTTTCCTGCTGGTATGTTAACTATCGACATGTTATCTGATTCAGGTACTACTGCCATGACAGACGTTCAGTGGTCCGCACTATTTTTAGGCGATGAATCATATGGACGAAACAAAGGATACTACGTCTTGCTCGATGCATTTCGCGATATCTTTGAAAGAAATGGTGAAAGAAACTGGAAAAGAAGCATTGATCTGATACGTACTAATTGCACAGATATCGATCGTATGATTGATGAGCTTTATCTTTGTGAATATGAAGGTGGGCTCTTTAATGGTGGTGCCGCCCAAATGGAGCGTCCAAATGCCTTTATAATTCAGCAAGGTCGTGCTGCCGAAGCAGTGCTCATGGAGATAGTTAAAAATATTCTACAGGAACGCGAACCAGGAAAAGTCTTTACAATCCCATCAAATGGTCACTTTGATACAACCGAAGGTAATATTTTACAAATGGGCTCTATCCCTAGAAATCTTTATAACAAAGAATTACTTTATGAAATTCCCGAAGGTGGTAAATATAAAAATAATCCATTTAAAGGAAATATGGATTTAGACAAACTTGAGAAGCTAATTCACTTGTGTGGCCCCGAGAATGTTCCATTAATTTTTGCTTGTATTACAAATAATCCTGTCTGTGGTCAACCAGTTTCTATGGCCAATTTACGTGCAGTTAGTGAAATTGCTCACAAATATGATATTCCCTTTATCTACGATGCAGCCCGTTGGGCAGAAAATGCATGGTTCATAAAGAAATACGAGGAAGGATACAGTGAAAAATCCGTAGCAGAAATCGCCACTGAAATGTTTAAATACTGTGACGGCTTCACTATGTCTGCCAAAAAAGATGGTCACTCAAATATGGGTGGTATGCTCGCATTTAGGGACAAAGGTCTTTTCTGGAAAAAATTTACCGACTTCAATGAAAATGGCTCAGTAAAAATGGACGTAGGGGTCAGGCTCAAAGTCAAACAAATATCTTGCTATGGTAATGACTCTTACGGTGGAATGAGTGGCAGAGATATAATGGCTCTAGCTGCAGGTCTATATGAGTCATGTAATGAAAATTATCTTGAAGAACGAGTCGCACAAGCAGAATATCTTGCCCAAGGCTTCTATCATGCTGGTGTTAAAGGTGTAGTCTTACCTGCAGGTGGACACGCAGTATATATAAATATGGATGAATTCTTTGATCACAAACGTCCACACGAAGCCTTTGCGGGAGCGGGTTTCTCCATAGAACTGATTCGCCGTTATGGCATAAGAGTTGCAGAACTCGGCGACTTCTCTATGGAGTACGATCGCAAAACACCGGAACAGCAGGCAGAAGTTGCCAACGTTGTACGTTTCGCTATAAATAGAAGTCAGCTCAGTCGAGAACACTTGGACTATGTTATTGCCGCGGTAAAGGCCTTGTATGAAGATAGAGATAGCATTCCTAATATGCGGATTCTCTGGGGGCACGACTTACCGATGCGTCACTTCCACGCCTTTCTTGAACCATATCCAAATGAATAAATAAATTAATCATCTATGCCATTCGACGCTCTCACTTTAAGTGGGAGCGTCTCTATTAAGTAAAGGAGTTATATATGAAAGAAGAACTCAAACTTAAACAACGTGATGGATTTAGCAGTAAGTGGGGCTTCATCTTAGCCTGTATTGGATCTGCTGTAGGTATGGGAAATCTTTGGCGCTTCCCTATTATGGTTTCTAAATGGGGTGGTTTGACATTTCTTATTCCCTATTTTATTTGTATTCTCCTCATCGGCGCTAGTGGTGTCATCAATGAATTTGCTCTCGGCCGCTCAACTCGCTCGGGTCCTATTGACGCCTTTGGAACTTGTAGCGAATTACGCTTCGGCAAGAAGAATATAGGTCGTTTAGCTGGCTCTTTGCCTATTTTAGGAGCAATGGCACTTTCTATAGGTTACACAGTCGTTATGGGCTGGATATTCAAATATACATATTTAGCCTTTACTGGTGGAATCTATCGCATGGGTAATGATATGGACATCATTGGCAAAAATTTTGGCGACACTGCTACTCAAAATTATCCTTGGATTATCGTCGCAATTATAGCAGCTATGATTATTATGTCTTTGGGTGTTTCAAAGGGAATTGAAATCGCCAATAAAGTTATGATGCCCTTGCTATTCTTCCTTATGCTAGGCTTAGCAATTTATATTGCATCACTTTCAGCTTCCTCACATGGGTACGCCTATATATTCACACTTAATCCAAAAGGTCTTATGAATCCACAAGTTTGGATATTCGCCTTTGGGCAAGCCTTTTTCTCACTATCTATAGCAGGAAATGGTTCAGTAATTTATGGCTCATATCTCCCCAAAACAGAAGATCTACCTAACTCTGCCAGAAATGTTGCTTTTTTTGATACACTCGCAGCCTTGCTAGCAGCTTTTGTAATACTGCCGGCTATGGCTGTTGGTGGTGCCGAATTATCAACTGGAGGACCTGGCTTAATGTTCATTTATCTGGTTAATGTTTTAAATTCTATGCCAGGAGGTCTAATAGTTGGAATTATTTTCTACGTCTGTGTTCTTTTTGCTGGTCTTAGCTCAATAATTAATCTTTACGAAGCCCCGGTTGCTACCTTACAAGAAAATTTCAAATTAGGACGAGTTCCTGCAACACTCATAACTCTGGCAACAGGCGGCGTAGTTGCGATCTTAATTCAAACCATTACCTCTGAATGGATGGATGTTGTTTCAATCTACATTTGTCCACTAGGAGCCTTGCTGGCAGCAATTTTCTTCTGTTGGATAGCAGGAAAGAAGTTTGTTATGGATGCAGTTAATGAAGGTCGAAGTAAACCTCTAGGTCCTTGGTTCTACCCACTGACAAAATATATTTATTGTGCGTTATGTTTACTGGCATTAATAGCTGGAGCAATATTGGGTGGAATTGGCTAAAAGTTATCTCATACTTGGCTGATTATTTAGGCTTTGCTAAGTAAAATATTTATAAAAATTAAAAGTCCTCGCCTATCTCCCTACTTCTAATACACGGAGTTTTAGCGAGGATTTTATTTTTAGCTATTATGATAGTGGAATTGGAACAAAATTACATGGAATGCTTTTGACTAATAGTATTTTCAAAATTTATAAGAAGCTTGTTATACTAATACTAAATATGATCAAAGCATTAATTTAGGTGCACATAATGTTATCTTATTTTTTTGAGAAAAAAGTAATTAAACAGTTTAGGTTAGTCTTGATAGGCTTATTGTCGCTTGTTGCAATTTTTGTTGCACTATCATTCATTACTCTGGATAAAATAAGCAATAAAAATGCTACCACATATACATTAAATAGTGCACAAAAATTTAAGTCAGAAATAGAACATATGTTGAGTCGAGTCAATGCAGTATTTAACAATCTGCTCTTTGAAAAAAATATAGAAAATATTTTAGCGAAACCTTACACATCCAAAACTCAACGATATCTAAATGAACTTCAAAGTCATTTTTCGTCCTATAGATTTATGAACGAAGCTATTGCAGAGATTGCAATAGTCAGCGACGAGCTTGCATGGTCTGATTTCTTTAGCAAAAGTGAACTTCAGGATTTTTATCATGAATTATTAGGTAGTAATTCAACGGTATGCTTTGGATTAAAAAAATCAAGTTTAATAGCAAGAAATAAAAGTTCTGAAACGAGACTTATTTTTGCTCACATCGTTCGTGGTATGCACGATAATAATTTATATGGCAAGGAGCTTGGGGCAATCTTCCTATCTATAGATTTATCTAAATCCTCTCTACAGCTTCCTTTAACAGATAATAGACCATCCTTTTTTTATATAAAAGATAAAAATGAAGCAACTTATCTATTTAATTTCAGCAGCAAACAATATGAATTAATTCTCGAACAATTAAGTCAAGCAACTTACAACGAAAAGCTTAATATATATGAATCAAGAGATTTTTTAATTAACCAAGAAACTATACTCCCTACTGATTTAATTGTCACGACTGTAATAAATAAACATTCATTAAAAAATGAAATGCTCCCTTTTATTCTTATTCTTGTAATTTGCTCAATTATCACACTTATAGCAATCATCTTACTTATGAGTATCATTTTAAAAAATATCATCAAACCAATAAGCAAGCTATCTGAACGCTTAGATGAATTGAAATATAAATCACATATTTCTGAAGAAATGGCATTAGACTTGAATCCTATAATTAACAGTGAAGAGAGGTATAAAATAAAAGCCTGCGAGGAGGTTTTGCAACTAGAAAATTCTCTGAATTCACTCCTCAATGAACAGACTAGGCTTACGAATAAATTGCAGGAAGCCACTGTCACTCTATATGAACACAAGTTAGGTAGGAAGCAGGCTGAATTGGACTATCTAAGAAGTCAAATAAATCCTCATTTCTTATACAATACGTTAGAGGTCATTAAATCAATGGCAGAAGAAAGAACTTTTAGTGAGATTGCAGATGCTTCTGGTTCACTCGCGAAGCTTTTTCGTTATAGTATTCAGGGTGATGACTGTGCAACATTAGAGGAAGAGCTTGAAATAACAAAGGCCTATCTAACTATTCAGAAACTTAGATTCCCAGATAAAATAAATATCATTTTAAGCATAAGAGAAAATGTAAAAAATGCTAAAGTGATGAAACTCCTTCTTCAGCCACTTGTAGAAAATGCTGTTTATCACGGTTTAGAGCCTAAATCCACACTCGGGAATTTATATATTGGAGCAAGAAAAGATGGCGATGATCTCTTAATTAGTATTTATGATGATGGAATTGGAATTGATGAAAATAAACTAAAAAAAATACAAGATAGTTTGTCTCAAATTGAGCTTAGAACTGATGAAATCAAAACTCATATCGGCTTAATGAATGTACAAAATCGTATTCGTTTACATTATGGTGAAAATTATGGAATCACAATATTCAGTTCAAAGACAGATGGAACAAAAATAACTTTGAAGCTTCCATTTCAACTTTAGGAAATTCTCCCCCCAAAATTAACATCAGGTCTTTTCCATTAATATACAGGTCTGCTGGAATTAGAGTTTATAAAATAGACGAAGATACACAACGCATAATAGACGATGAAGTAATCTTTGAATTAAGAACAGGCGTAACTTTTGCAGAATCCACCCCCATAAAGGTAAAGGCAGTAGACGAAGCAAATGGAGTTTACACTGTATCTAATATGACCTCAGAAAATACTCTAACAGAGCTAAAAGCTCCCCTACGGAATTTTGAGACTAGAATCTCTCCCAGTTAACACTCAATACTACGTAAAGGAGCTAAAAGCACCCAAAAGATATAAAATTTTATTTTCTCTTTTTTATTTTTATCCCTTAATTCCAGAGCTTGTACTACCTTCCATAAAGTAGCGTTGCAAGAAAGCAAATACAATAACCATTGGAATAATGGACAACATCGCTACAGCCATCATTGCAGGCCAGTTAACACCAACAGAACTTGTAAATTGACTCAAACCGAGTGAGATTGTCCACATCTCAGGCTTCTTCAAATAAATTAAAGGGCCCATAAAATCAGTGTACGACCAGACAAAAGCAAAAATACCTACTGTAACTAAGGCTGGCTTAGTCAAGGGATAAGCAATTTTCCAAAAAATTTGAGCTTCACTTGCGCCGTCAATTCTTCCCGCCTCAATTAACTCATTAGGCACTCTCAAGAAAAATTGCCGCAATAGAAACACAAAATAAGCTTTTCCTAAAAAATCTTGGGCTACAAGTGGAACAACGGTATTAATTAAATTCAATTTAGACCATGTTGCATAAAGTGGGATCATCGTCAAAGTAAATGGTAGCATCATCGTCGCTAGAACTAAAATGAATACTTTATCTCTACCTTTCCAATTCAACTTTGAAAAAGCATAAGCAACCATTGGTGATACAAGCACATTACCCAACATTGCCAAAAGTGCTAATTTTATCGTATTCCAAATATATAAGAGAAAAGGAATAGTTGTGACTGCCTCTTTGTAATTATCCGTACTAATTGGATTAGGAATCCATTGTGGTGGATAAACAAAAATCTGTTGAGGTAATTTCAGCGAAGTTGAAAATATCCAAACAAAAGGTAGCAAGAAAAAGATTGTAATTATTATCAGCACCAAATACTTCCAAATTAATTTGATGATCTTCTTACTTCGATCTTTATTAAATCTATTGACTTTACTCTGAACATCAAACTGTTTATGCTCTTTACTCATCATAATTCACCCACCTTCTGGTCACGCGGAATAAGAGCAGTGTGACAGTTAATACAATAATAAACATAATAACAGCCAAGGCCGAAGCATAGCCAAAATTCAATTTATTAAATGATTCGTTATAAATATTAACCGCATAAAACAAAAGCGAATTCTTATACCCACCTATATTGCTACCTGCTTTGACATTAACAGACGCGATAATATAACTTTGAGTAAATGAGTTAAAACTCATAATAATGCCATTAATAATTTGGAAAAGCGTTAGCCCCGATAACATTGGCCACGTTATATGCCTAAATTTTGTCCAAGCATTCGCCCCGTCCAAATCCATTGACTCATAATAATCTTTTGGTATTTCACCAATGCCGGATAAGTAAACAATAATTGTTGTACCTGCCGCCCAAATAGACATTAGAATAATGGCTGGCTTTGACCAATATTCAGATAACAACCACAAAGGCTCTGGTAAATGCAAGAAACGCAAAAAAGCGTTAACTAAGCCATATTCAGGATTAAGTAACCATAACCACACCAATGCAGATGCCGCAGGTGAAACCAATGTGGGAATATACCATGCTGTCCGGAAAAAGCCTCGTGCTTTCATTCGTTGATTAAGAAGAACAGCACACAAAATAGAAAACGCCAATTGGATAGTCACACCAACAAATAATAAATACAAAGAGTTATGCAGAGATTGCAAAAAACTCTTATCGCGTGAAAAAATCTTAATAAAGTTTTTTAATCCGATAAATTGAGCTTTTTTGACCAAATTATATTTCGTAAAACTAAAATAAAATGATGAAACAATCGGATATATATTCAGAAGTAGGAAACCCAGAATCCAAGGACAAAGAAAAAGAAAAGCCAAACGGTGTTGTGATTTGTTAGGATTCCAAGATTTAACCTTTGATAGTTTCTTATTATCTGCATTAACAGTTTCGGAATTAATAGACATATGTTAATACCTCTAATTAATCTTGCTTGAAAAAATACAAGTAGGTAGAGTATTCCAATCAATAATACGACCTCGAGAACTCCACCTACCTTAAAAAATACAATCTAATAAATATAAAACAATTTCAATAAATGTATAAATCTTCTACAGACACACAAATATCTTATCTATCTCTTTCTTCTTGTACGCTGTCCTCTAAATTATCAGCAGCCTCTTGATATGCATCGTTTGGTTCTAATTCACCCGAATACACTTTCTCTTCTGCCGCCTTTAATTGTCTAATCATTTCACTGAAGAAGCTAACTGCTGGACCACTTTGTGGCTCTGCCTCTAATACAACATCAACGAATGGCTTGAGATCAGGCGCCTCTTTTTCAATACGATCAGACTTCATAGCAGAATAGGTTGTGGGGAGTGAGCCTTTAGCAATACAGAAATCCAAGTAATGCTGATCTTCTTTTAACCAAGAAATAAATTTAAAAGCAGCCTCTGCGACTTTACTCTTAGTATTGATCATCAACATACCTGCAGAAATCTCTTCTTTCTTGCTTCCCTCTGGATAAGTCTCGCTTGCTGGAATAGCAACTGAACCCCACTCAAAATCCTTAGGAGCATATTCCTTGATAAAGGTTGGATACCATTCACCCTCAATTGCGAATGCTACCTTTCCTTGGAAGAATGGATTCTCCGGTGAATCATAAGCACCGAAACCTGATTTGAATGTCAATACCTTTTTGGAATCAAAATCAGAATAATATTTATTCTTATATTCCAAAGCCTTTGTCCATTGTTCTGATGGGAACATTAATTCTTTTTTATCTGGATCCCATAATTCAGCACCAAACTTATGTGCGATCAATGTAGATTCAATCCATGGAAAATCTGGCACATATCCCAATCTCTCATATTTATCGCCATTCAATTTAGCAATTTCTTTAGATTGCTCGAGCATTTCTTCCAATGTTTTGGGAGCTTCGAAACCAAATTCATCTAAAATTTTCTTGTTATAGAAGAGTTTAAAAACATCCATTGTATAAGGAATGCCATAATGCTCATCATCAATTTTTACAATTTCTAATTCTGATTGAACTGTATTCTTAAGATCAATACCTGATGATTCAATTAAATCATCCAATGGACGTAGTAATCCTGCATGACCCCATTGGTTAGCCATATAGTCCATATTGTATACCAAGTCTGGACCATCTGTTCCCGTCAAAGCCGTTAAAATAGCATCTCTGGATTGAGAATCTAAAACATCGACTTCTATTTCATCTTGGCTGGTATTAAATTCATCAATGATTTTTGCTAATTTTTTAGCCTCATCGCCGGCCCAGCCATGCCAAAAAGTGACCTTAGTTTTTTCACTAGCTTGAATATCTTGCTTATGTGCCAAGAAACCTAATGGAGCTAGTGTCATAGCTGTCACAAGTGTAGTTGTAATAAATTGTTTAAGCTTCATACATACCTCCTCGGGTATAACTACCCGAAATCACTTATTTGAGTTTATTATATAGAAGCATCTACAACTTATCAAACAAAACAAGGTTTTTTCTTCAAAATTTTATACATTTTGTCTATTGACTGTAACTTAACAAGACAATTATTTTAATATGTTTACTTATGTCGTATTCAAAGACGCATACGTCTCTATTCTCTATGAATAATATATTTTTAAATGATTATGGAATGATATGAAATTAAGGATAAATGGAAGTGGTTGATTTAGAGAACTGCTTAATAAGCAATACATGATATATTTGATATTGGAGAGATTTGTGTATAAAAAAAGCCACTTGCCGGGATCGAACCGGCGACCTCATCCTTACCATGGATGCGCTCTACCGACTGAGCTAAAGTGGCGTAGTATCGTAATCTTGTCATCAAGGAGCGAATACTTTATAACAGTTTATATGGATCAGCAACAAATTGCTTGAATATTATACACAAATTTAGTCCAAAGCAGGCTATATGCTTATGAATAATTTGTTAACGTACTAAATTTCATTCACAAGCTATCAATTAAAATTGCACTAAAAAACACCAATAAACTAACTTAGATATCTAATATCTAATTATTTAGCTAAACGATCTAGAAATATATCTTGTTATTTAATTATCTAAAGATATATTGATAGAAATATAATATTTTTGACACTGTTTTTCTTCCTAAGTAAAAACTATTACTTTTAATTATATTTGTTTGCATAAACAAACTTTTTTCTCATCTTTAATACTTTTTTTACACAAGAATTCATTATCAATCAACAACAGTAAAGTGTTCCACAAAAATAAGTTCTCTATTCAAATTTGGGTTATAAATTTTTTCATTTAAAGGAATTTCATTCAATTAAATTATGTCGTTGCCGTCTCCTATACTGGCAAAGTTAGGAGGTGATTGCTTTGGAAATTTTGTACACTCTTATACTTTCTGTTACGGCAAATATAATCGCCTATTATATTTGCAAATGGCTAGACAGGAAGCAATAGG
>JAEZWR010000030.1 GCA_023420115.1 Bacillota bacterium | reverse complement strand
AGGTAGAACTGAAACAGGCAACGGCTGGGAATAGGGTCGAACAGAGTCTGCGAGTGCTTTCGCGGCTGCGTGAGATACAGCCGTGAGTGTCAAACCCGCTCGAACCCACGCGTGTAAGGGGTTAGCGAAGCCGTACCACCAGCGCGCGTCTATCAAGTGTGAATGCCACGTTAAAACAGCCGGAATGCCCAAAGCGAGGCACGTCCTCGTGGCCAAAAGTGCAAACTGAGACACGACGCCCATGTGGATATGTACCACGTCGAAGGTCGGCAGGGTTTCGCGCAACTGTGCGCGACAAAATGGGTTTACCGGCAGCTCGAAGGGAATGTTGGCCGTCAAGCGCCGGATAGTGATGCCGTCTTGGACATCAGTGTGATCGCCGCGCTCGCTGCCATAAGGCGTGGTCGTAATAACTGTTACCTCATGTCCAGCCTTGGTCAGGGCTTGAGCTAGGTTCTTCACCTGCATCTCAATCCCGCCTATGCGCGGGGGATAACAGTCAGAAACTAACGCGATGCGCACTTTCGCTAGAGTTCCATTTCTTCTGCGCGACGTAAGAACTCAGACAAACGGTTCGCAGCGGCCACGACGGACGGGCCATGCTGGCGGCCGGGCTGGCGGCCCATGCGTTCAATCGGGCCGGAAATAGACACGGCGGCGAGCACCTTCCCGCCCGGCCCGCGTACGGGAGCAGAAACGGAGGCGACTCCCAGTTCACGTTCCGACACGGACTGTGCCCACCCGCGCCTGCGCACAGCTGAAAGCATGGTTGCGTTAAACGACGCGCCATACAATCCGCGATGAAGGCGGTCGGGTTCTTCCCAAGCCAGCAGCACTTGCGCCGCAGAGCCTGCCTTCATGGACAAGGTCGCACCTACCGGGATGGAGTCGCGCAAGCCCATCTTGCGTTCCGCAGCAGCCACGCATATGCGTTGGTCACCTTGGCGGCGGTATAGCTGGGAGGACTCTTTCGTGTGGTCGCGCAAAGCGATCAGCACGGGTGTGGCTGAAGCTAGCAGGCGATCCTCACCAGCAGCCGAAGCTAGTTCAGACAAGCGCGGGCCTAAAACAAAACGGCCTTGCATGTCGCGAGCCACGAAACGGTGGAACTCCAGAGCAACTGCAAGGCGGTGAGCGGTCGGGCGAGCCAGATGAGTTGTTGCTACCAACTGGGCTAGCGTGGCCGGGCCGGATTCTAAAGCTGAGAGCACTAAGGCAGCTTTGTCTAATACACCTACACCACTTGAGGGATTTTTCTCGTCCATGTCTTAATATTGCTATCTCAACGGGTGAGATGGCAAGTCGCCACAGTGAAAAAAGGGTTTGTCTGTTACCTACGTCCCCTTATTGCGGCTCTTGGTGAAAGAAGATCACCGTTTTCACAGCAGATAAGGCCAGGACGCGCAACTTGACATGGGTTTAGGGAAGGAGAGTGCTATGGGCCAAACTATGGCGGAAAAAGTTTGGGCTGACCACGTTGTTAAAGCAGGCGAAGCGGGTTCTCCTGACCTGCTCTACATTGACCTGCATTTAGTGCATGAAGTAACTAGCCCCCAAGCGTTTGAAGGCCTGCGCCTAGCTGGCCGCCCCGTGCGCCGACCCGACTTGACGATCGCCACGGAAGACCACAACGTGCCGACTGTGGATATTGACCTGCCGATCGCGGATCTGACTTCGCGCACCCAGATAGAAGCGCTGCGCAAAAACACGGCCGAGTTCGGTATTCGTCTGCACCCCCTAGGTGATAAGGAACAAGGAATCGTCCACGTCGTTGGCCCCCAGCTAGGTTTAACTCAACCGGGTATGACGATCGTGTGTGGTGACTCCCATACCTCCACTCACGGTGCGTTTGGCGCCCTAGCGTTCGGGATTGGCACTTCAGAAGTTGAGCACGTCCTCGCCACTCAAACGCTGCCCCTTCAACCGTTTAAGACCATGGCCATTACGGTCAACGGTGAACTGCCAGCCGGATCTACGGCGAAGGATATTATTTTGGCCGTGATTTCAAAGATCGGCACGGGTGGCGGGCAAGGATACGTGTTGGAATATTGTGGCCAGGCCATCGAAGCGCTGTCCATGGAAGGGCGCATGACGATTTGTAACATGTCTATTGAGGCGGGTGCTCGCGCGGGTATGGTCGCCCCGGATCAGACGACGTTTGATTATTTACGAGGACGTCCTCACGCGCCACAAGGCCAGGCTTGGGATGATGCCGTGGCGTATTGGAAGTCCCTGCGTTCGGATGAGGACGCCACGTTTGACGCCGAGGTCGTATTGGACGCCGCTGAGATTGAACCCTACGTGACGTGGGGGACGAACCCTGGTCAAGGCTTGCCCCTGTCAGCTTGCGTTCCTGACCCGGAGGATTTCACTGACGAACCTGCGAAGGCCGCCGCCCGTTCGGCTCTGGCCTACATGGATCTAAAGCCGGGCACACCCATGCGGGACATTGCGATTGACACCGTGTTTTTAGGGTCGTGCACGAACGGGCGGATTGAGGATTTACGTGAGGCCGCCCAGATTGTGCAAGGGCGCCAGATTGCGCCAGACACACGCATGTTAGTGGTGCCGGGGTCTTCGCGCGTGAAACTGCAAGCAGAAGCGGAAGGTCTGGATCAGATCTTCACCGAGTTTGGCGCCCAGTGGCGCAGTGCGGGCTGTTCCATGTGTCTAGGCATGAACCCCGACCAGTTGAGCGTAGGGGAGCGGTGTGCATCGACATCTAACCGTAACTTTGAAGGTCGCCAAGGCAAGGGCGGGCGCACCCACCTAGTCTCGCCAACAGTTGCTGCGTGTACGGCTGTGAATGGCCGCCTATCGTCGTTGTCGGATCTGGCTTAGGTCGCTGTCAGAGTCGGCGTGAGTCGTTACTGGATGTGGCAAAGGTTATTGTCGGAGTCGGCGTGAGTCGTTACTGGGTCTAGCGAAGGTCACTGCTGGATCTAGTTTAGGAGGAGTGAGTTTTTAAGATGGAGAAGTTCACCACCCACACGGGTGTAGGCGTGCCACTGCGGCGGTCGAACGTGGATACGGATCAGATCATCCCCGCGGTCTACCTAAAACGTATTACGCGCACAGGTTTTGAAGATGCGTTATTTGCCTCTTGGCGTACCTCTTCTGAGTTCGTCTTAAATCAAGCAGCTTATAAGGATGGCTCTATCTTGGTTGCCGGCCCTGATTTTGGTACGGGATCTTCGCGCGAACACGCGGTCTGGGCGTTGAAAGACTATGGTTTCAAGGTGGTTTTGTCGTCGCGTTTTGCAGATATCTTCCGAGGTAACTCAGGCAAGCAAGGCCTAGTTGCGGGGATCATTTCCGAGGACGACACTGAAACACTGTGGAAAATCTTAGAAGAATATCCGGGTACAAAAATCACTGTCGATCTGGTTGAAAAGACGGTGAAAGCGGGAGCGTTTTCCACTACGTTCAGCATTGATGACTACACGCGTTGGCGCCTATTAGAGGGCTTGGATGACATTTCTTTGACGTTGCGAGACGAGGACGCCATTGAGAGCTTTGAAGCACATCGCCCAGAATGGAAGCCACAAACTCTGCCTGCACGAACGGAAGCGGTAGAGTAAGACGGTGTAGGCTTTTGATTTCGTAACCACGTTGGTGATTTCAAAAGCGTGTTGGACACCTTGAGTTGAAAGGCGACCATGGATTCGATTTTGCGAGTACACGGTGGAAAACCCCTATCGGGTGACATCACTGTGCGGGGCGCTAAGAACTTCGTTCCCAAAGCCATGGTTGCCAGCCTGTTGGGCACCACGCCCTCCAAGTTACGTAACGTGCCGTTGATCAGGGACGTGGACTTGGTTTCAGAACTGTTGGGCTTGCACGGCGTGCATATCAACTTCGATCACGGGGCGGGCGTGCTTGACCTGGATCCATCCAACGTGGAAACTGCGCATGTTGCAGAAGTTCAAGCCTTAGCGGGATCGTCGCGCATTCCCATCCTCTTTTGTGGGCCGCTGCTGCACCGCTTGGGGGAAGCGTTCATTCCCGACTTGGGGGGTTGCAAGATTGGTGACCGTCCCATCGACATGCATTTGGATGCGTTACGGACGTTTGGTGCGCAAGTGGATAAGGAAGAAAACGG
>JAEZWR010000065.1 GCA_023420115.1 Bacillota bacterium | reverse complement strand
CATACGTGGCGGAATTTAACGAGAATATGATAAAGGAAGCTATAATAAAAGAACTGGACAGAGGAGGGCAGGTATTCTTTTTATACAATAGAGTAACGGATATAGAATCTATGGCATACAAATTATCCCAACTCGTTCCTCAGGCAAGAATCTCCACAGCTCACGGACAAATGCCCGGAAGAAAGCTTGAAGACGTATTCCTGAATTTTCTGAACAAGGAAAGCGACGTGCTGGTCTGTACGACGATTATAGAGACCGGATTGGATATTCCGAATGTAAACACCATAATAGTATACGATTCCGATAAATTCGGCCTCAGTCAACTTTATCAGCTGAGAGGAAGAGTAGGCAGATCAAACAAAGCGGCCTATGCATATTTTACTTATAGAAAAGACAGACAGCTCAGTGAAGTATCGGAAAAGAGATTAATGGCAATCAGGGAATTTACAGAATTCGGATCCGGATACAAAATTGCTTTGAGGGATTTGGAAATAAGAGGGGCCGGAGATATTCTGGGAATGAGACAGCACGGACAGATCAACGCCATAGGATACGACATGTATCTTTCCTATCTGGAATCTGCAGTAAAGACCCTGAAGGGAGAAAAACAAAAAAACATCAACGAGACAATTATTGATTTGAATATAGAAGCATATATTCCTCCGGACTATATAGAGGATGAGCACGGGAGACTTGAATTCTACAAAAAAATTTCTCTGATTAAGGACGAAGAAGAGTATAGAGATCTGATAGAAGAGGCAATTGACAGATATGGCGACATCCCTGAAAGTGTAAACAACCTGATGGATATATCACAACTGAAATACATTGCCAACTCCAAGGGCGTGGAATCCATAACCGGAGACAATACCGGAGTAAAGATAAAATTCTTTCAAGAAGAAGAAATAGAAATAAAAAATATAAACGACATTTTTATAAAATATGAGAACAAGCTGAGATTCGATCCTAAAGGTTCAAGGGAATTTATATTCATACCTGAAAAATATATTCTCCTTGAGACTAAAGAGCTGTTGGAAAATTTTGTATTACAGGAAAACAGAATCTAAATATTAAAAATTTTCTAATCGTTGCAAATAAATGAATAATTGTGTTATAATACCATAGACTTTGAGAGGAGAGTTAAATGAAAAAGATATTATTAATAGCAGTATTGGTTATGACTGTGCTGATGGGAGCATGTCAAGAAAAAAAAGAAGGCGTAGTTGCTACAGTTGACGGTGTAGATATATCTCAAGATCTGTTCAATACTTATTATAAGATTCAAAGAAAGACTTTTGTACAGCAACAAGGCGAAGAGGCCTTGGACAAGCCTTTCGACGAATTGGGAAGAACTGCAGGAGAAGTTATCAGAACTCAGATTCTGGACAATCTGATTACAAATCAGGTGTTGTTGAACGAAGCCGACAAGCTGGACTTGGGTGACATAGAGACCGGAGTTAAGGAACAGATAGCTAATGAGAAGAAATTTTTCGGTGAAGAAAACTTCAAGAAAAACCTGGCAAATATAGATCTTACTGAAGAAGACTACAGTGAAATTCTCAGAAACTCTGGAAAAGTTTCAAAATTACACGAAATAAAATTGGCGGAATACGAAATTCCTGAAGATGAAATAGAAAAGTATTATGAAGAAAACAAGGACATGTTCAAACAGATTGAAGCAAGACATATACTTGTTCAAACTGAAGAAGAAGCAAAAAACGCACTCCAAAGACTGAAAGACGGAGAGGATTTTGCGGAATTGGCGAAAGAACTGTCCCAGGACCCCGGAAGTGCATCTGAAGGCGGAAACATAGGTTATTTTTCCAAGGGACAACTGGTGCCTGAATTTGAAGAATTTGCATTCAATGCGGAAATAGGACAAGTATCGGAGCCTATCAAGACCGACTACGGTTTTCACATAATAGAAGTAACAGGTTCAAAGACTACTCTTGACGATTTCAGAGACGATATAACTGCAGTTTTGAAGGACCAAAAATTCGAAGAGGAAATGGAAAAATTTGAGAAGAAGGCTAAAGTTAAAAAATATCTGGATCCTTCTAAGGAAATCGAATCCGTTGCCGCAGAGATGAAAGAGTCGGAAGGGGAACAAACCGAAACTCCTACAAATGGACAAACTACACAAAGCGGCGAGACAACTGAACAAAAGGATAAAAAATAAATATCCCTCTGAAACGAGCAGGGACTGAATAAACCCGGCGAAGTCATTCGTACGGGTTTTTCTTCGTATATTTTCCGGAGGAATTTACAAGGAAATCGCGAATCTGAGGTTTTAAATTTACAAAACCGGTTTGTTAAGTTAAAATCATACTGAGAGGTGAAGATGAACAAAATCTTTATTATAGGACTGGGGTATGGAGAATCGTTGAATATTGACGGATTTTCACTCCGGTTGATTGAGAATACGAAAAGTGTATATTTGAGGACGAAAAAAACTCCTAATTATGAGCTACTGAAACAATATAGTCATATAGAATCCTTCGACTACATGTATCTTGAAGAGGAGGA
>JAEZWR010000052.1 GCA_023420115.1 Bacillota bacterium | reverse complement strand
GAAACTATACTCTTTACCCAACTCGACAACATTCTCGGGATCACTGAGATCCACACCTCTAATCTCATCATCGAGAATCGTCTTACCATCCATATCTTGGAACTGCAAGGTAATCGTAGCTGGATTGACAACATAACCATAAGAAGTCGTATTAAAACTTGACTGAACATTCTCACTACTTGTATTAACTTTTACAACGCGATTATTGTAGTTAAAAGCGCTACCCGCGATAGAATTAATAGTTTCTGGAATATTAACAACGCTTAAATTATTGGCAGCAAAGGCAGATTCTCCAATAACTCGAACAGCAGGAATACTCAAATCAGTCAATCTATTATTAGCAAAAGCTTGGGCACCAATTTCTTTAGCTTGTGGCAAACTCAAACTATTAATTTGGTTATCTCTAAAGGCGTTATCACCAATAGCAGCCAAATTTTTAGCACCTTGGACAGCCATCAAACCCATATTAGCAAAAGCATAATCTTGAACCACTTCATAAGTGTCAGGAATATTAATTATGCTAGCTCCAGTAGAATTCATAAATACTCTATCTGCAACACCAATTACTCTATACCCATCAACTTCCTGTGGTAAATTTAGTTCGCTAGGTAAAGTTCCCTCATATCCTGTAATTAAGTAGCCAGAAAAAGTCGATGAGCTAATTCGATATTCTCGATTTTCCACATAAAACTTAAGATCAGCTAAAACATCATTCTCAGCTTCTCCACCCTCATTATCACTTTCATCTGATACTACATTATTAGCAGAGTCCCCTATATTATTTTCTTCGTTAACATCAATATCTGGCACTTCACTATCATCAGCTAAGTCGGGCAAAGCATCTTCATCTGTGCTACTATCCATATCTTCACCATCCGCCAAAGACCTATCTTCAGGAAGCACATCATTAGAACCTATATTTGAATCAAGCTCATTTGTATCAGTATTTATTTCGTCATTATCTAGCTCCAAAGCTTCAATCAAATAATAATCATAAATAATTCTACTTTGCTCTGCCAAAAGACCAACTAAAATAGAAAATACCAAAACTAATGCCGTCAATATTTTACTTAGTCTTTTATTCAAATGAGTTCTGTGCAAGGGACACCTCCGCCAAAATAATTAAGCTCCAAACTTCCTTCATCAAAAAAGATGTCAATTATTAAAATTAGAATTAATTTAAGAAAAGCTTGCCGCTCACAAAAAATCAAAGTAAAGATAGCATGAGAAATAATTTAATAAAGTCCACTCGAATATTGCGAAGAACATCAATAATGGTGAAATATAATTGTAATAAATTACAAAAAATCAAGGCATATCGTAATAATTATGAAACTGTTTTATTACTTTATAATTTTATTTATAACTATTTTATATAGTAAAAAGTAAGAGAAACCACAAAAGAAATTAATATTTTTTCATTTTAATGACAATTGTCTGTTATTCTATTAATGCCAAAATTATCCAAAAGCATATTTGAAATTAAACTTTTACCGTTCAAATTGCTGGTATTTTGACATACACAGTGATGATGACTCTAATTATTCAAATTATCCCTAGATATTTCTTGCTTTCTCTTAGTTATAAAAGATGCTCTTGATATCTGAAAATATTTTTTGAATATGCTTTTTGTTAGCTTTAAAATAATAAGAATACATTTAAGATATAACAATGATAATCATTAAGTATGGAGGATAGTATGTCCGAAGTTCGTTACGCTCTCCTTATTCCTTTTTATAATGAGGAGGCTCAAGTCAGAATAACAGCTGATACTGTACATAAAATAATGTCATCACTTGATGGTAGTTTTGAGATTTTATTTATTGATGATGGCTCCAAAGACCGCACTTGGGATGAGATAGAAATTGTTAGTCAAAGATACCCAGAGGTCAGAGCGATTCGCTTCTCTCGTAATTTTGGCAAAGAGGCTGCAATTTGCGCCGCAATGAAAGAATGTTCAGCAGATGCCGTAATTCTTATTGACGGAGATTTACAACACCCCCCGGAGCTCATACATCAAATGGTGGAGCTATGGAAACAAGGTTACGAGGTGGTCGAAGCTAAGAAAAATGATCGTGGCAAGGAATCTATATTTAGTCGTTTCGCTGCCAACTCTTTCTATAAACTATTTGCTGGTACTGGCGACATCAATTTAAAAAATGCATCTGACTTTAAACTTCTTGATAAAAAGGTTGTCGAAGCTTTTAATCAATTTTCCGAAAGAGGAACTTTTTTTAGGGGGCTAAGTGCCTGGCTAGGCTTTAAGAGAAAAGAAGTCTTATTTGAAGTTGCAGAACGACAAACGGGAATCAGCAAGTGGAACCTGTCAAGAAAAATTAGACTTAGCATCGATGCAATTAGCGCATTTTCTAGCAAGCCCCTCGAACTTATATTGCTTCTGGGAATAGTATTTGTTGTACTTGGTATGATTCTTGCATTGCAAACCTTAATCAAGTTCTGTCTGGGGCACGCTGCTATAGGCTTCACTACCGTTATTTTACTTGAACTAATAATCGGTGGCTTAATTCTTCTTTCTTTAGGAATTATAGGTATATATATCTCGCGTATCTATGATGAAGTCAAGGCAAGACCTAGATATATAATAAGTGAAAGAATATTACCCAAGTCTGATAGAACCGATTCTTCTAACTAAGGGATGCTTCGCATAAATGTCGATCACGTTGATACCTTTTAATACTATACTAGACGACATCGAAAATTATTCAAATAATCCTAGTCGTAAATTTCCAAAGATATCATCCGAAAAAGGAAAAGGCCTCTAAGAGTATTTCTCTCTTAGAGGTCTTTACCTTGTCTTTTACTTTTAACTAATCTTATTTATTTTCCTTATCCGTACTTTCACTATTTTTAGAATCAGAAGCAGAGCTTTCTTCACTCACTTTGTCATCTTTATCAGGATCATAGGCTGCATAGACTACTGCTCCCTCGTATTTTTTCTCAATGAAGTCCTTAACCTTTTCACTCTGTAGTGCTTCTTTAAGTGCCTGAAACTCTTCTTTTTTGGCGTCACCTGTTCTTACAGCGATGATATTTGTATAAGGAGATTTCTCATTTTCAAGTGCAAGTGAGTCCTTGAGAGGATTCAAACCATTCTGGATAGCATAGTTTCCATTAATTACTGCAAAATCAGCATCTCCATATGTTTGAGCAAGAGTGGCAGCCTCAAGCGCCGTAATTTTTATATTCTTAGGATTGTCAACTATATCTCTCTCAGTAGCCTCTAGTCCTGCATCATCTTTCAGAGTGATTATTCCATTAGCTTGCAATAGAATCAAAGCTCTCGCACCATTTACTGTATCTTCTGGAATAAAAATTTCAGCACCATCTTCTAATTCATCTAAAGATTTATGCTTCTCACTATAAATTCCCATCGGCTCAATATGTACACCACAGAGAATTTCAAGATCTAAATTTTCCTTCTCTTTGAAGTCATCAAAAAATGGTATATGCTGGAAATAATTGGCATCAATATCTCCCTCGGCAAGGGCAAGATTGGGCGTATTATAATCAGTAAATTCTTGCACCTCAATCTTTATTCCCTTGTCTTCAAGTTCGCCCTTTATTTGCTCGATTATCTCCGCATGTGGAGATGGACTAACCCCAATTCTGATAAGTTTCTTCTCATCAGCTGAAATCTTACCCAAAGTAGCAATAGATGTCAGTAGTGCCAAAGTCAAACAACTAGCTCCAAACTTATTAAGTGACTTTACTATCTTTTCAAACTTTTTCATATTACACCTCTTTATATAGATTAATCTTTCTTTTCATTTATTTTTATTACCGAAATAGTGAATACAAAATCTCGATATATCAAGCTAAATCTATCCACTTTATTTATTCACTACCCCGACACATTCGTGATAAGATGCTACCAATAATCATTTGTATCCTCCCTAAAAATTTCTATCAGAACCCCAAATATAATAAATATTCAGATTTATCTTCGATTTAATTTTGCACTTAAATAATTTCCAGAAGCTTGAATACACTGAACTAGAAGAACGCTAACAATAACTGCAAGCCATAATGCAAGCTCATCTCTCCTGTGATATCCGAAACGTAGAGCAAGATTTCCTAGACCACCACCTCCGATAGCACCCGCCATCGCCGAATATCCAAAAAGAGTGACAAGCATTATAGTCAACCCCTGTATAAGATTAGGCAAAGCCTCCGGAAGAAGAACTTTAAATAATATTTGCATTCTACTAAGCCCCATAGACCTAGCAGCCTCATATATCCCCTTATCAAGCGAACTAATACTTTGTTCTGTAATTCTCGCTACAAAAGGAAAAGCCGATATAACCAAGGGAACTATGGTCGCAGTAGTTCCTGTCCTTCTTCCAACTATAAAAAGCGTTAAAGGAAGAACAATTAATATTAAAATCGCAAATGGAACAGAACGCAAAATATTTATAATAAGATCAGAAATCCTATATGCTAACTTACCACTCACAGAAGTCTTACTATGCCAAGCAAAAAGTAAAAGGCCTATAGGTAAACCAATAAGTATTGCAAAGATAGCCGAAAAAAATAGCATATAAACCGATTCCAAAGTCGCATAAAATAAAGATATTAATGTATCCGTCATTCTACCACCTCCACTTCAACCTTATTTTCACGAAGCCAAACCAAGGCCTCTTGAATCTTTCTCTCATCACCATTCAAATTAACCAAAAGATAACCGACCCTATCATCACGCAAGTTATTAATATTTCCCGCCAGCAAAGTCAAATCCAAATCAAAGTGCCTCACTAGTCTAGAAATCACTGGCTCATATGCAACAGACCCTTTAAATCCCAAACGATAAATTGCTTCCTTATTATCTGAACTGAAAAAAACTGACTTATCAAAAACACCATTTTCATCTTGTAGACTACGAATAAAAGCCCTTGTTCTCGCATGCTTAGGTCTCAGGAAAATAGACTCAACATCATTCTCCTCAACAATCTTACCAGCTTCCATAACAGCAATTCGATCACATATTGCCCTAGCAACCTCCATCTGATGAGTGATCAAAACAACAGAAATCCCTCGCTCCTCAACCACCTTCTTGAGCAAAGCCAAAATATTCTGACTTGTCTCGGGGTCAAGCGCACTCGTTCCTTCATCACTAAGCAATAAACTAGGTCCCGTAGCAAGCGCCCTCGCAATAGCAACTCTCTGCTTCTGTCCCCCTGACAACTCTGCGGGATACGCCTTAGCCTTATCTCCAAGTGATACAAAATCAAGAAGCTCATGAACTCTATTTTCAATTTCTAACCTAGACAAACCACCAGCAATTTTTAAAGGGAACGCAACATTGGCAAACACAGTACGCTGACTAAAAAGATTAAAATGCTGAAAAATCATCGCAATATCTCGTCTTTTATCCTGCAATTCTCTCTCAGAAAGCTCTAACAAATTGCAACCATTAAAAATAATTTCTCCACGCTCTGGTCTCTCAAGTAAATTTAGACATCTAATTAAAGTTGACTTCCCTGCTCCAGACTGACCTATCAGTCCAAAAATCTCCCCATCAGCAACTTTAAATGAAACATTATCTACCGCCTTAAATTCGCTCCCACCAGTATAAAAAGACTTCGATAAATTTCTTACCTCTAACATCCTATAATCTCCTCAGCATTTATAATCAACAAAAGCACTCCCGCGACTTAATCTTATGCTCAAATCCCCACCACTAATTCATTTGGAAACTCAAAAAATATAAAAAGCCCTCGCCCCTAAATATGGGACGAGAGCTATAAACTACCGTGTTACCACCCAATTTCATCTATACCTTGCGATATAAACCTCTTCCGGCACCAACATGCCGTAGTGCTATAACGTGCACACACGTCATGGTCTAGGATAATAACTTATTAAAATAACAAGCACTATCTTCGGCATGCAACTCCATGGCCATTTTCATCAAACTTTTCAACAATCTCTTGCAGCAATTGAGATCTCTCTTTGGAAGAAAAATTATCTTACTTTCCACTTCACAGTCTTTACTCATATCAAATTTTATTTTCATATATTATCTACGTAATCTTATATTTTGTCAAACTCTAATTTTCCAAAAAACTTAAAATGTAAATTAGTATTCAAATTTTAACTTAAAATAAAAGAATCGAGTCTTGGCAAAGCACTCACTCGATCCTTTTCTATCCAACTAACTATTACATTATCATAGCTACAAAGATTAATTATTAAGCAATATAAGAATCAAAATAACCTTTTATATAAATAATAGGTGTTCCTTTATCTCCACTACCAGATGTCAAGTCGCAAAGAGAACCTAAGAGGTCTGTCAACTGACGAGGTGTAGTACCTTCTCCAGCCATACCAGCGGTTTCTTCAACACTCTTATTCTTGATAGCTTCCCTTATCTTGGATTCTTGCTCACTCTTAGACAAGTTTGCATAAGCATCATCAGCTAAGTATTTCAATTTAAGCTCGTGCGGCGTCCCCTTGAGACCTTCTGTGTGGAAAGGAGAAACAACAGGATCAGCAAGTTCCCAAATCTGGCATACTGGATCACAGAATGCTCCATCGCCATATATCATAACTTCAATATTCTTACCTGTCTTATCCTTAATCATTTGACGAACTTTTTCTACAGTATCCTGACCTTCCCTTGGGAAGAGTTTGATCTTATCTTCACTTGCCTTATTTGAGCCAAGCAAGCCATACTTCTCATTGTAGCCACTTCCGTCAATTGACTCTGTCATAATCTCATATAACCCATATACATTTGACTCTTCGTCAATCTTGTCAAGATATGACTTAGTATCTTCTCTTCTATGTATATCACAAGTTATTACAGACTTTTTATAATCGAGAACGGTTTTGGGATCATTTGAAAAAATTATCTCAGCCTCACAGCCCTCTTCTCTGCACAACTCCTTGTAATATGCAGGATAATCAACCTTAGTAATTGGATGCTCGAGAGATGGAAATCTCTTCCTAAATTCCTCTTCTGTATAAACTTTACTTAAGTCTTCATCATATGGAATATCTCTTCTCGGTACAAGCTCATTACCAACTTCATCAGCAGGGTATGGAAGTTGAATAAGCAATTTATCTGCGGCCTTTGCAATTCCCCTTAGAATAATTGCAAATCTATTTCTACTTAAAATAGGATTAAGAATTGCAAAGTCACGGGTCTTCATCTTTCTAGATACGTCCTTAGAAATCTGCTCCGTTGTCACATAATTGCCCTGAGCTCTAGCCAAAACAGACTCTGTAATTGCGAGTATATCTCTATCCTCAATCTTAAAAGAATGCATCTCGCTAGCCTTTAACAAAGTATCACAGGCAATCTGTGCGATATCGTCACCGCTATTAATAATCGGTGCACGAAGCCCCATTGATACTGTACCCAATAAACGATCCATAATTTTTTCTCCTTATCTATAGGAAAATACTATATAAATAAGAAAAGACGAGTGACCTCGTCTTATACTTATCCTACTATTGATTCCAGCAAATCGACTATGTCCTGCACAGTCTCTAATTTCATAACATCCTGATCTGCTAATTTGACTCGGTACTTCTTCTCAAGGGTAACCGTCATCTCCATTGCATCTAGAGAATCAAACCCTAAATCATCAACCAAGTTATGCTCTGGTTCAATATCTGACAAAGGTAAGCCAAGAACATCCGAAATTACGGCTTGTACTTCTTCAAACATCTTAAACTCCTTAATAGCAATAAAATTCTTTTGAAAGATCAAAAACAGACTTATTCTACAGAAAAAAATAACCAAGCACAAGTATTAAATATTAATAACCACTTTTTCTTCATTCAAATATATATAATCACTATAATCTTATAATTAAATTTATATGATTATATACAACTTATACTAAAATAATTATATCTTGCTTATTCCTTATCCCTTTACTTCATCGTACATAAAGAAGAAAATAAAAAAAAGTTCGTAGATTATCTACGAACTTTTGCTCCCCCTGTTGGGCTCGAACCAACGACCCTTCGGTTAACAGCCGAATGCTCTACCACTGAGCTAAGGAGGAATCTCGATTGCTTGAATATAATACTTATCCTTTATGATAATGTCAAGTCCTATCAATTGTATTTTTTTACATCATGATTATCTGTAATCCTGTAAGCAAAATATTCATAGTAATTATAATAAAAAAGCCGGATAAATCCGGCAAGCAATTATTCTCTATATAGTGGCATACTCATACAGCGAGGACCACCTCTACCCCTACTCAGTTCAGATGAAGGGAGAACATGCAAATTAATACCCGCTTTTGACAATATTTCGTTAGTTACATGATTTCTGTCATAAACAATAATTTCCCCAGGAGATATAGCAAGTGTATTTGATGCATCATTCCACTGCTCTCTCGCTGCATCAATTGGGTGACCCGCACCACAGTAAATAAACTTAACACGATCAACGTCAAAAGACTTAGCTAATAAATCGTTAAATTCGCCCTCCAAACGCAAGGTCTGCACATTACCTTCCGCATCTAAGCTAAGTTCAAACAATTCAAAAAGTTGATGCGGCTCCTGATGGATAGCAAAGGTATCATAATTCACCATAGTAAAAACAGTATCAAGATGCATAAATGCACGTTTCTTAGGCAAACTAAAAGCTAAAACCTTTTTAAAACCATCATTTGACTTAAGAATTCTCTCAGCAAGTACGACAATTGCATCAGGTGAAGTTCTCTGAGATATACCTATACCGACAATCTCACTATTAAAAATTAAAATATCTCCTCCTTCAAGATTTCCAGGATCAGTTGCAACATCAAAATATCTCTTAGTATTAGAAAAATCGTCATGATATTTAAAAAGATACCGTGGATAAATTGATTCTCTTCGCCTGGTTCCCATCATCATTGAATTTAAGGAAACACCAGTCCCAATGGTAGTAAAGACATCTCTCTGAAAATACAAATTAGGCATAGGATCGATAAGAAGCTCATTATTAATGGCAAGAAGCTCATTTAGACTCTGAGGCTTATAATTAGGTAGATCGGACTTTCGCAGGCCAGCAAAAGTAGAATCTAATAACACCATAGGATCTAAACTTGATAAATAATCAAAAATATAATCTCGTCCAGAGCCAGCAAGGATAAAACCCGCATCATCAAGGAAATCAGAAATAAATTGCTCACGAATAGTATCACTTCTCAAAATTGTATGCATCAAGTCCTCAATATAAAGGACCTCAACGCCATTTCGCCTCAGTACATCAGCAAAAAAATCATGCTCACGAACAGCAGCCTCAAGATCAGGAAGATCATCGAAAAGGAGACGATGCATATTAGTCGGTGTCAAATTATTTAACTCCAAATTAGGTCTATGAAGCAAAACTTTCTTTAAAGGAGAAATCTCACTAAAAACATTAATAAAAGACATATAAATACACCTAAATTCGCATTAATGTTAATAGTATAACATATAAATAATGGTATATAAAATGTATCTGTATTAAGAAAACAAAAAAAAGGAGCATTTCTGCTCCTTCGGTAACTGGCAAACCCTATCTTCCCAGGCGGTCCCCCACCAAGTATTTTCGGCACTATCAGGCTTAACTTCCGTGTTCGGGATGGGTACGGGTGTGTCCCTGACGTTATTTTCACCAGTTCGGTTCAGGTTGTACCCTGAAAATTGCATAGATTATTTTCTGTCTGTTTCGACGAGTCTTACCT
>JAEZWR010000017.1 GCA_023420115.1 Bacillota bacterium | reverse complement strand
ATTATTTCCATCTGCAAGAGTTGCTTCAAGTAATAGCGAATGTTTAGGATAAGAAGCGCATGCTTCATATTCATATATAATATCTGCATAACCTCCGGCTGCATGTGTCTTAGGCAATAAATTAGCTTCTAATGATAACTTCATAAAGTCCAAAATATTCCCTTGTCTTTCACTTACTTTATACCATATAATTCCCAAAATATATTCAAAGATAGTCGGTATCGCAGCCTCATCTGTAACAATTTCTTCTATTCGCTTATCATCTCGTGTTTCAAAACAATTTAGTAACTCTATAAGCACAGAATCATTAAATTTCTTATCAATCAAAGTGTTAAATCTTCTGTATCGTTCATCATTTACATAAGTTGCAGCTTGTTCTGAACTCTTAATTGTAATTCCTAAATCTTTACTTAAAGCTGCATATACTTTGCTAATATCTAACTTGAATGCTTCTGATATAGTTTCAAGTGAGGCATCAGCTCTGAGATTATTATCTCTACTAAAAGTTTCTGTATACAGAGCATCAATAATTTCTTTAAAATAATACTTTGGAATCATATCCAACTTAATCATACGATCTTCAAAAATTAGAGTATCTGTAATATTAAAATATCTTCTATTTAAATCAAAATAATCAGATAAAGTTGCCATTGCTTTAAAAACATGTAAATATTTGAAAAAAACTTCTTTTAGTTCTGTCTCATTTTTACAGTTTATAAATGGGCATAGCTTATTAATTGAAGACTTCCCATTTTTTCTTACAACACCAATATTGGTTGTTTTAAATAGTAAACTTCTCCACAATGTTCCAGGTTTTTGATTTATATTCTTTGCAGAATTTAATAGTGATTCATAAACACTTTCGCCATCAAGAAATACCTTCTTTAAATTCTCATATAATTTATAGTACGGCTTGTCATAGCTTCTGCTTTTACGATTCATTCCTACTAAACATATTAGATTTTCATCAACATCAGAGGCTATAAATTCTTCCCTAGCAAGTTTGTAGTTTTCCATTTGCATAAGCCTCTTATAAATTATTTCTGCCGGCAAAATTTTACCTTCTCGATATAATTTAATATCCGATATGATTTGTTTCGCACTTTCGTCATCTCTAATTAACGGAACAAAATAAGTAAACTCATTATAACTTAAAAAATCAAGTTCCGTCAGGCACTTTACAACCGCAATAAACGGTCTAACGATATTACCACTTACATCTATACTTGTTTTAAGAAGCTGTTTTAGATAGATAAAGCTATCTCTATTAATATTAAACACATTATTGGTTTCAAAATCCCCACTACTTGTTATTTTAAGTAGTTCTCTTCCTGCATCCGTAATCAATCTATCTTCTGTAATTAAACCAATATCAACCAATCCTGATGTTTTTTCTCTTGCATCTTTATCTTTTATTTTTGCAAAACCTTTTACGAAGGATTTTCTTTTCATAAAATCATAATACTTTACTTGTAATTTTTTATTCCAATTCCAGTCAGATTCCTTTATAACATCGTTATAAAACTCATCAAGAAGCAACAATTGCTCCTCGATTTTTAAATTTAGTTTTGCAGTTCTAAAACTTGTTGTTCCTATAACCCAACAAAAACTTTGATATGGAATACTTTTATTTACCATTTACTCATTCCTCCAATCAACTGGATAATTAGTAATCAAAACTTCGTCAGATATACTATTCTTATTTTTTCTGTGATAACTGCTATTTGAATAACTTTTATTCAGACGATTGCAGGAATATCCTTTACTTTCAATCCAATTATATAAAATATCATTTCTTTTATTTTTACTTTCCAAAACATTAGACAAAGCAAAACTAAAACCTTTTTCATTGGCTTCGTCCAAAAATTCAAGTAAAGTTTTTTCTTCTATTTCAGTCCACATTCCATTTTCATTATATGTTGCATTTGTAATCAAATAAGGTGGATCACAATAAATAAAAGTCTCCTGAGAAAAATCATCTAACGAAATTTCTCTAAAATCCTTTTTCATAAACTGGACATCTTTACTTTTTAATTCTTCAGAAAATAATACAAGTTTACTTCTCATTTTGGAATTAAAATCTCTCTTACCTACCGGAAGATTAAAAAGTCCCTTTCGATTAAACCTAATCTGATTATTAAAAGAGAACACCATAAGCACATACAGCATTGGATAATCTATTTCTCCAACAAGAACTTTAGCATTAAAATCATCTCTTAACTTGAGAAATCTTCCTTTATTGTATTCAGCTAAACCTCTACTACTATCACAATCATAATAAGAATACCCATATAATGATGTATTTGATAAATTATACGCCTCAATAATATTGTCTATTTGTTTTAATAAATCAGCAGTGTCAGTGCCTTTTATAAATTTAATTAAATCTATCAAATTTTCATTCGTATCATTAAAAACAACCTTTGAAGAAGATGAATTTATTCCAACATTTCCACCTCCGGCAAATAAATCTAAAAACACTTCCTTTTCAGCAAATAAAGGTTGCAACTGTCCCAACAATTTAAATTTTCCACCTATATAATTAAATGGACAAGGTATATTAATTCTTTTATTCGCCTTGCTAAATACTTCACATAAAAATAGTCTTTCTTTATTATCCTTTATATTCGACTTCCCGGTCGAAAAACTTTTATAATCCAATTCAAATATAGTAACCTTTCCCTTTTTACTAAGAATCCTCATAATATCTTCATCTGATAATTTCGCATTCGACCTATCATTTCCCTTGTCGGACATATTGTTATATGAAAGTAATATATACTTCGCATCAGCCATTTCAATAAGTTCCTCAAATGCTTTTGTAGCTGTAATCATACAATAATCACTTTTAAGTGATGTTCTATCCATTTTTTTTGCAACACCGTACACTTCAGGTTTTTCCCATCTTGCAACATTTTCAAGTAAATGATACGCATCACAATATTGTCTTGAATTATATGGAGGATCTAAATACAACAAATCACCTTTAACATTTTTTATCAATTCATTTGAATCAAGGTTATAACACACATTATTAGAATTCATATTTTCTTCGGGCAATAAAACATTCAAAACTAAATTCTTTTTTAAATCACCATCTTTTCTATATGCATCATAGTGCCCCACTGTGTTTGCAATTTTATCCATTGCATATAGAAGTGATGTAATCAATATTGCGTATTCCTTAAAATTTATTTGTTTGTTTTTATACTTTGCTTCTATATCTTCTCTTATATACCCTATCTTGCTACAATCATCAGCAGAAAAGAATGTATCTGCAAAATTTTCTCGCATATAGT
Organism: Bacillota bacterium; assembly: GCA_023420115.1. Classification (GTDB taxonomy): domain Bacteria; phylum Bacillota; class Clostridia; order Saccharofermentanales; family Fastidiosipilaceae; genus JAEZWR01. The sequence continues at coordinate 40,734 of JAEZWR010000017.1, read as the reverse complement.
TATTTTCTTTTGTTTTAACTTGATTGTAGTCGTATATAAGCTCAATTATCTTTTTACTTGAATATTTTTCATATCCGAACCATGCATAATTGGAAATATAATTACTATATAACAAATCATTAGTAATAAGCATTTTATCTTTAAATATATTCGCCACTGAACCAGTTCCACTAAATATATCAATAACAATATTTACACCTTTACAATTTTCGTCAACAGTTTTCCTTATAAAATTAGAAATAGAGTATTTGTTTCCTAAGTATCGTCTGTTATTTATAAGCAACTTCTTTAATCCTAATTTATATACTAAACAATCTATTTCATTCTTATTCTGCAAATCATCTTTATCCAAAAATTTCTTTATAGTTTCAACTGTTTTTTTATCCCAAAAGTATCTTCCTGTATCACTTCTTGGAATTATAATATTCTCTCTATATATCAATTTATATAAATATGACTTAGATATGTCTAATTCTTTTATCACATCAGTAACATTAAGTCCTGCCATTTTATCCTCCTTGCCACATTTTAATCGATTCAGTAGACATTACAACATATTTTCCCCATTTTTTCTATATTTTTAGCAAAAAAACAGATGCTAATTACTTCATCAGATGAGCATATAGATAGATATTTACAGTAATTTACAAATTAATTGTTATTATTCTAAAATTTAAAATGAAGCTTGCTTGATTGAACACTACTAGTCTCTATATACTGACAACTCATTATGCCTTTTAGTTAGTTTATCAACTTTTATAAAGGTCATTATTTTCTAAATAATACTGAGTAGATACTACGTGGAATAATGTCAAAAAGATAACTACATAAGCTCTACCATTTATATTATTATTGCTAAAATCACTACCACAGATTAATTGGTGTTTCGATGAAAACAGCATTTCACTTTTAAATAATAAAAAAACAAAAAAGCAACTAAGATTTTTCTCTTAGTTGCTTTTTTGTTTTCTTTGAATATTCTTCAAGTGACCAACTTCTAAAACTTGCAAGCATTTCGCAAGCACACCAATCACAAAATGACTATTTATAAAGCTTTAGAGCCAGTTTTTAACTACTCCCACTCAATTGTCGACGGTGGCTTAGAGGTAATATCATAAACCACACGATTAATATGCTTAACCTCATTGACAATTCGTCTAGAAACTCTAGCAAGAAGCTCATAAGGAATCTCGGCAAACTCAGCAGTCATAAAATCGCTCGTCTTAACTGCACGCAGAGCCAAAAGATAATCATAACTTCTTTCATCTCCCATAACGCCGACACTCTTTTGATCTGTAAGAACAGCAAAATACTGATTGAGCTCCTCTGCTATCCCATACTTACTTACCTCATCTCGGAAAATAAAATCAGCTTCACGGAGAATATCGAGCTTATCCTTGCTAACCTCCCCAAGGACGCGAATTCCAAGTCCAGGACCTGGGAAAGGCTGACGGAATACCAAATCCCTAGGTATGCCAAGTTCAAGACCAACCTGTCTCACCTCATCCTTAAATAAAGAAGCCAAAGGCTCAACTAGTTCAAAATTAACATCCTCGGGCAAACCACCAACATTATGATGACTCTTGATTACAGCAGCCTCTCCAACACCAGATTCAATTACATCAGGATATATAGTCCCTTGGACTAAAAAGTCACAATCTCTGAACTTCTCAGCTTCCTCTTCAAAAACTCTTATAAACTCTTCTCCGATTATCTTGCGTTTCTGCTCAGGATCACTAATCCCCTTTAACCTATTAAGGAAACGCTCCTCAGCATTCACCCTAATCAAATTCATATCAAACTGACCACGGAAAATGCGCTCTACTTCATCGCCCTCATCTTTTCTCATCAAACCATGATCAACAAAAACACAAGTTAAATTCTTGCCAATCGCCTTGTGTACTAAGACCGCTGCAACAGATGAATCAACTCCACCAGACAAAGCACAAAGAGCACGTCTATCACCAACAACTTGCCTAATTCTTTCTATCTCCTCATCAATGAAAGACGACATCTGCCAACTGCCAGTTAAGCCAGCTATATCAAATAAAAAGTGACGGATCATATCCTTTCCTCTGTGGCTATGTTCAACCTCTGGATGGAACTGTACTCCGTATATTTTTCTATCGTCATTAGCTATTGCAGCATGTGGGCAGGTCTCAGAATATGCAATAGTTTCAAAACCCAAAGGAAGTTCAGACAATTGGTCTGTATGACTCATGAAGCAATCATTATCTTCATCTATATCAGCAAAAAGAGAATGCTTATTATTCAACTTAATAACTCTGCTGCCATACTCCCTTTTATCTGCCTTATCTACCTTGCCACCGAGAATTTTACAAATAAGCTGGCAACCATAACATATACCCAAAATAGGTATGCCCAAATCGAATATCGCAGGATCACAAGTTGGTGCCCCTTCCTCATTCACCGAATTAGGTCCACCAGTAAATATAATCGCCTGATATCCATCTTCTTTGATCTGAGCCGCAGTCGTACGCGCAGACTTAACCTCACAATACACATTAAGCTCACGAACTTTTCTAGCAATAAGTTGTTTATACTGTCCGCCAAAATCTAAAATAAGAACCTTCTCTTCCCGCATAACCCATCACTTTCAAATCAATTAAAATATTCCCTATATTTTACTCGCAAGGCATAAATCTAACAAGCTTAAGCTTCTACGAGCTAGGACAAAACGAAACTCAAGCACTTTAAACAAAAAGGAAAAATAAATAATACTAATAAATACAAATAAGAAATCAAGAAATAGAAATAAAATTTTAAAAAGCTCTTCTAAGTAATCTTAAATATAACACCCAATCTCAAGACATAATAAAAGGGAGCCATAGCCCCCTTCTCCAAATTTTATTCTTCCATCTCAAATTTATAACCAACGCCCCATACTGTCTTTATGGACCAATGACTACTAGAACCAAGATTCTCTATTTTCTCTCTTATTCTCTTTACATGAACATCAACGGTTCTTGACTCGCCGAAGAAATCATATCCCCAAACATAAGTTAATAACTGTTCTCTTGAATAAACTCTATTGGGATGAGCAGCCAAGAAAAATAGAAGCTCAAGCTCCTTAGGAGGCATTTCAACTGGACTACCATTAATCTCACAAGTGTAACTCGCCTTGTCAACAACAAGATCAGGATATTGTATTCTCTCCTGTACTGTCTCCTCGCTGTCCTGGCTCGTACTTGAACTTCTTCTCATAACAGCCTTGACTCTAGCCATTAATTCACTTGCTTCAAAAGGTTTGGCAAGATAGTCATCAGCGCCAATTTCCAAACCAACTATCTTATCAATAACTTCGCTACGAGCAGTTAGCATAATGATAGGGACATCTGACGCTTCCCTAATCTTCTTGCATACCTCATACCCGTCCATATCTGGTAACATTAAATCAAGAATTACAATATCACACGGTGTGCTTTCGAAACTATCTATGGCCTTTTGTCCATTTTCACAAAGCACAGTCTCATATCCTTCTTTTGTAAAATACAAACGTAGCAATTCACGTATCTGCATCTCGTCATCAACAATAAGAGCTCTCTTAGACATAATTCTTCTCCTCTAATAAGTATGAATGGTAGTTAAAAGTCACAGTGAATAAAAAAAGCCATCGGCCACTTAAACTCTGGACCAAAATTAATCAAAATAAGTAATATCAACTATCAGAAGTCTATCTCAAGCAATTTTCTTATATAGCTAGGAATATAATCCTAAAATATATACCTAACAATTCTCGCTATCTTAGATTCCTTTACACACGAGTTATGTAATATCGGTTAGACAGTGCTAATACTCTATTTATATTGTATATATCGTAATCGCATATTTTTTAAATTATAAATTGCTACTTTGTAAACAATAGTTCAGCCAATCACCTTTATATTAATGAAAGTAATTATTTGTAATAAAAAGACTCCTAGGTAAAGAAAGTGCAAAAGTGAAATCAATTTATGATTTTTCTTGACTCTCATCAAATGAATCTTCATCAACTTCAAATTCTTTTAAAGAACTTAAAACTGCTACAAATGAATCAATTGAATCGAAGTCCTTGTATACAGATGCAAATCGAACATAAGCGACGTGATCTAATTTCTTTAATTCATCAAGAACGAGCTCACCAATCTTATAACTTTCTATCTGGTCATCTGTATTAAGCGCTCTCGCCTTATTCTCTACTACATCGATAAGATCATCAATTGCAGTATCTTCGCTACTTCTTCTCTTATGACAAGCCTTAAGCAAATTCAACTTTAGTTTAGCACGATCGAAAGGTTCACGTTCTCCATTTTTCTTCTTTACATATAGCACCTTCTGATCATATCTCTCATAAGTGGTATATCTATAACCACAGGCCAAACATTCTCTTCGTCTCCTTATTTCAGCACCACCCTCCGCTGGGCGGCTATCAACAACTCTATCTCTATCTTCTCCACATTTAGGGCATTTCATAATAATATTCCATTCACAAAAGGACCTCCAACTGAAGGTCCTTTTTTATCAGCTTAATTTTCATCTGAATCATTGAAGAACCATGGCAGTATTTTTTTATTGCCTGTTCTATCTGGCTCTCTTCTCTCTCTTGTGTCCGTGTCCCTAGGATTTTGCACAGGCTTATTATCAACTCTATTTCCATGCCTATTACCTGTATGGAATGGCGAAGTATTTGGGGTTGAAGCACCCAAACTAGATCTTGTATTGCCTGAATTAGTATTGCCTGAATTAAAATGGTTAGTAGAACCATTACCCAAACCTGATGATGAAGTACGATTATCTGTAGTATTTCTTAAAAAGTCTGGGATATTACTAGTATTATCATCTACAATCCTATCATTTTGTACAGCATTAGTAGTTGAACGCTCAGAAACAAAATGAGATGACGAAGTTCTTGGCTCTCTATTGTAATTAGAACCTACGGGTGTTTGTTGCCTACCGCTATAGTTATTTCTTCTTACTGAAGATACAGCCTGTGGTCTGCTGATAACATCATAATTTGTTCTGCTAGCGACAGTTCTATTATCACTTGTAGCTTCATTCATCTCGAATGAAGAAGCTATTACTGTAATCATAATTTCATCATCATCAAGATTATCAACATCGGTAACACAACCAATAATAATTTCAGCCTGTGGTGAAGCAGCGTCTCTTACCAAGGTACTTGCATTGTTGAAGTCCTTTAGACGGATGTTAGCACCGGAGAAATTAACGATAAGTCTTTGAGCACCGTCAATTGTAGTATCAAGAAGAGGACTATGAATTGCATCGTTAATAGCATTCTGTACAGCATCAGGTCCTTTGCCTCGACCGATACCCATATGACAAATACCAGCATTTGTCATAACCTTACGGACATCCATCATATCCAAGTTGATAAGACCAGGAATTGTTACTAAGTCAGATATACCAACCACACCAAATTTCAAAATTTCATCAGCCATTGCGAATGATTCACTGACTCCTGTATCCTCAGAAGCTATATCAAGAAGCTTGTCGTTTGGAACAATGATTAGCGCATCAACAAATTCCTTCAATCTTTCAATACCTTGGTCTGCATGGTTCATTCTGCCAGGACCTTCAAAACGGAATGGCTTAGTCACCACCGCTACTGTTAGAACATCAGCTTCCTTGGCGAGTCTAGCAATAACCGGAGCTGCACCAGTACCAGTTCCGCCACCCATACCAGCTGTTATAAATACCATATCCGCATCTGATACCAATTTTCTTAATTGTTCAGAAGCTTCTTCTGCGGCCTCTTCACCAATACTTGGATCGGCGCCAGCACCTAGACCTCTTGTCAACTTTTCGCCAATTCGAATTCTATTTTGGCAGAGCGACTGGTCCAATTGTTGCTGATCTGTATTTACAGCGAAAAATTCGACATTTTGCACGCCACTAGCAATCATTCTGTTAACAGCATTACATCCGCCACCACCGACGCCAAATACTTTAATATAAGCCTTAAGATCAAGTGCAGGATCTCTCTCTGCTATTATATTCATCTGTCTATTTTGAAAGTCTGCCAAGTTAATTCCCCTTTCAAGAGCTAGGTCCCTTGTAACATTATTGTAATACTAGCCTAATTTTTTATTCTTATTAATTCTACATAAGTAATATAAAACTAACAAGCTATATACATAAAAAATTTAAGAAAATTATTATAAATCTCTTATTTAAAGTAAATTCATTCTGCTCGTTCTTAAATTCTAGTAGCAAGCACTTAGTAATTCTCAATGGCAAAAAGACATCTAAAATTAATAAAAATGAAATATTTTTAATATATTTAAGTAACATTCATATAATCATCGCAACAATTACATTTTATTCAAACTTCACAGTAGCTCTTTTTCTCAATTGTAATTATATTTAAACGTGGTCAACGCTTTTTACTTTCCAAAAGTCTCTCTGCTTAATCAAAAATAAATAAGCAGAAACACCAAATCAAAATCGTGCTTCTGCTCAATACTTATACTATATGACTTAAGATAATAAATAATAATATTTCTTAATTTAAATTCTTTTACTCATCATCTTCCAATTTATAATTATCTGGAATTGCTTCAAACCTAAATGTGCTATTTTTCTTCAAAAAAGTATCAAACTTCTTTGATGCACCCTGCTTAGAATCATTATCATCAGTTTTCGGCGTTCTTTCTATTTTTGCAATATCTTCACTTGATTTTAGAAATTCATTTCTCACCACGCCATGACTAGAGCGTTTACCAACATAAACATTCTCTTTATTCTTAGGCATACTTGAACTACTAACATTTGACTTTGGGACTGAAGCCTTCTGTCTATACATTGCTTCTTGAGACTCACCACCAACAGCCATCCGCCTATTAGCGGGATTATCTCCAATATTACGTCCTATATTTTGTGGCTTAATATTGTTATGTTCCGCAGGTCTTCTATTAATCTTATTCTTTTCCAAACTCGTTCGGCGCCTCTCAATCTCAAGTCGTCTGAGCGCCTCTTTCTCAAGTTTACCGCTAATAGCAGAGCTACTCTTCAGCTGATTACCGGTTTCAAACTTCTGTGTAGTGTTTTCTCTCATAGAAGATGAACCTAACTTAACTTTTGAAGTATCAGCACCCGAAGCATGGGATCTACTATTTCGATTAATATATCCGTCACTCTTAGCTTCCATAGTTGGAAATTTATCACTATTATCATCTTCCTTATGGATAGAACTAGACTTCTTCCTACCAAAAAGCCCCCTAGGCTCCCCAGACTTTCCTTTAGAATCTACTTCTAAATCAATATCTCTTCGCTTCTGATACTTACTATATTTCCTTTTCTTATTGTACTCATCAACATTTTCCAAAAGAGCGGCAAGAACTCTACCAAAGTTTTGAAAAATTCTTACCCCAAAAGCAAAGAATGGACACAAATAAAGTTGCAGACCTATTTGATCGCCAAGAGCAGTTATACATGCAGCTAGTAAAAAATTAGCAACTAAAGAAAGATAGACCATTCTCTGATCATATATTTTTCTAGTGTACATTGCGAGTGCATACATTAAGCTATCAATTATCACCAAAATTAATAGAGCAATATAAGTCCAATAAGCAGGAGGTATACTTGTATTCCAAAATAGCCCAATCAGCAAGCCAATTATCAAAGCCAACAAACCTAGCATCGTACCCTCCTAATTAAGATTCTTAAATAGATCATCTTCAGTTCTTGAACTTGGAACTGTGACATTGTCAATATTTGGAAGCTCAAACGTAGACTTCGGCTCTTCTTCATTGCCCCCATCATTTTCAACTAAATTACCAAATGGATCTATAGTCGAAGTAGGACTTTGTTTTTCATCAAGATTTGGTATAGCACTGTCAATATCTGAGCCCTCATTTGCACTAGAGCCAGGGTTAAGATTATCATTTTCACTTAAATTATTATCCCTCTCAGACGAATTTATAGGTCCGAGAAGACCATTCTCTCCGTCATTGCGAGAAAAAATCTCATCACTGCCTTTCATAAGACCTTGATAGTCATTTTTCAATCTAACATAAACTCGATTTTTGCCAGTCAAATCCAAATACCCGTCATTCAAACCAGAAAAAGCACCAATACGGATAGCATTTCTTAACCAGTAAACTTCATTTACATAATCATTTTTAGGTGACAAAAGCACTCTGAAAAATCTATCTCTATGCAAGGCAGTAAAATTCAGATAAATATTCTGATTATCCATTAATGTGACACTATCCAACATCGCCATTATTGACTTACCATCGTTCTTATCCTGATCAGCTCTGAGCAGTGCATCAATAAGCATAAGAGCATTGGAAAGCGAGCGATTATTATCCAAGTTAATTTTCTCACCAATATTTAAACTACTAAACTCAAGTCCTTTTATCAAAGGAATCCCCTCAGGTGGCTCATCTGTATTGATCTGAAGAACTCTACCATCTGAATCTAACATCGCATATCCACCTGGGATAGCAAGGTATGCCAATTCCCTACTCTCTTTAATATCAATCGCAAACACAGATGGAAACTCAATATGAGCTTCAACTGAACTTATATATGGGAACTTATCCTTAAGTTTAGATTCAACAGCACTATTCCGTGCTTGCAAAACTTCCTCTAGTCCACCATTAACCAATTGAATAAAGTGCGTTCCGGGATTTACATCAGCCACTCTCCTAATATCTTCTTCATTTAAATAAATACAACCATTAATTAAAACTTCATTCACATAAAATTGTGGCATCAAGGCAGCCAAAGATATGATGATAGAAAAAGCAAGCAAGCAACTAAGCATAATTATTTTGCGACTTCTGTGCATAGGCGCACTCATATGAGAACTTGCTTCATTTATCTTAGATAGTATATTACGCCCATCGCTATGTTTGACAGACTTCATAAACCTGCGCATCTGGCGATTTATCTTGTCCTCTCTCCTGAGCCTACTATCTCTACTTCTATTCTTAAGTGCCGGATTAATCCTAAGTCCAGAACTCGCCTTTTTTTCCTCGAGAGCCTTTTTTCTCTCTTGCTCAACTCGCACTTTGTGCTGCTTCTCTAGCTCTCTTACAGCCTCAGATATAGACCTGCTATCATCGTTAATTTTATGCGGATTAACTAAGGGTTTCTTGTCTACAGCGAGCAAGCCACTCTCTCCAAAAAATCTATTAGACTGCCCTTTCTTAAATTCCAACGCAGATCTCTTAGCAGACTTTCTCTTAGCGGCACTCTTCTTAACATAGTTATTCGAAGACAGCTTTTTGAAAAAAGCACTCCCGCGAACTTTTTCCATTAGATTAGAAAGTAAATCCGAAGAATTAGCCCTATTTCTTTTGTCTAACAAAGAACTCTCCAGACTAGCAATATCTTCTAACTTATCTTCTTCATTTAACCCTTCTTGTACTTTTTCTGCCATATCAGAAGAACTATTCTCTTCAGCTATACTCTGTGCAGAGTTATCATTTTTTCTGCTCGCAACATCTGATATGGTCTCCTCTTCAGAAACCACAGCACTCATCTCAGCCTTCATAACGTTCTCAGCGTTATCAGCGTTATCAACGTTATCAGCGTTCTCAGAGATTAAACTCTCATCTTTCACGCCATCAGTGGTAGTATTTAATTTTACCTTCTTATCTATTTCACTCATCTTCAACTAAATTATTAACAACTAAATATATATTCAATCTAAAAATCAACAAATATAAGTCTTAACCTTATCTCATATAAAAGTCAAATTAACCACTGTTAATTACCACTTAATTAATAAACTATTTTAACCGACGCAGAGTGATAAAACATCAGCATTTTAAAAACTTTTACCACCGAATATTGCCACTAGCCCAACAATTCACAGACCTCTTTGAGAATATCATCAAGAGCCTCAATCTTCGCCAAAGACTTAGCTCTTTTCTCCATATCATCAAGTTTATTTTCATCTAAATCAGCTATGCTTCTTTCAAGAAAGTCAGCATTAAATTTATCATCTTGGCACATCAAAGCGGCTCCCCCGTCAACAAAGACTCTGGCATTATATGTCTGATGATCTTCTGTTGCAAAGGGATAGGGTATCATTATTGATGCTCGACCAATAGCTGCTATCTCAGCACATGTTATAGCACCCGCCCTAGTTATTATCAAATCAGCTGCGCTCATATATTCAGGCATATCAAAGAGATAAGGCTTAATTTGCAACATATCCTTATAGGCATCTATATATTGTTCCTTTGCCTCATCATATAATCTTCTCCCTGCCGCAAGAATAATTCTATATTTACCCTTATACTTACCATTATAATGCTTCTTAACAAAATCAAATATCGTTTGATTGATTTTTCTTGCTCCAAGTGAACCACCAGTGGCAAGAATCAACTTTGTTCCCTCGTCTAAACTAATTCCCAATTTTTCTCTACTTTGGAACTTATCTAGCTCTTGCAAATCATCTGAAACAGGATTACCTGTTGTTACAACTTTTTTAGCATGTCTAAAATATTTGGAAGATTCTTGAAAGCTGACACAGACACAGTCCGCAGTTCTGCCCATCACCCTATTACTTCTTCCAGCAAAAACATTTTGCTCATGTATCAATCGTTTAACACCAAGCTTCTTGGCTGCACTCATCAGTGGGGCACACACATAACCACCTGTTCCTATGCAAAGATCTGCCCCCAAGTCTCTGATTAAACGCAAACACTCTTTTTCTCCGCGATAAAGATCTTTTACGGCAGTAATTAACTCTTTATTTATTTTTCTTCTAAATGGGGAAGCGTGAATTTCATGAAAAGGAAAAAACTCTCGGCTAACCATACTCTGCTCAAGTCCACCGCCAGTTCCACAGAAATGTATATCGTAGTCAGGATGTCTCTTCCTCAATTCCTTAGCTATGGAAATAGCTGGATTAATGTGACCAGCTGTTCCTCCAGCTGCAAATATAATACACTTTTTCTCTGATATATTACTCATATATTCTAATATTCCCCATTTTGAATAATTTTGTAAGACCTTGTCTCATTATTCTATTTTTTTATACTTTTTGCTTTTATTTAAACTAATCAAAATTATTAAAATAAAAACTCCAAGCAATCTTTATTTAACAACAGTCAAGATTACTAACACAGTTAAAAATTTCTCTTACATTATCTTCTAGAATACGCTCTGCCATTACTATTAAACTTTACTCGCTCAGCCTCTTCCCGCCTTTTCGCACTTTCTCTTCTACTTATTTCATCCTTTGCCAAGCGTTCAGCAGTGCTTCGATTATATCTTGATACACTTAGTAGAATTCCAACAATTGAAAGGAAAATCAAATTGGCTGAACCGCCGTAACTAAAAAATGGCAGTGATATTCCTGTTGGTGGGAACGTTCCTACATTAACTGAGATACTAAGTATCGCTTGCGTTACAAGAAGTATAGTTATCCCTCCAGATAAAGTAAGGCCATATCTATCTCTTGTTCTTAAAGATATGCCTAGCCCAATTGCAAGAAGGATAAGGAAAAGAATAATTACGGAGATACCACCAACAAAACCAAGTTCCTCAACTATACTGGAAAAAATATAGTCATTGTGATTTTCTGGAAGATAATTATATTTTTGCTTACCTTGGCCCAAACCTAGTCCTGTTAAGCCTCCTGAACCAATAGCAATCTCTGCCTGCTGCGTCTGATAAACGTCAGCCTCTGTAGCCTCTTCAGATTCTGTAAATATATTTATTCTCTGCACTAAGTGACTCCATCTATTACTAAAATTAGATGGAAGAAAGGGCATGACTGCATATATTACTATCACCATAACCAAGCTCACAGCTAATAATTGCAAGCCCCCAAAAATCCATGACCTTATCGGAAGCCCATTAAGGAGCAAAACAATAAAAGTCATAAAAAGCATAATACCAACAGCCGACATATGCGACTGAAAAGAAATGGGAATACACCAGGATAAAACTATCAAAAATGGAAAAGTTATATCCAAAAATGCATCAAGCCATTTTTGCTTATGAGGATGAGCAGAAATATAATATCCTCTATCCCTTCGACGTTTAATCTCACCAAAATAAACAGCTAAACAAAATATAACTCCAACCTTAGAAATCTCGCTAGGTTGGAAAGTAATTCCCGTACCAGGAATGGGAAGCCAACGTCTCTGATTGTTGACAAGTCGACCAATTCCAGGGACAAGAACAAGCAGTAGAAGCATGAGCGTTATAAAGTAATATACAATAGCGACAAACATTTTATCTAATTTGCGAACATCGAATAATGAAAAAATAGACATAGACACGATACCAATAATAGAAAAAACGAGTTGTCTAATGACAAAATCCGCTGTATTACCACTTTCTTGAAATCCTCTTGTCATAGAGGCACTATAGAGCATAACCAAGCCGAAGCAAAGCATACATACGACAACAATTATGAGAGGAATATTCAGACGACTGCTGTCACTCAAATTTAAATCACTTAATAATTCATCAGAATTATTTATATTTTTAGAAAGATCGCTATATCTAAACGAACGCAAATCCGATTTACTCAGATCAAGATTAAATTTTTCCTTATTCTTATATTTTGCCTGCGATCTCAAGACCTCGGCTGTGCTATAGGAGCGATTATTAGAAAATAAGTTACCACGTTTCTTCGAAATTCTTTTCCCATTAATCTCTTGAGAATAAGTTCTACTATCTCGTCTGCCATCATTATGAGCGCTGTAATTGGTCTTATATCTTTTTAAGTCAAGACCGTATTTTTCTAGTTCATCATATTGACTATCACTTTGGCCATCTCTGACACCAGCCTCATAGATATCAGCCATTTCTCCTAAATCACTATAAGAATCAGAGCCATCAAAATATCTATCATCAGTTCTAGTATCCTGAATTTTATTCGCTGATTCATCGTTCCTCGTGTAATTAAATAAATCTTCTTCTCTTATTCCATCATAAGGTCTATCAACATCTTCAACGCCTTTGTCCGCTAGAACGCTCTCCTTTTCATGTCGTGATAGCAAATGAGAATCTTCATTATTTATATGTCTTGGCTTAAGCTCACTAGGGAGAGAGCCATCTAAAAATTCTTGAGAATTCATATTCTTATATTTATCTTCCATTATAAACACCTACGTAATATTGTTACTATCTAAGACTAGCGAGCAAAGCCAAAACCGAAGCCAAAGCTGTTACTAATGAAAAGACCAAGCATATTTTATTCTCTGACCAGCCACCTAACTCAAAATGATGGTGAATAGGAGACATCCTAAAAATCCTTTTACCGCCAGTTTTCTTAAAATACATCACCTGGATAAAAACAGAGGCAATTTCAACCCAATAAATAAGACCTATTAACAAAAAAAGCCACGGCTGACCGATAATAAAAAGCGCCCCGCTAATATATGCACCGAGAGCAAGAGAACCAAAATCACCCATAAAAATTTTGGCAGGATACTTGTTATAAAAGAAGAAAGCAAGCAAACCGCCAATCATAACAAGCGTAGGTTCCAACAATTCATTATCCTTATGCAAAAACAAACTGGAACTAGCAAGTGTGCCAATAAATAACAAAGCAATCACACTTATCGAAGTACATAAACCATCTTCTCCGTCTGTTATATTTACTGCATTGATACAAGAATAAAAATAGAACATTGCAAATAGAGCAAAAACTATCGCAGCAAATGAAGACACTGAGACAAAACTCTTACTGAAGAAAGGTACGTAAAAGCCTGATAAATTACCACTTCTGTTAAGATATATAATGAAAATAACAATTATTGATAAAATTGATACTGTCTTTTGTCTGACACTTAGACCCTCTTTATTAATCTTAACTTTTACATAATCATCAGCAAATCCAATTGCACTAATAAGCAAAACAAAAATTGACAAGACTGTCTCTTTGGTAAATCCACGAGTTATTAAACTATAAATAGTATAAATAAAGAATGGGGTTAAAAAAATCAGTCCTCCAAATGTAGGTGTTCCTGACTTGGCTAAATGTCTTTGAGGACCATCATCTCTAACCTGTTGCCCCAAGGCAATTTTGCGAAGATAGTTTATCTGCAATTTACCTGTAATTAAAGATATACATATTGCAAAAACTAATAGTACAACATATTTAAGTATCATCGTATATACCTCATATTAGTTCAATAAAATATAAATTAAATATAATTCGAAGTTAAAATGAATATCATCTCGCACTTAATAGGCATTAAATTTCTAACTTCTCCTTTATTTTATCAGCAATTGTTTCTAGCTGATATCCTCTAGAGCCCTTGATTAAAAAGAAAAAACTATGATTATCTAAATTAACTGACTCTATACCTTTATCAGAATCCTCGACTGCTTCAAAAAATCTTTTCTCGAGGGCTTTCCACAATTTATCTTTATCCGCAAAAACACGCTCATGCAAAAAAGTATTTCCATCTATATCGGCACATAAATTATTTGCACATTCATTATCTTCACTATTTTTACTTAAATTTTCCTCATCCAAGTATGCTCTAGCCATACTGCTTGCAAAAGCGCCAAGCAAAAAAATCCTATCTTTTTTTGTCTTGAATTTTCTAAATAAACTCTTGCCAATCTCATAATGAATTTGCTCAGCATAAGATCCAAGTTCATTGACACAAGCTAAAATAACTACCCTATTTTCTTCAATTGGGCATAAAAGTCTAGCTGAGTCGAACGAGGCTCTCATCGATTCAAGACTGGCATTGTAATAATCATGGAAAATACTAATCTCTCCAAGCCTTTCCAGTCTCTCTCTATTTCCTTCGTTATCCCTTTCTTGGAAACTTCTCTCTAATTCAATATCATCAATATCAAAAAGCCTTGCAACGGAAAAAGAAATCAACAAATTTTGCAGATGATGCTCTGCCATATGAGGTATAGAAAACTGAATATTTTCAGCATTTGCTACTTTGGAATTTAAAGTCTTGTCATTAAAAATAAATTTCTTAATCAACAAAACCAGCTTATCTTCATGCTCTAATGTTTTTCTCGTGTAATAACTTAAACTGAAGTCATCCACATCGCCAGCTACTAGCTCATCACAATTATTTTTTACTTCAATATACTCTTTTACTAACTCTCCGGCCTTGATCCTTACTTGCTCTAATCTATTATCGTCACAGAGACCACACAAACAAATTTTATTAATATTCTTTCTTAAAAGATATTCAGCATTAAAATTTAAGAAATGCTGAAATAAAATATCATCGTCCGCATTTAAAATCAGTGCTGAATTAGGAGATAGGCATTCTGCAATCTCAAACTTAGCCTTTGCAATATTTTCTCTGCTACCCAAGTTTTCAATGTGAGAAAAACCAATATTAGTAATGACAGCTACGTTGGCCTCACAAGCTCTGGCAGATTGAAAAATTTCTCCCATTCTGTCCATACCTAATTCTATGACCGCCAATTCAGCTTCGTCATCCATATTCATAAGAGTTTGAGAAACTCCAATTGGATTATTTAAATTTTTCTGTGTCCGTCTCACCAAATAGCTACTGGCTAAAGACTTAGCTATAACATTTCTTGTACTTGTCTTACCAACACTACCGGTAACTGTAACTATCCTGCCCCCCCAAGTTCTTCTATATTCTCTAGCAATAATCGTTAATGCATAGACCGTATCAGAAAAAACCAATATACAGATATTTTCAAGATAAGAAGGTATACCGGAAGCAGACTCTAGATTTAATTCTTTTTCTGCAGCTTCATCAATTATGAGGAGCCTAGCCCCTTTATTTACAGCGTGTTCTAAGAAATCATGTCCGTCAAATCTTTCACCACGGAGTGCAATAAAGGCCTTATCTACGAGATCAGAACGACTGTCACTTGAGATAGATAGAATTCGGAAATCTCTGTCCGGATTAAAATTATAGGAGCGTTTAAGCCCCTCTAATTTTAAATAATCACTTATATAAGCCAGCATCTTCATCCCATCCTTCTATTAATACTCTCTCAAGTATGACAATTATAAATTAATATATTTACGCCACTTTAATCTATTGAAGTTCTTGAATCTCACTATCCAAATTTGAACTACCTTCAGTACTACTATTCATATTAGAATTTGAAGCTGTTTCAATCTCTTCTATATCTGAATCGAAGCGTCTCCAAGCTTCATCGGCATCTATATCTGTCTCATTCTCATTAGTAGTTGCACTCACTGTTGGATTTTCTCTCCAAATCTCAACATTTAAACCAACATCAGGACTCGGCAGCGCCTCTCCATCAAAAATAAGTGAAATAATTGTACCCTTTTGAACAGTATTAACTTTACCATTGCTATCTTTATTCATTATGCTTTGGTAGCTAACTGCCGAATCTGGATCGTAACCTGAAAGAGCTAAATTCAAACCAGAATTTGCAGCAAGTTGCTTGGCTTCAAAATAAGTTAAACCGATAAAATTAGGAACTTCAACTGATCTCTTCCATTCATCAGGGATTGGATGTTTGGCTGTTCCTACATAAATTTTAGAATCAGAAGAAACAGGTACTCCCGAAGTTGGGAACTGTTCTGTAATTATCTCATTGTGTGCGGTTCCTTCTGGCGCTATAACTTGAATATCTCTATTTATAGCAGCATCCGATACAGCCTGAAAATAACTTAAACCTGAATAATCTTGCAAATAAGCAGAATCAAATACTCTGCCAATATCATATTCGTCAAATCTGGCTTTTTGCTTAAAAATTTCAGAAGCCTTTCTGGCAATTAATCTTGCACCAAGCTGCATTATTTTAGAATCTGTATCCGCTCTAGGCACTAAGCTCGCACATAGGACAATAAAATCAGGATAATCATATGGAGTTATTAGAGCTGATGAGTAACACACTTTATTATTATCTTCATTATCAAGACTGGTACCAGTCTTACCAGCAGAAAGCAAACCAGAACCATAGAGCCTAGGTCCACTACCTTCTGGGAAGTGTGTTCCAGGGATCATCATTTGGCGAACCTGTGCTGTAATGCTCTCAGAAAAAATATGTCTAACAACTTCAGGTGTATTTTCTCTTATAACTGTTCCATCTCTGGATTGAACTCTCTTAACAACATGAGGCTTGATTATCTTACCACCATTAGCCAAGGCGGAATAAATCGTCGCCATTCTAATCATGCTGACTGTACTCTGCTCACCAATAGAAATAGTACAAAGGTCAGTTATTGAAGGATTGCTATGAATAAGACCAACAGACTCCGCAGGAAGATCTATGCCTGTGTTCTCTGTAAAACCTAATCTTTTTACGTAATCATAAAAATTACTTATGCCTACACGTTGAGCTAATATAGCAAAGGGAGGGTTGCAAGATCTCATTAGAGCATCTTGTATGGTCTCTAGTCCGTGATTGAAGCCATAGATATTGTCAGCCCAACATTTCATTGGATAAAGATTCCAGTCACCCATCTGGATAGGAGCATCAGAAAGAAGCTCATCTAAGGAAACCTGCCCTTCATCAAAAGCTATGCTCAAAGTAAAAGGCTTCATAATTGATCCAGGTTCATAAGGTTCGGAAATAACCTTATTTCTCCAAATTTCAGACATTAAATAATTCAAGTCTTCTTCGTTAGTATTAGGATCCCAAGTATTAGGATTTTTATTCGGAGGACAAGCACTTGGATTATTCAAGTCAAAGCGATTTGCACCTGCCATTGCCAAAATTTCACCTGTCTTTGGATCCATTACAATAGCCATCGCTCCTCGTTCAGGATTTGTCGCATCGCTCATCCACGACACAACCTCTTCTGTTTCTCTCTGTAATTCTTCATTTATCGTTAATACAACGTCATTACCATCTTTAGCAGAAACAGTAGCAGACTTGGCATTTGGAAGCTGACTCTGAAGAAAGTTATCCACCTGAGTGTAACTATAACCCGGCTCTCCGGTCAAATCGTTATTATATGAATACTCTACACCCAAAATACCACTCGGGTTTTGATCTTGCGTACTCGTAAAACCTATGACAGTAGACAAGTAGTCTTTCTCTGGATAGTATCTCTTCGCAACAGGATCAATGGCAAAACCACCTATTACATACTTGTCTAAATACTCTTCTAATTTTGTTTTTGTCTCTCTATCGACACCTTTCTTAAGCTGTATATAGGTAGCATCTGTATTTTTAAATGACTGCATAAGCTCGTCTCTATCCAAAGATAATATATTAGCAACATTGTCACATATATTATCTATGCTAGCTTCCTTGGCACCAATAATAGACCTAACATCACGAGGCGTAATTCCTATTGTATAGATATAAACAGTAGTGGCGAGCACTTTGCCCTTACTATCTATTATTCTTCCTCGTTCTGGATAAACTACAGTTCGTCTCATATGTTGTCCTGCAGCCTTTTCTGTATAGAATCGATTTTGGATAACCGAAAGACTGAATAATTTACCAATAGATACCAAACTGTAGGATGTAAGTATCAGAGCTGGTAAAAGTAAGCTCCAACGAAATTTAATTCCTGGAAAAAGTCTTTTAAAAATAGAAAAAAAACCTTCATTTCTTTTCTCCCTATTCTTTGACTTTTTACTTGAAGATTCTCTATTTATAACTTTATCTATATTTTGAAAATTTCTTTCCTTATTTGGCATCACATACTCCCCAAATAATCATTCACTTTATCTATAACAAATAAGAATTTCTCTTCTTTTAGCTAATTTAAGTCCTAGTAATTTAATATCAAATTGCGATAATTTGAAAATTCATTCTGAAACTTCAGCTATATTACTATCATCTGGCTCACTTTCTGACTTTTCTGCATTTTGACTATTAGTATCTACTAAGGGAGTCTCAGCTTCGGCAAGTGTCCTATTCCTATGTTCTTCAAAATAAGTCTCTAGATTTTGATAAATTCGATTAAGAGGTAAAGTCGAAGTTTCACCATTAGCCATAATTGCATTAGCATCCTCTCGGTGAACAAGTAATCTATTACTCTCAACTTGTGGAATCAATCTCTTCTGATTTTCCTTAATATGTGTCAATCCTAATTCAATAGCTCGTGAAGTGATCTGATTTATATCTATTGCATCATTCAATTTATCATTTCGTTCTCTTATCTCTTGTCTTATTATAGAAATTTGTCTCCTAAGCGAAGCATTCCTAAAGTTAACTTCCAAATTTTTTGCCTGTTGACGCAAAATAACAAAAAGAAGCATAGTTGTCCAAAGAATAATAAAAATCAAAATAATTAATCTAAACTTTGATCTTCCCTTTTGCTTCCCTTTTTGAACCTTAGCCCCAATACCAGAACTTGTTATATTTAATTTATTATTTTCTCTCATATTCATCTCATGTATAAATAAAAATAATCACTCTTTATTTTACTTGAAAAAAGGCACAATAAATTATCAACCTGAATAATTTATTGTATATTTTATCTTTGTTAAAATGTGAACTAATCCCTAAATTCAATATACGATATGTAGTTCTTTTTATCTGCTATTTATTAGAAACTTTTTAAGCTTGTTTATATCTCATGCCATATATTAGCAAAATAAATTAAGAGTCAAGACGTTTCTCGAAGCAACGCAGTCTGGCCGATCTTGATCTAAGATTAAGTTTAAGTTCTTCTTCACTAGCAGTTAATCCTTTGGGATATATAATTTTCCCAAGAGCTTCTTTGCCACATATACAGGGCATCTTGGGAGGACAAGTGCAAACATTAACTTGTGCCTTGAAAAAATTTTTGACAATTCTATCTTCTAAAGAATGGAAACTTATAATAACCAGTCTACCGCCCGGTTTAAGTCTATCTATTGCCTGACTGAGCATACTTTCCAGCACTTCCAATTCTGAATTAACAGCTATTCTCAAGGCTTGGAAGCTTCTTTTGGCGGGGTGCTTGCCAGATTTGTCTAGTCTAATTTTAGCCCCACAAATACAGTCTCGCAGTTCAGCCGTAGTTTTAAACTCTTGTATCTTTCTCTGTTCTACGATTGCTCTCGCTATTCTTCTACTATTTTTCTCTTCACCATATGTAAATAGAATATCCGCTATTTGGGCTTCGGAATATGTATTAACTATTTGCGCTGCGGTGAGCTTGGCGGATTTATTCATTCTCATATCGAGTGGTCCATCATGTTGATATGAGAAGCCTCTTTCTGCTTCATCCAACTGATAACTACTAACACCTATATCAGCCAAAATTCCATCGAAAAGGGTCTTTTCTCTATTATTTATCTCATCAAACTCATTCAATCTTTGATTCAACATACTAAAATTACAATTAAAAAATTCCAAGTCCACATGAGATGACAAATTTTCTTTCAATTCTACTAGTTTTTTCCTCGCATATGTCAGAGCATCAATATCTTGATCAAAAGCAAAAAGTTCTCCACTTCCGCAGAGCGCTTTTAGGATTTCGCTACTGTGACCAGCACCTCCCAAAGTCAAGTCTAAATAAGATAAGCCTTTTTTAATATTTAAGGCCTCCAAAGTCTCTCTAAGTAAAACTGGACTATGTGAAAACTCGATATTTTTTTCTTTATAATCAATCTTATCCATAAGAAATACTATTTCCAACCTATAGTAAATTAGGCAAATACATAGAACTAATCCACGTAATGAGTAACACAAAAATCATCGTTAGTACTTTTACTCTAAAGTCATATCATCTTCTTTTCTCTTAAATAGCAGGTTATACATGAGAAAAATAATAGCAAATACCACCATAAATATAGAAAGCAGCTGCGAAATTCTTATGGAAGTATTAGGTACAAATAAGGAGTCCGTTCTTAATCCTTCTACAATAAATCTTGTCACACCATAGCATAGTAAATAAACTGAGCTGCAAAAAAAGCGTCTCCTGCTTCCAAAATAACCCTTATTTTGTAATCTGATTATCAAAGCGAAAATCAAAAGATTAGCCAGTGACTCATATAAAAAAGTTGGATGAACTGGCAACAAGGGGTTAATATCCATATTGTGATAATTCTTCTCAATTTGTGTTAAATAAGAACGTGTCCCCTCAGATATCATCCCCCAAGGCAAAGTCGTATTACTTCCAAAAGCCTCTTGATTGAAAAAATTTCCCCATCTACCAATAGCCTGCCCCAGAGCAAGATAAGGACATAGATAGTCAAGATAATCTACAAAGGCCACTTTTCTTATTTTGGAAACAATATAAATAGCGACTATACCACCTATTACACCGCCATAAAAGGCCAAGCCTCCAGAACGAATGTCTAAAATTTTACTGAGATCTCCTTTGAAACTATTCCATTCAAAGGCAACAAAATAGAGCCTCGCTCCTATAATAAGTAAAGGTATGGCCAAAGTTGCAATAGTATAAATATCATCATCTTTTATATTAAATTTATGGGATCGTCTAGCAGCGAGAATCAAAGAAAGAAGCAAACCCAAGCAAATACACAAACTATAAAAATATATATCAATGCCAAAGAGATTAACAAAAACTCTAGGAACAGGTAAATTATTAATACCTAATCCAGGGAATGAAACATGAAAAACTTCATTCATAATTTATCTCCTTATATAAATATAAAATATAAAATATAAAATATCAAAGATAAAAATTGCTCGTCACTTTATAGTGGTCAATAATATTTTTATTCAAAAACTAGTGGTTTCGACCCCAAAATAACACACATGTATATATTAATTTTTTCAATCATTTCGTGACGACTCAGCAATTATTTCCACACACTTGCTCTCATTGAAAAGATCATTAAGAATGCTCACGCCATCATCCATGCACAAATTTCTCGATAGGCTTGAATAATGGAAGCCATCCATTTGCTTGGTATTAAAGCCCGCCATAAGAAAACCTAATTCTTGTATTGAGTCTTGCTCTTGAATATAGTTTCCAATGATCATTTTCTTCCTGCGATTAAAGTCGTCAATTGAAATACTGTCCGACATAAGTGATTTTTCAATAACTTCTTTAACACTCTTAGAAAGTAATTCGGGATCAGATGTATATGAACCTAAACAAAAATAAGCTATATCTCCATAACATACGTACTGCCAAAAATAAGAATCATCAATCAGCGCTTCTCTATTAGCTTGTTCATAAAATTTTGATGACGAACCAAAAAGTATACCCAAGACAACTTCTGCAGCCAATTTTCGTCGCTCAATGTCCAGTCCGTATATTCTCCTATCTTGACCAAAATATGAATCTCTATAAGCTATACAATAAAAATCCTCTTCGCTATCAACTTTAATCACCTTGCTAATTGAGCCTCTATCTTCTTCGATATGGCATATAGGATAATCCAAGGCTCCGATGAATTGGGGAAGCTTGTTATTGATATTGTCAGCAATAACTTTTCCATAGTTCTTATCTTCAAACTCAGAAGAAAGTACTTGTTCATTCTCAAATTTTGAAAAAGCTCCCGCATCTAACTCTTGACCAAGTGTATCTATTTCAATTTCTTCACCTAAAGCATTTGAATTATCGAAGTATAATAAGTCTTTTTCATTATTAAAAATATATTGTGTAGGATAAAGCACAGCCAGTGTTTGCTCTAAAAATAATGTTTCATCAATATCACCAACCACCACGAAATTTAGTCTCTCTGGGGAATAATAATAATGATATGCCTCATTGACTATCTCTTCATCTATTAGATCTAAAGTATCTTTTGTTCCTGCAATATCATCTCTAATTGGATGTGAACTAAAAAGATTATGCATAATATCGTTATATACTTTTTCTTCTGGATTCTCTAAATCTAACAAAATCTCCTGCATTATAACTTTACGTTCATTTTCGAGCCTTATAGCATCAGTATTAAAACTTAAGACTGTTTTGAGAAGATTCAAAGCC
Source organism: Bacillota bacterium (assembly GCA_023420115.1). Classification (GTDB taxonomy): domain Bacteria; phylum Bacillota; class Clostridia; order Saccharofermentanales; family Fastidiosipilaceae; genus JAEZWR01. The sequence continues at coordinate 17,951 of JAEZWR010000017.1, read as the reverse complement.
GACTCGTAGAAATTATCAACGGACTGAATGTAAAAAAGAGTATGGTCATGTGATGTATATGCATTTAGCTCTGCACCAGATTTTTCTAATTCTTCTAATGGATCACATTGATCACTTGCTCCATAATTTTTCAAACTATTATCTCGTGAAAAAATCAGATGTTCAAGAAGATGAGCTGTTCCAGCTGGCAAATCTAAAATTTTCTCCGAAGTTGTGGGCATATGCCTCATAAATGAACCAAAAGGAACTATTATTCCAAAAAATTTACTTTTAAATCCCGGCATTGGAATAAAGGTAAATTTATTATTCGCCCCTTTACAATAGATATGCATTTCTTTATTGCTAAGGGGGTCTGTTCTATCTTGTCTTGTCAAAGAAAATTCCATATACTTCCTCAAATAAAAAATACTTTAGGTTCACTAAGCTAATCATAATATTTACTAATTAATATAGAAAATATTAGTTAATTTTAATCTATTTATTCTCCACAGATTCTTTTTTAGGATCAAGAATGTAAACTAATTTAAGATCTAAGTCCAAGGCGAGATCAACTATCTCCTCAATCTTTATCTCATCAATAATATTTATAACTGTATCTAGAGAAAGATGCTGACCCATGAGTCTATCCTCCAGATATGAAGATACTAAATATGACAGACTATCAGATTGATTCTTAATACTATTCACAAGATAATTCTTAGCCAAACTCAAAACATCTTCATTAAGATTGTCTTTGATTAAGGATATGCCATCTTTCACAATGTCAATAGCCTCATTCATATTTTGGCTGTCACAGGCGAAACTAATCATTAATATTCCCAAATAAGAATCTAAGTCACATTCAATTGAGTACACATATGATTTATCCGACCTTAAACTTTTAAAAAGCAAGGCAGACGTATCTCCTGCCAAAATTTCGGAAAGTAAAAGATATTTAAACTGACTTATTGAATTATAACCAGATATTCCATCGTAAATTAAACAGGCATGGCTAAGATCTCCATCATGAGTATCTCTTATTAACCCTTTTGCTTCGGCAATTTTTATAGCTGGGTTCTTACAGGGAACTGCTTTGAAATCACTTTCTTGCCTAGACCACTTGTCCAAAAATTCCCTAATCATCAAACTCTCTTTTTCTTCGATAGCACCAGATATAACAATTACTCTTTGGGCCTCGGTCAACAGTGCATGATAAGTTTGAATAACATCATCCATGCAAAGACTTTCACAGTCCTCTATAAGCTCTTCTGCACTTAAACTAACTGTCTCGTTAGGAAAAACTTCTTTTAATGCCAAACTACGTACTTTATTTCCAGCCTTTTGTCCTCTAACTTTTAACTGAAGTACAAGTCTCTTCTTGAGGCTGTCAAACAAATTAGCAAAGATTTCTTCATTATCTATAGTCGAATTAAGTAAATGCTCCAAGAACATTTCCATACATTCTTCAAAAGGGAAACTTCCATCTGGTCCATTTTTCAAAGCTGATATAGACAGGGTAAAACTAGCCAAGTCCGAGCGCAGATCAACATCAGAGACAAAATCAGCTGCGTATTTATCTTCAAGAAAAGCAGATAACTCTGCTTCGGCAGGCAACCCAAGCGTACACTCTGTCAAAAACTCTGACAAAAACAACAGGGCTGAATACTTAATCTTATTCACAGGAATATAAAAAACCAAATCAAGCTTACCGACTGAGAAACGATTAGACTGCAGTCTATATGCGCTTAATCCGTGATAATCATATGTGTGTTCAAATCTTTCGAGCCTAGTGTGAGAAGCATCTGCTTGATCTAAATCTTTTGCAATCTGACTTGTCATTGCGAGCAAGGAAGGGAACTCTATTTCTTCACGTTCGTGTTTGAGAAGTGAAATCTCTATCACCTGCCCATAAAGATCTCCATTAAAATCATAAATAAAAGTCTCATATAATGGCGACTTATCCTTACTATTAACAGTTGGTCTTAGCCCTAAATGTGTTACGGCTCTATATAATCTATTATCAATTTTCGCAAAACTTAGGTAAACTCCATATGGGGGCATAACTTTTGACTGAGTAGGCCTTATATTCGCTGTTGGAATACCAAATTTACTTCCCAAAGCCTGACCGTGCAAAACCTCTCCGAGACTTCTATAAGGTCTGCCCATCAATTCTTCTGCAAGTTCTAAATCACCGAGAAAAATAGCTTCACGGATTCTACTACTCGATATTTTCTCTCCCTTATAATACACAGTTCCACTTGTAGAAAAATCAATATTATTCTTCTCACATAGTTCCCTCAAAAGGTCAACATTACCAGATCTATCTTTCCCGAAGCAAAAATCCTCTCCTGTTATAAGCATAGCTGGAGCCAATTTATCCTTAAGTTCATAAAAGAAATCATCAGCTAGACAATTTGAAAATTCATCATCAAATCTCTGAATATAAACTATGTCCAAACCTTGTTTATCCAAAGTTCTCACCTTTTCCTCTTCACTCTGGATAAACCCTAAAAATTCACGCTTATTCTTTTTTTCCTTTAGAAGTTCTTCACGCAGTCCTCTCTGCTCATTATTTATATCCGAAATCCAGTTTCTATTATTGTGTACAAAAGTCGATAGACTCACATCAACACTAAATTTACTCGGAATCGAATCTTCAAAAACATTTTTCCCGGAAGAAAGACCTGGCCCATAATTGGCATTGTGATGTTTCGGATAGCGGTCAAAAGTAAAAACAGCGGCAGGCTTATTCAATTTAGCGGCATGGTACAAAACTTTAGCAATTAATTCCTGATGGCCTCTATGAACACCATCAAAGAAGCCAAGACCAATTACTGCGTCTTTAATTAAAGTTTGATAACTATATAAGCCCTTATCCTTCTTATACAACAATCTAAAAGTCTTCAATTCCGAGAAACATCCTTTCTGCTCTCAAATCTTCACCTTCTTGAGCGGCTATGCCAATAAATCTGTCGTCATTATAAATACGAAAAAAAGCCCTCCCAAAATCAGTCTCTGACTCCTTAATATCAGCGAGCTTCTGAGAAAACTTAATTATTATTTTGCCCTGTAATAGCATACGACAAAACTGACTGTTTAATTTTATCACAGGGTACTGAAAAAAAATCATATCAATAGGCTGTAAAATTTCATCAAAATTTGCTTCTAAAATCTTCTTATCTCCACCATTTTGACACCAACTTTCAAGTCTATCCAAAGTCACTGCCTTGGCAATATCAAAAGGGCCATGTTTAGATCTTAACAATCGAAGTGTCAGACCTAAATGACCTAAATTTTTAGCCAAATCGTGATTAAGTGACCTGATATAAGTTCCCGAACTAACATGATATTCAATTAAGAAAAATGGACCGAGTGGACAATCAATTAACTTATCCTCTATTCTGAATCTTGTCTTTTGATAAAAATGCCCAGGATAAGAGAGATTAGCATATGCAGGATATTCATAATTTATAAATTCATCCGGAAGACGGCGTTCGTATTTTAAAAGCTCCGCTTTGTAAACATTTATCTTCTTATATCGAGTAGGAACATCCTTGCCTTCTCTTGCAAGATCAACAAAACGTCTACCATTTATTTTAGCTGCAGAAAATTTTGGCACCTCCTGAACCTGTTCACCAACAAAAGAAGATAAGAGATTTCTAACCCTCTCGCAATCATTATCTACAATTGAAGTCTCATCATATAAACTTAAATACTCTTTAGCCAGTATTTCACCAGTGGAATCAAGTGAGTCCGTCTCCGCCCCTAAAGACATCAGACTTATATATTGTTTGTCAGAATGCTCATTATATTGAATAGCAGCACAGGCCCTACCTATATACAGAGGCAAAACACCTTCGGCAAAGGGATCGAGCGTACCATCAAAACCTATCTTATTTACGTTCAACAGCCGTCTAAGCATATTAACTATATAAAATGAAGAAACCCCAGCTGGTTTATAAACATTAATAATTCCTCCCAATGGAGGTCTCTGCCCTTTCTTTGCCATGAAACCCTCAATACCTACATATATTTTTGCTGAAAATAGAATAAAAAAGCACTCTCGCGTTTAGCTAATCCTTATTTTATTTCTAACTCTTGTCTCTTTATCTCAGAAATAGCCATTTCAATTATATCTTCCAAAGACTCGTCCAAAGTTTTATTCATTATCGAAAAACCAGAAGCACAGATATGCCCTCCCCCTCCGTATCTAAGAGCCAAGTTTCTTGCACTATAAGGTAAAATTGATCTAACATTTCCCCTTATATTACCTTTCTCTGTCTCTCTTAGAAAAATCGATAATCTGCATCCTTCTATCTCTCTAATAAAAGACGGTGCAAAAACTAAATCTTCCTCAAATATTTCATTTTCTATCATATCTCTCAATGTAATATAAGATATATTTATTTTTGAGTCATAAAAGCTCATCAAATTATTAATTATGATAGATTCAGCTCTTATCTGTGCAAAAGACTTTGTCTCAAATAAATCACGGCAAAGTCTCTCTTGATCTACACCTCTAGCCTTTAACATTGCTGCAATCAACAGAGTGTCATCTGTAACTTGAGAATAAGTGAAACGGTTGCTATCAGTCAGCATTCCTGCATACAATAGTGTGGCAGTATCTTTATCTATTATTTCTTTTTCTATTTCCTTTTCTAATGCAAAAAACAAGCATGCTAAATCCTGACAAATTGCGGCAGCTGACGAATTTATATATTTATGATAATAACTATGACTATTTTCTTTGTCGACATCTTGAGTCTCAACGTGATGATCTATAACAAGTAATCTTATTCTTTCTGGAATCAATTTAGCTCGGTCGCCAATTCTACTCAAATCATTACAATCTATAAGTATGGCCAATGCCTGCTTATCTTCAGTCTCTTCTTCTACGACTTTTCTCCACTCATCCTCGTACACATAATAATCAGCCTCATTAAGTGAAGAAATATATCTATCAAAGGGAGAGTAAATTGCTTCTGACAAAATAACTTTTGATTTTATACCAATTGAAGTAAATACCCTCTGCAGAGCAAAAGATGAACCATATGCATCCCCATCTGCTCTACTATGTGGATAAATATATATACATTCCTTAGCGTACGTAGGGTCACTTCTATATCGTTCCAATAAGGAAAGGATCCGCTCCATTAACTTCAGCATTTTGTCAGAGAGGATCAATTCTAGACCTAATTTATAAATATCATTACTATTGGTCACCATATCAATTATTTCCTAAATTCTATAACTCATTAATACACTCTTCAAATATTCACTATAAAAAGTCTATTATCTTCACATACAAATTTCAAAAGTTGCTCAATTATCTCATTTTTTTCTTGTAAAAAATAAGAGGGAAAGAAATTTTCACATCTTACCCTCTTTATCTTAACCCAAGTTCATATATTTTTCCGAACCTAAATCATATCAGTCTATCCTTTTGAGAATTAATCAAGCAAGTCATCCAGGCTACTGGCATCCTTATCACCCTCATTAGACTCATCAGGCTCTAACGCCTTTTCAAAAACTCCAGAAGTGGAGCTATTTCTATTTCTACCCATAATTTCATCGAGTTTTTTTTCTATATTCATAGCATACTCTAGACTAGTATCTTCCTTAACAATAAGATCAGGAGTGTGCATCAATCTTATCTCCGAAGCAATCCTAGATCTAAGGAAGCCTTTTGATTTTTGTAGGGCTTCCAATGCCTTGGCTTTTTCTTTTTGGCTACCTGGAATACTCACATAGACTGTTGCATAAGATAAATCTGAACTAACTTCAACGTCAGTTACTGTAGTGAATAGAGGAACATCAGGATTTCTAATCTCCGCTCTTATTACAGTAGACAGAAGCCTCTTAATGGCATCAGCTACACGTTCTTTACGATATTTTTTTGCACTCATTGTCTGTCCTTTACTTCAACCATTCTGAAGGCCTCAACAACATCCCCAACCTTGATATCATTGTATCTCTCGATTGACATACCGCATTCGAAGCCTTCTCTAACTTCTTTTACATCGTCCTTAAATCTTCTGAGTGATGCTAGCTTGCCTTCCATAATAACGACACCGTCTCGAACAAGTCGAATATCACTATTTCTCTCAACTTGTCCATCTGTGACATATCCACCACCGATTGTTCCCACTGAAGATACGTGGAAAATTTCACGTATTTCAATATGACCTGTAACTTCTTCGACAAATTCAGGATCAAGCATACCCTTAAGGGCGGCCTCAATATCTTCAAGTGCGTTATAAATAACTCTGTACAATCTTATATCAACACCAGAATCTTTTGCCAATTGAGATGCATTACCTGTGGTTCTTACATTAAATCCAATAATTATTGCATTAGTTACTTCGGCAAGTCTTACGTCAGATTCATTGATACCACCTGCTGCACCATGCACAATCTTAACTTTAACTTCATCATTACTCAGTTTGAGTAGCGATTGTTTCATTGCCTCAACTGAACCTACGACATCAGCTTTGACAATTATATTCAAGTCTTTAACCTCACCACTGCTAATTTGTTCATAGAAATTATCCAGTGTAGTCCTCAAACCCTTACTTAGACTTTCTTCTCTAGCCTGGATTCTTCTCTTATCAGCAAGCTGTTTCGCTAATCTTTCATCCTTGACCTGGTAGAATATCTCACCTGCCTCGGGAACTTCCGGCAATCCTAAAATCTCAACTGGTGTCGATGGACCTGCAGCTTCTATCTCTCTTCCATTTTCATCAACCATCGCCCTAATATTACCTACAATATGCGAAGTAACTATCGTATCACCTTTTCTCAAAGTACCTCTCTGTACGAGAAGTGAAGCGACGGAACCTCTCTGAGGATCAAGTTTAGCTTCAAGAATGTAACCTTTTGCTTGTCTCTCTGGATCGGCCTTGAGTTCCATAGCATCAGCAGTAAGGATTACCATTTCAAGTAAATCATCAATACCCTCACCTGTTTTTGCTGAAATTGGCACCATGGTTGTTGTACCACCCCACTCGTCTGGTATCAAATCATATGTAACCAACTCCTGACGAACTCTTTCGGGATTAGCACCAGGTTTATCCATTTTGTTAATTGCAACTATAATCTCTGTTCCAGCAGCCTTTGCGTGATTAATAGCTTCGATGGTCTGTGGCATAACTCCATCATCAGCAGCGACAACCAAGATTGCTATGTCGGTAGCCTGAGCTCCTCTAGCTCTCATTGCCGTAAAGGCTTCGTGACCCGGAGTATCTAAGAATGTAATTTGACGCTCGTTAACCTCAACTCGATAAGCACCGATAGCCTGAGTAATTCCACCGGCCTCTCCTGCCGTAACTTTTGTATTACGTATATAGTCAAGCAATGAGGTCTTACCATGGTCAACGTGACCCATAACTACTACAACAGGAGGACGCTCAGTTAATTTTTCTTCATTGTCTTCAGAATCATCAAAGAGTATATCTTCCTCACTTGTTTCAATAATTGGATCGGCCTCTATATCAAACTCGCCTGCGATAAGAGCGGCAGTGTCATAATCTATATCCTGATTAACTGTCGCCATCATCCCAAGTCCCATGAGCTTCATGATGACCTCGGCGGATGTTTTTTTGATGGCCTCAGCAAATTCTTTTACAGTCAAATGAGAAGGCAAGGATACGTGACTTACTTGTGCAAGTTTCGCTGATTGATCGCTACTTAAATTATTTCCTTTATTTTTGCGACGTGAAGAACGACGGATATATGCATCATCATCCATATCTCCATTCAAATAATTATTACGTCCTCTATTGTCGCGAGAAAGACTTCTCGACTTTGACTGAGTCTGCTGTTTATTATTCTCGTTGCGCCTATTTCTCTCAAATTGAGTTCTTGTCTGAAAATTCCTTGTATTCTCTTTTGCCCCAATCTCTTGAAGAAATTCATCCATAGCCCCTGTCTTTTTGCGAGAATTACGTGCCTGGGACTTGAATTTCTGTTTGTCTTCATCAGCATCTTTGTCAAATATGGCAGCTTGGAACTTAGGTGTTCTGTTTCCACCATCCTTATTTGATTTCCTAAAATTCTTATCTCCCTTTTGTCTGTCACCACGCTCTTTTTTATCATCGCGTGTATTTTTTTTCTTCATTGCTTCTGCTGTTGCAGCAAAAGGATTTCTTCCGTCTTGAATTTTACCAATCTTACCTATTTTCCTAAGTGGATTAGGTGATAAGCCAAGTCTCTCTTCTAATGTATTTCCTGAATCACGAGATTGGGCTACATTATCAGAGCTATGATTAGACGACTTAGGCTCTTCATCTGATTTATGATCTTTACTTTCATTCTTTGCTCTATGCTGATTCTCGAGTGCCTTTGTCGCCTCAATTGCTGCCTTGGAGGGAGTCGACTTATGCTTGGAATTCTTAACTCTCTCACCCTGCTTATCAATTTTGTTGCCAGAATTTAGTTCAATTTTTTCTACATTTTCTTCACTTGACTTGGTCTTTTGAAGGTCTTTGATATTACCAATCTTAACCGGACCTGAAACTTCGGCACTCAGGCGCTTCATGCGCTCTTCTTTTTGTTTCTCCAACAATGCCTTTTCTTCTTCTGCCTGGCGTAGCTTCTCCTCTGCGCGTTGCTTCTCAAGCTCTTCAAGACGCTTCATTTCTTGTTCACGCTTTCTTTTCTCTTCTTCCTGACGTGCAACAAGTTTTCTACGTTCTTCTTCAGCCTGTCTCTTAACAGCCTCTTCTTGTTCCTCTCTAACTTTGGTTCCAGACTTAACTTTGACTGGAATATTGTCTCCATTCAATTGAGCTAAAATTCTCTTTTCGACATCATCATCGAGTTTAACGCTCTTACTGCGTGAAGGTTTGGAAGATTTAGCCGCTCCTTGAGACTTATTAGTAGTAGCTTTGTTTTTTCCAGCACTTTCAACTGATTTGGCTGTTGCCTTTTCATCAGTGCTCTTTTTTGTATCAGCGTTCACGGATTTTTGTGTAACAGACTTAGCTGAAGCTTCCTTTGCAGCCTCAGATTGCTTCTTTGTTTCACCTTTATCGTCTATATTTTGAGACAACACTGTACTGTCAGTAGTCTCTCCTAAAGAAACTACAGTTTCTGCTCCGCTCTGCTCCTGAAGTTCTTCATCACTCTTACTTTGAGCCTTTTTGACAACACGGATTTTTTTGACCACACTAGTAATTTTCTTACCAGATACTCCGACCTGTGTAATGGTGGTTCCTTGATTAGCTTCGTTATTATGCTCTTCTATTGCTACATCTTTATTATCCTGATTTTTTAGCAAAGTGGCCTCCTTAGTCTTGTCATTATTTTCTTCACTGGCACCAACAAAAGTAGATTTTTCTTTTCCTGTCATATCGACGTTAATTTCCCTCCAAGATTAGAAATCATTATATAAACTTAAAATATAAATAACTATACCCGAACTATACTAGTGGTACTATCTCCCTACTGCAAATCTGTCTCTATTTTCTTCCATAGGCCTGTAGCAAAGTTTCTATCCTTGATACCTATATATACAGCCTCGTCTCTTCCTAAAATTGCACCAAGTTCACTCTTTGTAGAAAAGTAGACCGCAGCTACTTTATCATTTTTAATCTTCTCTCTAAAGAGTCTTTTCGCATTATCACTAGCATCGCTCGCAATAATAACTAAAAAAAGCTTATGACCTGCCAAATTATCTCCTAAAATACCTGCCCCCTGCACCAAGGATCCTGCACGTTTAGCAAGACCAATAAATTTGAGAATTGACTCATATTTATATTCATCAGTACGCAACGTCTTAAAGTCGGCTGTAATCGACTCCACATATGAGACATATGATGGTAATTTAAGTTTGGCTTGTTTTCTCTTTTTCTGTAGCTTGAAATGCTCCTCTCTCAAAGTATCATATTCCAGCTCACGATCTTTTTTATTTCTTGAATTTCTTTTATAAGTATAGCTTCTATTTTTCTTTTGACGTCTTTCAATAGTATTTGCAGATTTTCTTGAAAATTGCTGTCTTTTAGATGAGTTATCGAAGCAAACTTCTTGTCCATCTCTATTATTTGAATCTGGAGACTTATATTTCCTGTATCTTGAAGAATAACTCGAGTTATGTAAAGCCTCCCTGCCCTCATTATCTCTTGATCTAGACGTCTTTTTATCGTATCTATTATCTATTCTTGTCACTTGCTATCTTTTCACTATCTTCTTACTTTATATCCTTGTCCCCTGAAATCAGATCCCACTGTTCATGACTTAGGTGCACTCTCTTTATCTGTAATTTTCTATTCTTTTGCTCTTCTTCTTTTATTCTATCTTCTGTAACTTTTCTCAATTCATCATAGACAGCAGAAAGATCCATTTGTTTCGACATTGATGCCGTATGTTGAAGTATCGCCCTTTTCTCAGCTAAATCAATTAAATCTAAATCAGCACTTATATAATATCCACGTCCATGTTTCCTGTTGCTAAGATCGAGCGACCACGTCTGTGTCTCCTTATCAAAAACTAATCTGATAAGGAATTTTCTATTCTTCATCTCACGTGAAACTAGACACATTCTTTCTATTTCTTTTTTCGCCACGATGATATCCTCTTTTAAATTACTAGAAGCAAAGCTTGAATATTGGAGCTTATTCTACATTTGTTTCGTTAAGTGCATCATCTTGAACTTCGCTAGTCTCATCTGAATCTTGTTCCTGTTCAAGTCTCTTAGCTGCTTCTTCAAAAGCCCTAGTAAAGTCTTCTGCACTACTGATACTTGATGTTCTCTCATCTGCCAATTCTGAATACGATCTAGCCCTAAGAGCTTCTTCTGAAATATCATGAGCATCATACACTTTATCTTCATTATCTAAATTATCTGATAAATCAGAATCATTATCTAAGCCTTGCATATGAGCAAGCTCATTGGCTGACTCTTCAAATTTACTAACGAGCTCAGCCTCAAGTTCTTCTCTAGCAGCTGATTGACTTTTTATATCAATCTTAAATCCAGTCAGACGAGCAGCAAGTCTTGCATTCTGACCCTCTCTTCCTATTGCAAGAGACAGTTGATGATCAGGAACTACAACTTTTGCTACATGGTCCTCATCATCTTCTATCACCTCAACAGATACTACCTTTGCTGGACTCAGAGCATTCATGATATATACAACTGGGTCGGAATCCCATTGAATAATATCAATTTTTTCTCCGCCCATCTCATCCATAACATTCTTAACTCGCATACCTCTAGGGCCAACACAAGAACCTAATGGATCGACATTCGCATCTCTGCTCATGACAGAAATTTTACTCCTAGCGCCAGCCTCTCTTGCTACGTGAACAATTTCAACTACACCGGACTGAATCTCAGGAACTTCCTGTTCAAAAAGTTTCTGTACTAGGGCTGGATGACTTCTTGAAACAATAACCTGTGGTCTTCCATGTCTATCATCAACCTTTAAGATGATAAATTTCAATCTATTATTGAAATCATAATTATCGCCTCTAACCTGCTCATTCTTTGGGAGCAAAGCCTCGGCACGCCCGATATCTACATATACATCTTTTCTATCTTTACGCTGTACAATACCTGTCGCAAGCTCTCCTACTCTCTCAGAAAATTCTTGATGAATTCGCTCGCGCTCAGCTCCTGTAAGCTTCTGATTAATTACACTTTTGGCAGTCTGTGCAGCCAAACGACCAAAGTCCTGTGGTGAAACTCCTAACTCTAATAAATCTCCTATTTCAAAACTCTCGTCCATCTGTTTAGCTTCGACAAGAGAAATTTCAGTATTAGGATCTAAAACTTCTTCCACGACTTCTTTCATTAAAAAGACGCCCATTTCACCAGTTTCTCTATCTATCTCAGCCCTAATATTATCAGCCTGTTTAATCTCAAACTCTCTCTTATAAGCACTTACCAGCGCCTCTTCAATAGCATCAAAAAGCTGATCTGCACTTATTCCACGTTCTTTTTCCAAGGCTTTGATTGCTGCTAGAAATTCTGCATTCATCCTGCTTCCTCCAATTATTAAATTAGGATACCAACATATTTACTATTATCTGAACTATCCATTGACTAAAGTCAACGAACTTCCTGCTTCATTGATCTCGCAAACTACTATCTCCACAGGCGTAAATTCGGTCAGTCGCTCCCTATGATTATTGCGTTACACTAACTTCCTTAATTATTCCTATATTTTCTTCGATAAAGGAAATTACTTCCTATATAATATGATATTGCAATTAATTAAAAATGTATGGCCTGTTTGACTTTAGAATATTCATTTTCCTCAAGTTCTAAAATATCTCCACCTGCCAGTTCTAATTTTAAGCATCCATTGTTATATTCAAGCAAAACTCCACAGGGTTTCTGCTCTCCTTTATATTGTTTGTAAAGTGACACTTCCAGCTCATCACCTATATGACGCAAAAAATCTTTTTCCGTCTTTAGTGGACGATCCAAGCCCGGCGAACTGACAGACATCAAATATGCCTGTGGCACATCCAAATTCTCATCAATTATAGGATCTATAGCCAAGCTTATTCTCTCACAGTCATCCAAACCAATGCCACCTTTCTTGTCAACATAGAATACAAGATGGTAATCAGGTCCTTCTTTACCATAAGTAACTTCCACCAAGTCATACCCTAGGCTCTCGATCGTTTCCAAGCAAAGTTCTTCTGCTCTCAAGGCAATTTTACTTTTATTATTGGCCATTTTTTTCTCCTAAAAATAATGAAAAGCGCCAAATCGGCGCTTCCTTTTACTCATAATAACACTAAGCTAATATGTATACAAGCAAAATCATAAATTTACTATCAAGTTTCTTTCTCTCAAGTTGAGTTTTTGTGAAAATATCTTGCCTAATAACATAAAAACTAATCTTTAGTCACTATACTTCACATATAATCATTACTACTAGCCTAATCAACTTCATCAACTTCAACTGCGACTTTACCATTCTTTGTCCCATTAAGTCCATTAGAGATTAAATCATCAAGTCCCAAACAGTCATCTTTAGTAAAAATCTCACCAGCTAACCTATATGGAACACCTGGAGGATAAAAATATAGGTCCCTCGCTAGAGTCTTTCCTATAGCCTCATTTTTTCCTACATATTTATATTGTCTATATCTTTTGCCTTTGATTATATTTCTATTTTCTTTCGCAGCTTCTTTGATGCGACAACCACAATTTACTCTTGCTTCATCTAACAATTCAGAGCCGCTAATAAAATCAGGAAAAAGATCTACTATTTCTTTGCTACTTTTTATCCCTAATATCAATAAAGTTCCCCAGTAATTACTATACTCTGGATATATTCCTACTCCCTCCAAAATTTCTTTAGCTCCCGCGTTCTTAATAAAAATTTTTAAAGGGTCAATTTTGCATTCTTCACTAATATCATCATTATCTAATATCTTATAAGATTTTTCTTTAAGACTTTCTTTTATATTCTTGAGATTTTGTTTGATTGTTGATATATCTTCTAAATCATCTAAAAAGTCAAGGCAATCTTCTATCGATAATAGTAGAGGATAACTCGGACTAGACGTCTCATAACAGTCATAAAAATGATCTACAATTTCGCTATCTATCCTATCTCCAGAGGTAAAAAGAATAGCTGTCGATGTGGCAGCTGGTAGGGTCTTATGAAGGCTTATAGTAAATAGATCAACTCCTAGCTTGCCAAGATCAAAATCTTCATCTATAAATTTCAAATGAGCTCCATGTGCCGCATCAATATGAAGAAGTATTCCTTCATCTTTGGCTAAACATATAATTTTCTCAAGTTCTGAACTATATATACCCTCATAATTAGGCATAGTCAGAATTATCAGTCCTATCTGCCCTCTATATTCTTCGACAAATTTTCGTATCATTTCATATGACGGACTTATGAATATATCTTCATTCTTATCTGATTTTCTAATATCCAAAGTGATATAGGGCAACTCAAGAATATTAAGTATGTTAAAAATTGAACGATGAGAATTTCTCTCAACTAATACTATTTTTTTCTTATTTGAACTGAGACCAGCCTTCATCATCTGCTCAGCTGCTGAAATAGCAATGAAATTACCAGCTGTTGAACCATTGGTAAGAAGCCAGGAATCATTAGCATTCCAAAGTTTACTCGCTCTATTCTTAAGTCTAAGTAGAGCATGCTCCGGCCTATGTAAATCATCTGTAATATCTAACTCGCTGACATCCGAAGCATATGGAAAAACTGAGTCTACAAATACCAAATTCCCTTTATGCCCTGGCATATGTAGCCTCAGCCTACTTTTCTGACTATATTCCTTAATTATTCTGTGAAGTTCTCTCACAGTTTCTTATCTCCTATTAATTGATCTAACAATTAGAAAGTTCTAAGTATTATCAAGATCTCGCATATAACAATGCTTAAATTGTTAGAAATCAAATATCCAAATTATAGTCTCTTATACATAGACATATATTGTACCTAAACTCATATCCCACTTAGGCAGTCTCATCATCCACGATAAGTTCCTGTATGCTACTTAGTTCTGGACAAGTCTCACAAACTACAGACTCCGTACTATCGTGTCCATAATCATTTTCATCACAGTTTATATTATCATTCGTATTTGCTTCACAGGCTAAACTTAACTCATTTTCTTCTTCAAGACGCCAGGCTTCTTCTTGTTTCGCTACTTGTATCATAAGTGCACACTCGATTCTTTTTCGGAAAAGCCTACATCCATAATCATAAATACCGGTGATTTTTCCAGTTGAATGAAAAGCATTAGCGGCACAACCACCAGAGCAATAAAGTCTAGCCCAACAAGACTTACACTCCTCATGGGCATATACATTACAAGCCTTAAATTCATTTTGTGCCTCTATATTTTTTACGCCATTCCAGATATCACCCATAGAAAAATCGCAGTCACTGACAAACTGATGGCAGGGGTAAAGTTGTCCCCATGGAGTAACAGCATAATACTCAGTACCCGCTCCACAACCAGATATTCTTTTATATATACAAGGTCCATGACAAAGATCTAATGTAAAGTGATAAAAAGTGAAAGGGTCACCTTTCTTCTCATATTCTAAAATCTTATCAGCTAATTTATCATATTGTTCAAATAAAATTGGTAAATCTTCTTCAGTAAGTGCATAAGGATCTCCATCTTCACATACAACAGGCTCTAAACTTAGTTCTCTGAACCCGAGATCGAGCATTGTATTAATATCTTCCATAAAGTCTGTATTATAGTGAGTATATGTCCCTCTTATGTAATATTGTTTGCCATTTCTTCTTCTAACAAATTCCTGAAATTTAGGTACGATAGTAGCCCAAGATCCCCTGTCCTTGTAGTCTCTTCTAAGTCTGTCATGAACCTCTTCTCTTCCATCGAGACTAAGTACTACATTACTCATTTCTCTGTTAGAGAAATCTATAACCTCATCATCAATGAGCATTCCATTTGTCGTAAGTGTAAATCTAAAGTTCTTATTATGAATCTTCTCTTGTTCCCTCGCATAGTGGACGATATCTTTTACTACCTGCCAATTCATCAAGGGTTCTCCACCGAAAAAGTCAACATCGAGATTTCTTCTATGTCCTGAATTTTCGATAAGAAAATCAATTGCCCTCTTGCCCACTTCAAATGACATCAATGCTCTCTTCCCTTGATATTTACCTTGGGCGGCGAAACAATATGAACAATTAAGATTACAAGTGTGAGCCACATGTAGGCATAGGGCCTTTATCAAAGGTTTGCGTTTAGCCAAATCAATAACTACATTATCAAAAGGATCTTCAGAAAAAAGCTGACCATCTCTGATTAAATCCTCAATATCATCAATACAATCCTCGATCTCCGATATCGACTCCTCTGGAAACTCCTTTGATGCTATATCTATAAGTTCATTTCTAGTATGAGACTTATATAAGCCAATCAAACGATATGCGAGATTATCTACGCTGTGAACTGCTCCACTTTGTTCATCTACAATTATGTTATACCCATTCTGTCTGAATTGATGCATTGTATCTATTTATAAATCCCTTCGTTAACTTGATTAATAATAATTATTACAAACAGAAGATAAATTTCACCTTTATATTTCTATGTTATATAGGACAAAAAATTCATAACTAAAATTTTTCGCACATTATTTCAAGCTATATCAAGCTATATAAATAAATAGCAGAAAATATATAACTTATATCAAAAATAATCACCATAATATCAAGAATTGGCTCAGACTTAAAAAATGAAATTATGGGCAAATATTTAGGCAAAATTTTATCAATTGCTTTAAAATAGAAAAAGTCCGTCATCCGACGGACTGTCCTCATTAGAATAAGTTATTCATTAGCGAACATTCTTATTTTCACAAGGCTGGTTTGCGACACCGCAAGATGTCTTGCAGGCCGACTGGCAAGATGTCTGGCATTCGCCACAACCGCCATCAACAGCACTGCGACGCAGATCTCTCGTCTTTAAACTACGAATACGTTTCATGCCATCTCCTCCAATCTATGGATGCACTTATTTTAATAAGCGTCTTGGCAATTAGTCAATAACGCAAGCTATTTTTTTACATCTTGAAATAGGCGCACTTTTACTCCCAAACATAATTAATATAATCTATTCAACATGTAATACTATTAATTCACCAAAATCAGCTTTCTGCGTTAAGAAAACTGTAAAATTTATTAAACCATTTTATCTCACTCATTATCATTAACAATTTTTTGCTAATCTATTTAATAGTTTATTCTGATTATTACTTTTATTACTTTTAATTCATGGAGTTTAATTTATGGCTGTTTCCAACCTTTTTATTACTAAGCTTCGGCTTCACAAAATCAACTTGAATTATTCCTTACTTCAACTGATATTCTGGGTCGACGTTCTAATTATTGCCGCCTTTTCATCCTCATTTCTCCTCAAACGCTCTATCAGCAATTATGAAATAGGTCTAATTTTAACTTCTGCCAATATTTTTAGTGTATTCTTACAATCAATCTTATCCTCATATATAGATCGCCATGGAGAAGAAGCAATACTGCGTTCTGTGTTAGGTCTCCTTTGTTCAATCCTTATAAGTAATATTCTAATGGTCTACAACTTAGCAAAATTCCCACTATCAATAGCTTATGTAATTTGCTATGGTTCGATTTATGCACTGCTTCCACTAATTAATGCAAATGGAATGGCAGTATTAAAAAAGGGTTATAAACTAAATTTTCCAGTTGCTAGAGCTTCTGGTTCAGTAGCATATGCCCTTGTATCACTCTTTTTGGGATTCTTGATCAGTAGTTATGGAATAAATGTACTCCGCCATATACTAAGCATCTTCTGTATCCTAAATATAATTGTATTTATATCTTTTCATCGAGAAGTTGCTAAGCTTAGAACAAATCTCAAGGTTGAGATAGCTAAAAATAAAAACACCTACGCTCATTCTGTTGACAAAAAAGGATCTCAGCCCTTAGAACAAAGTCAAATCAAGTCTAGCGAAGCAAAGTCTTTAGCTAAGAACTCTTATCTAAGTTTCTTTAAAAAATATCCCTCATCATTTTTGCTTCTTATCTCAATTTCACTCGTCTTACTCTGCCATACTCTCTATGCCAACTTCACACTCCAGATCATTATGTCTATAAATGGAGGAGAAAAAGAACTTGGTATTGTCGGCTCAATTGCTGCTTTTCTCGAATTAATCCCCCTTATATTACTTTTCCCATTGCTAGCTAAACGCTTCAAGCTGAGAAGAATTCTTCAAGTATCAACATTTTTCTTTATTATCAAAGCTATTTCAACTTTTCTATCAAAAAATATCAGCATATTTTATTATTCACAAATTTTTCAGGTGGCAGCATTTGGTCTCTTCGCAATAGCCATTATTTATTACTTGAGTAGATTAGTTAGTCCAGAAGATGAGGCAAAAGCTCAATCACTATTCAGTATTGCAATGTGTGTAGGCTCTATTCTCTCATCATTTATTGGTGGATATATTTTAGAAC
>JAEZWR010000008.1 GCA_023420115.1 Bacillota bacterium | reverse complement strand
TGCGCTCGTTTGCTTGGCGGCCATGATGCCAGCAATGCGGGCGGTCGCAAGTACGTCACCCTTCTTGGTCTGCTGATCGGTGATGGCAGCCAGGGTCTCTGGCTGCATAAGCACGTAGGCCTCAGCGCGGGCAATGCGCTTGGTCAGACCCTTCTCGCTCACATCAACCATGTGTGCTTCGCCCGCTTCATTCAGATGCGTGAATTGCTGATTTTGTGACATTTTTATGTTTCTCTCTCATTCTCAAAAGCTCTCCAGTTCAAACTCAGAGAACTTTTTCTCCTAATTGCTAGTAAATTCAAGAAATTTACACATCTATTTGTAAAAAGTTATGGCGTTATATTTCTGCAACTCCATGGAATACCTGCGAAAACATGTTCTGAGAATCCTTCTTTTAGAAGATGTATTAAAAGCGTTCCCACGCACCCTCAAAACCCTGCCTTGAGCTGCTCATATACCACTTCTTCCATACACTATAAGGCAACAAATAACTTCGAGGAGGGAAAGTAGGTGAGTGAGGTGGATCTATCACGCCGCGATTTTCTTAAGGCATCGGGCGCTGCATTTGCTACGAGCATGGCTTATCAGTTTGTCCAGCCTTCACAGGCGCTGGCAATTGCTCCCAAGCAAGAGTGGAAGCTCGTCAACACCGACGAGTACACGAGCATTTGCTGCTATTGCGCCGGCGGATGCGGATCATTGGTTTCCGTACGCGATGGTGAGTTGATCAACGTCGAGGGCGACCCCGACCACCCAATCAACTACGGCGCTCTTTGTCCAAAGGGTGCAACTATGTTCCAACTGAGGAACATCATTGATCCTGAGACGCGTGAGGTTGTGAAGAACCCCGTGCGCAGGTCGGAGCCAATGGTCAGAAGGCCAGGTGCATCTGACTGGGAGCCCATCTCTTGGGATGACGCAATCACTGAGATTGCTCGTAACATCAAGAAGACTCGTGACGAAACCTTCATTGAGCGTGACGAGAACGGCCTGGTTGTGAACCACACCAAGGCAATGGTGAGCCTCGGCGGTTCACAGCAGCACAACGAAGAGGACTACCTCATCCTTAAATCCATGAGGTCGCTTGGTATCGTTGCACTCGATAACCAAGCTCGAGTTTGACACGGTCCTACTGTCCCCAGTTTGGCGGCAACATTCGGACGTGGCTCGATGACAAGCCATTGGTGTGACTTCCAAAACGCCGATGTCATCATGAATATTGGTTCTAACAGTGCTGAGAACCACCCCATCAGCTCCCGCTGGCTGCACAAGGCGCACGATAAGGGAGCCAAGTGGATCGTTGTTGACCCTCGCTACACGCGTACGGCTGAGCAGGCAGACATCTACTGCCCAATCCGCAGCGGTACCGACGTAGCCTTCTTTGGCGGTCTGTTCAACTACATTCTTGAGAATGATCTATGGCAGCACGAGTACGTCTTGCATTACACCAATGCAAGCTACCTGCTCGATCCAGACTTCAGCTTTGATCCTGAGACCGGTTTCTTTAGTGGTTGGGATGAGAAGACCAAGTCCTACGACAAGAAGACCTGGCACTATCAAACCGAGTCAGAAAGCGTTTGGGATACCTCACCAGAGGGCGACTATGCATGGGCTATGGCTCCTGGCGTTCCAGAGTTTACGCCACCAAAGCTCAAGCATCCAAAGCGCGACATGACCCTCCAGGATCCTAACTGCGTCTTCCAGCATCTTAAACGTCACTACTTACGGTATGACATGGACACCGTCTGCAGCATCTGCGGTATGGACAAGGAGACGCTGGAGCTCGTCTATAGCACCTTTGCATCAACTGGTAAGCCTGGCAAGGCTGGCGCGCTGCTTTACGCGCTCGGTCAAACCCAGCACACCTATGGCTCGCAGAACATCCGAAGCATCGCAATCACCCAGCTTTTCTTGGGTAACACTGGTATCCCCGGTGGCGGCGTTAATGCTCTTCGTGGTGAGCCAAACGTTCAGGGTGCAACCGACATGGGTATGTTGGTAAAGGAGATGCCAGGTTATCTCAAGTGGCCTAACACGGGCGAGCTTTCAAACCTGCGTACTTACCTTGAGACCCAGACTTACTCAGACGGTTATTACGTCAACAAGCCAAAGTTCCTGATCTCATTCCTTAAGGAGTGGTTCGGTGAGCACGCAACGGTTGAGAACGACTACTGCTACGACTTGTTGCCCAAGATTCCAGTGGACGATGACTACACGCTGGTATCAACCTTTGAGCACATGTCCAAGGGCAAGGTCAAGGGTTACTTTGCTTGGGGTATGAACCCAGCTCACTCAGCGCCAAATGCTCGCTTTACGCGTGATGCATTTGCAAATCTCGATTGGATGGTTTGCGTCGATCAGGTTCCGACCGAGACGTCACTCTTCTGGAAGGCGCCTGGCACCGATCCTTCAACCATCGACACGACGGTTTATTACCTCCCAGTTGCTTTGATTTATGAAAAGCCAGGTACGCTCGTTAACTCAGGTCGTTGGATTCAGTGGCGCTACCAGGCACTCGAGCCATGGGGAGAGGCAAAGAACGACCTTGAGATTGCTGACCTCATCTTTACTGAGGTTGCTCGTCTCTATCGTGAAGAGGGCGGCGCAAATCCTGATCCAATTCTTAAGACAAAGTGGGATTACTACGTCGATGGCAAGGTTGATCACCGTGCAGTTGACTGGGCGTTGAATGGCTACACCGTGGCTGACACCAAGTTCAACATTGATTCCAAGAATCCTCAGGTTAACCTCCTGCCAAGCTTTGGTGATCTGAAGGCCGATGGTAGCACCGCGTGTGCAATGTGGATCTACACCGGCTTTTGGGCCAACAATGACGATCCGCTCAACCCAGCCGCTCAAGCAGTCTGCCGCCGCGACCGCGAGGACGAGGGTGGCTTGGGTC
>JAEZWR010000007.1 GCA_023420115.1 Bacillota bacterium | reverse complement strand
GCAAATAACCCTGTAACTGAATGCTCTTTTTCTATTTTATTTAAAAAC
The DNA here is from genome assembly GCA_023420115.1 of Bacillota bacterium. GTDB lineage: Bacteria > Bacillota > Clostridia > Saccharofermentanales > Fastidiosipilaceae > JAEZWR01. The sequence goes on along the minus strand of JAEZWR010000007.1, from coordinate 2,535 downwards.
TCTTCTTTCCAAGCATCATGCTCTAAAAGCTGATTGCCTTTAGGTTCAACATATCCCTGATAAGTAAGGCTGCCTTCATCTCTTTCCTTTCTTACAAACAGCAAAAAGTCAGGTTCAAATCGCTCTCCAGCTTCAAAAGAATATATAGCTAATTCAGGAATCCTTTCATTCCTTACAACATAGTATTCCAGATCCTTTCTCTTTAGCTCTGGCTCTATATTTGTCTTGAAATACTTTATAAAGAGCTTTTCTTCGCTCGTTCCATAGTTGTCATTAAAGACATACCAACTCTCATTTGTTAAGTCTAATTTGTATTCTTCATTTGAGCAGTTGTTCTGAGAATGCCCTTTTCCACCATTTCCTTCAATTGATCCTAAGCTGATTTTCTTGTCTTTCAAAACCACTTTAAGTTGCTTAGGCTCGAATTCTTTAGAGCCTACATATTCTGGTTTGATAGCCATAACATGAGATGCAACTTTTACTAAGGCGTGCTTTACAGCTGCAAATAATATTTTTCCATTAACTTCATCTTGAGAATATGTTATTTCTACATTAGAGTTTCCAAGAAACTCATCTGAAGTTAAGAACTCCCTCATTGATTTTAGAGATGGATATTTATCTTTAAGTATGTCAAAACGAAGTTCCTCGAAGCATTCTATAGCCCCTAGCAAGATATTATAATCTATATCCTTGAATTTAATGCTCTTCAGGTTTGTCTTAATGGCACTTGTGTCTGCAGTATCATCACCCATAAGATCAACAATACTACCTTTGCCAGAAAGAGCCTTATAGTAATATGTTTTTGTTCTCATACTCGATTCAAGAGAATGCACTTCATCTCGCCCTTTTAGCAATCTCTTGTTAGAAAACACATAACTCTTCTTGTAAAAATCACTATCCTTAAACTCATCTTTCAATTTATATTCTAAGATGATTGGATCAGTATCTTGCAATCCCGTTTCAATAAGCGCTTGCTTAAGTTCAGAAATATATTTTGAATCATTTTTACTATGAAAGTACATAGTCTCTAAAATACGATTTGGATTTAATAAATCTCCATCGTATTTTCTTTTAAATTTAAGTTCCTCATCGTCCACTACAAAAGGGCAATACCTAGCACCTCTACCAATCAGCTGTGCTTCCTTAATGGTATAAGCTCCAACCTTGCCAGCCTTACCACTTCCTTGTCTTGTATCGTATAAGCGGACGATATCAAAAAGATTTAATACATCCCAACCTTCGTTTAACATATCTACGGCAAAGATAAGTCGAATTGGATTATCTAGATCTTCTAAAGAGTTTACCAAAAGCTGGTTTTCTTTATTGTTATCCGATGAACCATTCATGATGATCGAAGTTTCTTCTGTAAAAGAGTTTCTAATGGCGTGTTCTAAAATCTCTAAAGTATCATCTTTTTCCTTAAAATAATGAATGGCTTCTGTTAATTTCTCAATTCCAACGAACTCTAAATTTTGAAGCTCATAGCTTGATAGTTCCTTTACTTTCTGGAAAAACTCATCATAAAAAGCATTAGAATCGTTTATTTTTTGTGATTTAAGCATGACTACAGGTTTTATATTAAGCTTTAAATCTGCAAACAAAAATCTTCTGTACTCACTCATCACAAGAGCCATAAGCGTTCTCGTCCATAAGTTAGTATCGGTTGCAAAATTTTGAAAATCCTTAGTATATCCGCTTTCCCTAAAAGAAATAAGCGGAGAGTTAAAGATGATTTTATCCTTATATTTCTGCAACACATTTGCATCTTTTAAATCACAAGTAGCAGTAAATTCAAGCATAATGCTATCTTTATTTCTATATAAAGCATTTAAAACTGAATACTCCCAACTTTTAACAGCTTCAGCCTCATCATTTGTAGGTTTTTTAGTAAGAGAATTAATATGATGACTTTCATCAGAAATGAAAACAACCTTGTTATTCTCAAAGTCATCATATGTTATTGAATTTTCCTTCGCTTCAAACAGATCCATATGGAGCTTTTGGGTGGTGGTAAAGATGATTTCAATATCATCTAAGTTACCACCACTAAAATTATTGACTCTTTTAATCTTTATATGATTCCCTAAATATTCAATCGTTTCATTAAACAAATATTTATTAGATAAAGGATTTGTAAAATTCTCAATGGTTTTTTCTAAAACATTTGTTTGATTAACGAAGAAAAGGAATTTTCTATATCCTTTTGTATAGAGATAGAGTATAAGCCCTGCCATAATGACCGTTTTACCGCTGCCGGTCGCCATATGGAAAAGAGTATGGATTTGCTTATTTTTTCTTAATCTATCCTAAGCCATCAAGTCTTATTCCATTTAATGACCATTCATCTGTCTTCGTGGTATAATCACTTTTATTAATCTTTAATCTTATTAGCTTATCTCTATTAGTCCCAAATCCATACCAATACCCATCCTCTCCGTCATAAAAGCAACATTCATTCCATGTGCCTATCTTGCTGAAAAACTCTGATACATCAATAGTAATTCTTTCCTCAGCTTTGTAGCCTTTAGTATAAAT
>JAEZWR010000057.1 GCA_023420115.1 Bacillota bacterium | reverse complement strand
AGGATTCTATTTGAAGATGAAAAGTACAATATCATCACGATTGATTTTATGAACTACAAAAATAGATTTATAAAGTTTAGATGTAGGAAGGTGAGTAGATGAATGTAAAAATTGAAAGCCTCGCTAGTGAAATAATGAAAGGCTTAGAAGAATATTCTGATATGGCAACAGATGAAGTCAAAAAGGAAGTAAAAAAAGCTGGTAGCAATATTAGAAAAGACATACAAGAAAATGCACCTGTAGGAGAAACAAAGAAATATTCTAAGTCCTGGTCTGTAAAAACTATGAAAGAAACTTCGAACTCAATAGAACTCGTAGTTCACTCAAGAAATAGATACCAGCTGGCTCATCTACTAGAGAAAGGTCATGTTCTTAGGCAGGGAGGAAGAGTATCTGCTAAGCCACACATTGGACCAGCTGAGGAGAAAGGAGTAAGAGAATTGGAAGAAAATATAATGAGGAAATTACAAGATGCACCCTCCCGATGAAAGAATACGAAATCAAAGATTTCTATCTTTCTATCGTAGGGCACGAGAACATTTTTCTATGATTAGAATTTGGAGGAAGAAAAATGGATAGACTATTAAAAATAATTGAAGACATAGGACTTCCATTTGCATACTCGCACTTTGCTGAAGGAGAAAGTCCAAACCCACCCTTTATGGTTTATCTATTTCCAAAGAATAAACACTTTGGTGCAGATGGAGTAGTCTTCTATAAAAACACCCAGATAGACTTAGAACTTTACACTGATAAGAAAGATTTAAAATTAGAAGAAAAAATAGAAGAGATACTTGATAGAGAAAAAATCTATTATGAAAAATCTGAAGTTTGGATTGAATCAGAAAGACTCTATGAGGTTCTCTATGAATTTACTATGGAGGTAAAAAATGGCTAATAAATTTAAATTTAATATTTGTAATGTTAATGACCTAACCCCACGAGCCTTACGAGTGGAAGGTAGGTTAGATGTCACGCAATCCAATTCTCTGCGACTGATAAGGAGAGAAGAGAATTGTGATGAAGCTGACTCACTACAATTTATGGGAGGTAACAATTATGGCAAATAAGGTAAAGTTTAATATTTGTAATGTTCACTACGCTCTCTTCGATAAAGCTGAAGAGGGCGCTATTAAATATAAGACACCAGTGCCAATGCCTGGTGCTGTTTCAATTTCATTGGATCCTAATGGAGAGCCAGAAAGCTTTTATGCAGATGGAATTGAATACTACACTATTTCAAACAACATGGGATATGACGGAGATTTAGAAATCGCCCTTATTCCTGAATCATTTAGGACTGATGTTTTGATGGAAAAATCAGATTCTAATAAAGTTCTAATTGAGTCCTCAAATTCAGAGACTGCAAACTTTGCACTGTTATTTGAGTTTGATGGAGACCAAAAGAAAATACGTCATGTCATGTATAACTGCTCAGCAGCAAGACCCACACTTGAAGGAGAAACCAACGAGGAATCAAGAGAAGTTCAACCAGAAACCTTGTCTATTCAAGCAAGACCACTTTCAAATGGAAATGTAAAGGCTAGAACAGGAGAAGAGACTACGAAGGAAACTTATGATGGTTGGTACAAGTCAGTCTATATGCCAACAGAAACTACAGTAACACCTTCAAGAGCAAGTGTTTGAGGTAAATAGATATCGCACTAACAAAGAAAATTCAAATTGACGGACAAGATGTTGTTTTTCGTACATCAGCAGCTATCCCAAGAATATATAGATTAAAATTCGGCAGAGATATCTTTAAAGATTTGATGGCTCTTGAAAAATCTATTAATAAAAGTGATGAAGATAAGTCGGATTTAGATATTGGATCATTAGAATTATTTGAAAATATAGCTTATGTGATGGCTAAACACGGAGATAAAAATGTACCTGATAGTCCAGAAGAGTGGCTAGATAATTTTTCGACATTTTCAATTTATCAAATTCTACCTCAGCTTATTGAGTTATGGGGACTTAACATAAAATCGGAAGAAATTCCTAAAAAAAAGTAAGGCCAACAGAAAGACCAATGACTACACCCTTGTTTCTATTGAGGGCAGTGGAACTTGGTCTTTCAATTTCTGATCTATCATTATTAACAATTGGAATTGTAAATGATATGTACACAGAAAAAAGCAATGATGAGTGGACATATAAAGAGTTAGCAACTCAGGATGATTTTGATAAGTTTTAAAATTTTTTGCAAATATAGTTGCAATATAAAGAGGAAATGATATAATAAGTTGAAATTAGATTAGTTAGATTGGCAGGTCAAAAACTTTGAAAAATAGAATCAAAGAAATTAGGAAAGAAAAAGGTTTTACTCAAGAAGAATTAGCTCAAGGGCTTAGTGTTACAAGACAATATATTAGCCTTTTAGAACGAGGAGAGGCTCAAGCTACGATTTCAGTAGGAATAGAAATAGCAAATAAGTTAGGTATATGTATTTATACGCTATTTGGTTTTGATAAGTTTGAGTGTGAGCAGTGTAAAGGAAATGTAGGAGGAAATTAAAATGAAATATTTAAATCCACAGAGGTATAAGAATAGAGATATTAAAAGTTCTAATGAATTTTAATAAATATGGAGGAACTTATGATAAAAAATGTCAAGAAAATTAGAAAATTAACTCTATTTTCTCACTTAGTGATAGTTTGTTTTATATTTTTTTTTATTAAATTTGTTGAAGGAAATGTTTATATTTATGAAAAAGGTAGCATAAAGAATACGGCAACAATTGCTGTTAATCTAATTTTTTCGGTGTTGCTTATTATACACTATACTTTGATCATAATAAACCTCTTAGTCATATTACAAGGAATTGCCATAAAACAATTAAATTTAAGTGATATTTTATGGAGTTTGTATCCCACGTTATTACTTTTAGTAATTTCCGGATTTGATATATCTAATTTATTAAATTTCATAAAAGCACCTTTCAATATAATTGCAGATTATTTAAGCGTTTAAAATATTCAAAAATAAATAAATAATAGGAGGTTATAATGAAAAAAATTTTATTTGTACTTTCTTTATTCTTTGCCAGTCTTTTTATGTCACCATTTGGAGTGGAAGCAAAAAAAAGCAACGATGCAAAATATTTTTCAAGCAAAAATTTTTTAGTAGAATCTAGAGATACAAAAGGATCTACGCATTTTCAAATCCGCTTGTTAAAAGGAAGTGTAGCTACTTTTGCTAGAGAAAAATGGGAAAAAGGTGATATCGTAGTCATTAAGTTAAAGTCTTTAAAAGGAAATGATTTAGAAGTAGGTATTTGACTGCCGAAGACATTAACGCTGGCTGGGGCTATAATGATTATGGTGCTCCTATGAAAAAGAGTGTAGAAAACCCAGAAGATGAGGTAAAATTTACTATTCCGGATGATGGAGAATATGGAATTTACGTTAAAGATATGAAATCAAATGCTATTTCTTTTCTAGATTTATTTAGGGGAAAAGAAATAGTATCTACAAAGTCGGAAGGAAAAAAATCAGGAAAAGATCATGATCTTGAATTAAATAATCATA
>JAEZWR010000066.1 GCA_023420115.1 Bacillota bacterium | reverse complement strand
TCGCTCACTCTACCGACGTTTTCTATCGTCTAGACCCCAGCTTTAGCTTTGCCTCTTTACGTGAGCAAAAAAATACAGCTGTGGTGGAGATGGAGAGTTTTGGTTTATTTGCTGTAGCCAAACACTTCAAGAAACAAGTTGCCTGTCTTTTAACCGTCTCAGATTCACTAGTTACCAGCCAGCAATCTACGGCTCAAGAGCGCGAACAAAGTTTCACCAATATGATGAAAATTGCCTTAGAAACAGTTTAGTTGCAACTTGTAGTGGTTTTAGAGCATAAGATATTATGCTAGAAACTTAGCAGCTTTGCCTTGCTAAATTAACTAAGAGAACCTTTATTTTAGAATGATCAAAGTCATTGGGAAATTTAAACTTAAGAGAATAAAAACCACGCTTGCCTCTGTGGTTTGTGTGTTTTTAATTTTGTCTTTATTTTTTTTCGCTTAAGATCTCTGCTTGGAATGTAGATTCATATCAGAAGCGGACTGAGTCTACAAATAATTCGGATGCTATCGCTAAAGGCGCAGATCAAAATAACGATGATGAAAATCAAGTGGTAGGTCAAAATTTAAATCAAGCTGCAAGTCAGGGCGAGGGTCAAGAGCATGCCCAGGATGGAGCTCAAACGGGATATGTATATAGAGACTTTACTAAATACGATGACTTTTTTGGCGAGGCTACGCCCTCCAATTATCATGGAATTTGGGCTATAGAGAATATCATCGAGGTTCATTCTGACGGCTCTGCCGACGTTACAGAAATATGGAGAAGCAGAGCTAAAAGAAGCAGCGAGCAAACAGAAGTATATGTTGAGAAAAATTTCGGCAAGCTCGGCTTTGACGAGGACAGCTTAAGGGTTAGCGCCGGAGTTTCGGCTGCCAGCTATGAGGATATATTGGACGAAGCAAGCCTGCGGCCGATGGAATATGTGAGAAGCTGGAATCCAGCAGGCTCTTTTAATGACAAGGCTTATAAGTATGGCATAAATAGAATTGATAATTCAGGGACTATTGAGATTTGCGTAGGCATATCCGAGTACGATACACCTATGGCTTATCGTATTAGCTATAAGCTTTCTAATTTTTTTACGCAGTATAGGGATGGGGTGACTGGAGCCTATATTAGATTTATAAATAAAGATCTTAAGCCGGCACCCAGATATGCCGCTACCTATATATATTCAGATGAGCTTGAGCTTAGCGGAGAAAATAGTAAGATATGGTCCTTTGGAACAGGAGCTTATGTTGGAACAATTAATGATATTAATTCTCTAATATCTCCAAATGGTAAATTGCTTGCATCAATAGCACAGGAGGGCAGGTTTTCTTCAGATAGTCATATGACGCTTCTCCTATCTGTTGATGATGCTAGACTGCATGCTTCACAGAGGTCTGAAGATTCATTTAGTGATATAAAGAATCTGGCCTTTGAGGGATCTTCATATTCAAACAATTCTGCTGATTATAATAGAGCTGTTCGTGATTTTGAGGTGAAAATTAATAGGGAATGGGAGAACTACAGGCGCAGGTCAAAGATAGCTAGTGTTATATTGATTGCTTTTTGGGTTATTATTTCTACGTTCCTGTACTCAATATATTCCTCATTTTTTTCAGGAAATATTGCAAACCGTAAAAAGGTTAAGTACAAAGGAAGTCCGAGCTTCGTCGTTCCTTACGGAGCGGATAATTTACAAATTTATTATGCATCAACTCAGGTCAAGCTTCGCTCATCCTCACGCACTCCAAAAACAGGAGCAGCTTATTTGTCATCTATGCTGTTGAGGTGGATTAAGGACGGATATTTACTTCCGTATGTGCCTTTAGATAAAAAAGGAAATAAGAATTACGAAAATACAAGCTTAGAAATTCAAGGCTATCCAGAAGAATTTAATAATAGTATAGAGCATGATTTTTGGGAGGCTCTTTCTGCTGTGTCTGAGTCAAACGAAGGAAGAATAAGTCCGACTGCGGTCGACACATATTTTACTGAAAATACCAGCAGAGCCAAGAAGATAATTAAAGATACACACAAGCTGGCGGTAGAAAGAATGATTGATTCTGGCTTAATAGTTAAGAAGAAGCTATTTAAGCTATTCTTTACCGAAAAAGGAATAAAAGAAGCGGAGGCTTTGCTGGCGTTTGAAGATTTCGTAAAGAATTATTCCCTGCTTGCAGAAAGGGAGGCGTACGAGGCTGCTGTTTGGGATGAGCTTTTGATTGCGGCTACAGCCTGTGAATACGGGAGCCTTGCCTTGAAGCAAATGCAGGAGCTGGTTCCAGAATATCAGTTTGCAAGTGAGAATTTAGGTACAGGCTATGAGCTTTGGGATACTTATTATTTGATTTCTTCTCTAAACAGTCTAGGAGCTTCAATGAGCTCAGCTATATCAAGCAAAAGCTATAGCTCAATTTCATCCTCCGGCGGCGGAGGCTCAGGTTCAATTGGCGGTGGAAGTTCAGGCTTCAGTGGCGGAGGAAGCGGCGGGGGCTTCCGCTGATTTGCTGCCCGAGGAGCGAATTGTTTATAAAAATTACTAAATTTGGCTCGGCACCTAGATAAGACATGCAATTTTTCGCACCCCTACGATGACAATAGCACCCTCGCACCCGAACGCACATCCACTCCTTCTAAACGCATCACGCAGCAACTACCCCTAAATCCACACCCGCCTAATC
>JAEZWR010000073.1 GCA_023420115.1 Bacillota bacterium | reverse complement strand
ACCCAGTTGTTGTGGGTTTTGGCGTGGCGGCTGGCACGCTTTTGGCAGGACTGTTCGGCGCCGTCATGTCGATCCCGCTTATCGCCTCACTTTGGGCGATTTACCAAGAGCTTCACAAGGACGATCCGCCCTACGAAGGCCGCTTGCCTTCTGCCCAGGAAGTGGTGGAGAGATCCAAAAAGTCTCGGCAAGCTCTTAAGGATCAGTCCGATTCGTCTCAGGATTTTGATAGGGAGGACGGATCGGCTTTGGCCGATCCAAGCGAAGATGAGGCTGATCTGAGTGAGTCTGAAGCCTCTGAAGTTGCCGAAGTTCTAAAAGAGCATCTCTACCAGCCCCGCGATAAAGGCGAGGACGCGCAGTAGCCTGCTTTGTGGATGTCCCGTTTGGTGAGGACTGTTAGCCGCTGCCGTCTACCGGAATGACATTGGAATAGGATGTCCCGTTTGGTGAGGACTGTTAGTAGAACCTCAGCGGCTCTTACCGGAAGTCTCGGGATCGTGCAGCTACCGTCACGTTCAAGGCTTCCATTTTGTCCGCCACGATTGCGCACGCCCCGTCCTCTTTCTCTACAACACCACGTACTATGAGCGCGCGTTCTGTCAACGCAATTTTGCGAAACCGCTTTAACAACTCTGCGGAACAAATGACGTTAGCCAAACCTGTTTCGTCCTCTAAGGAAAAGAACGTTGTCCCCCTGGCCGTTTTAGGCCGCTGCCTGTGCGTGACCACACCTGCAACGTAAATGCGGCACCCTGAACGCGTTTGGAGGATTTCTGCGCACGTTTTCACTTTGCGTTGTCGTAGTCGAGGTCGGATCAGCTCCATCGGGTGATGCTCAACGCTAACTCCTGTGCTGTCATAGTCCGTCCAGATTTCCTCCGCTTGATTAAGGTCTGTTAGGACAGGAGCCGGATCCCAGTCCAATCCGGGTAACGTCGGCTGATGCTGGGTTTGGCTGACGAAAGGAGCCACCCACAAGCCTTGGCGGCGCGAAATCCCTAAACATGCTAGGGCGCCTGCTCGGGCGAGTTGTTCAATACTTGCAGTATTCAGTCCCACGCGCTGGGCTAAGTCGGACACGTCAGTGAAGGGGCGTTCTGCACGGCAAGCGACTACGCGCTGCAGGGCCTGCTCATTAATGCCTTTAATGGCTGACAAACCCAGTCGAATGCGTTTACCTGCTTGTGCTTTCACGGGTGGGATGGGCATGACTTGTCGTCCCTGGGGTTCATCCCAGTGTTCCACACACGTTTCCACTTTAGAAAAGTTCACGTCCGGGCGAGCCACCACCACCCCATGTCGACGGGCATCTTCAATCAGGGAGGCCGAAGAGTAAAACCCCATCGGTTGAGAATCTAGAATCGCAGCGTAGAACTCTTCTGGGTGGTGAACTTTCATCCACGCTGATGCGTAAACAATGTAGGCGAATGAAAAAGAGTGTGACTCGGGGAATCCGAACTGTGAAAACCCTTTCAAACTGTCATAAATCTGGTCTGCCACCTGCCCTGTGATGCCTTTTTTAGCCATCCCTTCATAGAACTGCGGTTTGATACGCGCCATGCGTTGTTCACTGTGTTTGGAACCCATCGCTTTGCGAAGCTGGTCGGCTTGCGCGGAACTGAACCCTGCGGCTTCCACCGCGATTTGCATGAGCTGTTCTTGAAACAGGGGTACCCCCAACGTTTTTTCTAGTGCAGGTTTTAAGAGGGGGTGTAGGTAGGTGACTGCTTCACGTCCTCGTCTGCGTCTTAAATATGGGTTGACGGCCTGACCTTGAATGGGGCCTGGTCGGATTAAAGCCACTTCCACAACTAAGTCATAAAAACAGCGCGGTTGCAGGCGAGGCAACGTGTTCATTTGGGCGCGCGACTCCACTTGAAACACGCCTACCGTGTCTGCTGCGCAAAGCAGGTCATAAACGCGGCTGTCTTCTTGAGGCAGGTTGTATAAGGTGAATGGTTTGCCGTCGACTCCCCTAGCTCCACCTGCTTCTAGGGCATCGAACATTTTCCTCAGCGCGGTGAGCATACCTAGACCCAGCAGGTCGAACTTCACCAGTCCGGCTTCCGCGCAGTCTTCCTTGTCCCACTGCAAGACGGTCCTATCGGCTTTTGTAGCCCACTGCACGGGGCAGATTTGTGAGACGGGCTGGCGCGCTAAGATCATGCCCCCAGAGTGGATACCCATGTGGCGGGGCAGTTTCGACATTTGCGCAGCCGCGTCTAAAACGCGCGGGTCGGCTTTAACTTCTTTGAGGTCTTTTACCCATAAGGAAGCTATTTCTTCGGAGTATCCGAAGGCTTTAGCCGCGTCACGTATGGCAGAGCGAGGGCGGTAGGTAATCACGTTGGCAACTTGGGCGGCATAGCGGCGCCCATATCGATCGTAAATGTGTTGGATTACGAGCTCTCGCCGTGTGGATTCAATATCTATGTCTATGTCTGGTGGGCCGGAACGGTTATCGGATAGGAACCGTTCAAACAACATGCGGTGGCGCACTGCGTCCACCGCGGTAATACCCAATGCGAAGCACACGGCAGAGTTGGCAGCGGATCCTCTTCCTTGACACAAGATGTTTTGGGATCGGCAAAAGTCGACGATCTCTTTCACGATCAGGAAGTATCCGGCGAAGCCTAACCGGATGATGACTTCCATTTCGTGGTCGATGGTTTGCCAGGCTTGCGGGTGAGCTTCACGTGTTCCGTAGCGTTGTAGGGCTCCTTGTTCAACCAAGTGGCGTAGCCAAGTGGTGTCGTCGTATCCATCAGGTACGTTCGCAACGGGCAGGTCGGGGGCGATTAGGCGTAGGTCGAATGCTAGTTCATGCGCTAGTGCGGCCGCGTTTTCTACCGCTTGGGGGTGGTGGCGGTGGATGTGGGTCATTTGCCTTGCACTGCGCAGTATGGGTGGGAA
>JAEZWR010000074.1 GCA_023420115.1 Bacillota bacterium | reverse complement strand
GCGGCTTGACTTGGCTCCGTTCATGCGGCCTGACTTGGCTCGGTTCGGGCGGCTTGACTTGGCTCCGTTCATGCGGCTTGGCTTGGCTCGGTTCGCGTGGCCTGTTCTTATTTGGGTCGCTTTGGATAAAGTCTTAGAAGTATCGCTTATTTTGAATCATTTTGGAGGACGGATTGACGACTCCTATCTACACCTCCGCGGTTGTATTTCAGCGGCCTGACGGTGCTATTCTGACGGCTCGCAAACGGGGCACGGATCGTTTCATGCTGATTGGCGGTAAGCCAGAGGCGGGGGAGACTCCACGCCAAACAGCTGTGCGAGAGACGTTTGAAGAGATCCACATCGTATTGCAGCCACAAGACCTGGAATTGGTTGGCATGTGGCGCACGGCGGCGGCAAACGAAACGGGGCGCGAGGTACACGGCACGGTCTTTCGCTGCCTCAACCACCTGGAAGAGCTGCCAAAACCTGCTGCAGAGATCGAAGAGGTGCGTTGGCTGGAGTCACTCAACGAATCACCTGGAAAGCTCGCGCACCTGCTATCCACGCGCGTTCTGCCGGCTTTGAACTGGGGCAGTGGCAGAACGGGGGAGATTGCCTTTGCGACTGCCGACGGACACGGTGAGCCCAGCTTTGAACCAGTGGGTGGAGATGGTAGGCCTGCACGCGCTACTGGCGGTGAAACTAATGAGCCTAGCCCTGCACCCGCCAAACCTTGGGATTGTGACCATCTGCCCGTCGCCGAGTATGGGGCACCCGGATCGACGCGAAACCACCTTACAGATCTCATTATGAGTGGTCAGAAGGTGGCGACCAGCTCGCGGTTATCGGATTATGACGGTCAAGAGCTACCACAAGTCGGTACGTTGGAACGCCTTTGTGATGAAGCTGGCCGTCTATTGGGCGTCATAGAAACCGAGGCCGTTGAGGTCGTCGCGCTCAGTGAAGTTTCAGATGATTTTGCGAGAGCGGAGGGCGAAGGTTTCGCCGATGCGAAACAGTGGCGACGAGCTCATGAAGAGTTTTGGGGCGGACAGACGCTGCCAGATACAGAGCTCGTAATATGTGAGAGGATCCGATTCCATAGGGCGCGGTGAAGGGTGTACAAGCTTTCTACCCGACGTCCTTCGCCTGAACATAGCCGCACACTGTCGCAGCAGCTTACCCGCGTACTGTAGAAAACTGGGCTTTATAGGATTTAGCAGTGTCTTTCACTACTGTGATAACGGCTGTGATGGGTCTGCTGCATGTTTAGGTGACAGTTTTATGCAGCTTTGAGGGCTGGTATGAGGACGACAGGCCAGCCGAAGAGATCGTAGCGGATAAGAAAAGCCAAGAAGAACGCCTCAAACAAGGCAAACGCCGCTACGACAGCTACAAGTACTACGACAAAGTCTACAACACGGCTATAGACGATTTGGAACCCGTGGTAGAGGGGGTAAACCCGATAGTCAAAGGCTACGACAGGACGGAGTGGATACTCTACCTACTACAAATACTGCACGACAAAGCCGCATACGGGTTCTACGTCACCAAGTCCAGAGAAGTCCCCATGCTGGATGAGATGATCCGCCAATACAAACAGCACGGCAATCTCATACAAACCACACCATGTCGCGACGCTGTCCTTGAGTGGCTAGAGATGGAACAACTCGCCGGATCATACAGTATGCCGTCATACCTATTACACATTGACATAGAAACAGGACGGAAACGGGACAAAGACGAACCCAAAGCAACAGACACATACCCCGTACGCGAATGGCTCAAGAAAGCCGAACCCCACTTCCCCCTACTCGTTGAACGCCACGTACTAGCCATCAATCAGGCCGTCAACGACATCGCCGCACGCCACTACCACTAAGGAAACCACTTCCACTAAATAAGTACGTATAGCGCCAACGATTTGACCCCGGCTTAAAGCACAGATGCCTTGAACCGGGGTCAAACAAGCCTTGAAATGTTATTCGAGCTCGCCATCCCATACGTTAATGCCGCCCTCCAGAGCCAGAGTCTCTCCTAATCCTGCTTGCATCATCTGAGCTTGGGCTGCACGGCTGCGGTTACCTGAACGACAATAAATCGCGTAGGACTTGTCCTTATCCAGTTCTCCGACCTGTTGAGCAAAATCAGGTGCTGTCACATCAATGTTGATAGCTCCTGGAATGTGGCCAGACTGGAACTCTTCCGCAGTGCGCACATCAACGATAACGGGAGCTTTCGTATCCAAGAAGTTCTTGAACTCAGAGAGATCAACGTGCTGTCCCCAGCTGAAACTATCGGCTGCTACTGTTGTCGCTTGCGTAGTCTCTGGGACTTGCGCATCTTTATTTTCACTACTGCAGGCAGATAGTCCGAATGCAGCTATCGCTATGGCGGGTAGTACGAGGACTGAGATAGATTTCTTCATAGCTCCAGCCTAGCTAACTACCATAGTGAGAGAAAACGCGCGCCAAAATCTTTTGAAGTATCTGAAGAATGTGCATAGTGCTTGGGTCATTCATAGGTTCAGATCCAAGGTAGTTGCAGATTTAATTTCAATGTATGGAATTGTTGTTGAGATTCACAGACACTTCGGGAAATCGGTTGGTAGCTATGATTCATAGCGGCTCTTTTGATGTGGGTAGTCGTTTTGGCTGCCATTGTTCAGGATCTGGATGAAGGTCATCTCATTAAGGGTCAGCGCAGTTTCGGAACCCTGAAGCAGGTGGGATCTGGAACCGAACGAATGGTGGAAGGACGCGCCATGTTCAAGCGCTTTACTCAGATACTCACTGCTACTGCAGCTGCAGTGGACTTAGAGGTTACGGGTACAACTGTTCCGGCAGTAGCAACTGACTATGATTACGGTTTTGACTTGGGCAAGGACGTGCCTGCTTGTGTTGATCTGAACTCGGCAGAGGGAAATATAAAAAGTGAAACGTTGACGGAGATTAAGTTGAGTCGTGTTTCGAGAGTTCGTGGGGTGAATCGTTATGACACGGCGGCGAATGTGGCTAGCTGGGGGTTTAGTAGTGCGGATAAGGTCTATTTAGCTTCTGGTGATACTTTTGCTGATGCGTTGACTGGGTCGGCGTTGGCGGTTGTGGGTGATGGGCCGATGGTTTCGACACAGCCGAATGTTTTTAGTCCTGATGCCAGGGCGGCTATG
>JAEZWR010000061.1 GCA_023420115.1 Bacillota bacterium | reverse complement strand
TTCCCAGTCCGGGTGGTCCGTAAAGTAAAGAATGATCGAGAGACTCTCCTCTCAGCTTTGCGGCTTTTATAAAAATATCGAGTTTTTCCTTTACTTTGGACTGTCCTATATAATCTTTCAACCACTTCGGTCTGAGGTCTTTATCGATTTCCAAATCTTCGTCGATCTTTATTGAACTTACAATTCTGTTTTCGTCTTCCACCTGTTCACCTACCTGATCATCTCTCTAAGTACGTCTCGTATTAAATCTTCAACACTGATATCTTCTCTATATTTATCGTACACGGTTTTTTCAACTTCGTATTTCGTATACCCCAGACCGATAAGTGCTTCAACAGTCTGTTCAGCCACCTGATTGGAAACGAATTCCTGAACTTGTGTAGTAACTTCCTCATGGCATTCAATAAAATCAGTCTTTTCCTTCAATTCCAAAATTATTCTCTCAGCTGTCTTTTTTCCTATTCCGGGTAGCTTTGTAAGCGTATTTATATCTTTATTTCGTATGGCAATAATCAGTCTTTTCGGATCCTGTCCCGATAAAATTCCTATAGCTACCTTAGGACCGACTCCTTTTACGGTAGTTAAAAGCCTGTATACGTCTCTTTCCATTATCGTAGAAAATCCGTAAAGGCTGATATCATCTTCCCTAACCACCATATTCAGATATACCTTTCTTTTACTTCCTGTTTCCAATTCGCTTAAAGTATTCAGTGATGCGAAAACTTTAAAGCCCATATTGTTATTCTCTACTATAAAATAATCTGTAAATTTTTCCGTTATGGTTCCGGATATAAAATCAAACATATCTACCTCATCTTATACATTTCTTTAAAGTTCAAAGCGGTACCATGAGTAATGGCAACGGCCAGAGCGTCAGCTGCATCGTCAGGTTTCGGTAACTCTTTCAGGTTTAGAAGTATCTTCGTCATCTCCTGAATCTGCCTCTTGTCGGCTCTTCCGTAGCCTGTTATCGACTGTTTTATCTGTAAAGGAGTATATTCATATATTTCCAGACGTGAATTTCTGCAAGCCAATATTTCAACCCCTCTGGCATGTCCTACGGTGATTGCAGTCTTGACATTCTTGTTGAAGAAAAGCTCCTCAATTGCAGCCTCATCAGGTTTGTACTCTTCTATAATCTTCAATAGAGAACTGTATACATACTCCAATCTTACCGGCAAAGCTGAATTGCTTTCAGTAGTAATTACTCCGTAATCGACGACTTTGCAATTATTGTTTTTCACATCGATAATCCCATACCCAACAATGGCAAGTCCGGGGTCAATTCCTAATATTCTCATAAATTCATAAAAGGCTAAGTAACTACTTAGCCTATTTGTATCTCCTTAACAATTTTTCAACAACACCGTCCCAATATCCGTCAAAGATGAGACGAATGGAATCTTCGAAAATGAGTTTGTTTACCACACTGTATAATTTAATTATCTCTCTCTTGGAAAATGGACTGTCCTCGAATTTCAAAATCGCTTTTCCGTTGCCCGTGTCCACCATCTTCACCTGATTGTCCAAATACATGTTAACATTGAATATCTTAGGCTTTATAACTTTTTTTGTGTATGTGCTTAACAATTCAATAAACTTTTCGTAAGCCCGTTTTTCTTCTCTTATATACCTTAATATTTCGTGCTTGTAGTACTTTATAAGCTTGCAGTTTATCGCATTCTTAAAGGCAGTTCTGCTATACATAGGCTTAATACCGCAACTGCTTATCAGATCTTTTTCTATTCTGTTAACAAAATATGTAAGATTAAATCCGTCTTTATAGCTTTCCAAAAATATTAACAACTCCAACTTATTAATATCATTGTGCAAAAGTTCGGCGATATTTTTAGCTGCCAAATCTTTTCCGTTTCTGTCTTTAAGGTTTCTCTTTAAGAATCTCTTTAAAGTTGCCAACGAAATATAATCAGGAGCGGAGCTTCCCAATAAATTCTCGGATTTATACATATTAATTAAAAGATGAATACTGTTGGTATCATCCTTATATAAAAATTTCTTCTGCAATGAATTAGAAATATTGTTGTTCTTTTCCACAAACACTTATCCTCCTGAGTGTAAACTCCATTATACTATATATTTATGTGTTTGTGATAATAAAAATCCGAATTTGAAATTATTTTATTTGAAAAATAAAAAAAAGCTCCTTCCGGAGGAAGAAACTTCAGCAAAATGCAGGAACCGTATTGCCTGCCTCTTTGTAGCTCAAAATTGATTCTATAATATATTCCATAACTGCAGTGTTAAGCATTAAAGCATAATTAATATCCCTATCGTATCCCCTGTCTTCCAGATATTCTTCGATAGTATCTGATATAAATGCCTTCACCTTTTTTATCATGGTAACCAAGTTGTCGCTTAAATCAATGTCTATTGTATTTGGAGGAATTTTATTGGCCTCTATTTCATAGTTTTTTGCAAACTCTTTCAATTCAATTTCGTATTTTACATGCTTTATCAAAGACTTGGGAAATTCCCATCTGTCTGCATGGGCCAATGTAGTAAAGTCTGCCAGATAGTGAGATATAATTCCTATATCTCTGCTGAACAGCTTCAGGTTCACATAGCTGCCGCCATGGAAATCGAGAAACCTGTTCAAAACTATTAACTTGACTATTCTTAAAACAATATAGTCAATGCTGTTTTCATAATAGTGTCTGTATAACTTGTATTTGGGGAGAATATCCGGTGCAATGGATCCCCAGATCATCTTTTCCCTGTTAAGTTCAATTCCGTAGCTCTCAAATATATGATCGCACAGATGATTGCTGATAATTTTGTGGGTATTTGCGTGAATTTTAAACACATCCTAAATTTTGTTCTAAAGTAATTCTACATCTAACTATATATACATGTCAATGGAACATTTTATAAAAGATTTTCATAAATGGCCTGCCAAATAT
>JAEZWR010000024.1 GCA_023420115.1 Bacillota bacterium | reverse complement strand
ATACGAAACAGAAATACTGGCAGGTTCTTCCCCTGGGGCCCACGACTTTCGGAGATTCTCCATATCAATCTTACAGTTCGTTTGCCGGAAACCCCTACTTTATAGATTTAAAAAATTTAAAGGACAGAGGGTATTTGGAAGACACGGATCTGGAAAAGGCTGAAGATCATATAAATTCAGATAAAGTAGACTATGGAAAGTTATATAGAGAGAGATTTTCAGTCCTTAGGAAGGCATTCGAGAATTTTGATGTAGGGGATTTGGATTTTCAAAGTTTTTCGGTGGAAAACAACTACTGGTTAAAAGACTATGGGATGTATATGGCACTGAAGGATGTTCATGCCGGAAAAAAGTGGCAGGAATGGGAAAGAGAATACAAATTTCGGGAAGAGGAAGCTTTGGAGGAGTTTGAGAAGAAGTTTAAGTATGAAATAAGTTTTCATTTCTTTCTCCAATATATTTTTTTCTCCCAATGGATGGATCTTAAGGAATATGCCCACTCCAAGGGAATCAAAATCATAGGCGATCTTCCTATATATGTCTCTGAAGACAGTTGTGACACATGGGCAAATCCCGGGCTTTTTAAGCTGGATGAAAATCTGGAATCTTCCGTAGTTGGAGGAGTTCCGCCTGACGCTTTTACCGAAGACGGTCAGCTGTGGGGGAATCCGGTTTACAATTGGGAGATTCATGAGGCTTATGAATTTACATGGTGGATCGATAAAATAAGATGGAATTTCCGGCTCTTCGACTTGGTCAGGATAGACCATTTCAGGGGATTTTCCCGATATTGGGAAGTGCCGGGAGATCACACAACAGCTAAATACGGAAGATGGGCTGACGGACCCGGTATAAAGCTGTTTTCCGAAATAAATGATAAGCTGGGAGATATTCCTATTATTGCCGAGGATTTAGGTATGATTACTCCCGATGTTATAATGTTGAGAGAAAGCACCGGTTTTCCGGGGATGAAAATTCTCCAATTCGGATTTGATCCCTATAATGACAGTGACCATGCCCTGTACAATGCGTGTAAAAACTCGGTCATGTATATCGGCACCCACGACAACGATACAATATCCGGTTGGCTGGAATCAACGGACCGGGAAACAAAGGAATATATCGTAAAGTACCTGAACATCACTCCTGAAGAGACAATGACCTGGGGACTTATCAGAGGAGCAATGACATCGGTATCCGGCATCGCCATTTTCCAAATGCAGGACCTTTTGGAACTGGGGAGGGAGGCACGAATGAATTTTCCCGGAACTACCGAAGGAAATTGGGTATGGAGAATGAGAGAAGGACAGATAGGTGAGGATATGAAAAGGAAGTTTAAGGAGCTTACCCTGTTGGCTCATCGTTAGGAAAAAAGAATTGTCTATTTGTATTTTTTGGACTTGTAAAAGTACACCGAGTCTGATAAAATGATTTTAAAGTTAATTGAATTAATTATAAAGTAAAATTATATCTAAGGAACGAATATTTTTTACAATACCGAAATATAAGGAGATGGTTTGATGAGTTACAAATTTGACTGGGTAAGCATTATTGACAGAAGTGGAACTCATGCAATAGCAGTTGACATGATTCCTATACCCGGAGCTGAAGTGAAAGAAGGATACTCTAAAATCCCTATGTGGGTTGCAGATATGAACTTCAAGACGGCTCCTACAATTCCGGAAGCAATTATTGAAAGAACGAAGCATCCTCTATACGGATATTTCAAGTTGCCTGATGAATACTTCGAAAGTATTATAGATTGGCAGAAAAAGAGAAACGGAATTGAAGGTCTGGAGCCTAAGCATATCGGATATGAAAACGGAGTGCTGGGAGGAGTCGTGTCTGCAGTAAAGGTAATCGCATCATATGGAGATAATATTCTGTTGCATGCACCCACATACATAGGCTTTACGAATTCTTTGAAGAATATGGGTTATAATATTATTCATTCACAACTTTATCAGGACGAAGAGGGCGTTTGGAGGATGGATTACGAAGACATGGACAGGAAGATAAAAGAACATAAAATCCATGCCGCTATATTCTGCTCGCCGCACAATCCTACCGGAAGAGTATGGGAAAGAGAAGAAATTGAAAAGGCATTTGAGGTATATAAGGAAAATAATGTATACGTTATCTCGGATGAGATTTGGTCCGACATTATTCTTGGAGACAAAAGACACATTCCTACACAAAGTATTAATGAGGATGCAAAACAGAGAACAATAGGTTTGTATGCTCCTTCGAAAACTTTTAATCTGGCAGGACTCCAAGGCTCATATCATATTATATACAACGACTGGCTCAGAGACAGAATCGAAAAGGAATCGTCTCTTCCTCACTATAATGCGGCCAATGTAATGAGTATAGCTGCTCTTATTGGTGCCTACAAGCAAGAGGGGCATGAATGGACCGATGAATTGGTGGACGTGTTGGGAAAGAATGTGGATTTTGCATATGACTTCATAAAAGAAAATTTCAAAGGAGTACATCTGGCAAAACCTGAAGGAACCTACCTGTTGTACCTGGATTGTACCGACTGGCTCAGTGAACATTCCAAGACTATAGAAGAGCTTCAAAAGAAAGGCGTTGAATACGGTGTAATATGGCAAGACGGAAGACCTTTCAACAGACCGAATTCTATAAGAATGAATTTGGCACTTCCTTACTCTCTTGTAGTTGAGGCCTTTGAAAGACTGGACAAATACGTGTTTAACGGAAAATGGTAATTTAAATTCAGAGCGGGTTAATCCCGCTTTTTTTATTTTAAATAAGTATTTACAAAAACAAAAGATAGTGATATTATCAATTTAGATAAATCATTTAATAAAAAAACAATTTAATTATTAATTATTTATCGAAAATCAATCTTAACAGGAGGGATATTATGTCAGAACAGAAAGTTTCAACTAAGGAACTCAGACAGGTTCTGGGATTTTGGGACTTGATGAGTACGGCAGTAGGTCAGATTATAGGTGCCGGCATTATGTCGCTTACAGGAGTGGCCATAGCATCTACAGGAAGATCTGTTCCTTTGGCATTTATGGTTGCTGTAGTTCTTGTTTTAATATCATCTACACCCATAATAATCATCAACAGTACTGCAAGACTAAGGGGCGGGGCATATACGATTATAAACGAATTGGTCAGCCCTAAATTGGGAGGATTCTTTATTATTATATTTTTCCTGAACAATATGTCCATTGCCATGTATGCTTTGTCATTTGCAGATTACTTCGTTTCCATGTATGCAGGGATCCCGAAAAACATTTTGGCCTTAGCGACCTTGACGTTTTTCTATCTTGTAAACGCAAGAGGTGTGGACATAATGGCAAAGCTTCAAAATGTAGTTGTATTTACACTGATAGCGGCATTGGCTCTGTTCTCGATCTACGGGATAGGCAAGGTGAATTTTTCTACATATTACGAACCTGAAACGTTTATGCCCAACGGCGTAGTGGGAATTTTGGCGGCGGCGTCTCTTCTGACATTCGCGACGGGTGGAGCTTCGGTAGTTGCAAATGTGGCTGCCGAGTGTAAAAATCCTACAAGAGATATCCCTATTGTAACGATCGTATCCACATTAGGTGTTGCAATAATATATGCTTTCATGTCCATAGTTGCCGCGGGAGTTTTACCTGTAGAGCATGTGGCAGGAATGAATCTTACTTTAGTTGCAAAAGAAATTATGCCTAAACCATTGTACATATTTTTTATAGTAGGCGGAGCAATGTTTGCTCTTATATCAACGTTGAATGCCCAGCTGGGATGGGCTACAAAGCCTATATTACAGGCATCCGTCGACGGTTGGTTGCCTAAAGGATTTACAAAACTTACAGAGAAGGGTAAAGTTCCTATAGTTATTCTCACGATTTTCTATCTGTTGGGAGCAACTACAATCGTTACCGGATTGGACATCGGCTCAATCGGAAAGGTGGTAGTATTGGTAGGTCAGGCCCAAAACGTTCTTGTGGCTTATGGAATGCTGAATCTTGAAAAGAGATTTCCTGAACTTTGGAACAAATCCAAGTTCCATACTTCACAAGGTGTATTAAAAATATTTTTCGTATTGCAAGTGTTAAATACTATGTTACAAGCATACTTGTTGGGTAAAGATTTAAGCATAAAACTTCTCAGCTTAAATGTAGTTGCATTAATTGCCGGAGTAATTTATTCTGTAGTATGGTATAAGACAGGAAAGGTAAAGCCTGAAGATCAGATTGACGAGGAATAGCTCCTTTTTAGAGTCTCTATATTAATAGATAGAGGCTCTTTTTATAGGTTTCCCCGGAAAAATTCGGATAGGGTATACGGTGTCGGCGGTTATCGAAATGTT
>JAEZWR010000069.1 GCA_023420115.1 Bacillota bacterium | reverse complement strand
CAATCCAGCTACGATTACCTTGCAGTTCCAAGATATGGATGGTAAGACGATTCTCGATGATGAGATTAGAGGTGTGGATCTCAGTGATCCCGAGAATGTTGTCGAGTTGGGTAAAGAGTATAGTTTCGCTCCTCCACAAATTTCTGGATATGAGCCAGTTGAGGCAAAGGTCAGTTTTACGCCAGAAAAGATGGATGAAGTACATGTTGTAAAGTATGAGAAGTCCAAGAAGAATTTGCTTCTCCGTGCCAAGGGTAGTGCGCGTATTGATCCAGAAGGTGATGGTTCAAAAGATGTTCTCTTATCTTTTGTTGAAGCTGTGGATAAAGAGGGCAAAGTCAGAGATGATGTAAAGATTGAGGTTAATCCAGAGTCTATTGATACTAAAGAGACTGGATTGCATACTGTTGTTTATACTGCAACTGTTGAAGAGAATGGTGAAGTTTTAGAAGATAGCTTAAGCTTGGACGTCTTTGTTGGACAAGACTTATTAGACTTCCCTTTGGGCAATGGTTGGGTAATTGGTGACTTTGTTTATGATGGAAATAAAGTTTTAGGTCTAAATGAGCAAGGTCAACTCAAGGCTAAGTCAGAGACTAAATTGATTTTGCCTCACTTGAATCCTGAGACTGGTGAGAGGGTTACTAGAGTTAGTAAGGGCGATGGTGCTAGATGGCCATCAAATATGACATCTTTGACTGACTTTGATGGCAATATTGAAGTTGTTGAAGGTTATACTGGAAATAGGACAATCGGTCGACAAGAGGTCGAGCAAAGTCATGAAGGTACTGAGTATTTAGATTATGAGAATGTCGGAAGTACATCTGGTATCTTTGAGAGTACACAGTTGGAATCAATTTCTTTACCTAGCTTGAGATACGCTGGTTCTAGTGCTTTTGCTAGAAATTCTAAGTTGACTTCAATAAATTTACCAAGTTTGGAAGCTACTGGTGTTAGCACATTCCAAAGTGCAAGTAGTTTGACACATGTTTCTTTACCTTCACTAAAGAAAATTTTATCTGGTACTTTTATGGGGGCAGGCTTGGAAACTGTTGATATGCCTTCCTTACAATATGCAGGAAATGCAGCTTTTGATAGGAATAAATTGACTGATGTTTATTTCCCAGAATTGAGAACTGCTACTCATTTTGTTTTTAGAGCAAATAAACTGACAAAGGTCACAAGAGAGATGTTCCCTAAGTTGGATTTTGACAATATGGGAAAGGATAACTTTATCGATAATGATATTACCTTTGTTGACTTGCCAGATGTAACTGTTTTGGCGCAAGGTATTTTTGCTAATAATAAGAACTTGGTCTTAACAGGGGACATGGTACCAAAATTAAAAGAGTTAAAGTCGAATGCTTTGAGAAATACGGCATTGGTTCAAGGCACTTTCCCCAATTTAGAGAAGATTGGTTCTGGGGCAGTTTATGGTGCACCTGGTGACCCAAGTATGGGTAATAAGGTTGTAATTTTTACTGACCACGATGTTCCAAGTATGGAAAACTATATTGTTAATCCCAAGGAGCTTACCAATCCTGATGTTTATACAGAAGATGATTTTGTTTGGGACAAAGAGAATCCAAATCGTGTTATAGGTTTAACTGCTACTGGTCAACAAAAATTGGCATTGAAACAAGGTGCTTTGGAGCTTCCTCCTCGCGCTGAAGTTATAGGAAAACTAGCTTTCCAAGCGGCATCGATTACATCTTTAACTG
The DNA here is from genome assembly GCA_023420115.1 of Bacillota bacterium. Taxonomy (GTDB): domain Bacteria; phylum Bacillota; class Clostridia; order Saccharofermentanales; family Fastidiosipilaceae; genus JAEZWR01. The sequence goes on along the minus strand of JAEZWR010000069.1, from coordinate 35,329 downwards.
CACCCAATGTTAAAGAGATTGAGTTAGGAGCATTTTATAACAATAACTTGACTGAACTAAAATTACCTAAGGTCGAAAACATTGGAGCATCTGCTTTTCAACGTAATAACTATTTGAAAACTGTTGATTTACCAAGTGCAAAAGTTATTGGTAATGGTGCTTTTAGTAGATTATCTTCTTCTTTACAAGAAGTTAATTTGCCTGAAGTGACTGAAATTGGAGAGATTGCATTTAATGTTACTTGGGCATTGAAAAAAGTCCATATGCCAAAGATACAAAAAATAGGAGCTGGTGCCTTCCAAAAGGCTGGTTCTAACTCTGGTATTGAAATGGATCCAGCATATCCTGACTTAGTAGAAGTTGGTGAAGCTGCCTTTAATTCATCTAGTTTAATTAAGGATTTGGCTGCTCCCAAATTAGAGAAGGTTGGTCCATCTGCCTTTGCAAGTTCTGGATTGAGAAATGTCTTGAGCTTACCTTCATTAAAAGAAGCTGGAGACCGTGCTTTTGCTTCAACTTCTATTACAGAAGCAAATTTACCTAGTATTGAGACCTTGGGTAAAGAGAGTTTGTCTGCTAGAACTATAAAGAATGCTTATTTATCTTTGAACTTAAAAGAATTAAGTCAAGATACTTTCAAAGCTGCAACGACGAAGCCCGTTAAAGTCTTCTTACCAAATTATGAGAATCCTAATAATTTGCAAGATGGTTATGATGGAAGCACAAGACTTCACGTCGTAAATCCAACTGAAGTAACAATTAAATATGTTGATGAAGATGGCAATGAATTATTAAGCCCATTCAAAGAGATAATTCTGGAAGATAAGACTTACAAGGCCAGAGCTATTTTCAATTACACAGCAAAACAAGAAGAAATTAGTGTAAAAGACGATAGAACGAAACAAGTTCATACGTTTGTTTATAAAAAAGGTAATTTCTATTTGAAACAAACTGAAGGAATTGAGTTGCGTCAAAATAATGAATTGACAACGACTAGTCCTAAAGTTAAAAAAGAGCGCTATTACATCGGTAGTGATATGGGAACAGAAGTCTATTTAGACTTAACTGGTTTCAATTCAGAAATAAATAATGGTGTAATTGACCTCTATTTTGATCAAGAGAAAATTGATTTAGTCGATTTGCCCCGTAAGCCAGAGACAATTGCTAAGGCAGAGAGACAGGATGGTGTAATTAGACTCTATTTTGCTAAGGCAATCCAAGGTGGTTATAAACTTAGAATTCCAATGCGTTGGAGATTCAAGAAATATGTGACACCAGATAACTATAGAATGGAAATTAATGCGACGTTCTCAAAAGATGTGCCAGTAGGTACAGATATTAAAGATCGCAATGTAGGTGAGTTGTTATCAGTTGCTCCACCAATTTATTTAGAGGGATATTACCATCAACCAAGTATGGATAAGAGTTCTCCATCTATGAGAACAGAAGATGGCTATTATCCACCAGATACAGCAAATGGTCCAAGAGATTTAGGAACATTAGGTGCATATAGAACTAAAGAAGGAGACTTGGATTATAAGGTTGTTAAACCAAAACCAGTAAAATACAACTTTTCCATTTATGGTTTGGAAAGAGATGTAATAAAAGCAGAGATTATTGATATTTTGCCTAAGTATGTGGCGATCAAAGAGGATGGTTCAGAAGAGAAGCGCGATGCAGTATTTGATCCTGAACTGAATCCCGGCTGGGCTTTAAGGGACAATGATGGTAAGAAAGAGCTGTATTTCGATATAACTTTTGATCAAGCTCAAAGATATTCTATATCCTCTTATGGAGCGATTACCCCCTTGTATTTGAGTTTCCCAGATGCAAAAGCTGGTAGCAATATTGAAAATAAAGTTAGTGCGATTTTGACTCCACATGAGCAAGGTGTGAGCGAAGACTTGATGCGTGTATCTGATGACTTATCTATATATGCAGCTATGGAAGGCGATATAAAGATGAGAGGTGATGTGCGTTTCGATAAATATCCAGGTGGCGCTCCAAGGGGTGATATGTATCATACCTATTTCTTCGATGTGCAAGAGGATAGGGAGAAAGATATCTCTTACTTTGTGAGAGCTTCATCTGTTGCTGCGACTACAGACTTTGTAGGCGGTAGAATTACAGACTACGGTTTGGATTCAAGACTAATGTACAAGGGTGTTCATTTTAACGAACTCGCTTTTGGACTCAATGTGACTATCAGAGCTTACGGTGGCAGTGGTGAGGCTATTAATCCTGAGACTGATCCATTGTTGTATGAGGTTGCAACTGTAATGTCTAAAGACGGTCGAGTTGTATTCCCAGCTGATATTAGAAGCCAAATTAGATATATTCAGATTGTTTTCCCAGAGAATCATAAGCTTTTCTCAGCCTTGGAGTTCTATATTGATACAGAGCTCAGAGAGAAGGATAAGAAGCAATATGATCCGACTGGTTTGACAAGTCCAAATAAGTATATTAACCATGCTGTTTTGTCTGGTTTCTTGAATAAGAAGGGAACGGACGAGGCTGCTGCTGAAAGAGAAAAAGACTATGTAGATGAAGTATCGGGTATAACGATTTCTAAGTATGATAAAAATTGGGATGGAATTCCTGGTAATTTCTTCTGGCATGAAGATGCAAATGTATATGTCCGCGATTTCGAGATGGGTATCGGTTTCGATAAGTCTACCAATTATCCCAAGATGTCAAATCAAGGAGATAAGGGTAATTTCTATTTGAGAATTAATCCAAATATTTCTGGTTATACTCAAGTTGGATATTCTTTATTCAACGTGAATATGAAGAATGTGAGAATTATCGATCTTCTACCAAAGGGTATTGCATACGCAGGAATTACTTTGGCAGATGAAATTGCGACTATCGAGGGCGTTAAGACTAATATCATTGAAGATTTCAATGGAACTAAACAGACTGCTATTGAGATTCTTATTCCAGAGTTAGACTTGCGTACTTTGAAGAGTTCGTTAATTGCTGATATTGCGACAATCGTTGATATTGATGCGAAAAATGGTTCAACCATTAACCACGCTTATATGACTTGGGATAATCAAGATGTTATTAAACCAAGAAGTTCTAAGCAAACCCCACCTGGTGAAAAAGGTGAGTGGTTACATGATGAAGCTCCAGTTCAAGTAAGAGCAATTGAAGAGTTTGTTGCAAGAAAATATATTAGAGAGAAGAGCACAGATCCCTGGCTGACTACAGGTATTGTCACTGAGTCAGAAGCTCCATTTGAATATAAGTTGTCAGTTACCAACCAATTGACAGACGAGAGTAAAAATTTGGATATTGTAGACTTCTTACCATTCTTGAATGATAGTTCAATCCAAGAATTGAATATTGGAACAAACTCAAGAGAATCAAGAGGTACCAAATTTGAAGATAGTTTTGACTTGGATAGACAAGTTATAGTACCAGATGGATATACTGTTCGTTATTGGAATAGCGATACAGCTATGAGATTCTCGGGTTCAGCCGACGTATTTATTAATAATATGCAATGGTCAGATGCACCTGCTAAGAACACAAGAGCTATCAGAATTACAGCTAATGAAGGTGTGACTGTAAAAGGTGGAGAAAGAGTAGATGTCATTATTCCGATGAAGGCAGCTAAAAATGACTCTACAAATAACTTTAGATATACAGGTCTAAAAGCATGGAATACTTTTGTCCACAAGGAAGAAGGAACAATCCGTTTCTTAGAGTCAAACAGAGTTTATAACCAATTGAAACCTGCTAATGTTTCAATTACATTCAAGAAGTTTGCTAAGACAGGATTAGATGGTGAAGTTGTACCACAAGCTGGTGCTAAGTTTGCAATCTACAAAATGGTAGGTGGCACAGAGCGAGATGCTTTGGTAAAAATCAGAAAAGATCAAGGTCTACCAGAGTATGAAAAAGATGATATTAAATATATTTATGTACCAAGTGGTGAGGCTGTAGCTAATGAAGATGGTGTAGTCTTATTTACTGGCTTAGAAATTGGTTATTCATATGTAATTAGAGAGCTTGAGGCTGTAGACGGCTTCGAGATTAATAATCCAAAATCTTCATATGGCAGAATTGGTTATGAAGTCAGTAGTACAGTAATTAATAAGGCTAAAAAAGTCTATTATGATGAGCATGGTACAGCGCAGGGTGTCCATTATCCAGTAGAAATTAGTGATTCAATAGCACAGGGTGCTTTTTTGAACACGAGAAAAATTTACGGTATGCTCAAACTCAATAAAGTGAATGAAGAACAAAAAGGTTTAGCAGGTGTTGGATTTGAATTGACTGGACCTGAATCATTCAATGAAGGTAAGCCATATACATTCTTTACTGACGCAAGTGGATATTATGAGATTGCTAATTTGCCACAAGGCGATTACACGCTCAAAGAGACAAATGGACCTGCGGGCACCCTCTTTATTCCAGCCGAGGATAGAAAGTTTACTATTGATCAAGTTGACCAATTAGTTGACTATACAGGTGAAAATGCGATTGTTAATGATAAGTATGAGATCATTATCAATAAGGTTGGTTTGAGAAATGGTCAATTAGATCATGATATGGAATCTATATATAACCAAAGTAATTTTGCCTTGCCACTATTGGATGGTTATAAGTTTGTGATTACTGCTCCAGATGGAACAGAGATTACTACCGAAGCTACTAAAGATGGCGCAGTTAAGGTGCAAGGTCTGAAGTCTGACACAATTTACACAATAAAAGAAATTATGCCAGATGTACCTAGTATTTATCTAAAGAATGAGAAGAGTTATAAATTCAAGATTGGTAAAGATGGCAAGCTTTATGATGCTGAGGGTAATCGTTTCAGACAAGCACAAATTAACTTCCCAAATGAGGAGAAGCCTGTAAGAGGTAAGATTAAAGTTATCAAAAAAGATAATCAAGATATGCCTCTTGAAGGTGCGAAGTTTGGATTGTTCTTATCAGGTAAAATGGTCTTAGAAGCTGAGACAAAAATACAAGAAAAAGAAGATGGAAGTAAGGAAGCTAGTCTCGAGTTTGAACTCGATGAGCCTGGTGTATATTCACTTAAGGAGATTTCAGCACCAGATGGTTATATCAACAGTAATTTGAATTATAGCTTCGTCTTCCCACAGAGACCTAGATTGGATCAATTAACACCTGAAGCAGAGCTTGAGAAAAATGATGGTAAGATTAAAGTTACCAGTGATGAAAATGAGTTCTTATATTCATTGGAGAAGACAGTTGTCAATGAGCCATTTGATATTGAAGTAGTCAAGGGCGATATTAAGTTGACAAACTTGACTTTGGAAGAAGCTGAAGCTTGGATTGAAAAGAATCCTACTGACAAAATGAAAAAAGTAGGTCCAAGTAGATATTCAGTTTATACTCCATTAGTAGGTGTTAAGTTTGACCTTTACGAGAGTGAAATCTCAAGTACAGATAAGACACATCTTGCTGTAGTTGAAAGTAAAGAAGAAGGAAAAATTGATTTCTCAGGAATTAGTTTTGAGAATAATAAGACATATACTTTGATCGAGAAAGAAGCACTTGAAGGTTATGCTATAGATAGTACACCAATTATCTTTACTCCAGTATTAGAGACTGGCAAAGTCGGTTTCGACGGAACTATTTACAGATATAAGAACAACAAACCTATTAGTGGAAGAATTATCGTTTCTAAGTATGACATTGACAGAGGCATGCAATTACCTGGTGCTAAGTTTGCCTTGTATGATGCGAAAGATGTTGACTTTAAGAATCCTCTAAAAGAGGCAGTGACAGATGATTCTGGTTTGGCTATCTTTGAGAAACTTCAATTTGGCAAATATGTTGTTAAAGAGGTGGAAGCGCCAGAAGGTTATGATTTAGCAGATGTCATCTTTAATATCACATTGACAAGTGACCAAAGCACCGCCTCAATTGTTGCTAGAAATGGTAAGCCACTAGATATTGAAGTTGATAAAAAATGGTTAGGAGAAGGCCAGGATTCAGTTGAAATTGTCTTGTTAGCAAATGGAGAAGAAGTTGAACGCAGAACTCTCAATGCCGAAAATGCTTGGAAGACTGTTTTCGAGAATTTGAAGCCAATCGATAATAATGGTAAAGAAGTTTACTATAGTATCGAAGAGGTTGAGATTGAAGGTTATGTAAGTAAGATAATAGGTAATAAACGTGATGGATATACTGTAGAGAATAGTTCGGTGCCTTCTGAGCCACCTACAGAGCCCACGGAGCCTACTGAGCCTACAGAGCCAACCGAACCTAGTGAGCCCACAGAGCCACCAACAATTCCTCCAACTGAACCAACAGTGCCTACTGAGCCAACTGAACCTACTTACTCTACTGAGACTACAGAGCCTAGTGAGCCAACTGAACCGAGCGAACCACAACGAAGTACGGAAAGTTCAGAACCACCTACATCTGAAACTGATGAGCCTCCTGTTCCTATGTCGAGGACTGGTGAAAGTAATAAGCAATTGCCAATATCGCTTATCTTACTCTTTGCCAGTGTGGGCTTAATCATTATTAGACGTTTAAAATCAGAATAAGTAAATTAAGTTGTGAAAGATAGAAAGGGCTTCCTTTCTATCTTTTTCATTTAAGGAAAATTATACGCGGAAGTGCTTTTTCCTACTATTTTATTGCGTGCTAGTGACTCTACTTTGAAAATCACTAAAACTGAAATATATAGACTTAATAACTACGTTGTCTTAAATTTTATCAAAAAGCACAAAGTACGACTTGGAAGTAAGTTGATAATTGGTTATTATATTTTAAAATCATAACTTGTAAGGAGTGATTTTATGACTGCGATGAATAATTTTGATGATTATAAATATGCTTCTTGGTTTAAAGAAGATAAATTTGGAATGTTCATTCATTTCGGCCTTTATTCAATGCTGGGTGGAAAATGGCGCGGTCAGACCTGTAGAGGAATTGCTGAGTGGATACAAAATAGCCTAGATATTCCCTTAGAAGAATATAGAAAATTAGCGGATAAATTTGACCCGAAGGATTTGGATCCTACTGCGATATGCAAGCTAGCACGGAGAGCAGGGATGAGATATCTATGTTTGACTGCCAAGCATCATGAGGGATTTGCACTATGGGATAGCAAAGTATCTTCATATAATAGTGTTAATAGTCCTTGTTCTAGAGATATAGTTAGAGAGTTTAGCGAAGCGTGTGCTAGGCATGATCTCAAATTTTGTTTGTATTATTCTCAGGCTCAAGATTGGGAAGATCCTAATGGCTATATGGCATATAAAGATGGAAATGAAGAGAAGGATTTTGATTTATATTTTCAAAATAAATGCTTGCCACAGCTCAGAGAATTGCTTACCTCATATGGAAAAATTTCGATGATATGGTTTGATACTCCTATGGGGATGACAGAGAAGCACGCACGTGAACTTAGAGATTTTGTAAAGAGTCTACAAGAGTCTTGTTTGATTTCAGGCAGGATTGGACATGGAATGGGAGATTATAGGACAACTGGTGATAATATGCTTCCATCAATTCCCTCTGAGAAATTATGGGAATTACCTGCGACGATTAATCAATCTTGGGGATATAAGGAGAATGACAAAAATTGGAGAAGCTCTGATCAAATTATAAGAGAACTTTATTCAGCAGTTAGTTTAGGTGGGAATTATCTTTTAAATATTGGACCTGATGGAAATGGCAGTGTTCCACAGGAAAGTGTCAGAGTGCTCGAGCAAGTTGGTGATTTTATAGCTTCTAATGGAGCTAGTCTATATGGGACTGAAATTCAGGGAGCTTATCCTTATAAGCAAGATGATTTTATTCTTACAGGAAAGAAGAATCATCTTTATATTTTGTTATATGATTTAAACAAAACAAGTCGGATTGAATTGTTTAATCTACAAAATAAGATAAGGAATGTCAGGCTCTTACTTACAGGAGATACCATAGATTATCACGATAGTTTTGACTTAGAAGGTCATCACTACCTTTTGATTAACTTAAATGATATAGATGAAAAATTGAAGCCAGTGAATTTTAATAATATGCTAGTCATAGATATAGAGCATGACGGAGATAGGGCGGAGTTTGAAGAGTTTTAATTGATAATGTGTAGGGGGCACTTGGAGAGCTTTGTGTAGCTAATCCTAAATAAAAATAATCTCGATAGGATAGTAGTTTACATAAGGATGAGTGCTGATATAAGAACTGCCTAGGCATCTATGTTAGAAAGGGACAAATTATGAAGAAGATTCTAGGAGCAGTATTAGCAGTGGGTTTAGCAGTAGGTATGGGGCTGAGTAACGTACCTATGGTTTTGGCTGATGAGATTAAACTAAATGAGCCAGGAACATATCCAATTAGCGAGCAAAAAATTGAGATGACGATGTTCAGGCTGGCGATGCCAAATGTTATTGACTTTGAAAATAACGATTTCACGAAGTTCCTTGAAGAGAAGACAGGTATTCATTGGACTTTTCAGACCGCTGGTATGGATAATGCTGATACACAGGTAAACTTGGCGATGAGTTCTGGTGAATTACCTGATGTATTTATGTTCTCAACACCGAGCGTATCAAGATATGGTGTTAAAGACGGGCAGCTATTAGCGATAGAAGATATGATAGAAGAAAATATGCCTAATTTTTCTGCCTATCTAAAAGAGAAGCCGGCACTACTTGCCAGAATGAAACAGTCAGATGGACATATTTATGGTTTGCCATCAATCAATGAGTGCTACCATTGCTCGTTTAGAGACAAAATGTGGGTCAACACTAAGCACTTAGAGGAGATTGGCAAAGAAATGCCAACTACTACAGATGAATTGCTTGACGTCCTAAAGGCCTACAAAGAAAAATATCCTAACGGAATTGGCATTGCTGGCTCAACAGATGGCTGGGGACAGCAGTTTACAACATGGTTGACTAATGCCTTTATTTTGGATCCATCTACAACATCCGGGAAACTTTTACTAGATGAGAATCACAAGATCATAAGTATGGCAATGAGAGATGAGTATAGAGAAGCACTCAAGTTCATGAATAAGTTATACCAAGAAGGATTCATTTATGAGGCTGCTTTGACTCAAAATCATGAGGCGTATAGAACCCTTATGAATGAACCAGGGGAGCCAGTTCTATTTGCCCCTTATGGAACAATTTCTGATGCCTTTGATGCGACCAGTAATCCCGAAGCATATGCTGCGTATAGAGTTACACCTCCTATTGAAGGTCCTTCGGGAGTAAGAATTGCCACTTATTTTAAGCATGATGGTATTGCCGAGGATAAGTTTGTGCTGAGCAAGACCTGTAAGTATCCAGAAGCTGCTCTGAGATTTGCTGATTACTTCTACTCACTAGAGGGATATTTGAGTATGCAGTATGGAGCAGACAAGGATAAAGACTGGACATTTGAGGTCGGCGATAAGAAAGGTCTTAATGGTGAAAAAGCTCTTTACGAGATCTTGAATCAATATAGTTCTGATCCACAGAATCACGACTGGCAGGATGTTGGTTTGAATTTTGCAACCTCCGATATACGAATGGGAGCAGCAGTTTCTGACAACGTGGATATTACTAAGCCAGAGGGACTTGAAAGCCTATTGGCTCTGGAGACCAAGGAAAAATGTGAGCCATACGCTCAAAAAGAAGGCGGTTTGGATCTCATACCTCCTCTACATTTAACAGCTGACGAAGTAGATAAGATTCAGGTTATTGTAGAAGAAATTGATAATTATATTGAGAATATGCGTATTGAGTTCATAACGGGAAGCATGGATATCAATAGTGATAGCGATTGGCAGTCATACTTAGATGGATTTGAAAATGTTGGTATGTCAGAGAATATTGCTATCCGTCAGGCGGCCTATGACAGACAGAATTCTACAAAATAAACATTTGTAGTTTGTGTCTTAAATAGTTAAGTGTTTTGCTATGAAGCTAGGCCAAAGTCTTATTTTTGGTCTAGCTTTTTCATAAATACTTAATTAATTATCAAAGATTCTTCGAGTTGGATTAGAAAGGATGGCAGATATAATGAGCGAAAAAGTTATTAGTAAGAATATTTCAGGGCTCAATTATCAGCGTCCGAGGAAGAGTAAGAGTAGTGGTCTTTATGCTGGACAGTGGCATTTTTGGCTCTTAATCAGTTTGCCACTTATTTATATTATTGTATTTAACTATATACCTATGGCTGGAATAATCTTGGCATTCAAGAATTATAATTCGAGCCTTGGTATATTCAAAAGTCCAAATGTAGGATTTAAGTTTTTTGAGCAATTTCTTAGGACACCATCTAGTAATAGAGTTATTTGGAATACTTTGAGAATAGGTCTTTATTCATTAGCTGTAGGCTTTCCATTCCCGATTTTGCTTGCCGTCTTATTGAATGAAGTGCAAATAATTCCATTTAAGAAAACTGTACAAATGGTGACCTACGCCCCATATTTTATTTCGACAGTTGTTCTTGTTGGTATGCTTATGCAATTAACTGATTTGCGAAATGGAATAATTAATCAGATTATAGTGAGTTTAGGCGGAAAACCAGTTAATTTCTTTGGCAAAGGAAACATATTTGATCATCTTTATGTATGGAGTGGGGTGTGGCAAGGTGCTGGTTATGGCTCTATTATATATATTGCTGCTCTGACAGGAGTAAGTCAGGAATTGAAAGAAGCTGCGATTGTTGACGGAGCTACGAGACTTAAAAGAATTTGGCATGTTGATTTGCCAGGTATAGCCCCAACCATAGTAATGATGCTTATATTCAACGTAGGTTCAATTATGAATATTGGCTTTGAAAAAGTATATCTTATGCAAAATCCAGTCAACAAACAGATGTCAGATATTATATCCACCTTTGTTTATAGAGTCGGTTTGCAAAATGGTAACTATAGCTTCTCTACCGCTATCGGTGTATTCAATTCTGTTGTTAGTTTAATACTATTCTGGATTGCCAATACACTGTCTCGAAAATTAAGCGATACAAGCATATGGTAGGAGGAAGATGATATGAAAAAGAATAAACTAGTTTCAAACTCTTTCTCAGACAAAATTTTCATTATTTTTGTATACCTATTTTTAAGTATATTTTTTGTATTAGTGCTTTTCCCCTTGTTATATGTTTTAAATGCGTCCCTAAGTGATCCTCAAGCTGTAATAACTGGTAAAGTGTTTTTGTATCCTGTTGGGTTCAACTTGAGGGGTTACCAAGCAGTATTTTCATATCATAGAATTATGGCTGGCTTCGCTAACTCTCTTTTCTACATGATTGTTGGTACCCTTGTTAATATAGTTATGACCATGCTCTGTGCTTATCCTTTATCTAGACGCGAATTCAAGGCCCGAAGAATATTGAGCGTGCTTATAATGTTTACGATGATTTTTAGCGGGGGCTTAATCCCGTTGTTTATCGTTGTTGACAGACTTGGACTCACAGATACTAGATGGGCGATGATTCTGCCAGTGGCTATGTCTGTGTGGAACGTTATGATAGCGAGAACCTATATAGTAAATACTATTCCGAATGAACTTTACGAAGCATCGGCAATTGATGGTGCAACACCGAGTGGTTTCTTCGTCAAGGTGGTTTTGCCTCTTTCTAAGCCCATTATTGCTGTCTTGGTTCTCTATTACGGAGTTGGACATTGGAACGCTTACTTTAATGCCTTAATTTTCTTAAGAAGTCAAAGTCTTTTCCCCTTGCAACTAGTTCTTAGAGATATCCTAGTAGTAAATAAAATAGATCCTACACTTGTAACATCCGCAGAAGCGCTTGCAGCACGACAAGGTATGCAGGATCTCTTAAAATATTCAGTTATCGTAGTTGCCTCAATTCCAGTATTAATTATCTATCCATTTGTGCAGAAATATTTTGTCAAAGGAGTAATGATAGGATCAGTAAAGGGCTAAGGAAAAATATTTTGATGACAATATAAGGATTAGCTGTTAATAGAATTTGGATATATTGATAGGAAAAAAGCACTCCCGCGTTGGTGAATTTATAAAAGTTAAAACTTTTTACAGATTAGTAGAAAAAAAAGACTTGAAATTGCAAATGAGAATGATTAGCATTTATATCCATACGAAACATGGGAGGTAATTTCAATGAAAAAGATAAATTTTCTAGTGACAGCAGCCTGTGTACTGTCTCTATCTTTAGCTCCATCTCTTTCATTATTCGCAGATGAGAGCAAGCCTACAGAATCTGGTTGTTGTGCAAGTGAATCCGCTTCGGATAGTGAGCATCACGACGGCGAAGAGGGTCACGAACACCATGACGGTGAAGAAGGACACGAACATCACGATGGTGAAGAGGGTCATGATCATGATCACGAGCATGAGGGCGAGCATAAGCCTGCTGATCCAAGATACGAGGGTGATGTTGCATACTGGGGTGTATATGATCTGAAAAAGGGAACAAATGAAATTCAGACAGGTCATACCCATGAAAAAAGAGTCAAATTCGTTGTCTTAGAGATTGAAGATGAGAAACCATCAGACGAAATGATGGAAAAAGTCAAGACAATGATGAAGACTGATGCCGAGAAGGTAGAAGATCAGGGCACAATCAAAGTCACAACTGATAAGGCTTCAGAATTAGCACTTGCTCATATGAGTGGCGCTTTGAAACTAGAAATTGAAAAGGACGGCAAGTATGTTCTTTTCGCCAATATTGCTCCTGGTGATGCCTTACCATTCTGGTTGGTTGATGCTGATGAGAATGAGCTTAGCCCAGTAAAGGAAGAGATTATTGACGATAGTAAATCTCAGATTTATCACGGTTATTTTAAAGATGATATGGTAAAAGATCGTGAGCTAAAAGAATGGAATGGCGAGTGGAAGTCAGTTTATCCTCTTCTTCAAGATGGAAGTCTCGACGAGGTCATGGAAGCCAAGGCAAAGACTGGCAAGATGACAGCAGAAGAATACAAAAATTATTATGACATTGGATACAAGACTGATGTAGAAAATATCACCATCAAAGATGACACAATGACATTCAAACGTGGTGACAAGGAAGTTTCTGCTAAGTATAAATATGATGGTTTCAAGATTCTCACTTATGAAAAAGGTAATAGAGGTGTAAGATTCCTCTTCTCAACTGTTGAGGACGTTGAAGGTGCACCTAAGTTTATTCAATTCAGTGACCACAATATTGCTCCATCAGAGCCAGCACACTTCCATATTTTCATGGGTGATAGCAGTCACGAAGAACTTCTTGAAGAAATGGAAAATTGGCCAACATATTATCCAGTATCATTCTCAGTTGATGAGATCAAAGATGATATGTTAGCTCACTAAGACGTCAAGGACGTATAGTTTTAAATTAATAACGAAGATAATAGGCAACAAAGAAGCCACTCTATTTAGAGTGGCTTTTTCAATATAAAAGTTATGCTTCAGTTTAAAGACAGCTTGAATTTGTTATTATTCTTGATGGTTTGTACTTGTATCTTGATTAAAGTGATTTTCCATATCCATCATTGAAAAATTATTGAGAGGAAGAGTAATTTTTTTTGAGCCTAGTAGAGCAGATTTATATATCGCCGATACAAGTTCTACTGCTTCAGCTGCCTCTGTGGCAGAAATGATAGGTTTTTTCCCTTTATCCAAACTGATTAGAAGATCCTCATATATACTTAAATGAGGATTTTTAATTTTGTGAATTAGTGTCCTAAAACCAATTTTAGAGGCTTGGCGAAGTATCTGGTATGATAAATGGAAAAATGGATAAAAAGGTCTGCCATTTAATTTGTACTTAAGGGAGAACCTGTCACCTTTACGGAGCAAAGCTACTTTACCAGAGCTTCCTTTTATTTCAAAGAGTATTTCCTTGTGATTAGGATTCTTATCTTTGTCAACAATGGCTGTGCTAGCGAAAATTTTAGCTACCATTCCTTGACTATATTGAATTACTGCTTCGGCGGTATCTTCTGCCTCAAGTCTATGGAGTCGCTGCTGAAGCTTGGAAGATAAGACTGACAATGCCCTCCTGTTACTTAAATATGAGATAAGATCGAGAGCATGTATTGTCTGGTTCATAAGGACACCACCTTCGCCGGTCCAGCTACCACGCCAATGGCTGGCGTCGTAGTAGGCTTGATCGTGCCCCCATTCCATATTCAGTCTTGCTTCTTTTAACTCGCCAAATAAGCCATTATCTATATCATTTTTTATTATGTTCATAAAAGGTAGGTAGCGATAAATATATCCAACAAGAATAACCGTATTCTTATCTTCGGCAAGTCTGGCGAGTTCATAAGCTTCTTTGTAATCTAGGCAGATAGGCTTCTCAACTAGCAAGGCCGCCCCTGATTCGAGAGCTTCGTGAGCCAAGTTATAATGGGTCATCGGTGGCGTGGTTATTATTACAATATCTGGACTGTGTTGAGAAAGCAGCTCGGAGAGACTACTATAGCTGAAACAGACATCTTCAAGATGTTCAGAAACTAGTTCTTTTATTCTTGAGTGTGCCTCTGGAGCTGGATCAACAATGAATAATTCTCTGACTCTGTGATGAAAAAAATTAATAGCATCTAGATGTTTGCTGGCGATTCGCCCACACCCAATAAGTGCTATTGAATATTGGTCTTTCATTTTGGCAAATATTAACCTCCTATAGCCAGATAATTATAGACTAAAGAAAAATATATAGGTAGTAAAAAAGCACTCACGGAGTGCTTTGTTGAAAAAATTTTATAAGATTATTTTGATTATAGAAAAAATTGGCGAAAAAACTACAAGTAAATCAGCAGTTTTTAATTTTTAAATGTATCTTGTTATGCGTTTGAGTTATAATAGGCAGTGCTTATATTTGCGAGCTTGTAAGGGGATAATTATGAAAGATGATATTAAGAATTTTCTAAAGTCCAAAGGTGTTCTTGCAGAAGATATTGATCTTCATGCTGGTTTGGAAGATTTTCTCGAGCAAATGAGAGATGGTCTCAATGGCAACAAGGGTCTTAAGATGATACCCACCTATGTAAAGGTCGGTGCTAAGATCCCGGCGAATGAGAAAATTATCGTTCTTGATGCAGGTGGAACTAATTTTAGAGTTTGTACCTTATACTTCGATGATGATATGGTAGAACACGTTGAGAGTTTTATGAATTATCCCATGCCTGGCTCTCAGGGTGAATTGAGTAAGGAAGAGTTTTTTCAAACGATTGTTGATTATATAGAGCCCGTGGTCAATGAGAGTTCTACGATTGGCTTCTGCTTCTCCTATGCTGCTGATATTCAGCCGAATGGTGATGGCGTTATTCTGAATTTCGCAAAGGAAGTTAGAGTGCCAGAGGTTGTTGGTGAGAAATTAGGCGAAAATATCTTAGCTACGCTAAAGGCTCGTGGTCTTAAACATGATCATCATATTGTTGTTATTAATGATACTTCAGCAGCACTTCTCGGCGGATACAATGTTTCACGCAAGCATGGATACGACAGCAATTTGGGATATATTTTAGGAACTGGTACCAATACAGCATATGTTGAAGATGTTAATAAGATTGTCAAAATTCATGATAAGATTCCAGCTTCTGAGAGAAATGCTTATATGATTATTAATACTGAGTCTGGAGATTACACTCCAAAGACTCTATCTGAATTAGATAATGAGATAGATGCTGGTACGGCTGATCCAGGGACTTATCGTTTCGAGAAGATGATTTCTGGTAGATATCAGGGTTTGCAGGCCTTGTATCTTATAAGAGAGGCTATTGAGGAAAATTCTGGCCTATTTTCAACATTCTTTTGTGAAAGGTTTGAAGATGTGCATGACGTAAAGTCTAAAGACTTGGACGACTTCTTATATATGCCATATGGTCAGAATGTATTGAGTCGTTGCTGTGCCAATGTAGTTGATAGAGAAAATTTGTATTACATAATTGATAATATTTATGAGAGGGCTGCTAGATTATCTGCAATCAATTTAGCTGCAGTGATGACTCAGGCAAATGCTGGCAAATCACCTGTCAGACCGGTTGCGATTACAGCAGATGGAACAACATTCTATAAGAGTAAGTTGTTCAGACCTAAACTTTCATACTATGTCAGAACATTTATCAATGATGAACTGCATAGATATTGTGAGTTTATAAAAGTGGATAATGCTAATTTGATAGGTGCTGCGATTGCTGGACTTACAAATTAATAAATTAGCAATTTATTCCTATTATCGACTAACTGGGGAACTTAAGATTATTTTGGAAATTATTTTTAATGCATAGTAGTTAATAATATATATTTTCTTATGGTATATGCTTTTTTGTGTTTAAGCGAGTTTGGGTGAAAATTAACTTATACTGAGTTGTTTTGATGTACCATAGTTATTCATAATGCTAAGTAGTTTGCGCTTATACTTAGTGTTCAAGATATACTTATTAATGATAAGTGCGACATATCTTTAGATCCTTTTGCTTAATTAAAGGATCTTTGGTTTATTTAATGAAAAAGGTTTAAGATAATATTCGATATGGGTTTATTTTTTAGTAAAAAAAGGACGGATGGCAATGTTGTAAAGGGCGGAGATCCTATGAATTACATAATGCCTTATGTAATGAAATCGAGGATGGAAGCTCAGGTATTTACTTCTTATCCTATAAGATTAGAGGCAATAAATGAGTTTATTCGCCAAAATAGGAGAAAGGGAGTTAGAATAACTTTTTTTAATGTCCTAGTTGCCGCATTGCTCAAGACTACAGTAGAGAGGCCGAGGCTTAATCGATTTATTGCTGGGCGGCGTATTTATGAACATAAAAATTTTGAAGTTTTATATGTCGTTAAAGAAGCAATGACAGAGACTGCCAATGAATCTGTAGCTAGAGTGAGATTTGCACCTGAAGATACAGTGTATGATGTCGCTAAGAAGATGGCAGAACAGACCGACAAGATTAAACATGGCGTTCTCAAAGATGATGATGCTGTTATTCGCTTATTGCTCAAAGCTCCACGCTGTATTATACGTGCTATTTTTGCTCTATATAGGTGGATGGATTTTTATGGCATAGTTCCAAGTGCAGCCTTGGAGGCTTTTCCTTTTTACAGTTCGGTATTTGTTTCTCATCTTGGTACAATAGGTGGAAACGCAGCCTATCACCATTTGTATGATATGGGAACTACATCGATTTTTATAACTATAGGTAAGAGTTCTGAACGCGCACAAAAGGCCGACGATGGCTCTGTTGAATGGGGCAAAGAGATAGAGCTTGCCTTTAATGTTGATGAGAGAATTTGTGATGGCTATTATTTAGTTAAAAGTTTGCGTCTATTTGAAAGATATATGAATGATCCTTGGCTTCTTGAATTGCCAGGTATTAATAGCGATATGAAAATGAGTAAGGAGCTTCAAGAGTTCCGCCAGAAGCAGAGTAGAGCGAGACTTGATAGTAAGGGGTCAGAGCTTATAAATGTTGTTGATGGAGAAAATAAGGAACTCGGTGGAGTTAATCAAGTTTGTTTAACAGAGAGTATGATTAAAGAACTCGAGGATAGACTTAGAAGTGAATTGGAACCTAAGATCAGGGAGAAGATAGAGGCTGAGCTTAGAGAGGTAATTTCCGAACAAGTTAGAGAAGAAATCAGTCGAGAGATAAAGGACTTAGCTAATTAAACTAAGTCCTTTATTTTCAAATTTTTGCTTATTTAATTGATTATTTAATTGATTATTTAATTGAGATAATCAAAAAGGCAACTGAGAAACAGTTGCCTTGGAGGGGGTTATGAAGTGTCTTAGCTTTGAGACAATTTCATTATAATACTGGGTAATTACTAAGATAAGTATAAGATGTAAACGGAACGCAAATAAATATGAAAATTGAAGGACGAATTTTTAAAGGTAAGAAATTGCTTAATCATGCGATTATAGAGAGTAAAATAGATAGTAATAGTTTCTCGAAAATGCTAGAAGATTGTCTGCTTCAGTATTGTAAAATGTTGGATGTTTCTCCTCCACTATGGTTAGAGGGAAATACACATGATTTTGCGAGATTTCACTGTACTATTTTTTTTGAGGATCAATTTCTTGAAGAGACTAGCTTTGATAGAATGCAGATAAATTATATTCAAGATGAAGAATGAGTCGGGGTGGGAAATGCGTTTAGATAAATTTTTAAAAGTGTCCAGGTTGGTAAAAAGAAGAACCGTTGCTCAAGAGATTTGTGACGCTGGAAGGGCTTTTGTTAATGATAGAGTAGCTAAGTCATCAACGTCCATCAAAATAGGTGATTTAATAGAACTCCGTTTTGGAAATCAAGAACCGATCAGAGTTAGAGTTATAGAAATAAAAGAAAATGCTAGAAAAGAAGAAGCCTCTAGCCTTTATGAAATAGTTTAGCTAGAGACCTCTTATATTTTAATATTAGCTTAGTTTGTGATACCATCAGCTCTTCTTAGAATTTGGAGAATTCTTTCTTCCATAAATGGTATCTTCGTTATCATCGTAATTATTATCTGAGGAGTAATTGAAGCTATTCTTCAGATTTTTTTTGGTATTTTTGGATCTTCTAATTGTATTTCTATTCTCTGATAGTTTCCTATATGATGATTTTTTATTGCTAGGATCTTTATCCTTATTTATAATTTCATCTAATTTTTTCAGAGCTTCTTCGTCAATATCTGCTTCAACAGCGAAATCTTGTATAGCCTTATCAATCATCTCTTTTATAGTGTTTTCGTCGAGTTCTTTGGGCGTGTTCTCACCAATTTTTATATGGGGGATAAGCTGAAGAAGTAGATCTCTTTTCATAATACGCAGCTCCTGATCCATTTCTTCCTTGTCCGTTGTGAAGTCAATAACTCTGCTATTAGGCTTAGCTTCTTCTTCCTCCAAAATAGAGATGATGAGCTTCTTGATTTTTTCGTCCTCATCGAGTTTGTCCCAGTTATCTGATTTGATGAAGTCGCCTGTAAATAATTCCGATATATCCTTGTGCTTGTTAATTTCTTTTTTGAGGCGAGTATTTTTTGCTCGTTCTAAATCACTAATATTATCCGAGCTGCTCTGACTATCTTTTAGACCAGAATCTTCTATCCTTGTATATTTAGACGAAGGTGAAACTGAGGAAACTCCTACTTGCTCATCGGATATATCACTGGAGTCTGACTCTTTATCTTCCTTAGAAGTAAAAGGATTACTCGTTACAGCACCGAAATTATCATCAGCTTCATCAAATATTGCTCCAGTTTCCTGATCTAAATTTTCTTCAAAAGCTGCCATAGCATCCATGAGATTCTGATGAGGGGTAGATAAATTTAGTTTGTCCTCGCTCTGCTCAATGAGGTTTAAAATTTCCTGTTTAGGGAACATTCTTCTTTGAAAATCTTCGCCATAAAAATTTTTTTCGTCTAATTTTCTGGCAGCTCGCATAAGCTTCACAAAATAAATCAGTGGAGTATGAGGTTCCGGTTCATTATCATCGTCCAAAATAGGTTTAGTGACAAAAGCCATAAAATTTGCAGCTTCTTTTAGGGCGTTAGAAAACTCTTCATAATCATTTTTAGAATAATTTTCCTCAGGGAAACGGAAGCGAGATAATTTGATTCCCATATTTAAGATGTTGATGTTTTTTATAAAATTGTGTTCATCAAAAAGCTCTCTGAATAGAAAAAGAATGGACCAAGATAAATTTCTATCTGTCAGTGCAGCCTTGAATTCAATTCTTTCGTCTGTTGCGGCCTTGAAATCACGGAGAAAGGAACTGATTTCATTTTTATCAAAATTATAAAAAAGAATAAGCTCGAAACTAGCATTTGCGACAAGCTTAGACGCTTCTGTATCTAATTTACTAGGAAGAGGTACATGTTCATCTTTAGGAGAAATGCAGCCAGTATCCAAAAACTCGTGGAGAAGTCTCTCTAATTTGCTATGAATTCTAGAATAGGGAATCTCGCAGAGATCAAAATTATTATTAGAAAGCTCTTCGAGAATTTTTAGCTTGGCTGAATCCTCGTGCAAGCCGATATGAAAAATAGCTCGCTCGTGCTTATTACTTAATCTTATAGCCATATATAAATGCTCCTGAAATATTAAAAGTTGGTGGTGACAGACTTTGAGACAAACTCAAATCGAAAATGGACAAACAAATAATATTATTCTTCCAAATTATAAGCTCTTTCGCTAAATCAGTCTTCTAACATCTGTCTCCAAAGAACAGCTAAGGAGCGAGCCATATCAATAGTCTCAACTCTAACATCATTTGGGACTTTTAGTAACGTCGGTGCAAAGTTCCAGATGGCCTTGAGTCCATATTTGACTAATCTATCGCAGGCTTCTTGAGCTACATCTGCCGGAACAGTTAAGATAGCTAACTCGGGGCGATAACGGTGATAGACTTCTTCAAAATCATCGAGGCTGAAAATTTGGGTGTTGTTTACTTTCTTGCCAATTTTAGATTTGTCAGAATCAAAAGCCGCAGCAATCTTAATACCATAGTCATCGAAGCCCTCATAGTGAAGAAAAGCCATTCCGAGGTGGCCGGCACCGACGATTATTGCGTGCTTCTTGATTTTGTATCCTAAATATTCTTTTATATCCTCTATCAAGATAGTGATAGGGAAGCCTGTGCGAGGTTTACCACTATTGGTTATCCACGCCAAATCTTTACGAACCTGTATCCCTGTTAGTGCCAGACTGTCTGCAATTTCTGATGAAGAAATATGGGTTCTACCTTTGGCAGATTCTGCTAACAGGAAACTCAGATACATTGGGAGTCTTTTTATTGTAGGTAGAGGTACTTTGGTTTGTTCTATGATTTTTTTCTCGTATCTTCGCATATTACTTGTTCTAACTCCAATCTATCAGAGATAAAAATATCGTTATTGTGTTAATCTTAATTTCTTATTTCTCACCTTGTTCTTATAAGTGTGCTTCTATAAGCATGTTTCTATAAATAATACTAAATTTATTGATAAATTTTAACTCATTATAATAAATATATGGAATTTTCGAGTAAAAAAACGGTCTAATGTCTAGCTTCATATACAAGTTAAATTTATAAAATACATCTTATAACTACGTAGGTGAGAGTGTTTTATTGCCAGATAGTTAATTGAAATACAGAAGAAAAGAGTTTCAAGGAGGATAGTAAATATTGCACTTAGAAATATTTATTAGTCGATACTGTGCTTAAATATACAGAAATTAACAGTATAACTTGTGAAAATGTAGCGATTTTGTTGTAAAATATTCGTAGCATATTAACAAAGTGTAACTATATAAGGTGAGTGTTATTGATGAAATGGGAATCTTCAGAACGAGGGAAAATTCTTGCCGATAGGCTTGGAACAGATATAGTTAAACAACTTGTTTCCCAAGCAATCGAAGCTAGAACTAAGTCTTATGTGCCATATTCTAATTTTGCTGTAGGTGCAGCCTTGTTGCTGAAATCTGGTCAAATTATCCAAGGGTGCAATATCGAGTCTTGTTCATATACGCCGACAAATTGCGCTGAACGTTCAGCTGTTTTTTCTGCTATTAGCAGTACAGGATCAAGGGAGTTTGATGCTGTTGCGATAGTTGGGGCAAATAGGGATAAGTCACTCCTAGAATCTGATTACTGCGCCCCTTGTGGAGTGTGTCGTCAGGTGCTAGCTGAATTTGCCGATCCTGAGTCATTTTTGATTATTCTAGCGAAGTCAACAGATGATTATCTCCTTTATTCTCTAGAAGAGTTGTTGCCTTTGGGATTTTATCCGAGTTCACTTTAGTTTATGAGTTGTCGCGGGAGTGCTTTTTTGACATGCATTTTTTGTACTTCCCGATAGCAATCATATTGGCTATATTTGCTTAGAGTTCTTATTTATTAATGTAGGAGGGATCATGGAACATGCTATAGAGATGCTCGGTATAACGAAACGTTTCGGTTCTTTTACTGCTGTTGACAATGTAAATTTCATTCTGAGAAAGGGTGAAATTCATGCTATTCTCGGTGAGAATGGTGCCGGAAAGTCTACTTTGATGAGCGTTCTGTTCGGACTTTATGAACCTGAAGAGGGTTTCATTCGTATTAATGGCAAGGAAGTCAAGATTAAGAATCCTAATGATGCCAATGACCTTCATATCGGTATGGTTCATCAGCATTTCAAATTGGTTCATAATTTTACTGTTCTTGAAAGTATCATTTTAGGGCAAGAAACGACCAGATTTTCTTTTTTGCGCATGAAAGAAGCTAGAGAAAAGGTTTTGGAGCTTAGCCGTCGCTATTCTTTGGCAATTGATCCAGATGCTTATATAAGTGATATTACTGTCGGTCAGCAGCAAAGAGTAGAAATTTTGAAGATGCTCTATAGAGATGCAGATATTCTAATTTTTGATGAACCTACAGCTGTTCTTACTCCACAAGAAATAGATGAACTTATGTCCATTATGAGACGTCTTGTCGCTGAGGGTAAGTCGATTATTTTTATAACCCATAAACTCAAAGAAATAAAGGAAGTTTCCGATAGAGTGTCAGTTTTGCGCAAAGGAAAATATATTGGCACTGTAGATACGAAGGATGTCGATGCAAGGGAACTTAGTGAAATGATGGTCGGTAGACCCGTGCAGCTTTTAGTTGATAAACCAGATAAGGAACCGGGTCGAGTCGTATTTGAAGTATCTAATCTTACTGTTGCTGGTAATAGAGGACATAAGGATCCTGTCCACGATGTTAGTTTTACTGTTAGAGAGGGTGAGATTGTCAGCATCGCCGGTATTGATGGCAATGGTCAGTCTGAGCTTATATATGCATTAACTGGTTTGTTGCCAAAGACTAATGGAAAAATAGTCCTGTCCGGCGAAGATATCAGTAATGTTTCCATTAGAGAACGTTGCGAGGCTGGAATGGCACATATTCCCGAAGATAGGCACAAATATGGTCTTGTTTTGGATTATAGTCTTGAACAGAATCTTATTTTGCAGACCTATTATCAAGATAGATTCCAGAATAAAGGATTTATTAAATTTAACGAAGTTAGAGAGTATGCAAATAGTCAGATTGAGAAATTTGATATTAGGAGTTCCTCGGGAGCAATATCTGTTGCGAGAGGAATGTCAGGTGGTAATCAGCAAAAGGCCATTATCGCGAGAGAGCTTGATAGAGAGGCTGAACTTATTATTGCAGTGCAGCCAGTAAGAGGCTTGGATGTTGGTGCTATTGAGTATATCCACAGACAATTGATCGAAGAAAGAAATAAGGGTAGGGCTGTTCTTCTCGTTTCATTTGAACTCGATGAAGTTATGAGCCTTAGTGACCGTATTTTAGTTATGTACGAGGGAGAGCTCGTCGCAAACCTCGATCCCAAGAAGATTAATGCCAGAGAACTCGGTCTATATATGTCTGGTAATAAGAGAGAAAAAGTTCAAGCTTGATAGCGAGAGGTGACGAATATGGCTAGTGAACAATATAAATTGAGTTTCAAAAAAGGGTTAACCGGTTTTATGTCGTCAGCTCTGGCGATTATTGCTGGACTGATTTTTGGTTTCATTATTTTAATGATTGCCAATTCTGAACAGGCTGTCCCAGGTTTCTTGAAAATATTGCAGGGTGGACTAGCGCAGTCTTGGCAGGGTGTTGGTAAGGTTATTAACTATGCTATACCTATTATAATGACTGGTCTTTCTGTGGCTTTTGCTTTTCGCACTGGATTGTTTAATATTGGTGCATCAGGACAATTTATGATTGGTGGGTTCTTGGCAATTTATGCTGGAGTTAAGTTTTCATTTCTTCCACCTGTCGTCCATTGGTTGGTAGCATTTTTACTGGCTATTATAGGCGGGGCTATTTGGGGTGCTGTCCCTGGTATCCTAAAGGCTTATCGCAATGTAAATGAAGTTATCACATCTATTATGATGAATTATATTGCTCTTTATATTATTAATTTCCTTGTGCCTATGACAGTTTATGATAGGGCTAAGAACCAGACAAGAGCAGTGCTTGCTTCTGCCAAGAATCCAACTTTGGGCTTGAATCAGCTTCTACCCAAATCGAATCTTGACATTGGTCTTTTAATAGTTATGGGATTTGTTGTTGTCCTATTTATCCTTGTTTTTAAGACTACTTTAGGTTTTGAGCTTAGGGCTTGTGGTTTGAATAAGGATGCCTCAAGATATGCTGGTATTAATGAGAAAAAGTCAATTGTTCTTTCTATGGTTATTGCCGGTGTGCTATCTGGTGTAGGTGGCGGTCTTATGTACTTAGGACACACTGGAACGTTCTATCAGGTCAAGGAATTGATTGCAAACCAAGGATTTATGGGTATCCCTGTTGCCTTGCTCGGTTTAAGTAATCCAATAGGGGTTTTCTTCGCTGGCTTATTCATTGCACACATAACAGTAGGTGGAACGAATATGCAGCTATTTGACTTTACTGTTGAGATAATTGATATCATCATCGCATCAATTATTTACTTTAGTGCATTCAGCCTCTTATTTAAGATGCTTATTTCTAAGGTGCTTCAGCGTAAATATAATAAGGTTGCAAGAGATGCTGCAGCAGAAACTACTTCAGATACAGATGCTAAGAGTGAGATAAGAATTGCTTCGGATAGGGATATCGAAGCACATAAAGAAGCAGATAAAAAAGAAAAAATAGTACCGACATCGGATGATATTTTGGTTAAGAAACCTAGAGTTCTTCCAAATGCCCATTCGGTAAAAGAATCCGCAGAGATTTCATCTGAGTCCATATCGAAAAATGAGGAGGAGTAATAAATGGATACCTTAACTTTTATTGTACAGCAGTCAATGTTCTTTATTATTCCGCTGCTCATTGTGGCTCTGGGCGGAATGTTCTCTGAAAGAAGTGGAACTATCAATATCGCATTAGAAGGTATTATGTTGATGGGTGGATTCACGGGAGTGCTTTTTATTCATCACGTGCAAAATGCGGGCTGGAATATCCATGGTAACGTGCTCCTGCTCTTGGCGGTTATTGTATCAGCTATCTGCGGTGGTATTTTCTCTTTGCTTCATGCGTATGCATCTATTAATTTAGGTGCCGACCAGACTATCAGTGGTACAGCACTCAACCTTTTCGCACCGGCTTTTGCAATTTTCGTAACAAGATCAATTCAGAAAGTTCAGCAGATTGGTTTTAAGAATGAGTTTTTCATTGAGAAAGTTCCTGTTCTTGGTGATATACCTGTAATTGGACCATTCTTTTTCCAGCGTTCATACATTACAACTTATCTTGGTTTTTTGATTTTTGCGATTTCAGCTATAGTTATAGCTCATACAAGATTTGGTTTGAGACTTAGGTCTTGTGGCGAACATCCTCAGGCTGCTGACGCTGTTGGAATCAATGTTTATAAGATCAGATATGCTGGGGTGTTTATTTCTGGACTCTTAGCTGGTATAGGTGGTCTAGTCTTTGTTGTTCCAACATCAACTGAGTTTAATGCGACCGTGGGTGGATATGGATTCTTGGCATTGGCAGTTTTGATTTTTGGCAACTGGCGTTCATTTGGAATTTTGGGTGCCGCGCTTTTCTTCGGTTTGATGAAAACTCTAGCGAGTGCTTATACTGGATTGCCTTTCTTGAAATCTTTGGGAATACCATCGAATATATATAAATTGATTCCTTATCTTGCGACTTTGATAGTTCTAACAATTGCTGCTAAAAAGTCACAGGCTCCAAGAGCTGAGGGTATTCCTTTTGAGAAGGGAAGTCGCTAATATATCAGCTGGTTTACAGTGTTTGTTTATTAAATTAATAATAGTGAAAATAGTTAAGAAGCTCTTTCTGAGGGCTTCTTTTTTATAAAACTTTTAGCTAAAGAATATTAAAATCATTAAAGTTGAGGCTTGAGTTATGTTATAATTAGACAAGCTTAGTTGCACATATAGGGTGTGCAAAATATACGTTAAGTCGGAGGAACACATGAAGAAGAAAGTTTTAAGTTTTATGCTTTCATTCGCAATGTTAGCTGGTTTGACAACAGTAGGTCAATCAGTTTTAGCAGATGAGAGCACAGGTTCTAGTGAAGAGCAATCTGAAGCAGCAAGTTCAGAAGAGAAGACTAGCGAAGGTTCAGGCATTGAAATCGCACTAGTAACAGACGTCGGAACAATCGATGATAGATCTTTTAACCAAGGTTCATGGGAAGGTGTTGTCAAGTACGCCGAAGAGAACAAATTGGTTGAAAATAAGGATTATAAATATTATCGTCCAACAGAACAGTCTGACTCAGCCTACGAGCAGGCCATTGATTTAGCTGTTGAAGGTGGAGCCAAGATTATTGTATGCCCAGGTTATCTTTTTGAAGTACCAGTTTATACAAAGGCTCAAGAATATCCTGAAGTTAAGTTCGTATTAGTTGATGGTGTTCCTCATGATGCAGATCTCAATCCTGCAGATCCTCCATTGGAGAATGTAGTTGCAATCAACTATAAGGAAGAAGAAGCTGGTTTCTTAGCTGGTTATGCAATCGTCAAAGAAGGCGACCGCAAGTTAGGCTTCATGGGTGGTATCGCAGTTCCTGCAGTTGTCCGTTTCGGTTACGGTTTCGCACAGGGTGCAGAAGTTGCAGCTAAGGAACTCGGACTCAAGGAAGGTGAAGTTTCACTTATGTATAACTACACAGGTAGCTTCGAGCCCAAGCCCGAAATTTTGAACCAAGCTTCAACATGGTATAGCAACGGTGTTGAGACAATCTTCTCCTGTGGCGGTGGTATCGGTGTTTCAGTAATGAATGCTGCTGAGACCAACAAGACAAAGGTTATCGGTGTTGATATTGATCAATATTCACAGTCTGAGTCCACAGTTATCACATCTGCTATGAAGAACTTGCAGCTCTCAGTTTATGAGGCTGTTAAGAGTGCTTTTGATGGTACATGGAAGGGTGAAGTTGAACACCTAGGTGCTAAGGAAGACATGGTTCTTATCTCAATGGATCATGACACATTCAAGACCTTCACAAAGGAAGATTATGACAAGATCTATGCAGAGCTCAAGGATGGTAAGTTCGAGATTAAGAATGATACCGATGCTAATAGCCCAACAGAACTCGGCTTGAGCCTCGTAACAGTTGATTTTGTTGAGTAAGTCAATGAATTAACTTCTAAAATTTAGCTGATATTTATCAGTTGTTTATAGAAAAGGTTCCTCAATTTTTGAGGGATCTTTTCTTTTTTATGTCGCGAGAGCGCTTTTTTGTTAGACTTGTGTTAATTTTATGGAGATAAATGCATTATTGTACTTTTAGAAATAATAATTTCTGATAAAATTACGTAAATCGGATAAATAATTAGGAGGCTAAGTATGCAATTAAAAATAGGCAGAAAAGTTTACGACTCAGAAAAGGCTGAATATATCGGCGACCAAACAGTCGGTTATTTTGGTGAAGATTATGGTTTTAAAGAAACTCTTTATCGTAAGGGTAAAGATGATTTCTTCATTGTTGGTTTAGGTGGCTCAAATTCTCCATATCCAGAGGAGAAATTAGCGGTTCTTGATATGGAAGCAACAGAAGAGTGGCTTCGCCGTGTTTTGGGTGATGAGAGAGCTGAGGAGGTTCTTGCCCAAAATAGCGAAGTGAAGTCCAGTCCAAAGACTACAAGTAAGAAGTCTACTAAGACAACAGTGAAGAAGAGCGCTTCAAAGAGTGAAACTTCCGCTACTGCAAAGAAGACAAGTAGCAAGAAATCTACAAAATCAGTGCCTAAGAAATAATTTTTTAGTATAAAATATTTTATTCTTTTTAGATGAGACCTCTGCATAGTACACTAGGGCAGGGGTTTCTATTTTCTTGCTTTTTTGAATTATTATTATGATTATGTGACAAAATCTGCCAAATAATTTATAAAGTGAGTTGCTTGAGCGAAGTGAATCGACTTTTAGCTAATAACTTGTGATTAATTTTTAGGTGAACGCTATTTATGAAATTGCTGCTACAAAAATATTATCAGGCTATTATCAAAAAATATGGTGAACGCGATGCTGTCAGTGTGCTTGGATCTCGCTTTGCGCTTTTATATATTTTGATTAACTGTGTATTAGCTAGTTCTAAAATTGTTATTGGTCTTATTCAGAATTCGTTGGCACTACAGGCAGATGGTGTAAATAATTTTACAGATTGTATTGCTGCTGGTATCTCTTTGTTTAGTTTCTATATTTCAAGTAAGCCCGCGGATAAAGAGCACCCTTTTGGACATGCGAGAAGTGAACATATAGGTGGAACTGCACTGTGCTACCTTATTTTTACTTTCTCTTTTATGCTTATATATAGGTCTATTATCAAAATAGGAGTTGGCGGGGCTGTTGAATTAGAATTTTCACTGATTCTAGTTCTTTTAATTTCGGTGTTAATTAAGCTGTTGTTTTATTTGTTAACGCATTATTTTGCCAAAATTTCTGAATCTACTTTGCTGAGAGCCTTTTCGTTAGATAGTATTAGCGACGTTGCAATGGACATATTATTGCTTCTTGTTATTTTTCTTCAATCGAAACTTGGTGAAGTGTTTGCAATACTTGGAATAGGTATTAGTGGTGCTGGTATGGAAGATATAATTTCTTTTATTGATTCAGCTGCTGCTGTACTTATTGCTGTGATTATTGCTATAAATGGTTATAAAATTCTTAGAGATATTTTTAATAGACTGCTCGGACAGGACATAAGTGCAGCGGAGAGGGAGAAAATAGAGCGTAGTATATTAGCTGTTGAGGGTATTAATGCCCTTCATGACTTATACATATATGACTATGGCCCTGGTAGGGTTTTTGCGACTGTTCATATAGAAGTTCGCAGTGATTTAAGTTTATTAAAAGCTCACGATATAAGTGACAGAGTTGAAAGGAAGATTGCCAAGCATTTTTCTATTTCCTTAGTTGCCCACCTTGACCCAGTAGAAAATTATAATTACGAAGAAAAATATGCTAGGCTCTATACAGCAAAATGTTTAAAGGACATAGATGAGAGTTTGACACTTCATGACTTTAGATTGTTGCAGGGAAAATATTATAGAAATTTATGCTTCGATGTGAGACTACCTGAGAGAGATAAGGAGCCTAAAGGCTTATTTGATAGATTTGCTTCTCTACTTAATTTTAGAAAAAATAGAACAAAGAAGTATATAAATGATGAGCGTCTAGCAGAAAAGATAAGAGCATATTTCTATGCTAAAAATCCAAGGGATAATGTAGTGGTGAGGATAGAGAGAGGAAATATTGGCCTACCATTTGGTCAAGTTAAAATGGGAGAAAAAAAATAGGAGCGTCTTTTGGTGATGGTGATGGCGATGATGACATATATGAAAATACCGATCTCAAGTAGGAAAATGTACTACTCAAAATCGGTATTTTTTTATTCTAAGTTAGATATGTTGAATGTAACTAACTTCATCTTATGAAGTGTAGAGAGCTAGAACTTACCAAATGTAATATCCACCTGCTACTTCAATCGCTTCACACAAATCGGCAATGTACTCATATTGTTCATAACCATAATAAGAATCGTAGGCTACTGCCTGAGTGTCAAAGAAAAGTGCCTGAAAGTGCCAGCCCAATTTGCCAATTGCGAAGCGATAACCATTACCGACATAATAGTGATCACCTTCAGAGTACTCATTGCCCAAGTAAGAAGAGTTAGCCAAGAAAATAACAGGATCACCATATAAATAATCTTGAACAATCCTCTTTTGCAAAAGCTCTCTATCCTCTTTGTTTCCAACCCTGAGCTGTGCCAACCTATAGCCAGGTTTACCATCTGCGGGGTACTCATCCCAACCAATTGCTCGATTGAGAACGGGCGCGATATTTTGCACTAAAGTTCCAGTTGACGTCGTTCCAAGTTCTTCTGCTAGAGACTCTTGACTGCGCTCTATACCATGCTTCTTCAAAATTGCTTGAACAGCAGCTGGGGCACCATAATTTTCCTTGACTTGAGGACTGACAACAACACCTAATTTATACCGTGCATAATCTAAAGTTTGATCGCCGACATTGAGTGCGTGTGCCTTCTCCGTATGTTGGCTAGCGATTTTTTCATCTTCAGAAACATTATTAATAATATCATCTGAGCGATTCCTATTCTCTGGCCAATAAGTTGCATAAATATTAGCTTGCGAGGCGAAAAAAGCTGCGCCCAGTACTAAGCTTAATATTGCTACGATTTTATTTGTCTTTTTCATAATTCTTCTCCTTTCATTATTAAAAGACTTTATTGAACGTCTTTGTACAAGTCTATTCTTACTTCTGGTGCCTCTTCTCCATTAAACAAGAGACTTGCTAATAGAAAACAGTCACTATCGGGGGAAGCGATAAAGATTTGCCTAACAAACTTATTTTCTTCATCGATTGAAGCTAAAGGATACTTTAAAGTCGTTGTTTCTACCTTATCTCCACTGGTTCTTATGAGTGGAACTTCGTCAGCTCCTGCTACTAGTGGTGAAATATAACTTAGACTATTTTGCAAGCCAAAGAAATTATAGGGCTTATCTTTATAGAGACTTTCTCCGTCGTAATAGACTTCTTGGGTATCCGCATCGACAATTTTATATTGATTATCATAGATACAGAGTTTCTTGTTGTTTAAAATTGTATAACCTATGACATCCTGATTATTATCTGGATAGCTCTTTTCACCACTGTTTAAGTTTTCAATATATCGCCCTTTGTCATCTTGATACATAAGCCAAATGTTTGTGCCGTCTTTTACAAAGGAGCCACATTTATGTTCAGTCTTAGTAAATTCTTTTTTATTTACATCCCAAGTGTACATATAGTAGTCTGGATTTTCACTATTATCATAGTCAAGTTGGGAGATATAAATTATTTCATCAGTTGCAACAGCATCAAAAACAAAGTATGCATTTTCAGGAACATTATTTAAGACTTCGATTTGTTCATAGTTTCCATCTTTTAAATTATAGAGTCTCATCTCATAACTATTATCACTGAGATTTTTGAGACTAGCTAAAAGATATTGTGATGATAAAAGTTTTGTTTGATTGATACTCAAGTTTTCCTCGTTCGACAGGTCGATGAGATTTTCGCTTCTTTGTGTACTAGGGTGAAAAGCTATAATCTTTTTTGAGGCTTGATCCACATTATTTTTACTTGGGAAACGAGGGTAAAGTTGCATTATTAAACTGTCTTCATTTTGGATGGCTAGGATGCTCGCATCGTCATCTCCAAACTCTATCGGAATATTTACGTCTAGTTTTTGAAGTTCAGTAGTAGCTGCGAAACATTTAAAAATACAAGCAAGTAAAAAAAATGAAACGATACATATTGACCCTATCCATTTGACATTTTTTTCTAGATTATTATTCATAAACATATCCCATCTATTCTTTGATCTTTACCAAAAAATTCCACGAACACTAATAAATGCTCTAAATTCGCGTATTGATAAAAAGTAGTATTTTTGGATATTAAAGCTAGGAAGCTTCCATGCAGGATCTGCAATTTGGACATAACCAGGTTTATAACCAGTAACAGCAACATAATGCCAAATGTCAGTTAGGGGATAACCAGGAATGTAAGAATCTTCACTCCAATTTCCTTTTGAACAACCATTTGCTACTGGAGCATAGCCTTGATCAATATTATTTACAACACAATTAAATAATTGTTGTTGACTTGTATTTCCACACCAACGTAACTCATAACCATCTCCTGAGCCATGAATTAATCTATTCATATATCTATTAATTGCTACACTGAAGTTTGTACCATTTGCAGTAGTGCCTATTGCTGCTGCAATTGTGGACTGCGAAGGTGGATTAGACATTTTAGCACTCAAAGCAATTTGTACAGCTGCAGGTGCACACCAATAGTCTGTTTCTTGTCCTTTATTAACTACTGTTGGAAGAAGCTTTGTTCCACTATTTCTAAATGATTTACCAAATTTTGTTTGTAGCTCTAATTGTTTGCATTTTGGAGTATGATTACTAGCCAATTTTTCTGAATTACTTACAGATGACATTATGCTATCTGAACGATCTATAGCAGAGTTCCATTAACATTGTTTAATGAACTGAAAATTAATAAACTTGATAGAGCTGTTGCTAATGTTTTGTTTAATTTTTTCATTTTGTACCTCACATACTTCTACTTACCACCAATTTACCAGGTAGCGTATTTCCTGCCATAGGCTTGCTTTGAGGTATTCTTAAAGATAACAGAAGATTTAAATATCTAGAGTTAAGAGTAAAAATACAAAAAAGAGGAATTTCCAACAATTCTCAAATTAAAGAGCTCTTAAACACTTGTAAGTTTAATACAAAAAAATCTCGTGTAAAGAAAATTTTTTAGTTGATTTCGCTTAATGATGGGTAAAATTCATCGAATATACAATTATAAAGATGTAATTCATAAAAACATGCATAATGTTAACAAATTAGACATGATTTAGTGAGCGGTAAATGGGTAAAAACCGAAGTGGAGGTCTTTTGTTTTATTTTTAGGGGGGTCAAGTACTTGTGAAAAAAGTTTAGTATAGTGGGAAAAAAGTCCTTAATATTTCGAGAGATTTTTTACATACTTATTTTGAATATTTTCTGTGTGGATATCATTTACTAATACACAAACCTTCCCAATGTTGAAGTTTAATCATAATGTATTACAATGATTTCAATATTAAGCTATAAGTGAAGCTATGAATGAGATTGTTAATTAAGTTATAAACGAGGCGACAAATGAGCTTATGAAGGAAACTTAAATCTAAGGAGAAATTTAACGCAGGCAGCGCTTTTTTGAACTTTGATTCAAAAGTTGAATTTATATAAAACTTGATTTAATTAATTAAATTTATAGCAAAAATCGGAGGAAGTATGGCAGAGAAAAAAGATTATTCAAAACTAGCATTGGATAAACACTATGAGTGGGCAGGAAAAATAGAAGTCGTAGCTAAGGTTCCTGTTGCTTCTAAAGAGGACTTAGCTCTAGCATATACGCCAGGTGTCGCTGCAGCCTGTTTAGAAATAAAAAAAGATAAAAATTTGTCTTATGATTTAACTAGGCGCCACAATTTAGCACTAGTGGTTACGGATGGAACTGCGGTACTTGGATTAGGAGATATCGGACCAGAGGCTGGTATGCCAGTTATGGAAGGAAAATGTGCTTTGTTTAAGGCTTTTGCCGATGTTGATGCCTTTCCTTTATGTCTTAAGACAAAAGATGTCGATGAAGTAGTTGATACAATTTATAACATTTCAGGAAGTTTTGCTGGAATTAATCTTGAGGATATTGCTGCTCCAAGATGTTTCGAAATTGAAAGGAAGTTAAAGGAGCGTTGCGATATACCAATTTTCCACGATGACCAACATGGAACAGCTATAGTTACCTTGGCAGGTCTTCTCAATGCACTCAGAGTAGTTGGTAAAAAACTAGAAAATGTCAAGATCGTATTTAGTGGGGCTGGGGCGGCAGGAATTGCTATTGCTAAGCTCCTATTAGCGGCAGGTGCTAAATATATTATTCTCACTGATAGAAATGGGATTGTTTCAAAGAGTAGGACTGATTTAGATCCAACAAAAAGAGAGATGCTTGAATATACTAATCCTGATAATTTAGAGGGTAGCTTGACTGATGCAATGAAAGGGGCTGATGTCTTTATTGGTGTGTCTGCTCCCGGTGTTGTAAATGCCGAGATGGTGGAGAGCATGAATAAGGACGCAATTGTTTTTGCTTGTGCTAATCCAGTTCCAGAGATTTATCCAGACGAAGCGATACGAGCAGGGGCAGTTGTTGTTGCTACAGGTAGATCAGATTTTCCAAATCAGATTAACAATGTTCTGGCTTTCCCAGGGGTGTTCAGGGGGGCTTTTGATGTTAGAGCTTCTGAAATTAACCAAGAGATGAATATTGCGGCGGCTATGGCACTTGCTTCTATTCTTGAGGATGGTGAATTGAGTAAAGATAGAATCTTACCTGATGCCTTTGACAAGAGGGTGTGCGAGGCTGTTTCTGCGGCTGTTTCTGCAGCTGCGATTGATACTGGAGTGGCTAGGATAAAAAAGTAGCACGTTAAGATTTTTGATGATTATCAAAAGCTTCCTAAGTTATATGACTTAATTTGAGTCCAGTCAATTTTTATTGATTGGACTCTTTTCTTGGGGCTACTATTTGTATTTGTGCTTTCGTTTCTATTTTATGTCCTTGTCTTATATATCCATATAGTAGATATTTTTAATACAGAATGAAATAAAGTAACGGTTTGGGGTGCTTAAAAATTGTTCAAAAAGCACAAGCAAAGTGCTAATATATGCTTATCATTTTTAGCAAAGGAGCTTGCTATGAAACAATCATTTTTAAAGAAATCATTAGGTCTATTATTGGCCTCAGCTCTGATCCTTCCATTAGGTTTATTAAGGGCTGAAGAGGCTTCTTCTGATGAGAGTTCAACTACTGTTGAAACAGTTGAAGAGTCTAAAGAGAGTTCATCTGAACTTGAGTCAAGTTCAGAGGTTGAGAGCGAAACAGAGAGTGCTTCGGAAGAAGCGACAAGCGTTAGTGAAGAGACGGGTGATTATCATCTCACAGCTGATCAATTACTTGCACAGCAGACAATGTTGGCTGTTGACTGGTGGCAAAATTCAGCAGAGATGCGTGGCCTATTTATTCAGGGTTATGCACTTGCGAGAATTCGTCTCGATGAGGCACTAGCTAAAAAGGGTGATAAGCCTCTTGCTATTGCACTTGACCTTGATGAAACTGTTCTCGACAATGGTCCTTATCAGGCAACAAATATTAGAGAAGGAAAGGGTTTTGATCCTAAGACTTGGGATGAGTGGTGTGCACTTAAGGTGGCAAAAGCAGTTCCTGGTGCCAAAGATTTCTTGACATATGCCGATGAAAAGGGCGTGCAGATTTATTATATTTCTGATCGTGGCGTAAATGTTCTGAATGATACAATTGAGAATCTCAAGAGTGAGGGTATTCCTGTACAAGGTGAAGATCATGTTATGCTAAAAGATCCAGAGGATAAGACAGGTAAGACAGCTCGTCGCCAAAAGGTGGCAGAAGAAAATGATCTTATCATGCTCTTTGGTGATAATATCAATGATTTTGAAGATTTCTCTAAGAAGGATCTTGGTGAGAGACTTAGCAAGTTCGAGGAGCTTCAGGCTGAGTTTGGTAATAAGTTCATCATTTTCCCAAATCCAATGTATGGTGGTTTTGAATCAGCATTGTATGGCCCAGAGAAGTTAGATACAGTTGGCAAGCTTGAAGCTAGAGACAAGGCACTCAAGCCAATTGAGAAATAATTTTTTATTTAGTGAATATTAATAAGTAGCTTAAAGACCTACCCTTATATTTTAGGGTAGGTTTTTTTATATATTATTGTGTTTTGTGCGAAATTCTCTTTTGGCTTAGTTGTTTTTTGTTGTGGTGTAAGAGTAGTAAATAGGGTAATTATTAACTTACGCTGATGAAGGGTGATGA
>JAEZWR010000016.1 GCA_023420115.1 Bacillota bacterium | reverse complement strand
ATTAGCAGTCATGGTGCCTTTTTCAGTTATTGTTGGGTCGCCCTTATCAGTAATATTTACACTTACTTTATTGCCATCTAGATTTGGAATTTCATCTTCAGGAATTGTGATTGTGATTTTACCATTTTCTACTGTGATATTTGTTGGCGGTATTACAATCTTCTTATCTTTTCCAGGATTATCCTTATCAGGAATTGTTACAGAAATTTCTGTGTTGTTGTCATCTGGTACAAATCCCTTATCAATATTTGCAGTGATATTCCATCCACTCTGAGTTACATTTGTTACTTTTGGTAGATATTTTGCAGTATATGTTGCATCACCTGCAATCACATTTGTATCAGTTGTCACATCGATATTATCTGTGCCATTATTCCATGTTTTAAATACATATCCAGTTTTTGGAGTTACTACCGGAATTTTACTATCAGCTTTTCCTTCAGTTTTGTATTCGTATAAATCTTTTAGTGATAGTCCTGCATCTTGTAGTACATATACAGTTTTTGTAGTGTCTTGTTCTTTTCCAAAGTTACCAAAATCTCCAGCTTTAAATAGAAGTTTATAATAACCTGGTTTTGCTGGTTCATCACCATCAGTTACGATTACTGTAGTTGTTCTACCATATTTAGGAGTTACTGTTACAGTGTCCTTATTATTTGCGAAATTGCTATCAATTGTTGTAGTTTTAGAATATTCTGGATTATCTATAACACCGCTTACAGTTTTTTCTAACCATATATCACTAAATGTGTGTGTTGCATCTTGTGGTACTACCTCGATATTACCATCTGCAATCAATGTTCCAAGGGTGATAGTTGTACCCTGTGGCATTGTTTTTAGTACAGTCCATTTAGTTTTTACAGTCTTATTCTCAGCAGGATCAAATGTTTTGAATGTTCCATTTGTACCAGGATCAAAGATTATTGTTCTATATTCTTCTGGAACAGGAGTATTATCTGTAATTTCTATATGAGTTGGTACATTTGCATGAGCAGTGAACTCTACATTTTTAGTTACTTCATGCTCTATTAGTTCTGTATTATTTGCATAGGTTTGGTTAGTTGGGTAAGTCCAGTTTTTAAATGTGTAGATAGCATTTTTAGGTTCTACACCAGGAACTTTTACCTCAGGTTTTGTTAAACTAAATTCTTCGCCATCTTTAAAGAAGGTATTTTCTTTAATGAAGAATTCTATCTTATCACCAGCTTTAAATCCAATTCTTGCTGCATCCTCAGCTGCTATTACAAATGTAACTTTGTAATAATTTTCAAAGTTAACTGGAATTACAACTTTAGTTTCTGGTGAATTAGATTTTATTTCTTTTTCAACTAATTCTACGTCTGTTGTTTCAGCATTTTCAAATGTGTAATTTTTAATTTTGTGTTTTACATCATTTACGTCAGCTTCTTCAGAAATTGTTGGTAATTCTGCGTTTTTGATCTTGCTACCATATAGAACTTTTACAGTTCTTAGTTTTGTATTTTTTGGGTTTGTATCACCATTTGTAAAATCTACACTTGTAGATGTGAACTCTACAGTTACTCTACCAATATATGGATTATCCATAGGATCACTAACTGATGTCAAATTACCTTCAGTTATCTTAACTTTTAGTGTTTCTCCATCAAGTGTCGGGATTGTTCCTTCTGGAATTGTAAATGTTACAGTTGTTCCATCTGTTTCTACTGTTCCACCTGCAACATCTGTAGTTGTTCCGTCTTTATTAACTTTTACAAGAGTAAATGTCTTACCATTTCCTGAGTTAGCAGGAATTGTGGTTTTTACATTCCAACCATCTTGAACAGGTTTATTGCTTACCAATAGATACTTACTTACTAGAGTTATATTTTGATCGATTGGAGTTTCACTTTGTGCAAAATCAATACTTGCTTTACTTGGGTCAGTTGATAAATACCAACCATCATGTGTATATCCTGGGTTTGGAGTAACTGCTGGAATATAATCTTTTGCAGTTGTTTTTAGATCTTTTAATTTTAACCCTGCATCTTTTCTAATATATACATAGCCCGCATGATTTTTTGGAAGTGAACCCTTATTATCAGTATCAAATGTTACTTTCCAATAGTTAGCAGTTATTACTTCTTCAGGTATTGTACCATCGCCATTACCCTCTATGATTGATGGTAATGTGTAATACTCAGCAACCAATGTGTAATTTCTGTCAACATTTGTTTTATCTAGCTCAACTTTTGTATTTTGATTTTCTTCTACAAAGTATTTGAATTTGTATCCAGCTTTTTCTGTTGGGTTTGGAATTGTGAGTTCACTTAATTTTTTATTAGCAGTCTTTAGTACCCAAACAGTTCTAGTATCTACTTCAGTTTCTACTTTATTCTTTTCAACTTTCCATGAACCCATATTTATATCTGATTTAAATACTACTACATAGTAATCATTACCAGGAGTTTTACCAGGATCCGGATCCACAATTATAGCCTGAGATGTAAACTGAGCAGTGTATGTTACAGGAGTTGTTATATTTTCATTTGGCATATCCTGTGCAGTGATTGTATCAGCATCTTTTTGCCAACCTGTGAATGTATATAAACTATCTTCTCCCTTAACCTTTTCAGTTACAATGCTTGGAACTGTGAATGCTTTATTATTTTCATCAGTTGTATTTCCTAAAGTAGTTCCTTTTTTCAAGAATACTTCTATAGATGAATTATTTTCATTAGCTTTTTCGCTAAATTTACCTTTAGTTGTATCAGTAACAAATGTTACTTTTACATATTCATTTATAACAACAGGAATTGTGATGACATTTCTATTTGCAGGTGTAAATGAAATTCCTACTATTTCTGTAGGGCTCTTAGCTGCGTCATCATCTGTTTCATTAGCCTTTTTATAAGTGTAAGATTCTATTTTTGCCTTTGTATTACCATCTGCTGAAATTTCAGTGATAGTTGGTAATTCTGCAGGTTTTAGAGTCTCACCATATAAAATTTCTACAGTTTTTGCTTTTTTATCAGCTTGATCACCATTTGTAAAGTCAACATTTGAAGATGTGAATTTGATAGTTACTTTTCCATTGTATGTTATTGCAGTACTTTCAGTACTTGGTGGAGGTGTAACACCAGAATCCTTTTCTTCTATCTTAACTTTTACATCTGTATTATCAAGAGCTGGGATTTTATCCGCTGGCACTTCTACTTTTATCTTCTTCTTACCATTTTCAGTTACTACAAC
>JAEZWR010000058.1 GCA_023420115.1 Bacillota bacterium | reverse complement strand
CGCGCTCTAGTAGGCCTGGGGGGGTGCGGGGATCTCCGATTGCACCCAGTAGGATCGCGTCGCGCGTCTTGATGCTCTCTAGTTCCTCATCAGGCAAGATCGCCCCATCAGACAACCAGCGTTGAGCTCCTAACTGGTAGTGGTGCTCATTCAACTGCACCTGCGTACCTGCAGCTTTATGGGCTACTGCTAGGGCAGCTTCCGTGACTTCGGGCCCTACCCCATCACCGGCAATGACAGCAAGATTGATCGTCGCACTCATGCTTCTATTCAACGTTGATTTCGCTAAGTGAGCAGTTTCGTCCGCCATGCGAACCAAGCATCCTAAACCTTGTTGGCTGCACGGTCTATCACCAGCCAACGCTATCGCCTTCCCACACCTGTATGGCGTCCACCATGTAGCGCCCATCCAACCACGAGGCCCCACTGCGCCTTCCCACACCTGTATGGCGTCCACCCTTCTTCTGCCCCGCCATGCCACACTACCTATCGCCCTCCCACGCCTGTCTGGCGTTAATGGCACGCCCACGCGTGTTGACCTGCAGGACTATCGCCCTCCCACGCCTGTTTGGCGAAGGCAAGATTAGTGTGCTCATGGCGTGTTCCCGACCTCGCCCCCGCTGGGTGGACACTTTCAGCGGTTGACGGGGTTATCTGCAATGATGAGGGCATTAGGTTTAGCGGTGTCGACGTTTCATCACCACCTAAAGTTGATTACCGAAACGGATGAGGATTCGCCCTCCAGACCATTTAGGAGTCACTTTCGTGTCTAACGCTCACGTGTATCCAACGCGGATTGGCCTACCTCAAGGCGTGGACTTGTATAAGTGGAGTGTCATTGCGGCCGACCAGTTTTCGTCCTCGACGACCTACTGGAATCGGGTCGAAGAAATCGTTGGCGACGCGCCTTCCACATTGCACATGGTCGTGCCGGAAGTGTACTTGACGCTAGATTCGTCCTCACAAATGCAACAACGCGTTGAGAATACTCATGCGGCGATGCGTGATTATTGTGAGCGCGTCTTGGCGTTTGAAGATGATTGCGTGATTTACGTTCAGCGACAGACTCCCCACGTGAATTGTCGCAATAGTTTGGTCGTGGCGTTAGATCTAGATACGTATTCTTATGACCCTAACGAGGCCGCTGATGTGCGCGCGTCTGAAGCAACGGTTTTAGAGCGGATCCCTGCCCGCGAAGCCGTGCGTCAAGAGGCTGTGCTGGAACTACCCCACGTGCAGGTGCTTTATGACGATCCGAGCGACCATATCCAGCAGTTGATTGAAGACGGCCTGGAAGGTCTGGATCAGCTGTATGACGCGCCTCTTATGATGGGAGGAGGACGCGTCCGCGGTTGGAAGATTGCAGGCGATTCTTCCCTTTGGGTGGCGGTGAAAGCCCACTTGGATGGGTTGGTTTCTCGCCACGGTTTCCGCTTCATTGTGGGCGATGGGAACCATTCGCTGGCGGCTGCGAAGTCGCACTGGCAAAAAGTTGCCGCCCATATTCGATCTTCGACCGCTGAAGAGGATGTGGATAGCGCGTTAGCTGAGCATCCGGCTCGATACGCGTTAGTGGAGTTGTTAAATGTCCACGACGCCGGGCTCACCATGGAGCCGATCCACCGTTGGCTGCGTGGCATTTCTATTGACCAACTACTCCAAGCCGTGAGCGCGTGGAACGATGCGCATGATGGCCAACTGGTGGAGTTGGATATGTTTAGTGCGGAAGGCTCAGGCACTTTAGAGGTTAAGCAGTCTGGTGCTTTAGTTATCGAGGCTGTACAAGACATTATTGACGCCCTCATCAGCGAGTTGGAGCTGGAAAGTTCGCACGCCTGTGAATACATTCACGGGGTTGGAGAGCTGCAACGCCTGGTCGCCGAAGATGGTGGGATCGGTATTGCTTTGCCGGCCTTGGATCGCTCGGCACTGTTTGATTATGTTGCCACGAAGGGCGCGATGCCGCGCAAGAGCTTTTCTTTAGGTGAGGCCGAAGAAAAACGCTACTACCTAGAAACTCGCGCGATTACGACGAACCACTGTTAGCCCCGCCAGGTGGCTCCGCTTAGCGACTCCCTTTTACGTGGGTTGGCGATGGGCACTAAATCCCGCCAAGTCGCCCCGCCAAGTCGCCCCGCCAAGTGGCCGCGCCTAGCGGCACCCGCTTACTCGGGCTGGCGATGGGCGCTAAATCCCGCGAAGTGGCCTTGAGTGAGAGGAACACGAAACCGCTGCATGGGCAACTAACTTGCACGCACACAGCGGTTTCACTTGAAGAATATGGGTTCTGACTGAACGAACGGTGGTCCAACAGCTTTCAGGTTAGCGGCTTGCTTTACCCGTGTAGTCTTCGTCGGTGTCCGTCCAGCCGAAAGCTTCACGCAAGTCGCGCCCGGTCTGCTCGATCGGGTGAGACTCGTGTTCTTCACGCAGATGCTGGAACTCCACGCCCCCATTGTCTTGGTCTTCAATGAAGCGCTTAGCGAACGTGCCGTCTTGAATGTCAGCCAGCACAGCCTTCATGTTCTCCTTCACCTCAGGGGTGATCACACGCTTACCGGAGACGTAGTCACCGTATTCCGCGGTATCAGAGCAAGACCAACGCTGCTTGGTCAAACCGCCCTCGTTAATCAAATCGACAATCAGCTTCAGTTCGTGAAGGACTTCGAAGTAGGCGATCTCTGGCTGGTAGCCGGCCTCTGTCAGCGTCTCAAAACCGTAAGAAATCAACTGGGACACGCCACCACACAGCACGGTCTGCTCACCAAACAG
>JAEZWR010000034.1 GCA_023420115.1 Bacillota bacterium | reverse complement strand
TTATAGCTACAATCACTCTTTTTTATCTTTATCCTATTTAAGTCAGTATAATTATTTTCAAGATTTCTTATGAAGCCATA
This sequence comes from Bacillota bacterium, assembly GCA_023420115.1. GTDB lineage: Bacteria > Bacillota > Clostridia > Saccharofermentanales > Fastidiosipilaceae > JAEZWR01. The sequence goes on along the minus strand of JAEZWR010000034.1, from coordinate 3,227 downwards.
GTAATAGCCATCTTTACCATCAAAAAAACCTGATTCATACCAATCATATCTTCCTATGTTTTTATAAAAGGCCTCTATAGAGATAATGGTCTTTTCTATTTTCTGTGGAGCATCTTTATAAACTGGATCATTTAACCCAAGACTAGTTATCGTCTCTTTCATCTTATAAATTTCTATAGTTTTATCTTCTAATGGCCAAATAGACGTAATCGTATTTTCAGTATTATTAGCTTCCACCATGCCAACATAAACTTTTAAAATTTCATTACTTGTACTTGTATTGGTATAGTTTAATCTCATACAAACTTGCCTTCCATAAGCATCTCCATAAAAATATCTACCTCCCTTATAATGCGTAAGAGCAAGTGATGATATTCTGCCATTCGCTTGAGATGTAGAAAAGTCCCAAACAAATTTATATCCGTTTTCTATGGGAGTAGATTCTGTCAGATTCGCTGAGCCTCTCTTTGGATTGTCTGTTGAATTTACATCGTTAGAAGAATACCCAACAATTTGATTATTAGCTGGTGCAATATATTTATCTGGATTTTCTTCAAGTGGATCTTCAAATAATAAAATTCCACCATAGCATTTATTTGCTATAGGAAATATTTCATCCTTATATTCTTTTGCTTTTGATGAAAAAATTGGATACATAAGTCCTGATGGATTCAATCTTAATAAATCTGGCACTGCATTTGTTATTAGGTTTTCATCCTCATATACCTCCTTCTCATTCGTCCTCACATCTGTAAGTTCAATGACTGATTTTCCTTTAAGCATTTCCTTCCTCCTCTTCTTTTAATTCATAACTTAATTCTTCACTTAAATTTCCAAACTTAAGACCTTCATATTTAAATCTTGCTATCTTTTCATTAAATATAATTGGCTTTGGAACTTGCCTTTCAACTGTATATTCATCTTTTAATTTTCTAAGTAAAAATGAGTGTTCAAGTTTTATTTTCTCCCAAGATTCATCAATTTTTATCTTTCCATCCCATGCCTCTGTAGAACCTAAAGATTGACCAGAGATAGCTGCGATAGCATTATCTTTTCCAATCATTGGTTGACCAGACTCAAGTCGTATTAAAACTGAAAAATTGTTCATTGTCTTTTCCTGAAGTTTAGTTAGTGGATAAAAAAGATTTAGAATATGGTCACCACTTAAGTAGGTTTCTTTTGGAATGTGATGTTCTATTTTCGTATCATTGAAAACATAAGTAATAACTATCCTTGTTGGTATTTCTATGTTTTCAATAAAGTCTAATTCTTCTACTTCCTCTTTTTCTTCAAACTTTGGAGGATCATAGGATTTTCCTTCTTCATTTAAAACCTCTACTTGTTTCTTAACCTTTCTAGATATCTTTCTTGTCTTTTCTTCGGTATCACAGATGATATTTAACAAGATAGAGGCATTAAAAATTGCCTCCGTTTCTTTATTAGAGGCAAATTCTATACGAATTATCGGCGTGTCTGTGGTAGAAAGATTAAAGGCAGAATAATTGGAGTAGGCATGAACTACTAACTTTTCAGATTCAATTTGATTTAACAGTCCTACTATATTTTTATCATTCTTACTCTTAGCTTTAGATAAGTATGGATTCTTTCCAACTCCTAAAATTCTGTGCTTACCATTTATCTTGTATTCAATGTCAGTAATAAGTCCTTCAATTTTTTCTTCTTCGTAAGAAATAGCTATTCTATCTCCAACATCAAGACTGGGGTCTCCTATGGTTACCACATCAAAAGGTGTGTGATTAATTTTGCAAATTTCAGTAAGAAGAGCCTCACACATTCTTTTTCTTTTTTCTGGAAGTCCTAACTGCATCAATGGATTTATTCCAAGGTTCATAGTTAGGCCATTGTCATTTTCTAAAGAATAATATTCAGCTATTTTAGTCTTTGCATTTGTAGAGTTGATAGCTGTATATCTTGTCTTAAAATCTGATATTGATGAAGAAAATCTTTCTCTCGTTTTAATTTCAGTTGATATTATTTCTGCATACTTCTTTAAAACCAACTTACCATCACGAGAAACCCCAGCAAAAGCACCAATGGTCGATGCTATATAGTGAATAAAGTCCCTGTAAGTTTCAATATCATGGTCTTGGTAAATAGCCAAAACTTCCTCACCATTTACAAAAGCTTTTACCTCATCTTCTGTCATACCTAGTTCTACCTTGCACTTCTCACATGAAAGACTTAGTAGTTCAAAGGCTGTACCAAAGGTATCTGTTACTGGAAAGTTCTTATCAAACCTAAGCATATAGTCATAGCCTTTTAGTTCTAAAATCTTCTTACACCTATTTGCCTCAGTAACATCAAATATTCCCATTGGTATTGTTTCTATCTTTTTATTTTCTAATTCTTGATGATAGAAAAGTTCTAATTTGGAATCTTCTAAAGAATACCTATCTATATCTGAAAAAAGGCTGATTCCAAACTCCCCAGCATAAACTGTGCCTATTTCAAGTTCAGAAGATCCAGAGCATGAACGATGAATGTATCCAGACCCTTTAAGAATATCTTTATTGGTAAAGGGAATGATTGTTTCATCTTTTAAGATGATATTTCCCGTCCAGTAAAATTTACGAGAGTTCTTTTTTATAACTGTTTTATATTATTCACTTGTTAAGAACAACTTATCACCTCCATTTCTGTACATTAGTCGCTTTTTGACAAATCAAAGATTTGAAACAAAGCGACATCTGACCTACCAACAAAATCATAGATTTTGGGTTAGGTCATTAGTATTCCTCCAATGAAAAAGATACTTCCCACAATCCTTTATAAGAAGTATCTTTTATTAGTTTGACTTGAAACTTATCTATATACATTTGTGTCTCTTTTAATTCTAATGTTTCTGTATCTAAGTATTTAACTTTAAGATTAGACTTATTACCAAAACTACTTAAGGTCTTTACAAGCTTAGGACTGCATGAAAAACCTACAGATATACTTGCTACTTTGTTTCTAACAATATCCCGTTGAATAGTACCTGCCTCTGTTTCTCCTCCAGTATCTGCCTCTATATCCCTAAACTCCAAATCATAAGAATTTGGTAGAGGTAGGTCTACTCCTTCAATAATTAAATATGATTGATACTTCATTACCTACCTCCACTTCTTAAATTCTTACGCATTGATGCATTAACAATAACTTCATCAAGGAGTGTGCCTCCAAGATAGACTGGTATAACTATATCTCCAGTATTTTCTGATTTTAAA
>JAEZWR010000027.1 GCA_023420115.1 Bacillota bacterium | reverse complement strand
GCATGTAGGTTGGAACTGGAAGCGCCGCGTTTTGCAGATGCGGCAAATGCTAATCCAGCAGTGGTGACCAGTAAAAATGCTAGGAAAAGGGCAGCAGAGGGGAAAGCTGCCGAAGCTGCTAAGCCTACTAGTGCCGGTCCGAGGACGAAGACGAGTTCGTCAGCCATGGATTCATAAGACAAGGCAGCATTTAGGTGGTGTGGTACATCCGTTTGAGCCAACCATCGAGATCGTGTGAATGATCCGATCGGCAAGGACGTTATGCCAACACCGACACACACGGCGTAAAGTCCTACACCGGATAGCCCGTTTAGGGCTGCAAGGAACAGCCCCAGCAAAGCTAGAGCATTTAGGGAGGGGAGGACTCGCAGGGGCTCATACTGCCCACGAATGTCCGACCATTTGCCGATTAACGGGCTAGCCACGGCCGTCGATAGAGCCACGCAAGCTGTTGCGAAACCACCTTGGGCTACGGAGCCGGTCGCATCGGTCACGGCTGTCATGGTGCCCAGCGGAATCATGGCGTAAGGCGCACGAGCCGCGAAGGCGACGATTAACGATTTCCAACCCGTGATTTGGGGTAACACTCGGTAGTGACCTAGGGCGCGAAAGGGGGATGATTGCATGTTTTACTGTTTCAAAATCGCTTACCCACCCGGGTCGCTTACCTTCCAACAAGATTCTGGCTGCGCAATATGTCACAGCCTATCTTCGCGTGCATAAGCCGACGGCGCGCGAGCTAGACCCGTTCAGTCTGGCCTGCGTGAGCATGACCCGTGCAGCCTGGCCTGCGTGAGCATGACTCGAGCAGCCTGGCCTGCGTGAGCAGGAGCAGCTGAGCGAATACGCGCGCTGGCTTAGAGGAAGAATAAGGAGCAGATGGGCAGTTTGGTACCTCGTCCAAAGCGCCTCCATCATATACCGGTCAAGTTATACACAGATAGTTGAAACGAGTGACTTTTACATCACGCTGTGATTGAGTAAAGCTCGTGACTATCCCTGGCTACGATTTGCTTCAACCATTCACGACCACGCCTAACGGGGCGCTGTGGATGGCGCGCAGTCGTACAGGTAAAGATTGCCTGATCCGCTTTACAACTACTGAAGAAGCCGCCGAGCTTACCACCCGCTTTGTGACGCTGAAAGCTCTAGACAGTATCTACGTTGCACGTTTAAGAGACGTGATTGCTGACGGCAATCGAGTCGCCATTGTTACAGATTTTGTGCCCGGCACCGTGTTGTCGCAGTGGATTTACATTCCTGGTGCCGCCGTGCAAGAGCGCGTGCGAGCCATCTTGCGTGATATTGCTTTAGGCCTCAAAGCTTTACACGACATGGGATTGGCGCATGGGGATTTGTCGCCTTCCAATGTTGTCATTGGTGAGGACGGAGCGGTGCTCATTGACTGCGTCTTGGGTGGTGGTGTGACTGAGCCATACGCAGCACCAGAGTTGAACCAGTCTCACGACGAGTTTGAAGGTGGCACGGATAGAAGGCCAGCAGATGTATGGGCGTGGGGCAAGATTGCCCATGAGTTGGGTTTTGAAGGCCTCATTGTTGATCGTGCTTTGCATCCTGACCCAGCTCGGCGAGCTACAATCGACGACATTTTGGCAGATGAGCAGATACGCGATGCGGGAGATTTAAATGCGATCCCAATGGAAACGGGTGCTTCCAACCTAGATCCCGGCCAGATGCTGCGTATCGAAGCAGCGCGGGCTGAAACGATGGAATCTCCGCTGGTCGGTAAATCTGTTGGCCGCCATGCGCGGCGTCCGAAACGCAGCTGGCCTCGGATTGCTCTAGCTACGGTCTTAGTTGTCACTAGCGCGGCTGTCATGTTGAGCTGGATGGACTTCTCACCATTCCAACAATGGTTTGGTGGTGAACCCGATCCCGCGACCCAAGGTGGCGATTCAAAGTCACAGCAGGTGACGTGCCTGGATGCTGAACAGTCTTTGAGTGTTTTAGAACAGGTCATGGCTGAACGAGACCGGGCTTTCGAAGAATTAGACACCGACCGTTTGGCTACCGTCCTCGTGGCAGATACGGATTTATGGGAAGATGACGTCAATCTTATGAACGCCATCGAAGAAGCCGCTGTCACAGTGGAAGGTTTGAAGACGAGCATTAGTGATGTGCAGGTTGTTAGCACTACATGCCCACCCTTGGTTGTAGAGGCGACTTTCACCCAGCTTGAATATCAACAGTGCAAAGATAGCGAATGCAATGATATTCCCGCCCAAGACCCTGTACGCCTACGTTTGACGTTGGACGGGCCTTCGTGGAAAGTCCGTGAAGTCCAATCCCTAGAGCCAACCGCATCCTAGGGTCGCCCGCGCACAAAAAGCCAACCGCATCCTAGGGTCGCCCGCGCACAAAAAGCCGACCGCGTCCTAGGATCGACCGAGTACTAGGATCGCACGCGCACTAAAAGCCGACCGCGTTCTAAGAGTGACCCGCCCCGAGTTCTTTCTCTGCCAGCTAGTTGTGGCAACAAACAGGGCCGGCTCCCTTTGAGAGGAACCGGCCCTGTACTTATGTTCAGCAGTAGCTGAGGATTAGAGTCCAATCTCCGCGGCGAACTCGCCTTCTTCCAAACGCTGCTTCACCGTCATGAGGTAGCGAGCAGCGTCCGCTCCATCAACCAAACGGTGATCGTAAGTCAACGCTAGATAGACCATAGAGCGAATACCAATCGTTTCATTGCCATCTGCATCCTTAACTACTACGGGCCGCTTCACGATTGTCCCCACGCCCAAGATACCCACCTGCGGGGCGTTCAAAACGGGCGTGTCGAACAGGGCTCCACCAGAACCTGTGTTCGTAATGGTGAAGGTGCCACCAGAAAGCTCTTCCGGCTTCACCTGGTTGTCGCGCGTGCGTGCAGCCAAGTCATTGATGGACTTCGCAATACCTGAAATCGTGAGGTCACCAGCGTTCTTAATCACGGGTACCAACAGGCCGCGTTCAGTATCGACCGCAATGCCGATGTTTTCGTAGTCGAAGTACTCAACTTCCTTGCCCTTAATCTGGGCGTTCAATTTTGGATGAGCCTTCAACGCTTCGGTTGCAGCCTTGACGAAGAAGGGCAAGAAGGTCAGCTTTGTGCCTTCACGAGCTTGGAAGTCATTCTTCGCCCGTGCACGCAAGTTCGCCACACGCGTGACATCGACTTCAACCACGGTGGTCAACTGAGCGGACTCTTGCAACGATGAATGCATGCGTTCGGCGATAACTTGACGCAGACGCGACATCTTTTCCGTCTTACCACGCAGTGTCGTGTCAGTCTGGATCTTCATCGCCGGTTTCGCGCTCGAAGCGGCAGCCGGAGCAGCGGCCTGTTCAGCCTGGCGTGCTGCTTCCTTAGCCTTCTTCGAAGCTTCGAGGACGTCTTCCTTGCGGATACGACCACCGATACCCGTGCCCGTCACGTCAGCGAGGTCGACGCCCTCATCCTTGGCAAGCTTACGCACGATGGGGGTGACGTAAGCGCCCGTTGC
>JAEZWR010000054.1 GCA_023420115.1 Bacillota bacterium | reverse complement strand
CTGCTGCTTTGCTCCATTCCTGCTATTGCCCTTTGGTTGGGCATGCGTATGATGCCAGAATCGCCACGCTGGTCAGTGACGAACAAACGCTACTTTGAAGCCATTGCTTCGCTGAAGCAAGTGCGCGTGGAAGAAAAGGACGGCAAGGTCGCGGACGAAGTCGCGGAAATGATGGAGCACCAAGCCCTGCGAGAGAAAGAACAAAAGGGCACGTTTAAGGACTTGTTCCAAACGCCGTGGATGCGCAAACTGTTCTTTGTCGGTGTGTTCATTGCGATTACGAACCAGACTACGGGCGTGAACACGGTCATGTATTATGCGCCGAAAGTCTTGCAGTATGCGGGCATGGGCACTTCTGCATCCATTACGGCTCAAGTTGCTAACGGTGTCATGTCCGTTGTTGGCTGTGCCGCAGCACTGTGGATCATTGGCCGCTTCCGTCGCCGCCAGATCCTGATCACCTGCCTAAGTCTGGTATTTGTCACCTTGGGTGCTATCTCTGTTCTGTTCCACTTCACGATCCAGCCGGCGTTAAGCTCCCACGCACTGCCACCAACCTGGGCGCCGTTCTTGATCCTGGTCATGATGGGCGTGTTCATGCTGGTTGTCCAAGCCGGTAATGGTCCTGTGGTGTGGACGATGATGGGTGAAATGTTCCCCGCGAAGGTTCGCGGTATTGCTAACGGCTCAGCCGTGTTCTTGCTGTGGTGCATGAACGCTGTCGTAACGTTCACCTTCCCGCGCATGATGGAAGCATGGGGTGGTGGAGCAACTTACGGCTTCTACGCGATAGTGAACCTAGTCTTTGCAATCATCTTGTACAAGATCATGCCAGAAACCTCAGGTCGCTCATTAGAAGAGTTGGAAGTCTACCTAGAAAAGCGCTACTCCTAAACAAACCGGGGGATGTGCGCCCTAGGCAAACTAGCGTAACGACGTGCCCAGACACTCTGGATAGACGTTATGTGTAGACCCTGTAGAAAGCGATATCGCAAAACAACTGTGGAAGCTCACGCTGAGCGTATCTCGCCGCAGTACTTGCCTGCGATTTCCCCAGGTCATACAAACTCTCTAGCGCACCCACTCGCCTCTGGGTGGGTGCGCTCGGAGTCTCTGGGTGAGTGCGCTCAGAGTGTCCATATCCTTAAACAGAATCTTAAATGTCATAACAAAGGTTTGACATGAGCCTTACATATGAGTTAGTGTGAAAGTGATTGAAGCGAGGCGATGGTGCCGAGCAATCAGCTCACAGCTACTGCACCAACACGTGCTATTTGAAACCTGTTCGGCTCGTTGCAAATCGGAGCCAGCGACCTTGTATATAGCAAAAGAAACTTAAACCAAGTTTGATATGCCGAAGCGGACAGAGTGCCGAAGCGGACAGGACGCAAAAGCGGACAAACAGAGCTGATTGCACGCCACGCATTGCAGTCTAAGTAGTGGAAAGGAGCCACAGTGGGCTCGCAAGAACGAAAACAGTTTGATGTCTTAACCATCGGCCGCAGCGGGGTGGATGTGTATCCACTTCAAACGGAAGTCGGCTTAGAAAAGGTCGAAACGTTTGGAAAATTCCTAGGCGGATCGCCCATGAACGTAGCCGTCGCGGCGGCTCGTATGGGTCACAGCGCAGCGATCCTCACCGGCGTGGGAGACGATCCGTTTGGACGCTACGTGCGCGAAGAAATGCGTCGCCTAGGGGTGTCCGATGAGTTTGTCATTACGGACAAGAACCTGAATACGCCCGTCACGTTTTGTGAAATCTTCCCCCCGGACACGTTCCCGATCTACTTCTACCGCGAACCTTCCGCGCCTGACTTGCAACTGACTACGGATGATATTCCCCTAGACGTTGTTGAAGCGGCGAAAATCTTTTGGATCTCTGTCACGGGCATTTCAGTAGAACCGTCGCGCAGTGCACACCACTACGCCCTCGACCATCGTAAAAAGGCCGGATATACGATTGTGGATCTGGACTATCGCGACATGTTTTGGGAAAGCGAAGAACTGGCGCGCACGGAAGTCGATCGCATCCTTGACAAGGTCAATGTCGCGGTGGGTAACAAGGAAGAATGCTACGTGGCCGTTGGGGAAACGGATCCGGATCGTGCGGCTGACGCACTGCTAGAACGCGGCATGGATATTGCCATCGTAAAGCAAGGCCCGAAGGGCACGTTGGCGAAAACAGCAGAAGAGCGCATCGAAGTGCCGGTAACCGAAGTGGAGGTCTGCAACGGGCTGGGTGCGGGCGATTCCTTTGGTGGATCCTTGTGTCACGCCTTGCTGCAAGGCTGGGATGTAGCTAAAGCTGTCCAGTTTGCTTCCACGGCGGGCGCGATTGTGGCGTCACGCTTGGAGTGCTCCACTGCGATGGCTACCGAAGCTGAAGTGATGGACATGATCGCGAAGAACCCCCAGACCACGCCGCGCGTAGAAAGGCGAAAGCAGTCATGAGCTTGATTGAACGCCTTACAAACATTCGTGCTTATGAGCCACAGCGCATCGGTGAAGCGTTACGAACGCGCCAGAAAGGCACGCTGCCTACAGACCGCAACATTATGGTCATTGCTTGTGACCATCCGGCGCGTGGAGCGCTTGGAGCGGGCGAGAATGCCATGGCTATGGCTTCGCGGGAAGAAACGTTGGCTCGCTGTGTGGAGGCCTTGTCTCGCCCAGGAGTCGATGGATTTCTCGGTACGGCTGACATGATTGAAGACCTCGCAGTGTTGGGCGCGTTGGAAGGCAAACTCGTGTGGGGTTCGATGAACCGCACGGGCTTGCAGGGTGCTTGTTTTGAAATGGATGACCGTTTCAATTGTTATGACGTGCTCGGCGTGGAGGCAGCGGGTTTGAACGGGGGCAAGATGCTCACCCGGATTAACTACGCCGACCCCGCAACCGCGCCAACATTGGAAGCTACGGCGAAGACCGTTGATGAGCTGGCAAGTCGCGAACTGATGGCCATGGTGGAGCCGTTTATTTCCCGGTGGGAAGACGAAAATATTGTCAACGACTTGTCCACCGAAGCTGTTATTCGTTCTATCGCCATTGCGTCTGGTTTGGGTCGGACTTCTGCCTACACTTGGTTGAAACTACCTTGCGTGGACAACATGGAACAGGTCATGGAATCCACCACGCTGCCGTCCTTGATTTTGGGTGGGGAAGTGCCCGCCGACCCGCAGACTGCGTTGGAAGGTTGGGCTGCAGCGTTGCGCTTGCCGAACGTGAAGGGTCTGGTCATTGGCCGATCCTTGCTGTTCCCCTCGCACGGGGATGTGGCGCGCGCGGTGGATGAAGCTGTTGAACTATTGTGAGGATGATCGTGAGCGACAACGACAAGTACGTAATCAGAGCTGGTGACACGGCTCATGGC
>JAEZWR010000051.1 GCA_023420115.1 Bacillota bacterium | reverse complement strand
TTTTGCCAATGGCAATGGAGGGTCATTAGTCTTTGGCATAGATGATAAGAGCCGAGAAATTGTAGGTATCGATACAGATCGTGTGTTTAGCGAAATGGATGCAATTACGAACGCTATTAGTGATGGTTGTGAGCCCACCATCATTCCCGAAATTGAATTGCAGCAAGCTGAAGGTAAAACGATCATTGTGGTTCGTATCCAACCCGGTATGCTTCGTCCCTACTATGTAAAGTCACTCGGGATAGAAAACGGTACGTTTATCCGCTCTGCTGCTACCACCCGCAGTGTCGATTGGTCGACATGAGAAGCCCTCTCACAAAGCGAGCACCTCCACTCACCAATCGCCCACTCAACCTAGAGTTGAGGCGGAGGCTCAAATGAAGGATGCTATATAAGTAGGTAGACTCTTGCAATTCGACATGTTTCCTAGAGCGATAAGATACACAGTCTGGTTGTGTATTTTCCTTGTTCAATTCCCTAGAGCGAGAAGATTGGCAGTGCGAGCACATATCAATCTGCACGGCTCATGACACGTCGAGACGGTGTGTTTGATGACACGGGTACGGTAACGGAAAGCCTTGTTTATCAAGGGTTTAGCTACTTTTGTTTTAGCGAGATATGCTGTGAAGGCTGTTTCTCTGTTTTGGGGAATTGATTAAGGCGTTTTTGGGTATAGGATTTCAATATGAACAGTTCAATCAATCGGTTTATAGAGATGCAAAAAAGCTGAAATTACGGCTCAAATAATTCTTGATACTCATCGAGACGTTCTTCGATATAGCTGGCTATAAGTGTGATCATGGCATCTGCTTTCCCGTAACCATAGTACGCATCAAATGCGTCATAATAGCGTTTACGATCGGTAAACTTGATATCGATCATCGGGTAGCCGTTTTGAATCAAGTCCAAATTAAGCAATAATCTACCGGTGCGTCCGTTTCCATCAATGAAGGGATGAATACCTTCAAAGTTCAGATGAAACAGGGCAATCCGCTCTATGGGATGTAGCACTTTTTTGCGCTCTTCGTTTGTTTGTAAAAGAGACTTCATCTTATCTTCGATTTTATGCGGGGGTGCTGGTATTTTAAGCGCGCCAACAATCCGAACTGGGATCCACCGATAAACCCCTTTATCTTGCGGACGGTGCATAAGCACAAAAGAATGGATATCTTTGATTTCGCGCTCACCCCACTTCTTGTGTGTTTGTGCAAGTGCTTCGACATAGCAAAAGGCGTCTTTGTGCCCGACTGCCTCAAGATGATCCTTGAGCGGTTTCTGGTCAATCGTCATCCCCTCTAAAACAAGGGCAGTTTCTTTTAAGCTAAGTGTGTTGCCTTCAATCGCATTGGAGTTATAGGTGAACTCAAGCAAAAACTGTTCCCGCAATTGCGCTACCTCACCAGTGGTCAAAGGACGCAAGCTGTCTAAGCGAATCTTCTTTTCGTCAATGGATCTAAATAATGGAGCAAACGCCGAGTCCTTATATTGTTTTTGAAGCTTCCTGCGATTTACTGGACGTAAGGTAGTAGCAGGGATGAGGTACTTCTTCCCTCTTCGCAGCACACCTTCAATATCCCCATTGGCACACAGTACACGCACACGACGAGTCGAAAGACCCCATTTTTCCGCCATCTGAGTCACACTGAGATATTCCATGCAAACACCTCCAATCCTGCAAATAGCTTAGCATAAGATCAGAATAAATAAACAGAATAATTCTACCTTCTAACCATATTATTCCGATTATGAATTTCATTACTGAGCTGAGCATAAGAAAAAATATAAACTTGCGGCTGAGAATACAATGTTCTCACAACGGTCACTGTGAGCTTACAAAGACAGGACTGTCAACAGCTGTGCAGAAAAGCACTACTCATCTTGACTGTTGCCTGGCTCGGCTGGCTTTGCTGAGTTTTCAATATACGGGAGCTTAACGCTCTTTAACAATGGCACACAGCTCTTTTACATAGAGATCGGTGTTGTTCATGGAAAACGATCCGTGGTGCATAGTTGGAAGTATGTGTAAGGTGCTTTTTCCCAGAGTTTCATGTAGCTTTCTCGCAGAGAACAGCATACGTTTACTTTCCTGCTCCCCAACATACAAATGGATTTCTGCTACACAGTTTCCAAGAGACTTCTTTATGAAATACATAGAACTTTCTTGTAAGAACACAATCATATTTTGCTTAGTCATACTGCACGTATCTTGATAATAGTCATTGAACAATTCGGGTTTCATTCGGAGTGAACGAAATTGCAATTTAGAAAACCATTTTTGCTGAATCAATCCATAACAACGCCCAAACACTGGTTTAATCAACGTATAAATGAGTTTGGATGGAATAACTGCGGCACTCTCGACCATTGCAAAACGACAAATATTTTTTCGCTGGGATAACATTTCAAGTAATATTTGGCCACCAAGAGATAAACCCGTGATTAACAGCACCGAACCTCCAAAGTTCATATCAATAAAAGAAATAATTTCATCAGCATTATCTTTGATTGTTGTAAAATTTTTATCGCTTCCTGCGTGACCATCCAATATCGGAATAATTATCTGAAAGTCATTTTGAAGTCGCTCAGCTACTTCTCGGTAATTCCACCATGACAAACCGCCGCCATGAAGAAGAATAATCACATCTTGATTTTGATTTCCGTACACTTTATATTGCAATTTGCCTCACCTCGCTGCAAATTTCCGTTTAGTCGTTCTCTTACTTTCTTGTCCGCTGGGGCCTTGAATTGTTCAATAAATACAGCTTCTGTGCTATCCGTTTCAGCCACTTTCTTCATCTGACAGCTTCCTACAATTCAGTTTGAACCGCTTGCAGATAAACATCATAGTTGCCTGTTCCATGTCGCTATGCGGACTGGAGGTTCCTCGGCGGTCTACAAGAAATCTTCCAGAGGCTTGTACTACGATACACTGAAAAAATCGTCATTATGGACTTCTCGCAGGTCGAGGGCCATTAGGTGAAGCCGACTACTGCTGATACCTTACTATAAAATTGAAATATAAGGAACATGCAAAGCAATATCCTAACTAAATTATTCCAATCCAGCTCAAACCTCTGATTAAAAATATCGCCCATGAGAAGTGCCTTTCTGCGCAGCTGGTTATATAAAGCTATATGTTGGAAAGCTCGTTGAAAAGATTTCAGTATCTGCTTATCAAAATCACTTCATCGTTAAAGGTACGTCTATAATATTTGTTCTCTCATTGGCTTCATAAAAGAGGGCAAGCCGAAAGTTGCTTGAGTGACTGAGTTTTTTAAGCCGCCAAAGCTAGTCGCGACGCGTAGCCAAACAGGTAAGCAATTATATAATTTCCAATCTCTTAATTTCTTGTGACTAGCTATGCAGTACCATTGTCTTCTTTAATTCGGGCTCAATACTGTTACGCAAATCATAGCTTCCGACTGTGGACTAAGGCAAATCAAGAAGACTAGCGATGTTTCCTGCTTCACGCCAGCAAGTTCAGTCTTGAAATCGGAAGCTTTTGTGTCTAAGCTATCTTTAAATTATTCCTTAAATATACAGCAATCAGATTTTACGCTCAGACAAAGCAAAAAGCTACCGACAGCGTTTACATATAAAGAAATTTCTGTTATTTTTGTGATAAGAAAGAACACGAACTAATAAATCGTTTTATGGTTTGAAAACCCTTTCGTTTGTTATTAGGGCATGGTCAGACACCCTTGGTGGTATACGATTCGCTTTCCAAAGACGAATGAAACCATTAGCTTGTATTCCTGACATTGTTTGGGTAGGTAATCTTACCTACTAAACGGAGGATATATGAATAATCGATTTTTAGCATTAGTGCTTGCAGTTGTTTTGACAATAGGGGTGGGTGCTTGCACAGCCTCCGATTCTGCTATTAGTGATAAATCTTCAAGTACAAGAAAATCAAATGTAATTATTGCCAAAAAGTCAACAATTACCCCAACCTTTTCTTTTTCAGCAACCATCGGTACGGATAGTACTTTCACAATAAACGCACCAGTTAAAGGAGTCTTCAAGTCTAATGTAAAAGAAGGAGATGTACTTAAACCTGGAACCATTGTCGGGAAGCTAGATGACAAAAAATTGATTTCAGAAACTGATGCTGCAGTTTTGAATGTTGTTGCATCAGAATTAGAATATCCAAAACATTATCCCCTCATTACCTTAGTTTATCCTGGTTATGCGTTAAGTGTCGAGTTACCAAATACCTTTTCAAATTATGTAAAAGATTCAGAGCTTTCAGCAAAGTTTCAAGCAACTGGTAAGGAGCCAGCAGATATATCCAAGATATATCTGAGTTATGGGAGCTTCACTAAAGATGCAAATAATGGTACGGATTCTAGAAACCAATCTCAAAAGGTTTACGCACTATTCCTCATTCCCAAAGATCTTGATTTGCATGTTGGTGATCAAGCTTTGGTAGTTATTAAAGGAGAAGTTAAACGCAATGTGTTGACTTTGCCACTTTCTTGTTTAGCTGGCAGGGACAAAAAAGCTCTTATTTCCGTGAAAGCTTCAGACGGTAGTTTCCAAGAAAAA
>JAEZWR010000048.1 GCA_023420115.1 Bacillota bacterium | reverse complement strand
GCCACATACTTAGCGCTCAATCCATTTTTTATATTCTCACTTATATAATCAAAATCTCGTCTCAAGTTAAGTATATTATTCAGAAAAAACTGCTTAGCTCTTTGATATCTTTGATTAATATTATTAATTTCTGTTTGATAATCAGGATAAATAATACTTGCTGCAGCTGATGGAGTGGCAGCTCTACAATCACTTACAAAATCACAAATTGTGAAATCTGTTTCATGTCCTACAGCAGAGACAACTGGCTTATGGCAGGCGTAAATAGCTCTAGCCAGTTTCTCATCATTAAAAGACCACAGATCCTCAAATGAGCCACCACCTCTGGCAATTACTATTACATCTATATCACTTCGTTCTTCGGCAATCTTTAGTTGATTGATGATGGACTCAGCAGAATATTTTCCCTGTACTATTGCTGGAAATAGAAGAATATTATAGTAGGGAAATCTTTTATCTAACACATGAATGATATCATGTATTACAGCACCCGTAGACGAAGTAATAACCGCCACTCTATTAGGGAGTTTGGGAAGTGGCTTCTTTATTTGTTCATCAAAAAGCCCCTCTTTAGCTAAAGTTCTTTTTAAACGTTCAAACTCCGCATATAAAAATCCTTCTCCAATTGCTTCAAGGGATTTTACAATTAAACTAAATCTTCCTGTTTTTTGATAAAAATTAGCCTGACACAAGGCAATAACTTCTTGACCATTCTCAGGCCTAAAGTTTAAATTTCTCGCATAAGATGAAAAAATCATACAGTCCACCTGACTATTTTCATCTTTTAGTGAAAAATAATAGTGTCCACCACTTTGCTTGAACCCGGAAATCTCACCTTTAAGATAAAAATTCTTTAATGTACTATTATAGTCAAATATCTTCTTGACGTACTCATTTAATCTACTTACAGATACAATTTTACGCTCTTCCATATCAGTCATTTTCTTCTGAATTCAAACGCCCTTTATTGGCTAAACCACTCTCGCGTGACACTTTACCTAATATTGCATTTATATACGACTTTGAACTGTCATCACTCAATTTTTCAGCTAATCTAAGCGCCTCATTTATTGCAACGGGAGTAGGAATATCCAAAATAATAAACTCACATAGTGCAATTCTCATTATAGCCATTTCTATCCTTGCCAGCCTATCCATACTCCAGGCCTTTAGCCCCCCGACAATCAAATCATCTATCATTTCAAGATTGTCCACAGTAGATTTAAGTAAATGATCTGTATAATCAAAATCTTTTCTTTCTAACTTACCCTCAGCTGACTCAAAATAGTCTGATGCTATTTCTAATACTTTTTTATTCTTATCTTCTAAATTTACATCTTGCTCTAAATCAAATGAATTATCTTCTATTTCTTGATTATTCACAGAAGACAAACCAGCTTCACATGAGTCAGCTGCTGAATTATCACTCTTCAGACTAATTGTAATCAAAGAATAATCTCCAGAAATACAACGCTGATAAGTTTCCTCACAGAATTCTTTTATATCTTTGAGTGCCACTCCTCTTAAATCCAATTGATAAAGTAAATGAATAGCAAGTTCTCTCGCAATTTCTCTTCTCATAAAACTCCTCTAAAATCTGAGATATCTACTTTTGAAATTTATCTTATCCTACCCTCTGGAAAAATCTTATCCAAAATTCTCAAAAGCCTATCCTTGTTAGCCAGAATTTTCTCAAATATATAGTACCCTGCCAGTGACATTAACAGAATAAATATCATTCTAAAAAATCCGTACTTAATCCATAAAATAGATAACACAAAAAACACAGCAGCTCCGAAGCAACCAGCCTTGTGACGCAGTAAAGAATTTAGAATAAAATCAAATCTGCTTCCCATTATCTCTCTACCTTAGCTCCTATGGTTTCCACATCTCTTATATTGACTTTAACCTCTGAAACCGCAAGTCCAGTATATTTTTCAATATCTTTTTTTATTCGTTCTTGAATTCGTCTCATCTGATTTGGTATCTCAACATCAGAATATAGGTCACAGTCCAATTTTATTAATAGTCGTCTATCTTTTGCCATACCTGCAGTTGCAGTAGCTGATTTAATACCGGCCTGTGCAGTTCTAGCTGAATTTAATGCAATATTTTCTACGGCTTTCATACTTAAATCTATTTTACCAATTTCAGACTTATTAATCTCTGTAACATGCTTTTTGAAAAAAAGAAAAAAGAGTAAACAGAGTAAAGAACCCACAAAAAAAATCATCGTAACAAGTGAGTAAAGACCCATTTTCCATACTTCTTCTTGTACAGCTCTAAAAGAACGATAAATATCATAAAAAAATACTGGATGGTACAGAGCAATAAGGCAAAAGAAAGATAGCAAAAACACCGTCCACAAAAGTATATAAAAACTCATCTCATTCTTCTTCATATCTAGTCTCCCAATTCACATATCCCTCTGACATGAATATCAACAGACAGAACTTCTAAATCTGTGTATTGCTCTATATC
Organism: Bacillota bacterium; assembly: GCA_023420115.1. GTDB lineage: Bacteria > Bacillota > Clostridia > Saccharofermentanales > Fastidiosipilaceae > JAEZWR01. The sequence continues at coordinate 280,338 of JAEZWR010000048.1, read as the reverse complement.
CTTCTTCACATTTTCCTGGATATTAGAAGCAACCTCCGGAACAACGAAGCCAAAATAAACAATAGGATAAATACTTATATTAACACTGGAATTATGTTCGTCAGCATAATTAACCAAGACTCCCTTACCCTCATTTCTTCCGCCAAATTGTTCTTTAATTATTGAAAGCGAACCTGCTTCCAAAGAAGCTACACCTTCAGTCCTCAAGGCAGCTTCTGCAGCATATCTAGCAATGAAACTTCTACTTATACTTCTGTCACCCGGAACTCTCTTATTATTCATAATCCACCTATTTAAAAATGGCGGCGATTGATCGCCGCCATTAATGAATTACACTAAACTCAATATTACCTACTATTATCTGATAATTATCAATTAAGCTCTATCGACATATTCCCCAGTTCTAGTGTCTACACGAATCTTGTCACCATTATTGACGAACAGAGGAACTCTTACTGTTGCCCCGGTTTCAAGTGTAGCATTTTTGAGAACATTGGTTGCAGTATCACCTCTAACGCCGGGCTCAGTATCAGTTACTTCTAGTGTGACAAACATTGGTGGCTCAACCTCAAATACTTGTCCCTTATAAGACACAACCTTGCAGGTGTCATTCTCACGCAGATACTTCATAGCCTCACCAACAATATCTTCAGTATAAGGAACCTGCTCATATGTCTCGGTATCCATAAAGTAATAAAGATCACCATCTTGATAGATATATGACATATCTCTTCTTGTCAAACGAGCTTCCTCAAATTTTTCACTTGGGTTGAAACTTCTTTCTACAATGCCACCTGTTCTGACATTCTTATATTTAGTGCGAACAAAGGCTGAACCTTTACCTGGTTTGACGTGTTGGAACTCAACGATCTGATAAACATCTCCATCCATCTCAAAAGTCACGCCATTTCTAAAATCACCAGCTGAAATCATATTCCCTCCTGACGAGAAATTTAGCTATTAATTTAGCTATCTAAATTTTTATTTTAACTGGGTAATTATACCACTAATTCAAAATTAATTTCCAGAAAATTATTAATTTGGCTCATCAAATAAATTTAAATACTTATTTAGTACCTAAAACGATATCAAAATCAATATGTTGATACTTCTATTATCTTGATAGATTCTCTTTAATTCAATAAATCTAAAGTATTTAGAACTTAATTTTCTACAACCAGCAATTCCTTTGGCGTGTGGTTAAAGGCCTCAAGTCCAGCTTCTGTAACAAGACATGAATCTTCAATTCTAACTCCACCTAATCCTGCTATATAGATGCCCGGCTCAACTGTGACCATAGAGCCAAGAGGTATACTATCCTTATAACTTGGAGATAGGGATGGAAGTTCATGAATAAGTAATCCAGTACTATGACCTAGTGAATGCCCAAAATACTCTCCGTAACCTTTCCCGCTAATAATATCTCTTGCAATTGCGTCAGCCTCTTGACCTGTCATTCCCGCTCTTATTTTACTAACAGCAGTGGTCTGGGCCAAAAGCACAGTATTGTAAACATCAACAAGTTTCTCTTCTCTTACCCCGCCAACAAAGATTGTTCTTGTTGTATCAGAGCAATATCCATTATATATGCAACCAAAATCAATAGTTACAGCGTCACCCTTTTCGATAAGCTTCTCGCTAGCAACACCATGAGGCATTGCACTTCTGTAACCACTAGCAACAATAGTATCGAACGACGGAGCAGAAGCACCATTCATTCTCATATGATTCTCAATATAAGCTGCAACTTCGCACTCTTTCATTCCCACTTTTATAACTTTAAGCAAATCCAAAAAAGCATTATCCGCTAATTTGGCAGCTATTTTTAATTGTTCTATTTCAAATGCATCTTTAACAAAACGAATTTTAGAAATAAGCGAACTCAAAGAAACAAATTCCACACATGACTTATCATCTAACTTTTTTAGACCATTAAGATAACTTACTGTAACATCCTCATCTTCAATAGCCAAGCGCTTCACTTTGGCTTCCTTAAGGTCATCAAACATTTTAGCTTGTGGCGAAGTCACTAGCACTGCTTCGAAGGCTCCACATTGTTCCTTAGCCTGTTCAATATAGCGACTATCAACATAAATTTTGGCAAAATGCTCAGTAATTAAGCAAATCGACGTAGTTCCACTAAAATTTGCAAAATATCTATTATTCTCTCTACTTGTAAGAAGCACTGCATCAACGTCATTATTGCTCATCACTTCTCTTAATTTGCTCAATCTCGCATCTTGATGCTTAAAATCAAATTTCATATATACACCTCACATTTTTATAATTTACTATTTATATTTTAAATAATCACAACTTCTAACTTAGTTAAATATCAGAACGATTATATACTTATTTTTCTATATAGTCATAAAATTCACGCAATCCCATAAAGAAATATAAAATCACTTCAAAAATTCTTTTTATACATATATACCAAGGCTCACTTTTACTTCTTGGTTTGAGAAGTACCGTTCTAATCTTTGCGTACTTCCCTGCCAAAACATCTGTAAAATATTGATCACCAACTATTATTATCTCATCATTGCTCAAGCCATTATTTTTAATAAACATATTGATTTTATCAGGAGAAGGCTTCTTACATGAAGCTATATAATCTATGCCTAAGGTTTCAGCTATTTTCTTGGCTCTATCCTTTTTGGCATTTGAACAGAGAATTAATTTAAGTCCTTTCTTTTGTATATTTCTGACAATTTCGATGCTGTCCTCATCTGCCATATATCTTCCGTGACAAAATAAAGTATTGTCGGCATCTACTAGAATATGTGTTATACCAACTTCGATATATGAGTTCCAAGGAATGTTCTCTATTTTTCTATAATAAGCATCCGGTTTTAATCTCATCAACAAATCCTCTGTATATTTTAATTAGGATAATAAAAAAGCCTCGCCAGGTTAATGTATATCCAAAATATAGTATAATTATACAGGTTTTGAAGAATATATTAAATTAACTGATCCTGGAGGGTTATGCTGAGATGAAATTATGCAAGTTCGGAGGCAGTTCCTTGGCAAGTGCCGAACAGATTCGTAAGGTCTGTGACATTATTATGAGCGATAATAGTAGAAGATTCATAGTTGTTTCAGCTCCAGGCAAACGATATCCAAGTGACATAAAAGTTACCGATCTGCTCATATCTTTATCTCATGCAGTGAACTCTGGCTCTGATTATAAAGATGAATTAGATGCAATTTGTCAGCGTTATGCTGATATTGCCAGACAGCTCGGTGTAGAAGGTAATTATGCCGATATTGTTCAGCATGATCTATTAAATAGAATTAGCAACTGTCAAAATTCACCTAAACTATTATTAGAAGCCCTCAAGGCAGCAGGAGAAGACAACTGCGCTCATCTTCTCACTAGTTATCTTAATTCTCTTGATATTGCAGCCGAATATGTTAATCCAGGCGAGGCTGGGCTAGAACTTATTCAAGACGAGCGTGGAATTCATGTTGATCCAGACTCCTATACTAGATTATCTAAACTTAAAAATAATAGTACATTACAAATTTTTCCAGGCTTCTTCGCTTATGAAAAAGGCAGCAAAAATATTCTAACCTTTTCCCGTGGCGGTTCTGATATCACAGGCTCCATCCTCTCAGCTGCCTTAGATGTAGAAGTTTATGAGAACTGGACTGACGTTGATGGTGTTTATGCGGTAAACCCATCATTAATTTATGAACCTCATCCAGTTAGCGAACTAACATATCAAGAAATGCGTGAACTAGCCTATGTAGGCTTTTCTGTCATTCATGAAGAGGCTCTTGAACCAGTTCTTAGAGCCGGAATTCCACTTAATATCCGCAACACAAATAACCCCTCACATAGAGGAACACGCGTTGTCGCCAAAAGAATTGATTACGATTCAATCGTCACTGGAATTTCTGGTAGCAAGGGCTTTACCGCATTACACTTCTCTAAATACTTAATGAATAGAGAGATAGGCTTCGTTGCGAATGTCTTAAAAATTTTGGCAGATTTAAAAATTCCATTTGAACATCTTCCTACAAGTATTGACTCTGTTTCTGTCATAATGCGTGATGAGGTCTTAAATGAAGAAAAGGAAAGATTGCTCAAACAAAGACTATATGATGAGCTCGGAGTAAAAAATGTAAAGGTCGAAAGAGGTTACGCTATTGTAATGATTGTAGGCGACGCAATGGCTCAAACTGTCGGTGTGGCTCATCGTGCTGTAAAGGCTTTAAGTTCTGCAGGTATAAATATTGAATTTATGGTTCAAGCAGGCTCTGAAATATCACTAATTTTTGGAGTAAAAGAACCATTCTGCAACTATGCTGTTACCGAACTTTACAAGACATTTTTTGCGTCTATGCCAAAGACACCACCTCAGCGTGATTAAGACAAATATCTATGGAGGTAACTTTATATGTCAATATTAGTCATTGGAAATGTCAAATATGAGAGAGTATACGAATTAAATGAGAACTTATCTAAGAATAAAAATATGCTTGCATCAAGTCATAGTATTCACCCCGGAGGTCACGCACTTTATCAATCAATAGCAGCTAGCAAAGCTGGTGCAGAAGTGTATATCTCTACAATTTTAGGTAATGATGCAGCAAGCCTCAAGACAACGCTGATATTAAATAAAATAAATTGTTCTGATATCATAACTGTAGATGCGGCCAGTGGTCATACTGTTATTATTAAAGATTCAGACGGTGATAAGATAATTTGTACATATGATGGTCGTAAATTGTATTTATCAGAAGATAATATAAGATCTAGTCTTGTAAATCACCAAGATAATTGTGACTACTGTCTCATCGCCAGCGATATGAAATTTTCCTCATTTGCAGTAGATGAAGCCCATACTCTTAGATATAAGATTGTATTTAGTCCTAATTTTTCCAGTGATGCCAATGTTCCCGATCTTAGTAAAGTCGATTATTGCATCATATCTATTGATGAGTTATCAAGATTATTGGGACTCAATAACCTAAACCAAGATAAAAATAAATTAAAAAAATATCTTGATGAGTTTGTATCTAAATATAGAATCAACAAATTACTTCTAGTACTAGAGAATAAACAAGGGCTAATTAGTTACGATGGTCTTTCATATACCTCAATAAGTATTAATGATCAATTCAATTTGATAGATGATACAGGTTCTGAAGATTGTTTGGCAGCATATTTTACTGTCTTAATATCAGAAGGAAAGAGTTTCGAAGAAGCCGCAAGTTCGGCACTACTAGCTACCTGTCTTTCTTTAAGTCGCAGTGGTGGTGCTGTAGTATCTCCGCTAAGAGCTGAAGTAAATGAAAAAATTAGAGAACTTAATGAAAATAATTTAATAAATATCAAAAAAATATAAACACTCTATTTATAAAAGTAGAAGCTAGCACTTTAAATGTACTAGCTTCTACTTTATCGCATAAAGATTATAAATAATCAAGTCATCAAATCTTCTAATTTTAACTGTGAACCACTAGCATCTTTGCCTTTTAATGATACTCCTGATGCAGGTATTTTTCTCGCTCTATACCTAGACTCATTATCAAAATTAAACTCAGATAGTCTAGCGAATTTGGTAACCTTGAACTTCTTAGTCAAATTTATAACTTTAGAACCAACATTACTCCTTGATGCCTTTTTCTCAATCAAAGTATATTCAAAAACCAAAGCTCTATCCTGATCTGTAATAATTACATAGTCAGAACTCTCTTCATTTGCCGCAATATAATCCATGCCTATAATTGGAGACTTATCACTATATACTGCAACCAATTTCCTTCTTTTTTGAACAGTTTCGTACTGTTTAAGGTCTGCTCTTGATACTCTCCCATTTTCATAAGCAAAAATTAATTCTCCACTGTAATCAAGTGCTGGTACAATATAAATAACTTTTGCACCCTTATCGAGATTCAAGAATGATGGTAGATATGTACCCCAGTCAGATGGTCTATCATCATTAAACTCGTACATTCTATATTTATAACAAATATTATTATCAGTAAAAATTAGTATTTCTTGTTTATTATCTAAACTTAGTTCTTGTATTATTCGGTCATTTTCTTTTAATTTTAATTCACCGGCACTTCTTAAGCTGGTTAATGCAATCTTTTTAAAATAACTCTCTTCAGTTAAGAATATCTTAAGCTTATAATCTTCAATCAAATCAAGCTTATCCAGAGAATCAACATGTTCAGCATTAATAAGTTTACTTCGTCTATCTTGGTGATAATTCTTTTTAACATCCTTAAGTTCGGCTACTATTATATTTTTTAATTCTTTATCCGAAGCTAAAATTCTGACTATTTCTTCTCTTCTTTTATTAATATCATCAATTTCTTCACTTCTTTTAAGTATATATTCGCGATTTAAATGTCTTAATTTGATCTCAGCTACATAATTTGCCTGTATTTCATCTATAGAAAAAGCAGTCATCAAATTAGGCACAACATCACTTTCTTTTACTGTTTCTCTAACAATTTTTATGGCCTTGTCTATATCTAAAAGAATTTTTTGAAGTCCTAAAAGAAGATGTAATTTTGAAGCTAAATTTTTATCTTCATATTTTAATTTTCGGATAATGGAAGCTGTCCTAAAATCAAGCCAGGCACTTAAAATATCCTTGATTCCAAGAACTTTCGCCTCCCCATTAACTAAAATATTAAAGTTACAACTGAATTTGCTTTCTAATGAAGTAATTTTAAATAATTTCTGCATTAACTGTTCTGGATCAACAGTCTTTTTATATTCAATTGTTATGGAAAGACCGCCTAAATCAGTCTCATCTCTTACGTCATTAATTTCTTTTAGTTTTCCATCTTTTACCAAATTAGATAATTCATTCATAATCACTTCAATTGAAGTAGTATATGGAATCTCATCTATTTCAATAAGATGATTTTTTTTGTCAATAGTATATTGAGATCTTATACTGAAACTGCCAACACCATTTTCATATATTTGCTCCATTTGCTGCTTATCATAAATAATATAAGCTCCACCACTAAAGTCAGGTGCAGGCATATAATCGATTATATTAGCATTTTTATCTTTAATATAAGCAATTGTTGCATCACAAACTTCAGAAAGATTAAAAGAACAAATATTTGATGCCATTCCAACCGCGATTCCCTGATTAGAATTAACTAAGATCGCTGGGAAACTGGTAGGTAACAATACAGGTTCTAACATTGTGCCATCATAATTTGGAACAAAGTCAACCATGTCCTCATCAATTCCCTTGAATAACTCGCTAGCAAATTTATCTAATCTTGCCTCAGTATATCGAGAGGCTGCATAAGCCATATCGCTGGAATATTGCTTACCAAAATTTCCTTTGGAATCGATATAAGGATGAAGCAAGGCGCCATTACCCCTAGTGAGCCTAACCATGGTTTCATAAATTGGTATATCTCCATGGGGATTTAATTTCATCGTCTGACCGACAATATTAGCAGACTTTGTTCTCTTGGAATTTAAAAGTCCCATCTTATACATTGTATATAGTAACTTACGATGACTTGGTTTGAGTCCATCTATTTCTGGTATTGCGCGAGAAACAATAACGCTCATTGCATATGGCATATAATTATTTTGCAGAGTTTGCGTTATTCTCTCTGGTCTTACTTCTCCTTCTTCCTCAAAACCCAAATTAGCTATCAACTTATCAAGTTCATAATTAATGCTACGAGTCTTATCTTTGTTCTTTTTATTATCCATATTTTTACTATCTGATTTTGCCATCAGCTATCCTCAATCTATGCCAAATCTAACAATTCTAAATAGGCCGCTCCGTTTGTTCTTATATGCTCTTTGCGTCCACTTAAATTATCGCCCAAAAGAAGATCAAATATATTTTCCATATCTTCATCATCCTCTGCTACGACTTGAATTAATCGTCTTGTTTCAGGATTCATCGTTGTCTGCCACATCATTTCTGGCTCATTCTCTCCTAAGCCTTTCGACCGTTGCAAACTACAATATTTTTCCCCTAGCGCCTCCAAAATTTTCACTCTTTCTCTTTCATCATACGCAAAATAAGTAGCTTCAACCTTACCTTTTTTGTAATTAATTTCGAATAGTGGCGACTCAGCTATATATATTTTCTTCTCTTTAATAAGAGTTGGCATAAGCCTATAAAACATAGCTAAAATTAAGGTTCTAATCTGAAATCCATCAACATCAGCATCCGTACATATAATAATTTTATCCCAGCGTAATTTATCAATACTAAATGTATTTTCCTCAGTCTTTTTCTTCTTTTTAGAAGCGTTTTGATCAATCTCAATACCACAGCCCAAAACCTTGACTATGTCCATTATAATTTCATTTTTAAAGATCTTGTCATAATCAGATTTTAAACAGTTTAATATTTTTCCTCTAACTGGCATCACCGCCTGAAAGTCAGCATCTCTACCTAACTTTACAGATCCAAGAGCAGAATCACCCTCAACTATATACAATTCTCTCTTGCCTATATCTCTACTTCTGCAGTCAACAAACTTCTTAACCCTGTTATTGATATCAACATTACCCATCAATTTCTTGCGGACATTCAGGCGCTGTTTCTCGGCACTTTCTCTACTTCTCTTATTAACAAGAATCTGTTCGATAATTTGCTCAGCTTTTTCTGGATTTTCAATAGAAAAAATTTCAAGTTTCTCTTTAAGAAAATCATTTAAAAAATACTGGATGAATTTATTATTTATCGCCTTTTTGGTTTGATTTTCATAACTTGTTTGTGTTGAGAAGCTACTTATAACAATAATTAAGCTATCTTCTATATCAGCAAAAGAAATTTTACTTTCATTCGCTTTGTACTTATCGCGCTGTTTACATAGTTTATCAAAGGCGTAAACAAAGGCAGTTCTAACAGCTCTATCAGGCGAACCGCCATATTCAAGAAAACTAGAGTTATGATAGTACTCTTGTCTTGGACTTTCATTATTGAAGCAAAAAGAAATATCAGCTTTTACCTTATAATCGGCAAGGTCTTCTCTATCTCTGCCCTTTCCCTCACAATTCCATAAAATAGGCTCTGTGATTCCTCTTCCGCCATCAATTTCTCTAACGTAGGCCAATATACCATCAGGATAAATAAATTCTTCATGAGTATTACTAATCTCATCCTCAAAAACAAATTTAACTCCTGCATTTACCACTGCTTGTTGTTTGAGAACTTTGAGAAAAAATTCAAGAGGAATATCAGTCTCTGTAAAAACGTCAGAATCTGGTTTGAAGCGCTGTTTGCTTCCACTAACTTTACTCTTTATTGCTTCTTTATATAGTCCACCAACATTTTCTCCTTTTTCAAAGTGGAGCTTATATAGGAAGCCATCTCTTTTTACCTCAACATCAAAAAATTCAGAAGCATATTGCGTAGCACAGGCTCCCAAACCATTTAAGCCCAAAGAATATTCGTAATTTTCTCCACTATTATTTTTATATTTTCCACCCGCATAAAGCTCGCAATATACAAGTTCCCAGTTATATCTCTCCTCTTTCTGGTTATAGTCGAGAGGTATTCCGCGACCATTATCTTCTATTTCAATAGAGCCATCTTTAAGTCGCCTAGTATAAATTACTGAGCCATATCCTTCTCTAGCCTCATCAATAGAATTGGATAAAATTTCAAAGTATGCGTGCTGACATCCTATAATGTCATCAGAGCCAAAAATTACAGCTGGCCTTAGTCTAACTCTTTCCGCCCCTTTTAAAGAAGTAATTGATTCATTGTTATAAGTTCTATTTTTTGTCATAGCTATCCTTTAATTTTGATTAATACCATACTCAGTTTCTGAATAAAAACGAGTTCTAAAATCAGCACTTTCATTCAAAAATATTGCAATTCTCAACGCTTTTGTAAACCTCTTCAAAAAATAAAGGTTATGAATAGATAATAAACTAGCACCGAGCATCTCATTTGCCTTGATGAGATGACGAATATAAGCTCTTGTGTAATGCTTGCAGCAGTCGCAGTCACAATTTTCCATAAGTGGATTATGATCGTGCTCATATCTAGCATTGCGAATATTCTCCCTTCTTCTATCCGCAAAAAAAGCACCATTTCTTGCAATTCTCGTCGGTAGGACACAGTCAAACATATCAACTCCACGAAGGACAGATTCTATAATATAGTCGGTAGTGCCAATTCCCATCAAATATCTAGGCTTATTTTCTGGAAGATACTCTCTTATTGTATCCAAGACTTCATTCATTGTTTGGGCGGGTTCCCCAACACTCAAACCACCAATGGCAACCCCCTCTGTACCGAAGCTACATATATCTTTGCAATTTTGAATTCTCAAATCATGATACATACCACCCTGAATTATTGCAAAAAGAGCCTGAGTATCACTTTTTTTATGTGCTCTTAGACAACGTTCAAGCCATCTCACAGTCCTATCAGAGCTATTTTTAACATAGTCATATGTTGCTGGATAAGGATTACACTCATCAAGCTGCATAATAATGTCAGCACCTAGGGAATTTTCTATTTCCATACAGATTTCTGGACTTAAAAAAAGCTTCGCACCATTGAGATGTGACTTAAATCTAACTCCATCTTCTCCAATATCTCTGAGCTTCGCGAGACTAAAAACCTGAAATCCACCAGAATCAGTGAGAATTGCCCCATCCCAATTCATAAATTTGTGAAGCCCCCCAGCTTCTTCTACCAACTTATGTCCTGGTCTTTGCCACAGATGATAAGTATTGGACAAAATAATTTTGTGGCCATTTTCTGCTAATTCCTTTGTGTGAACTCCCTTGACGGTAGCCTGGGTTCCTACCGGCATAAAAACAGGTGTTTCTATAATCCCATGCCCTGTATAAAGTAAACCAGCTCTAGCTCCAGTCTGTTTACATGTATGTTGTAGCTCAAAGTGAATAGCACCGCCACCCTTTTGTTTTACGATGCTACGATAATCTGAGCTATCTGTATTTAGATCCAGTCTGGATGACTCTACATTTTTTCCTATTTGAGCCAAGACCTCATTTTCTCTAGATAAATAGTAGTCAACTACACTCATAATTCCTCTAAATTTTCCTAAATCAATTATTATCTTTTATATATTCACTCGAGAACTCTTCTTGAAATTCACGTCTCTTATAAATAGATTTATCAACCTCCGCATCAGTCTCACCGTCCTTTTTCTTAAGCAAGAACATAGCATCTCCGAAACTAAAAAATCTATATTTAAGTTCAACTGCTCTTTCATAAAGTGACAAGATATTATTGTAACCTACTAAAGAAGCAACCAACATCAAAAGTGTCGACTCTGGCAAATGAAAATTAGTAATAAGTGCATCTATAACTTTAAATTTATATGGTGGCTTGATAAATATATCTGTCTCTCCAACTTTTTCACTCACAAAACCGTGGCAATCTGCAATACTTTCTAAAACCCTAGTAGATGTTGTTCCAACAGCAATAACTCTTCGCTTCTCTCTCTTTGCCGCATTTATGATTTCTGCATTGCGAGCATCAATTTGATAATATTCGCTATGCATAATATGTTTATCAACATTCTCTTCCTTTACTGGTCTAAAAGTTCCTAGACCCACATGCAAAGTTACATATGCAATTTGAATTCCCTTAGCTTGTAACTTTTCAAGTAGAGCTTGCGTAAAATGAAGCCCAGCTGTTGGAGCTGCCGCTGAACCTCTCTCTTTTGCATAAACAGTCTGATATCTTTCTTTATCTGTAAGTTTTTCTTTTATATAAGGTGGGAGAGGCATGTTGCCCAACTCATCCAAACGTTCCTCCCATATGCCTGTATAATAAAATCTTATAAGTCGCTGCCCATCATCCAAAATATCAATAACTTCCGCACTAAATGACCTATCATCAGTAAAATATATTTTTTCGCCTATTTTAACTCTCTTAGCTGGTTTCAATAGGCAAACAAAGTCATCATTCTCTACTCTCTTTAATAGAAGAACTTCTATCTCTCTACTCATTCCATCTTTTCTTCCAAAAAGCCTTGCAGGTATTACTCTGCTATTATTAAGAACAAGTACATCTCCAGCTTCTAGGTACTTCTCAATTTCAAAAAATTTATTATGCTCAAGCAACTGTTTATCTGGATCAAAAAATAAAAGAGACGAACAATCTCTTTTATTACTAGGGTGCTGTGCAATTAACTCTTCTGGCAAGTCATAGTAAAAATCACTTTTTTTCATCTTATCACCATACGTTTATTCATTGTGTAATTTGCATAGTTTAAAATAACGACTGACTCCTTTTAACTAGAACTCAAGATAAACCATCATCGCTACCATTATTTTCCAAATTTAGTCTGTCGTCAGTAGGCTGACTCTCTTCCAACCTAGATAACATATATTTCTTTATTTGTTTATTGACATAAAAATTTTGTATGAAGTAATTTAACGAAAAAGCAAAGCATACATACCAAAAAACTGTAATCAAGAATAATAAATCTATTGAAGGAACTACCATAAATAAAAATGCCGGAACTCCTACAAAAATTAGTAAATTAGCCAAGATGAGAAGTATGTTAAATGGCAAACGCAAGATCGTAAATAAAGATGCATTTTTATAAAGATGTTTAATACTGAGATTAAAGGTAACCATCATTTGATATAAATACATATTCATTGAAGAAAAATAGAAAAAAACTATAATCAAAATAACAGTAACTATTGTTCTTAACCAATAATTATTGAATTGATTTCTATAAAAAGCTAAAGAAAACACAAAAAGGAAGTTAAGTAAAATTGATATAATGGAGCAGACTATACTTTGTCTAAAATTTTTGACAAAGGCATCTTTAAAGTCCATCCACAAAAAAGCGTGTTCATCTCGTGCATAGTTTCTAAATATATATGTAAATCCAGCTTGAACAGGTCCAATTACATGGTACAAAAATGACATATTAAAAGCTGTAAATATAACTTGTATCAAAAAAATAGTTCTACCTGCGAGCTGATAAGCAAAGTCCTCATCTAAACCTGCAGTGTTAATTAATAGCTTCTCACTTAAGTCATTAATATTCAAAGTTGGAAATAAAAATGCCAACAAAAAAGAACTTAAAAAATATGAAAAAATAATAATTGGAATTGAAAATAAAACATACATAAGATTTAGGCTGATAAATTTCCAAAATCTGCGCCCTAATACAGATAGAAAAATAGCCGAATCTGATTTTGGCAAATCATCCTTATCAATGCCTGGACCTTCTTTTGTATAATCAAATAAACCAAAAAAACCCGCCATATACAATCTCTCATTCTATATATTAAGGATATCTTCGTACAAATTTGTACGCAAAAAATCCTTTATTGGATAATTTTTATCCGATATATTTTTACAATAATCTACAAGTTGAGCAATACCTCTCTCAGCCAACTTTCTGTATCTTAATTTTTTATCTTTTACTTTTTCATCAAGTGGTCGCAAAAGTCCAAAATTTGCTGCCATTGGCTGAAAGTTCGAATTTATGGTACCAATATAATTCAAAAGCGACTTAAACATAGTATCATCGGGGAGATCTAGGATGGGATAGTTATTAATTCTATTGATAATATTCAGTGCTACATAATGACCTGAAACAATAGCAGGAACATAACCTTCCATACCTGTAAGCTGGCCAGCAAAATACAAATTAGGTCTCTTATTTAAAGATAGATCAGATGATAATAACTTTGGTGAATTAATAAAATTATTCTTGTGCATAACACCATAACGATAAAACTCAGCACTTTCTAGACCAGGAATCATTCTAAAAACTCTCTGTTGTTCCTTGAACTTCAGTCGAGTTTGAAAACCTACCAAATTCCACATCTCACCATTTTGATCTTCTTTTCTAAGTTGAACACAGGCATATGGTTTAATTCCCGTCTTGGGATCAATGAGTCCAACTGGTTTAAGTGGACCGAAGCGCATGCTATTTTGTCCAGTCTTAGCTATACTCTCGATCGGCATGCAGGCGTTAAATAATTTTGCTTGCTCAAAGTCTTTAACTTCTACTTTCTCAGCACCGATTAATTCATTATAAAAATTGATATATTCGTCCTTTTCAAAAGGACAGTTTAAATAATCAGCATTTTCCTCTGTATCTTTATATCTTGATGCGGAAAAAACTTTAGATAAATCTATACTCTCCTTAGAAATAATTGGAGCCGCAGCATCAAAAAAATAAAGGTCACTATCACCTACTACAGTCCTTATACTGTCCATTAGTGCATCACAAGTTAGAGGCCCCGTGGCAATAACACTCAAATTATCTTTAGGTAAGTCTTTAATCTCTTCAGATATAAAATTAATATTTGGATTATTCAAAATTATATCTGTAACGCTTTTAGAAAATAGCTCTCTATCAACAGCGAGAGCATCGCCCGCCTCAACACTGTTACACTCTGCTATCTCTAATAATTCTGCACCTAAAATTTTAGCTTCAAATTTGAGCAAGCCAGCAGCGGACGCTATGCGCTTTGATTTAAGCGAATTACTACAAACAAGTTCTGCAAAATCAGAACTATGATGGGCGTCTGTCATTTTCCCAGGTTTAATATCATATAAGTCAACTTTGACACCGGCCCTGGCTAATGTAAGTGCAGCTTGTGAACCAGCTAATCCAGCACCAACAACTATTACTTTATCCTTTTTCATTACGCGACTTTCAATTAATTATAAAATTACTCTTTTTTGCTAGCTTTTTTACCTTTTTTATTATTTGTACTACAATCAGAATTTGAACATTTTTTATAAACTCTATTTCTGAAGCGATGCCAAACCATATATGAACCACATTCTGGACAAGTTTCACCATCGATTGGCATATCCCAACTTATAAAGTCACATTTTTCATCTTTCTGTTTATCACAAACATAAAATACAGATGATCTTTTTCTTGACTTCAATCTTAAAAGTCCAGAACCACATTTTGGGCAGTGGGCATCAACTCTATCTTCAATAGCTCTCTTATATTTACAGTCAGGGAAATTAGAACATGCAATAAAGTCTCCATATCTTCCTGATTTCTTTATTAACTCAGAACCACAGTCTGGACATTTCTCCCCAATATATTCAATTTCTTTCTCGACCTTTTCTATTTTATCCTTTGCTTCCAAAATCTTTTGATGAAATTCAGGATAAAAGGAATCCAAGACATTGACCCATTCTCTATTTCCCTCTTCTACATCATCAAGCCAATTTTCCATATCGGCTGTAAAAGAGCTATCTACAATTTCAGGGAAATTCTCTTTTAAAATATTTGTAACAATCTCTCCCAATTCCGTAGGCTTAAGTGCCTTTTGCTCTCTAATTGCATATTGAGCCCTGTCAACAATTGTTGAAATTGTAGGCGAATATGTAGATGGTCTACCAATTCCTAAATTTTCCATTTCTTTAATCAAAGAAGCCTCACTATATCTTGGTGGAGGATTGGTAAACTTTTGTTTCTTATCAATTTTTTGTAAAAGTAATTTTTCATTTTCTTTTAGTTCGGGAAGTAAGGTTAAATTAGTTTCACTTATACTCTTCTTCTCTTCTTCATCACCATCGGTCTCAATTTCTTCTACTTTTCTCTTCATATCTTCATATGCCAATAGGAAGCCAGGAAATTTAATATGTTGACCACTAGCTCTGAAAATCTGATTAGTAGCAGAAACATCTATAGAAATAGTATCACAGTCAGCATTACTCATCTGCGATGCTATAAATCTATTCCAAATTAAATTATATAACTTAAGTTGATCTTGACTTAAAGACGAAGCAACACTACCTGGCAAAATATCAAAATGTGATGGTCTTATTGCCTCGTGAGCATCTTGAGACTGTTTCTTATTAGCATAAAACCTTGGTTTATCTGGTAGATAATCATCTCCATACCTACTTTTGATATATGCTCTCGCTTCTTTTATAGCATCTTCAGAAATTCTAACAGAATCAGTTCTAATGTATGTTATTAATGATGTTTGACCTACTCCTTTTATTTCTACACCTTCATATAGTTGCTGTGCCACTGCCATCGTTCTTTTGGCACTAAAATTCAAACGTTTGGCAGCTTCTTGTTGAAGTGTAGATGTTGTAAAAGGAGCGTAGGGCTTACGCTGTCTCTTGCCTTTTTTTACTGAACTAACTATAAAATTTTCATCTTTTATTTTAGAAATCAGTTCATTAACTTCATCTTCATTTGACAATTCTTTAGATTTAATTTTTCCATTAACAAGTTCACCAAAGTAGTTAACAGTTAAGCTCTCATTGTTTACTGTATTTAAATTGGCTGATACATGCCAATATTCTTTTGGCTTAAAATCTCTAATCTCATTTTCTCTATCAACTATTAATTTTGTCGCAACTGACTGGACTCGACCAGCACTTGTTCCAGATTTTACTTTTTCCCAAAGTAAAGGACTTAATTCATATCCCACTAATCTATCGAGAATTCTTCTCGCCTGTTGAGCGTTAACTAAATTTAAATCAATAGTCTGAGAATTATTTACAGCCTCTTTTATAGCCTTTTCTGTAATCTCATTAAATTTAACTCTATTTTTACCATTCTCATCAACCTTTAATATATTAGCTATATGCCAAGCAATAGCCTCCCCCTCTCTATCAGGGTCAGTAGCAATCAAAATGGTATCAGCCTTTTCAGCTGCACTTTTTAGTTCACGAATAACTTTTTCTTTCCCCGGCATATTAACATAACGTGGTTTGTAATTTGAATTAACATTAACGCCCAGTGTAGAAGCCGGAAGGTCTCTGATGTGCCCTACAGACGCCATTAATTTATATTCAGATCCTAAATATCTAGAAATTGTTTTGGCCTTCGCAGGTGACTCAACAATCAGAAGTTTATATGCCATACTTACCTCAATTACACATTTAGTCGAAATAATATAATACTAAAACATCAAAGTTTTATTTTGTCAAAATATATCTTCCATACTCTCTTTTTATTTTTCCCTGAATTTCAAGATCAATCAATACCGATCTAATATCAGATAAAGAATAACTATTTTCTAAAATATCACTAATTTCCTCTATTGTCATACCATATGACTCAATGGAATCAATAATATTATGTTCAAGCTTGGAACTTGTAGTATCAGAAGTCACATTGATAAAACTTTTTTCTTCCTGACCTATAAATACTCTCCGAAAATTCACTCCACATTCAATAGCGAGTGCTTTCATTTCATCTATGAGACTATCAGAAGATAAACATATTCTGGCCCCTTCTTCTATAAGTTTATTTGAACCGACACTTTGCCTAGCATCTATATTTCCAGGAATAGCAAACACTGTTTTGTTTTGATCTGCAGCGTAATTTGCAGTGATAAGGGTTCCTGACTTTTCACCAGCCTCTACAACCAATACCAAGTCTGCCATTGAACTAAGTAGATAATTTCTTTGTAAAAAATGATACCTTTGAAGTTTAGTCCCTGGTAAATACTCTGAAATTAAACTCCCACTCTCAGCCAAACGTTCAAACAAGTCAGAATTATTTGGATATGGCATATCCAATGAACTAGGTAATATAGCTATACTCTTTAAACCACTATCCAAGGCTGCACGATGTGCTTTTTCATCCATACCTTTTGCAAAACCAGACACAATTATAATTGGATAATATTTGAGTCCTCTTATTAATCTGTCTATAGTCCTTTCTCCATAAATACTACCTTTTCTACTTCCAATAATGAGAAGAAATATTTTTTTATTAATCTCCTCAATATTGCCCATTTGAAAATATATCGGACTAATACCAAGACCTAGTTTCTTAAAAGTTCTAGGATAGTTTTCATCAACAGATGACACAACTCTCGCCTTCTTGTAAAAAGCACTTCGCGATAAGTTAACCTCGGCCGCATTATCGAACTCATTAATTCTTTTAAATAAATACCTATGTGGTATTGCTTTTAAAGATAAAGACTTATCTTCTGACAGATTACTCAGCAAAGCTTTTTTATAATATTTCTCAAATACTTTAAAAAGAGCACTCTCGCTATTTTCTTCATATGATAGGTTACTACATAAGTACTCTTTATGAATACTCTCGCACAAATTTATAAATACTTCTTCAACTATATCAGCTGATATCCACGTTCTATTATTATTTTTTAATATAGAAAAAACCGCATTTATCATCTCGTTAGGTATTTTATTGGCCTTTTTCCACAGCATTATTTTTACAGCATCTTCAACTTTAAACATCTAACCCCAGCCTCTCTAAAATAGACCTTTCAAGCTTAAGTTGAATTGCCTCATTTATATCATCTTTATTACAAAATAATCTTTGATCTAACGAAGCAATACTCATCGCTAACTTAAGAACAGTATGAAAAGAACGTGCTGATAAATGATAAAAATCAGCTAAATTACTGAGATAGAAAATACAATCATCATTATTTGAAAATATTTTTTGTAAATCACAGTGATTAAGAAGACTATTTTTATGCGTGGATAAGTTTAACTCTTGCATTCTTTGCAAATTAAGTTTCCTCGCTTGATATATCTCTTCTACAATATTGTCTATATTTAACTTATTCCCTTTTACACTCAGTGATAAGTCACTTTCATTAAGTGCGTACATAGGTCTCCAAATATTTATTCTATCTACAAATGACATTGGCAATTTAGACCAATACTGTCTTATTTTATATTCAGAGCAGGTGCAGGATTTGCCCCTTTCTAAAAGATTCCCACATTTGCAAGGATTTAATGAAGCAATAAATATATTATTTCTTTTGTCTAATATGCATTTATTGCTAAGTAATCTCTTATCATTACGCAAATTGTAATCTTTAATCACACTATCCGCATTATCATCATATAAATAATAAGTATCCATTGCTTGTTTCAAAGAAGTGAGTTGTGCTGATGATAACTCAAGCAGTTCATCACAATAAATAACACTATTTTCACATTTTTGAAAAATAGATTTTCCTATTCGTCTCCCACCACATATCGAAGCTACTGTTGTACTACTCTTGAGCTGTATTAACGTGGGAACTTCAGTCTCAATATCGAAACTCTTCAATAAATTAGCATCGTTTAACATTTCTTTGAGCATATATCTATATAATAAAATACTTATTAGATTTAACAGCTCTGATATAAGACTTTTACCACAGCCTGGACTTCCGAGAAATATTGTAGAGTGAAAACCGGTAAGTGCTATTTTCAGAGACCTTATTGCCTCTTGTTGTCCACTAATTGCTTCGAGTTTCTCATAAATCCCATTTTTGCTAAACTCTACAATCTTTTCTTCAATCTCCAGCAATAAAAGCTCAAATTTTAGTTTTGGATTATTAATGCCTTTATTATTTATAAACGATTTGTTCCATATATCAAGCTCTTTTTTTAGTAGCTTGTAGTCAGTATTGTTGAATTCAGCAATGCTTTTTAAACAACATAAATCATTAACATATACATATAAGTTACGTGGGAAATCATCGAAGCAAGTGCTAGAATCATCATCGAAACTAGAGTTAGAAAAATTCGTAAAATTTGCTAGTATCATTTTAGACCTTGCTTCACTTTGCTCAAACATATTAAAATCAGCAAAAAATGTACTATTTTTTTCAAAATCGTTCCAATATGGTCTTACACCACCACTTAATTCCAGTTCACCTACAGCAAATATTGTTCCACAGTTTATAGATATTTGCTCAGATGCTAAAAGTATCCCAATTGCTATTGGAAAGTCATAATCAGATATTTGTCTTATTGTTATCTCGCTATATATTGATACAGTTATACGCCTATTAGGAAATATGAATTTTGCACTTTCTATCGCAGCTCTCACTCTTCCTTTGCATGCTCTCACACCCTGCTCAGTCTTAGCTAAAATATCAAAATATGGTAAACCTTTACTTATCTTAACTTCTAATTTAAGAATTGATGATCTTGAATCATTTTTAATAAAACTATATACAATTGCATAACCATTTGACTTTTCTATAAACATATCTGGTTCTACTTTCTATCGTTTTATTAAATCCTAATTTTTTCTGAGCACTTAGGTATAAATCTTCTTTTCTCATTCTACGCAAGAAAGAAAAAGGAGAGTAATCTTTATTTTTTAATACACCTTGCTTATTTTCACGCATATTTCTGATATGATATAAAAGTTAATTATGTATAAATTTAGATTGGATATGTAAATGAAATTAGGAATTGTTGGTCTGCCAAATGTCGGCAAAAGTACTTTGTTCAATGCAATGTGTAAGGCTGGAGCGGATGTTGCTAATTATCCCTTCTGTACAATTGATCCCAATGTAGGTGTTGTCAATGTTCCCGATCCTCGCATAGCTAAGCTAGCTGAATTATATGATTCAGAAAAATCAGTACCGGCAATTGTTGAGTTTGTCGATATTGCAGGACTAGTTGAAGGTGCTAGCCACGGTGAGGGTCTAGGTAATCAATTTTTGGCAAATATTAGAGAAACTGATGCAATTTTGCAGGTTGTTCGTTGCTTCCATAATGATGATATTATCCACGTTTCTGGTAGTACGGACCCTGCTCGCGATATAGAAGTTATCAACACTGAATTGATACTATCTGATATGGATTATCTCAAAAGACGCAGTGAAAAATTAGGTAAATTACTAAAAAGTGGTGATAAACAAGCTCAAAAAGAATCTGATATGATCAAGGCTCTCACAGAACACCTAAATGAAGGAAACAATGCCAGAACATTTGTATGTGATGAAGAATACTTACCATTCTTTAAGGACTTAGAACTACTGTCTGCTAAACCGATTTTATATATTGCCAATATTTCTGAAGAGCAAATTGGAAAAGAAGATAGCGATCCCGATATTCTTGCAGTCAAAAAGATAGCGGATAAAGAAAAAGCCTCTCTCCTTTGTATTTCTGTAAAAATAGAATCAGAACTAAGCGAGATGGATGAAGATGAGCAAAAAATATTTCTCGAAGACTTAGGTCTCAACGAGTCTGGTTTAGATAAGATTATCAAGAAGAGTTATGAATTACTTGGTTTAATGAGTTACCTAACAGCCGGCCCTAAAGAAGTCCGAGCTTGGACAATACAAAAAGGAACAAAGGCCCCCCAAGCAGCTGGTAAAATTCATTCTGATTTTGAGAGAGGATTTATAAGAGCAGAAATTGTTAACTATGACGACCTTATTAATCTCGGCTCTATGCAAAAAGTAAAAGAAAAAGGACTTTTGAGATCAGAAGGTAAAGATTATGTCATGCAAGAAGGTGATGTTGTTCTATTCCGCTTCAATGTCTAGTAATTTTTAAATTAGGACAATATAAAAAAGACAGCTAGTATGCCGACCCCAAAAGTTAGATCACAAAACTTCCAATTGGTATTTCGGTACTTAGATTATAGCTGTCTTTTTTCTTTACACTTTATAATACTGACGCAGTATGCTCTCTAATTTTGATATAACCAATTAAATAGCTGACCTATTTCTATAATCTGACATACTATTTCTATTATACATTTCACGTTCTTCAGCCTTTATATATCTTACTTGTCTTGGTGTAAGAATAAATGTAGCTTCTGCAATCTTATTCATTTGAGCATTCAAAGCGCTGCAAAAACCATTCAAATAACATATAAATTGGTTGGCTATTTGAGCTTCTACTCCTGCCATATAACAAACAATACCATTACCGGATTTTACTGCCGCACAGATTTCTTTTACGTCTTCAAAATTTCTAAGATTAATTTCTAGCATTGCCAAAGAATTTGATTCAATTCTAATATCCTTATTCAAATCGTAAACCATCTGGGGTTTCTGTTCGTCGTATGACATTTTTTCAACCTCTTCTAATCTCATTTTATTTTTATAATCATTAATTTTTTCATCATTAAGCTTAATTCTACTATTAAATTCTTTCATTTTATTAGGAAGTTTATTCTTAATCAAAGAAATTTCAGTATCAGAAAAGCTCTCATCATTAACTATGTCGCCATCATATCTTCCAGAATATGGAGCATAATCATCTTGGTCAAATTCCTCCACATCATCAAACATTTGCTCTCTATCATCACCATGAGCACTGTAATAAGTATGCTGAGCAGAATTAATAGATTGAGAATTTGAATCAATAGCTGAATTATCACGTTGTAAGGAATATGTATTTATACTTTGGATTTCATCACCATCAATCTCAGAATCATCATCAGAACCATATACAAGAGAATCATCAGAATAAGCAGTAGACTCAATATCATCGTATTCTAATTCATCGTAATCATCGTATGAATATTCACTCTCAAGCATTGCATCATCATAGGAAAAATTACTTCTAAGCCTATCTACCCACTGCACTAAACCCATAGCCACACACCTCATCAAACTCGATGTCGCTAATTATAAAAATAGCAATAAGCCAAAACAATTGTATTTATTGGGAAATATCAAATAAGTAAACTGCTTGTAAAACGGCTTCTCTGTCGTATTGTAATATTACCGTAATATTACAATACGACATTTATCGCCATGTTTATTTATTCATCTTTATTCATTGTATGTATAATTATGCATAATTATACATAATAGATATTTCGTGAATAAAAAAAAGCGTCCGCTCTGATTGCAGACGCCAATATAAAATCACCTTCTTATTATTTCATCTAAAAACTAAACTGCCAATTCGAACTATACTAGCCCCCTCTTCAATTGCCTCGATAAAATCAGAACTCATCCCCATTGATAACTCTTTAAACGAAGCTTTTTCCTCACCATTTAATTCATTTTTTATTCTATTAAATAAATCTCTACATTCAGAAAATGTACTTCTTATAATTCTCTCATCATCTGTATTTTCTGCCATGGTCATTAAACCTAAAATTTTCAGTCCTTTTATCTCTCTAATCTTATGATACTCATCATATAAACGTTCCGGCTCAAATCCATGTTTATTCTCTTCTCTACTACAATTAACTTGCAAAAGTATTTTCTTTTCTTCACTTATATTTTTAATTTTCACCTGCCTAGCAATTTCCTCAGCTAATCTAAGACTATCAACAGAATGTATTAATTCAACCTCTGAAATTATACTTTTTACTTTTCTTCTTTGAACTGTCCCAATTATATGCCACTTTAAATTTTCTTCAGAAAATTTAAGTTCTTCTTTTCTTTCTAAAATTACTTCTGGTCGATTCTCAGCAAGTTCATGATACCCACATTTTATAACAGCACTAATCTCGTCAGTTGATCTATATTTACTAACCACTAGTAACTTAAGCTCATCTCTTGACCTTCCAGACTTAGCACACGCAGTTTCAATCTGCTCTTCTATTCTTTCTAAATTTCTCTTAATCCGCAAATAATTATCGTACATATATGCTCCTTGTGTTTTAGTACCATTAAACAAATAAAAAAATAGCTAATATTTCTATTAGCTATTTTAACACTCATCAAAATCAACTTATTCTAATGTTTGACCCTCTCGCACAGTATTAGGATTAGAAACAATAATCGCCCCAGATGATAATAAAGTCTGACTAGAATCTATTGCTTCGACAAGGGCTTGATCAGAATCTTCCAATCGAACTCTAACTGTTTCACGATGCACATATCCCGATCTGACAATATAAATATCCGCAGTCCCTCTCGCCTCCTTGTCTTCAAACATAAGCGACGAGGCAGGAACCAAAAGTCCTCTATCAGAATTCATAAGAATCTTACCTTCAATAACATTTCTTCCAAGTAAACGTTCAAGTTGACTTTGGGTAGAACAAAGAAGCAACACGCCCCTACTATTAGGGCTAACTTTAAGAATTCTTATAGCGTCAATCGGTGCTGATTCCGCTCTTACTTCTAAGGTCAAACTTTTTTCCATAGGAAAATCCTTAGTTCTCGCTCCATCGACTTGGAGTAAAAAATACTGTGTTCCACCAGTTGCAATTCTCACAATTGGTGCATCCTCAAGAACATCACCTACAGTTCGATGTGTAGATCGATATTCGGACATAAGATTCTTGATTTCATCGAAACTTATATTTTCCAATTGTTGTGGACTCAATAATTCATCCTTATCAGATAATCTAAATGATACAAATCCAGACTGTCTACTGACAACTTCTACCGATTGAGAATTCAATTTATTTTCATAATTCTCTTTTTCTTCTCGAAGATCTCTAATGACAGGATCGTTAAAATTCAGACTATCCAACTGTCTATTTCTATTAGCCATAGCAGTTCTTATAGAATTACCGGTCTCCATTAAATCAGAAACACTATGTACCATAGCGGCCTGCTGTACTAACTTAATATCCGGATAAATCACAGCATCAGCATCACTATAATATCTAATTGCTTCTGGAAAATTTCTATCATTCAATAGAGATACAATTTCCAAAGATATTTGTCTATTTAATGATCTTATTTGACTAAGAATCTCATTTTTACCATCTTCAGAAACAACTCTACCTAAAAGATTATCAATTGACACCCTTGTCCCCTCAGACACTATCGGCTCAAAACTTCCACTAGCAGGTGAATTAATAAGCATCTCATCTCTAGCAACCAAACCATAAGTATCAAAATAGTCAGACATACGCCCCTCCTGCACTATAACAAGATTGGGACTCGGTCTATTATTTTTAGCAAAAGTCTGAATAATTATCAAAGTTAGAAGAATCGCTGAAAGGACAAATAAAATCATGGTACCAGCCTGAATACGAGACTGTTTCTTGTGAATAGAGGCTAATCTCTCTGCCGTTTCCCTATTCAGTCTAGTTCTAAGTATCGAATTATTTCTTTCTTGCTCTATTGCTTGTTGTCTTAAATTATTCGCTCGTTCAGATACAAATTGGTCTTTTATATTTTCAGCATAATCAAACTCATCAACATTATCTTGAGAAAAAGAGCCTGAATAAGTTGCTGTTCCTTCTTCTGAAATCTCAGCAGATTTTAATGGCCTATTTTCTGACACGTCACCAATAAATAAGTCTGTATCGGAATAAGAGTCCGACTCAAACTTCACAGGAAACTCATTATTCTCTGAGTTTCCACTTATTTTATTACTAATGGAATACTCACTTTTATCTATTTCATCTTGATTAGCGTATTGTGAATCAAATCGCGTATAATTATTTTTATTTTCAGGATACGAAGTAATATTTAAATCAGTGCGATTTAATTCCTGTCTTTTATTATCGGCATGAGAACCTTTCTCTGAAGATATACCATTTTTAATTTTTGATATATTCTTCCTTAATTTAGAAAATGGCGAAGTGCTACTCTGCCCTATTGTTCTTTTCAGCTCAGCTTCACGCTCACGCCGTTCCGCCTGTTCCTTTAGGAACTTTCGGCGAGCTTCGGAGTACGCATCAGTCGCTATAAACTGATTATCAATATTATTTTTTCTAGAGTTTCTAGAACTAGTATTTCCTATTCCAGAATTAGATCTATTTCTATTATTAAACAAATTAATCACCCATTTAATTAAACTGAACTAATTATATATTTTTTTATCTCAACAAACACATAATTATTATAAATAATTAAAATAAAAGCTCGCTATAAAACAATAATTAATTAGCTATATTGTTAATACTTCATCTTCTTAAGCGCAAGTAAGACGGCAACTTTTATATTTGCATAAACAAGTCCACCTTGCATATATACGATGTAAGGAGGAATAACTGGTCCGTCAGCAGACAGCTCAATCGAAGCCCCTTGAACAAAAGCTCCCGCAGCCATAATCACATCACTTGTATAACCTGGCATATATGCTGGAATTGGCTTAACAAAAGAATCTATAGGAGCGGCTGCTTGAATTGCCTCTACAAAAAAAATCATATCTTCTTTATTATCAAATTGAATGAGTTGAACAATATCGCTCCTTAATTCTGAATACGATGGACTGGTTTTGTATCCAAATTCTTCTAACATTCTTGAACAGAAACAAAGTCCCTTGAGATTCTCACCTACAACATTCGGTGCAAGAAAGAAGCCCTGGTAAAGAACTTGATTAAATCCTAAACTAGCTCCAACTTCCGCTCCCAATCCTGGTGCTGAATATCTTTCGGCGCACAAATCAACTAGGTTTGATTTACCAGCTATATAAGCTCCCGACGGAGCTAGACCGCCACCTGGATTTTTAATTAAGCTACCAGCAATGATATCTGCACCAACTTCACATGGTTCTAATATCTCTGTAAACTCTCCATAGCAATTGTCAACAAACACAATAATCTTATTATTGATTTTTTTCACAGTATCTATCATCTTTTTTATAGTGGCAATTGATAGAGTTTTTCGACTGCTATATCCACGAGATCTCTGAATATGAACCATACGAGTATTACTTTTAATCTTTTTCTTAATCAATTCGAAATCCGGCTCAGAATTATCAAGAAGATCAACTTGATCATAATCGATGCAAAAATCTCGCAATGAACCGTGCTGAAGAGCAGAAAATTCATTTATATTCCGCTCCTTTTCATTAAATCCGATTACTGAATCCAAGGTGTCATATGGTTTGCCACTAATAGCAAGTAGTTCATCACCAGGTCTTAATAATCCAAATAGAACCGTATTAATAGCTGTAGTACCACTGAGCATAGAAATACGAACCAGTGCTTTTTCCGCGCCAAAGACTCGAGCGTAAACTCGCTCTAATTTATCTCTGCCAAAATCATTATATCCATATCCTCTGGATATGCCCAAATCACTTTCACTTACACCCTCTGCCTGAAATGCCGAAAGAACCTTAAGCTGATTAAACTGTCGAATACTATCAATTTCGCCAAACTTCTCGCATAGCTCAGTTTCTACCAATTCACTCTTTTCGATCAAATCAGATGGAATATTAAATTTTTGCAAAGCAAGTCTATTTAAGCTCAAGGACAACTCCTTTTTAATCTAGAAATAATTAAAAAAAAGCCCATAGAAAAATTTCTATGGGCAATATGCGGTCGACAGGACTTGAACCTGCACGGGAGTTACCCCATAGCGACCTCAACGCTACGCGTATGCCAATTTCGCCACGACCGCATTGACATTTATTAATTATACCAAAGCAAAATAAAAAATCAATAGCCCTACAAAGAAAAACTAAAAAATGTTGCGACCGATATTAATTAATATAATTTATTCTCCTATAAGAATTCTCTCTAATTTTTCCTTACTTTCCATAACACCTTCATGCTTCTTGACACCGTCAATATAAACTGTTGGTACATAATAGTAATCATGTTCAGCTGCGTATTTTTCTTCAACTTCTTCATCAATCGTATGAATATCGAGTGAAGCTATAGAAGAATTATCTTCTTTTAGTTCCTCAAGAAAAGAAAATAAACGTTTGCAATGAGGACAATCTTTTAAATAAAATATTTCAATTTTTTTCATAATGAAAACCTTTCAAAATATAAAAATCATTCTTTTTCTGTATTAGGAATACTACTTTCTAAACTACCATCAGCTTCTCTATTATATTTCTGTCTCTTCTTCTCTCGTTCTTCTTCTCTCTTTTGGTATTGAGCAGCCTCAATCGAAGATTGAATTTCAAGTTCAGCTAATTTCTGTTTAAACTTTTCTAGCAGTTCATTATTTTCTTGTATTATATCACTCAGAACATCAATAGCTAAATCTTTGTGTTTAGCTAAATTAGGAATAGTTAATATATATGAATTCCCATAAATTCCAAGTCCTGCCAAAGAATCGTCACTCATCTCAAGACCATAGACTTTTTCATCTTCAATTGGTATAGGTTCAGAATCCAAGTCAGCACCTTCTGGAACTTCCATAATCTGAGCATAGCGTTTCTCAACATGCTGACCATCAATGTCTATTTCTTTATCCTGAATATACTCATCAAGAGAAGAAAAAAGCCCTCTCTTGGCATATGTATCAAATTGAGTTCTATCAACTACCATTAAGTCTATGTTCTGTGCACCCGCTGATATTATACTCATCTTCATCATTATTGCATTTTGAGATTGTACATCAACACCATCATATATTGGCAGGAAATTCAAAACAACTTTTTCTAATTGATACTTATCTTCTAAAATTTTTTCAATATCAAAATTTATATCTTTTTCATCAAGTTTCGCAAAAGAGCCTAAATAAGCAATATCAAAATCCGCATGCTTGTTAGTAACTGCTGTATAAATAATTGAGAAAAGGACAGCAACGATTAATAAAATAGCTAAAGCTGGTTTATAACTGTAATAAATCAAGTTTTTCCAATATTTACGAGTACGACCAAAAATAATTTCATAATCCTTGGGATTAACTTCTACTTCACGTTTTATAGTTTTGCCTGTTAATAACCCATAAGCTTCATTAATTCTTTCCATTTTATCTTTAGATTCTTGACGCTCGTCTCGAAAGTACGCTCGAGCCAAGATAGAATATCTATTTTCTATCTCGTAACTATTAGCCTCACTACTCAGAGACAAAATTTCAAAAGCTTCTTCTCTTGTCATAAGTCACCCAAATCTATTAATTGATTATCAGAAAAAAAATAACACCAAATATATTATCAGAATTTGTCATAAGAAGCACAAAGTAAACTTAGCAAAAAAAGCGTTTATGACAAAGAAGCCCAATTAAAAATTTGACATCAGCCAGTAAATATACTTATACCTACATCAGTAAATTGTCAAATTTAGTTAAAAAAAGGGTAATTCCATATGGAACTACCCTAATAACTTAAAATATGCATTAGTTTTGATTATTGTGCTCCACCCAATGGTTTCATCGTTGGAAATAAAAGCACATCTCTTATGCTATCGGAATTAGTAAGGAGCATACACAATCTATCGATTCCCATTCCAAGTCCACCTGTTGGCACCAGACCATATTCAAGAGCCATACAATAATCTTCATCCATCATATTGGCTTCATCGTCACCTTTGGCTCGTCTCTCAAGTTGCATCATAAATCTCTCTCTTTGATCAATTGGATCATTGAGCTCAGAATAAGCATTTCCTATTTCTTTGCCATCGATGAATAACTCAAATCGTTCTGTCATTCTGGGATCATCAGCACAACGTTTAGTGAGATGTGAAATTTCAATCGGATAACGATATATAAATGTAGGTTGAATAAGCTTACTCTCAACATAGGTCTCAAAAAATAGATTCATTATATCCCCACGTTTATGACTTGGCTCAAATTGGATATTGTGCTTCCTCGCAAGTTCATAAGCTTCTTCATCATTTTTTATATCATTAAAATCTACATTAGCATATTCTTTGATTGAGTCCTCCATAGAAAGTCTTGCAAAGGGTGGTTTAAGAGATATATCTTTTCCATTCCATTTAACATCGTAAGTATTATTAACCTTCATGCAGACTTCAGAAATCATATTTTCTGCAATATCCATCATGTCATATAGATCACCATAGGCCTGATAAATTTCTATCATTGTAAATTCAGGGTTATGCTTAACACTCATTCCCTCATTTCTGAAATTTCTACCTATCTCGTACACTCTGTCGAAACCACCAACTATCAATCTCTTTAGATATAACTCTGGTGCTATTCTCAAATATAAATCCATATCAAGAGTGTTGTGATGAGTAATAAAAGGTTTAGCAGCTCCACCGCCTGGAATTACATTTAATATCGGTGTTTCAACCTCCAAGAAATCTCTATCGTTCAAATACTCTCTAATATGTTTAATAATATTACTTCTTTTGACGAAAGTTTCCTTAACCTCTGGATTCATAATTAAATCCAGATATCTTCTTCTATATCTGGTATCAGTATCGGTAAGTCCATGGAATTTTTCAGGAAGTGGTCTTAGGCCTTTGGATAATAGAACAAACTTATGATTCCTTATTGATATCTCACCTCTCTTGGTACGCATAACCTCACCAGTTACTCCAACTTGATCGGCAATATCCAAATCTAGCCACTCTTCATATTGTTCCCCGAGTTCATCAACTCTGCTATATATTTGAATTCTGCAACTAGGGTCAA
Source organism: Bacillota bacterium (assembly GCA_023420115.1). Taxonomy (GTDB): domain Bacteria; phylum Bacillota; class Clostridia; order Saccharofermentanales; family Fastidiosipilaceae; genus JAEZWR01. Next base: position 250,448 of record JAEZWR010000048.1, on the reverse strand, counting down.
GTAAATCACAGAAATTAGCCTTGCCCATACCTCTCTTTGACATAATTCTTCCAGCAATTGAGACCATCTGTCCCTCATACTGTTCAAAATTATTGACTATTTCTTTTGCAAGTACTGTTCTATTAAATTTTGTATTTAAAAATGGATCCTTTCCAGCCGCTTTCAAAGCAAGAAGTTTCTTTAAACGGATTTCAAATTGCTCATTTACTGTAATTTCACTATCTTGTGATGTACTAGCTTCCGTATTTTTACTTTCCTTGCCTAGTATGGCCTGTTGAACTTCTAATGCACGTTTCCTAGCTTCAGCCTTTTTTGCTGCTTTTGCAGCCTTTTTGGCTTCTCTAAGCTGTCTTATTTCTTCCTCCGACATCAAAGCTGCATTATTAGCTCTATTGTCCTGATCCATATTATCTACCTTCCTTAATTATTACTTATTAATATCAACAATCTTATAGTGACTCATTCCGATAGGGGTCTTAACTTCAACCTCATCACCTCTATGTTTGCCTACTATCGCCATTCCAACTGGTGATTCAGATGAAATCTTTCCATTAAAGATATCTTCTTCTTGAGCACTGACTAACACATAATCCATTGTTTCGTCGAAATCCAAGTCTTTGATAGTAACCTTTGAACCGAGTGTAACTTTATTGCTACTAATTTCGTGTTCTCCGATAACTCTGGCATTTTTAAGTATTGCCTCAATCTCTTGAATTCTTGACTCATTCTCGCTCTGAGCCTGCTTAGCATCATCATATTCAGAATTCTCTGAAAGATCTCCAAATGAAAGAGCTACTTTTATTCTTTCACCTATCTCAGTTCTATCTTGAACCTTGCGACGTTCCAATTCTTCTTTGAGCGCATTTACACCTTCTAAAGTCATATCAAATTGCTGATTCATAAAACCTCCAAATCGGATTCTTAAGAACTTATTCCTAATTCCGAATCATAATTAACAAAAACACATAAATTATACCACGTTGTATCAAGTACTCTAAGATACATTATTTGTTTTATCTTCTCTGCTCAGAATTTCTAAGCATTACGTCATGAGCACCACCTTCTATAATCGAAGTTGCAGATACCCTTATAAGTCTAGCTTTTTGCTGGAATTCAGGTAAAGTTACAGAACCGCATGAACACATTGTTGCCTTAATCTTAGCAAGTGATGCATCCACATTTTCTTTGAGTGGTCCTGCATATGAAACATAAGAATCTACGCCCTCTTCAAATACCATTCCACCTTCAGATGTTCCTTCATCATAACGTTGCCAATTCCTTGCTCGATTTGAGCCCTCGCCCCAATATTCTTTAACATAATTACCATTAACAAGTAATCTATTACCTGGAGCTTCTTCAAATCTAGCAAAGTAACGACCTAGCATTAAGAAATCAGCTCCCATTGCTAGTGCTAGTGTCATATGATAATCGTAAACAATTCCACCATCTGAGCAAATCGGGATATATTCCCCAGTTTCATCGAACCATTCATCTCTAGCTTTACTGACAACTTGAAGAGCAGTTGCCTGTCCACAACCAATACCTTTAGTCTCTCTAGTAATACAGATTGATCCGCCACCTATACCGACCTTGATAAAATCAGCACCGGCTTCTGCTAAAAATCTAAACCCTTCTCTATCAACGACATTTCCTGCCCCACAAGGTATGTGTGGATAATTCTCTTTAATATATTTAATCGTTCTTTCCTGCCAAACACTAAATCCGTCAGATGAATCAATGCAGAGCACATCCACTCCAGCTTTTACTAATTCCGGAACACGTTCTTCGTAATCTCTTGTATTAATTCCCGCGCCAACTATTAATCTTTTATGCTCATCAAGTAATTCCAAAGGATGCTCTTTATGTTCATCATAGTCTTTTCTAAATACTAAACCTATTAATTTGTTATTGGAATCAACAATTGGAAGCTGATTCAACTTATTGTCCCAAATCATATTATTAGCTTCGCTCAGACTTATACCTTGCTTGCCATACACAAGATGATCAAAGTCGGTCATATATTTGCTGACTTTATCATCTGCTGACACCTTAGAAAGTCTGTAATCTCTTGAAGTTATCAAACCTTCCAATCTTCCATTTGGACTGCCATCATCGGTGACAGCTACAGTTGAATGACCAGTCTTCTTAATTAATGCAATCAAATCTGTTATTGTAGAATCTTTGGTAATATTAGTATCACTCTTAACAATACCAGCCTTGAAATTCTTAACTGTTTCGACCATAGAAGCTTGAGATTCTATAGATTGAGAACCAAAAATAAAAGAAAGACCACCTGTTCTTGCTAATGCAATCGCTAATTTAGAATCTGATACTGACTGCATAATTGCTGATGTTAAGGGTATATTTAGGCTGAGAACTTTGTCACGATTTTCTTTTTTATGTCTCACGAGTGGAGTTTTAAGTGAAATATTCTGAGGTCTGCATTCTTCTGTGGTAAGATTCGGTATTAATAGATATTCGCTAAATGTCCTTGAGTCTATATCGTAGTACTGTGCCATTACTTTTCAGCCTCCAATTTAAAAAATTTTTACTCATTTAATTATGAGTTTCCAAAGATTATATACGATTTTAATCATAAATTAATGGTAGTATATTAACAATCTACTATTTTAAGCAAACATTTATAGTAAATAATTGAATAATCATAATAAATATATGAAATTGTGAGGTATTTATGCCAGCTGATTTGATTAATGAGATAAACAAAGATTCAATTCTCAATATGAGCAACAATCAAAATCCTACTAATCTCAATGAATATGATAATGTCTATGACTTGGTATGTATAGGTGCTGGTCCTGCCGGACTTACTGCAGGAATATATGCAGCTAGAGCTGGGCTTAAGGTTCTTGTTTTAGACCAAGGAGCCCCGGGCGGAAAAATGCTTAACACCGACGAAATTGAGAACTGGCCCGGAACAGTAACAATTAAAGGGAGAGAGCTTGCTTCATCAATGGAAGAACACGCTTTGAAATGTGGTGCTGAGATAAAATGGTCTGTTGTTAAGTCTATTAAGAATTCTCAAGATCAAATCAAACTCATTGAAACTATGGATGAACTTATTCCATGCAAGACCATTATCATTGCAAGTGGTTGCAAGGAGCGTCATCTAAATATCCCCGGTGAAGAAGAATTTAGTGGTATGGGGGTCTCTTATTGTGCTGTCTGTGACGGTGCTTTTTTTAAGGACGGAGTTATTGTAGTTGTAGGTAGTGGTGATTCTGCTTTTGAGGAAGGTGATTATTTGACTCGTTATGCTAAAAAAGTCTATCTTTTCCTTAGAAGCGAGAGAGTCCACGCAGATAAGGTCTTTATAGAAAGAGTAGAAAATAATCCTAAAATTGAATTACGTAAGAATATTGTCGTTGAGGAAATTTTAGGTGACTTGTCTGATGGTGTAAAGTCAGTGAAACTTCATAATGTCAAAGATGATACATATGAGGAATTACAATGTGATGCAATATTCCCCTTCATTGGTTCTGATCCACTAACAAATTTTGTCAAAGACCTAGACATTTTAGATGAACGCTCATATATAGCAACTGACGAAACTATGGCCACTTCTATTCCTGGTATTTTTGCAGCAGGCGACTGTCGCAGCAAAATATTAAGACAAGTGGTTACTGCTAGTAATGATGGAGCTATAGCAGCTCAAGCAGTTGCCGCCTATATCCGTTCAACCTTCTAAACATTCTAATTTATAATTACACTTATCAATCTATTTCTAGGCAAATATTTATTGGATAAAATCCACTGAAGAGTTTTAGATTCTTCAGTGGATTTTTATTATCTTTAAAATTTAATAAAAAAAGAAGCGGTATATCTATATACCACTTCATAAGTATTACTATCTTTATTCAAAATCAATTGACTCATTTCTTAATTATCTGATGAAGTTGAAGTAGTAATCGAACTAGAATTTACTTCAGCTTCTGAACTAGCAATTTCTTCTTTTGAAGCTTCAGCCTCGGCAGGAGCAGACTCATTTTCCTGTATCTTAATTGGTTCTGAATCCTTAAGTTCATTAGCCGTAATATTCTCACCCTTAATAACAAATTCATAGGACTTATTAGATGAGAGTATCTGAACTCTTACTTTACCAGTTCCAGCTTCATTACCATAAACATTATCATGCATTAGCTGATACTCTTTTGCCATTTTCTCTGATAATGTAGCACCAGGATCTTCATCCGATACAAATAGTAAAAGTTCATTGCTAAGTCCATCAATAGAAAAATGACTGGAATCAGAGATATTAAAACTCTTATTATTCTTGAGTAATTCTAATAATTCAGCTCTCTTATTAATCCGTGAAAAGTAAGTTGGCAAACTGATCGCTAAAAATAAAATCAAAAGTACCGCCGGGATAAGAAAAACGATTAACCATTTCTTCAATGGGACTCTTGGCACACGGACAATAGCCTTGTTCATTGCCTTTACCTTCTCAACAGCTGAAGGACCATTGTCTTTTTTCTTTTTTGGCTGAACTTGAGTGCTGGTTCTTTTGCTACTTACATGATTGACACTATTGCCGCCTCTGATTAAATTTAATCTCTCATCATCAGTTGGCTGTGTATAATTTTCATTCTTATAACTATGATTACTATCATCCTCAAAAAGATTCTGTGCCAAAGTATTATCAGTCTCAGCCCAACAGAATGGACAACGTGATTTTTCACTCTTGTTATCAATTCTAATAATTGAACCACAGTTAGCACACTTACCGTCTATTTTTGCCATAATTACCTTCCACTAATTTATTGTCCTCCAATCATCATACAACATCATCCATAAACTTATTCTACATGCATACTGGAGGATAATTAAATGCTCTATATTCACAATAAAAAATATAAAACAACTTGTAATTATAAATTCAATCTACAACGTTATCAAGTAAATCTCCCTCGACCAACTACTGCTTTTTTATTTTTTGTTATCTTATCATTTCATATAAGGTATATTCTTGTATCAATATTCTATTTATATGCAATATATCTATTTTTTAAAGTATAATTTATATATCTGTATTTTCTTTTTAGGAGGATTAGCGATGAATAGCACAACAGTAAAAGAACAAATAAAGAATCTGTCATATGATACCATCTTTTCTAAACTCTATTCTGAGGAAAATCTGGAGGAAGCTAGATCTCGCTATCTTCACGCAATTGAAGGATTTGAAAAATTTTATGGAAAAGTAGGAGATATAAGATTATTTTCTTCCCCTGGAAGATGTGAAATTTCAGGCAATCATACCGATCACCAGCATGGGAAGGTTATTTGTGCCTCAGTTGATCTAGATATTATAGCTGTAGTTGAACCAACAGATAACAATTGTATAACCTTAAAATCTGAAGGATATGACAAAGTTGACAATGTAGATTTATCTGTATTAGAAGTTATTCCCGGTGAGCGTGAACGTTCAGCCTCTCTAATAAGGGGAATTGCCAGAGCTTTTAAAGATTTAGACAAGAACATCGGTGGCTTCAGAGCTTACACGATATCGAGCGTACCTTCTGCATCTGGAATATCTTCGTCAGCAGCTTTTGAACTGCTTATTGTATCAATTTTGGATTCTCTATATAACAATGGGGATATTGATCCTATTGAACGAGCTCGTATGGCTCAGTTTGCTGAGAATGAGTTCTTTGGGAAGCCATCTGGGATGCTTGATCAATGTGGAAGTGCTATAGGTCAAATTTTTTCATTAAATTTCTTTGATATCAGCTCTCCAGAATTAGAACAGCTTGATATTTCTTTTGAAGGTCTCGGCTATTCTATCGTCCTTAGCAAAACAGGTTCCAATCACGCCGACCTTACTGATGAATATGCATCTGTGCCTAATGAAATGAGAAAGGTTGCTTCTTATTTTGGGAAATCTTATCTTGCTGAGTGTGATGAAAAGGAATTTTATAATAATATCAAAGAAATAAGAAATAATTGTGGTGACCGAGCGGTCTTAAGAGCCATTCATTTCTTTGATGAAAATAAGCGCGTAGATAGACAAATAAAGTCACTTAAAGAATCAAGAATCAATGACTTTATGGAAGATGTTAAAGGCTCTGGCTTATCCAGTTGGACGCTACTTCAAAATATTTATGTAGCGAGTAAACCACAAGAGCAAGCCGTTTCTATAGCTTTGGCATATTCACAAGAGCTCCTTACAATTTTAGGTGGAGTAAATAGAGTTCATGGTGGTGGCTTCTCAGGCACAATCTTAGCAATAGTAAAAAAAGAAAATCGCGAAATATATATGAAAAAAATGGACGAACTATTTGGTGACGGTTCAAGCTATGTGGTGAGAATTAGACCAGTAGGGGCCTGTGAAGTATTAAATTAAAATAATACACTTATTCTTTTCAAGGCAAAGTTATAATTTATATTAAATGTTTAAAGTTAAAGTCTATTACAAGCACTCCCTAGTTTCAAATACTCAAGCTTACTTACTACTTGGTATCTTGATCACGAGAGTGCTTTTATCGTAATATTTATTAAACCATCAATATAAAGTAGATATTGAACTAATATGAATCGTGAAATATTAAATGGAATTTACAATAGAATTTTTAGTGATTCAGATAAGACATTAGATCTTAGTTTCCTAGGCCATTTTGATAATATTAAGGAATTAGAAATTCGCATAGACAAATATTTACCTATCTTTAATGAATTCCTTTTAGGACTTGCCCAAGATTTAGATATTAGTGATAGAAATAAAAGTGTAGATAGAGCAGTAATGATTTTAGTATTGCAGCTTGCCGAAGCAATTTCTACACTGGGAGAGGTTCCAGTAGCTGCTGTCCTTCTAAATAATCAATCACAAATCGTAGCTTTTTCGCTTAATGTAAGAGAAAATAATCAAGATCCACTAGGACACGCTGAATGTAAGCTGATAAGTAAATTCTGTGCTGAAAATAAGACATGGCGACTTGATGATTATAGTCTTTATGTAAATCTTGAACCATGTATTATGTGTTGTGGTTTGATTAGACAAGTTAGGCTGAGAAGACTAATCTTTGCAGCTCTCGACAATAAACAGGGCTGTGTGCTCAGCAGAGCAAATCTTTTAGATCTTGATATCGGGACTAAAAAATGTGAGTATGAACAAGCCGATAAAGACCTTGGTCTTTTTACTGAAAATCAACTTAAAAGTTTTTTCAAAACTTTACGCAAACGCAATAAGATTCTAGGTAGCAAGAGTAAACGCAAGCTTATGATTGAAAATGGGAATAAAATACTGCACATAAACAACTTAACTATTTATTCAGATAATAAAAATAAATAGCAACTTATCTCTATTTTAAATCACCTAAATAAGTTGCTATTTAAGCTATATGTCAGATTAAATACTATAAAATTTACAGCTATAAGTTGAATAAATATATCTACTTTTAACCTTTATATCCCAGGCTTTTTCGAGTGCAGCGGTATAGATATCCATCTGTTTCTTATATCTTTTTTGTAAAGTAATTAGATTCTCATCAGTTTTATCAACTATTAAATCCGCAACTATTCTTGAGTTAGGAAGTGAATCTGAGCTAAGTTTATCAGTCTTATAATCAATGATAACAGCCTCATTCTCTGATACGAACATGAGGTCAACGACTCCTTGTACATAAAATTTAGCACCATCATTAAATTTATTATATTCACTATCAGATAATGTTCTTTTATTCTCTATCTCTCTTCCAGTCTCAGAAGGGCTAATATTAGGCCAAGCAACACCTATATGATTGAATAGTTCTTTCTCTTCTAATTCCATAGTAAATGATTTTTCTTTAAACTCTATGTATTGTTCGCTATCCACCTTATCAGTATCTTTTGTTATATAAAAAGATTTAATTAATTCACTTGAAATAAAGGCGTAAATACTATCTATATATTCTTTTAAATAAAAAATATTCTTTTTACTGATTAAGTTAAATTTTATTATCTCTTCTAATTGTCTATTTACTTCTTCATCAAAACTATTATTAGTGTAAGAAACTATTAGTTTTTTGAAATCAAGATATCTCATTAGATTATGATACAAGCTACCAAGTTCATTGGCCTTCGGCTTATGGTCACTTTCGCTCACTTTATCATCAAAATAATATTCTTTCATTGTTTCTTGTGCATATTCGAAACTCAAAGGCTCATCACAAGCTTCATCTGTCGAAGTAGTATTTTCAGGTAAGTCTCTATAAATATCTCCATTTGCTACACTATCGAGAATGTCACTTATATGTAGAAGTGTTTCATTAATAGCTGGATAAAGATTCAATATTTCCTCATTTTCCAAATGTTCTGATAGATTAAAATCTTCATCCTCCCTCCTAGCTGCTAATATACCAATACCTATCTCCTTATTCTTCAAATTCTGCTTGTTGATATGAAGTAAGTTCTCATTAATAGTGGTCTGCTTAGATATTGCAGATGCAGCATACTTTGACTGTAAATTATTAAGCTTATCATTTGTTTCTTTTGAATTAAGTTTAATAAATTCCGCTAGCGTAAGTTTGTCCTCATCAATACTTCCAATTATCTGTATAGGAGAAAGAGTGTTATTATAGATATGCAAACGTTCATTTTCTTTCATCATTTCATCAATATTACCATCTGTCTTCTTTTGTAAAATGCTATATACATTCTTTTTTAATTCACTACTAATGTCAGTTATTATGTTCCTATACTTTTTATATATTACTTCCCTATTTAGACGTATATTAATAAAAATATAATTCCTAGACTTATCCATAAGTAAATTATAGGAATCATTTTCTTTTGTGAGTGAGTTATTACTATCATTTGTATTTGATAGTTGTTTTTCAAAATATTCTCTTATACTCAATCTACTTTCGTAATAAGGTCTACAATTAATTTCACTGACATCTGGCAATAGATTTTGCAACTTCATTAACTCGTCATAATTCATATTGGAAATATTAATTCTTTCAGAATCAATTACTAGTGATTTTAACCAAGATTCGGTGCTATGAGTAAATTTACTTTTGTCATCGATTGCATTACACTCAGTAAAATATTTCGCGCGTGAATTTCTCATTTGCTTATACTCAAAAATTTCAGGATCATTTAAATCAACAAATTTAAACATATACTCCGGTTCAAGTTCTCCTGAAAGATCGCAATTCTTAAGGATTATATGCATACCTTCTTTTGCTCTCGTAAGAGCAACATATATTATTCTTAGTTCTTCTGAATAATATTTTTGCTGGTCGTAAATATTGTATAACTGTTTCTTGAGACTCTTATATTTGAAGCCATAATTCTTTTCAATATTCAATGTTGCCAAGCCGAAGTCATTATCTATGCTGACACTGGAATCATCTCTATATTTTAATTTTCCAGCTCCCATATATAGTATTACTTCTTTAAATTCCAAACCCTTACTCTTATGGTATGTTAGTAGCCTAATAGCCTCAGCATCCTCATCGTCATTCACCTTTACAATATCAGAAAGAGAACTATTGTTTAAATTTTCACCTATATTGACTATAAATTTAATAGCAGTCGCTTTTTCTGATGCAAGATATTTCAAAAAATCTCTTGCAAATTTAACCTCTTCAGCTGCGCTATCTCTACTAGAGCAGACTCTTTCATAATCGACTCTATCATACATATACGAAAAGAAATCATATGAACTTTGATATCTTGCCATATCAGCTAAACTCTCAAGATCGCTAATACAAGCAGCAACCTTATTTCTAAGTTCTGTTTCTTCAGCCAAACTAGGGTAATTATAAAAACGATAACAAAAACTTTCACGTGTGTTCTTATAAAAATTTTTAGAATCTGCACTAATTTTTGCAAGTTCTTCATGACTGAAACGGTATATATTAAGATCTGAAAGTAAATAGGCAAGTAAAGCATCATCCTGCATACGATTCGAAAGCAATTTGATAAAGCTCTCAAGTTCTCTTTTGGAATAAAGCTCACCACTTTCGTAGGCTATAGAACTAGGGATATTACACAAATTAAGTATGGTAGCAATTTTTGCCAATTCTTGATTGTTTCTACTGATAATTGCGATATCTTTGAACTCTATCTTTTTGTCATTCTTCAATTTTTTTACATACTCAGCAAGAAAATAATATGGCATATTATTTTCTTGCTCTAATAAATCTTTAGTATCTATTCGATACTCATTTATAAGATCTGCAAAGGCTTCCCTAAACATTTCATTTTCAAGAGATTTAGTATTTAAAGTCTCTATATTTATAATCTTAACGAATTTATCGTAATCATCTTTACTTATATATTTTTCTTCTTTAGAAAATTTAATTATATCTTCATCTACATTATTACCTAGTAGTTCAGGAACTGCTTTTTCGCTAATATTCCCACTATATGGAAACATAAATTGTGTTTGATCATATTCAATCTCACCTAGTTCAGAAGTCATTATTTTAGTAAAAAATGAGTTAATAAAATCTAGCAGATAACTCTTCGTTCTGAAGTTAGTACTAAGTCTAAACACATTGGTGTTTTTGTCTTCATTTAATTCCTTATCTCTAAAATTTGAAATCTCTGCCCCTTGGAAGCGATATATACTTTGTTTCATATCTCCAACCATGAAACGTTTTCCCGCCGCCAAATTAGAAAATAATTTTTCCTGAATAACGGAAGTATCCTGATACTCATCAATATATACTTCATCATATAGTCTCTGATACTCATCTTTATTCTCATCAATTAATTTATAAGCAAGATGTATTAAATCAGAAAAATCCACAGCATTTTCTTTTAATTTATTTTTCTTATACTGCTTCTCTATATCGATTATTATGGACTGTAAAATTTTGAGAAGAGAAGATATATTCTTACTCTCTTCCACATATATTTCTTCATCATATTTAAATGGATGAAAATCAAGTGTATATTTCTTCTTATTATCTGACTTTATAGCAATATCAAAAAGATAATAAAAATAAACATCTATTAATTGAAGCAACTCTACCATACCAGAAAAGGGGAAATTTTTACTTAATGCTAAGCCCTTTAATTTCTTTAAGAAATCCAAATCAGCTAAATTTATTTCAAACTCTGTCTTCTCCCCATCTTTTATCCAAAGACTTATTTTGGTAGCCAAGTCAGCAACAAGCTCTTTGAGCTCAGTGTTCTTATTAAGAGTCTGCTCTGACGGAATCTTAAACATACAGACAGCTAATTGATATCGCTTAGAAAGAGCAAAATATTTTTTTAAAATTTTCCTGATGTTAACTATCGGATCATTATTATCTAAATTGCAATTCTTACCATCTAAAAAATCGCCTCTGATATCATTTAAAGTATTATTTATCTGTCTTAGTGCATAATATACACAAAGAGATCTGTCATCTTTATATATTGCTTCTTCTTTGCATTTATCAAGGACCCTCAAAAAATAATTATTTACTAATTCAATTTCATATCTGAACTTTTGGCTGTATTTTTTTACATGCTTAATGAGAAAATCAAAAAAATATACATCTTCATCCGAATCAAAAACATTCGCAATCTTTTCATTTTCAATAATTTTATTTTCAAGAAAGCTTAAATAATTAGGGTAATTTCTTAAGTTTTTATAAAATGTAGCCAAAACATCAATTAATACTCTGTCATTTTTCCCAGAACCCAATAGAGAACTCAAGAGAAAAAACTCATTTTGACTCAGTTCATTTAACTCTCTTTTATTTTCTTTTATCTTAAAAAATTCTTCTTCATTATAATATCTGTCAATAACCTCGGTACACGATTTATAAAGAATACTATTGGCATCGGCCTCGTCCAAAACTCTATAAGATGGATGCAAACTGGAGTTGTCCAAGCTCTGTAATTGACCTATATTCTCATCAATTAGAGCCTTACAAAAGGAGTGAAAGGTCGTAATTTTGCAAACAGATAAGTCTTCTCTAGCTGCTAGTAAATTGCGAGTAGACTCTTTATATTTTTCAATCTTTTCTAAATCTTTCTCTTTACTTCTCCTAACTCTATTCTCTTCAATATAATAGTTAATCTTATCCTCAATTCGCTTCTTCATAGAAGCACTGGCAGCCTCGGTAAATGTTAGTACCAAAATTCGTTTTAAATCCATAGCGAACTCGCTGATTCTGTAAGATATTCTTTCACTTAAAACATGAGTCTTTCCAGAGCCAGCTGAAGCTGATACCAATATATCCCTGTCAGGCTCCGCCAATACAACCGCTCTTTGCTCCTCAGTCAATTTATCTAAACGCCAATCTAAACTCATAATTATCCCTCATCAATTTCATTATGATTAACTTCATCACATGACCTACACGAATTTCTAAACAAACAGTACTTACAAGCAGATAACTCTTTGTCATAATATGGGCTAGTTTTAAAATCCCCACTTTGAATGGAATCAGCATTTGATAAACATTTATTTAGGACATGTTCTTTCATTTTCAGTAATATTTTTCTTGCTTCTTTATATGTATTATTATCAGCAGGCGCATCATAATTTAGCCTATCTTTTAACTCATTAATAACTTTAAACTTTTTCTTATTTTCTAAACAAGCCCTGATTTTATTAAGTAGAGAATTTTCTTGGAATGTCTTACTTTGAATCTTTATCAGCACATCTCTCAAACTAGTCTCATCAATTTCTCCACTTTTAATTTTCTCTTTGATCTCTCTCAAATTCTCTCTATCATCGTGGTCTAATCTATATCCAACAGCATCGAGCAAAAAATAAGAGGCATCACTGACAATCTTTTGCACTTTTCCTTCGTCAGTAAAAAATGAATTAGTTTCTGTTCTTTTACTTTTTCCTTCTGATAAAAAGCGCTGCAGCGCCTCAATATATACTAGAAGTTGCATATCAATACCATCTAAAATTCTGGAAAACTCGATTTCTTTTCTGCCCAATTTATAGTCAACTATACGATACTCTTCCAGTGGCGAAGACACACTGCGTATAACTCTATCAACTCTATCGACCTTTCCGCGAAGCCTGACTTTTATTTTCTCATTTTCGAGTTCAAGGCTGCGCCCTCTACCCATATCAATAATTTCTGACTTATCAACATCAGCAAAATCTCCAAAGTTCCATTCAAAAAATTGTGGTCTAAATATTATTTCATCAATATTATTTTCAATGTCAAAAATAAATGAATTAATACTCTGGGATATGATTCTTTTTATTGCATAATATGTTCCATTATAATTCTTATTCTCGATCAGAAATATTAAATCTAAATCATGAATAACCTTATTAAGCATCTCATCAAGAATTTTTTCATTATTTATCTTTTTAAGATAATTAAGCATCTCCATCTTCAAATGATTTTTGATAATTGCATAATCTTTCTTATACTCTGGGTCGATATTTGATTTATCATCTACCAGATCAACATTAGATGAATTAATATACTTTTCCAAACCGTCTACTTTAGACTTATATAATGATTCTTGATAAATTGACGCATTAATATTTCTAAAAACATTTTCTAAGAACATATGAGTAATAGTTCCTTGAATCCTTGCATCAATACCTGCATTCTCTCTTTCTTTTAAAGATAAGCCATAAGTAAAAAAGTATTGCATAGGACAAAGAGAATATTTCTCCAATTGAGAAACAGAATAAATTCTTTCATCTGGAAAAAGAGTCTGTCTTATTTCTTCATATTCATTTCCCAAAACGAAGGACTTTTCTCTTTTTTTGCCAGCATCAATGAAACTATCGTCAGTTATCAATCTCTTGTCATTTTTAATTGAATATCGAAGTATATCCGCTGAATTAGAAGCTTTTGTTAATGACTTAATATACTCAAGATCAGTCTCAAAAATAAAATTATCTATTTGGCGTCTAGTTGAAATATTAATAAGATTATCAGCTTCATTGATTTTATTATTCAAATTAAATATATATGACTTATCAGTATCAAAATCACTTAAATTATTATCAACAAAAGCACAAAAATTACTTTGCTTATCTTTATCTCCAGCATAAGTTATACATAAATACTTATCCGCTGCCAGTAAAAGGTTATATACAATCAAAGCTTCCGCAATCCTATTCTCTAAAATGGGATATAAAAATTTATCATCGGGAAGATACTTATAATCGCTCAATTTAAAATAACGCCTTTGTTTAAATTCAGAAAATGGGAAAGACGCTTGTTCTGCTTGAAAGATAAAAAAATAAGGGAAAGATGACTGCGAGACTTTTTCTGCTCTTGATACAAAAATTTGATTTACGCCAATCGGTAGTCTTTTAACTTTAATATCCTGAGCATTTAATTCATACAATCTCTTAAGCTCATAAATCGTATATGACTGTATGATAAATTTATCTTTGATCTCCATCATAAATTCTAGGAAGAAGTTCCAACTATCTTTTAGAGCATCTTTACTAAATGAATCAATAGTTTCATTTTTTAACTCTTGTAATATCAACGATTCTATATCTATCTTCTCCATAAATCCTAGAATTAGCGAAATACAGTCGAGTCTTTTTTCTTTGATATTAATATTCAACTCAAAAAGTGGTTTAACAAACCTATCCATCACATATATAAAAGAAATAAATTTTATTTTTTCATTTGTAAACTTAGATAAAAAATTACTATTTTTTTGAATGTATAAGTCTAGTCCTGTGAAAAGTTCACTCATAGGCACATTTGTCTCACTACCTGAACAACTAAACAAATTACGGTAGATATCCATTTTAATATCATCATATTTATTTAAAATTTGACTTATATTAGTGTTAAAAGACAGAACAAAATTTTCAAAATAATCAATGATTAATTTCAATCTCGAATTAGGCAAAAATTTAAAAATCTTAGTTATCTGATCTAATTTTACTGGATAACTATTGTATTCTAAAAAAGCAAGCAACTCTGTAAAAAAATTAGAGAAGCAACTTAGGCTCAAATCAATATCCTTATCAGAATAAAATGGAATCTCATATTCCCTTAAACGACTAAATAGAATATTTAAATAAGACTCATTTTCCTCAGCATATGTTATAGCAATATCCGAATAATTAACTCCTCCTAATCGCTTAAGCTTCTTAATATACGCTGCTATATATCCAGCCAAATCTTCAATACTACTCGCATTTAAAATAGAAATCCTATCTATAATTCTATTTTCACCACTTTTGTAATATTGTTTTAAATTTTCTTTTAGAGAATGTACATTATCTAGTTCATCGTCATTATCCTCTTCAGAAGAATTTAGTAGATGCCATTTTTTGGCTAAATATACTACAGGGTCAATCTTGTATTTATCATCAGAATTAGCATATATAAAATTAGTTTCAAGGTCTTCTACTTCCAAAAAATTGCAAATTAATTTCTCGGCAGGTGCGAAAAATGAACGTTTGTTCCACGTTCTCGATTTAATAACATAATCAAGACACTTATTTGAAATCTCAGCACTAACAAAACATTTCTCTGAAATATTATCAATTAATGTCATAAGTTGAAATTCATCATCTCTAACAAAACGATTCTCAGCCATACCTAAAAAATAAATATGACTTTCAAACAAATGCTTAAGCCTAGAATATGGGAAATCAAGTTCGTCAGAATTACAATTAACCTTCTTAAAATTATCAAATATAGATTCTAATAATGAAAGTAACAAAGCAGTTCTCCTGCTTCTATCATATACTCCATCCTTATTTAGCTCATCTTTATATTTGTCATTAAATTTTATAAGAAGCCTAATTCTATTTATAATATCCAAGCAGGCATCATCCTGCTCTAAATCCGCAAGCAAACTATCTAGGTATTCTGAACCAATATCCGATCTTATAAAATTATCTAATTCAGACTTAAGTACGAGAAGATTATCTATTTCTGCTAAATACTCTCTATCAAATTTGCTCAGATCTTCTTTTTCCAATTCTTTCTTAGCTATATAAAGATTTAAAATTTCCTTTATACTATCTGCCACTTTACTAGGAATATCTTCATCTACTTCTAATGTACCTATTTCATTTGATATTTGATATAAGAATCGGTCTAGACTTAGCACCTCAAGGTTTACAAATGACTTTAAATTTAATCTTTTAAAAAGCTCATTTTCAAAATAAACCTTCCTCTGTTCTGACACAATAATATATATATGTTTAAATTTATCCTTCTGCAATGTTTCATATATATTGTTATAAGCATTTCTAATATATAGCTCTGGGCAATTGGAATAAATAATATTCATAAATAATCCCTCAAATAACTAATTTTAAGTATTGGCTTAATTTATAATAATTCACTGTAATAATTTTATTTATTACGGCTTAAAAAGTAAACGAAGAAACAAACCGTAATAAATAATGTCTAATCTTTTTAAATAAATAAAGTTTAAATTAGACTAATAAAATTATTCAAATTCTCAAACTTGAGTCTATACTATAGATATATGAGATAGAATCAATTATACTAATTAGCACAATCATAATACAACTAATTACAAATATATGATTGTTATACAAGGTGCAAATTTATAAATATTTTTAGGTATTGAGAGTTTTTTATGGGTACTTTTAACAGTTATGCAATTCGTACAATTAGGAAGAATCTAAATCTTAGTCAAAAAGATTTCGCTAAATTATTAGGCAGAAGTCAAAATACTATAAGTCAATGGGAAAATTCTATTAGACAACCAGACCTTGCCAGTATGGAACTGATTGCCTCTAAACTTGGATTATCATTATCTGACCTTATTAATATCAATAACGAAGATGAAAATATATCTCACTTTGTAGACGATAATTTACAAGAAAATGATAATAGGCATAGGTTACTATCTACATATATTTTTTCTCCTGTAAAAAATAAGGTCTATAGAATTGAATCAGTAAAAAATATAATTAAAGATGATTTTACTAAGCGTAACTGGTTTTCTAATCTAGATATCCATGAAACCGATGAACTAATAAATAGATTTATTTTTTGCTACTCTAGGTATCTATTATATTCAGACAAATCTAACAAAATAGACTTTGAGCTTATTTTTCATTATTATCCAAAAGAACTTCGAACAGAAATATCAAATATAATATTTAATGCCGTCAACGAATATTGCTCTACATCAGAAAATATTTTTCTTAACGAAAGTAATCTTGATTTATACATGTACATAGATGCACTTATCGATAAGAACTTAGACCAGTAA
The DNA here is from genome assembly GCA_023420115.1 of Bacillota bacterium. Taxonomy (GTDB): domain Bacteria; phylum Bacillota; class Clostridia; order Saccharofermentanales; family Fastidiosipilaceae; genus JAEZWR01. Next base: position 233,297 of record JAEZWR010000048.1, on the reverse strand, counting down.
CTTATTAATTAAATTCCTATAGTAACGAGCATTAACTGAAATAGTTGGTGCTTGTTTTTTATAGATGAATTGTCAAATCAAGTGCAACAACAATGGTAAGAAACAAAAAATTCTTCTTTAGGTAATTTATATTCTATACATTTTATATGTCTATTATGAATTAAATTTAAGTTATAGTTTAATTCATCAATCTTACTTCTAATAAATCTTACCCTTTCGATAAAATTTCCTTAAAATCCGTTACTATTTTCATTCGTATCCTTATGCCAATTGCAATCGGCATAAATTTGAGCATAATTTTAGTTTTATTATTACTTGGTCTATGGCGATTTCAGAAACATCAGATCGAAGTAATTAGTGAATTAAATTGAGAGGTATCGTATGTCTCTAATTGAAGTAAAAAATTTAAGTATGTCTTTTAAAGAAACAGAAGCGTTGAAAAATGTCAACGTAAATTTTGAATAAAATAAAATTCATGGACTTATCGGAAGGAATGGTTCAGAAAAACTGTTCTAATCAAGTGTATTTGTGGATTTCTCCCAGTGAAGCAAGGTGAAATTAAAGTATTTGGTCAAAGTCTATTATATGGCAAGCTTCCTCCAGATATTGGCATCATGATTGAAAATCCAGGATTTTTACCCTCATATTCTGGGCTAATGAATCTTAAATTCTTAGCAGGAATTAGAAAAAAGATTACAGTTGATGATGTCCGTGAATATATGAAGAGAGTTGGATTAGATCCAGAGTCAAAAAAGCACGTATCTAAATACTCACTCGGTATGCGTCAGCGCCTAGCTATCCTCAAGCATTAATGGAAGATCCTAAGCCCTTACTCTTAGATGAACCTATGAATGGACTTGATAATGATGGTGTAAAAGAGGTTCTTAAACTTCTTTTACAATTAAAAAAAGAGGGTAAAACTATTATTATCACTAGCCATAATCCACTTGATATAGCTACATTTTGTGACACAATTCACGAAATGGAACGAGGGCAAATTATGGAAATTGATGTAAAAAAATATAAAGAACTTATATAAGTTATTTACTTAGTATTAATCTTAAAAAATTCTCTAGTGATTAAACACACTAGAGAATTTTCTTGTCTTATCCAAATTTTCTGAAAAAAATTTATTCAAAAACACTAGAAAAAGTAATTAACTTCTCATTAGTATGAATACAAAATATAAATAACAAATAATCCATTCTATTATCTCTGCGAATATTTTGTATATTCTCTAAGCTGTCTTTCAATATCGCGCTTCTTAATATCTTCTCTCTTATCATAATTTTTCTTACCTTTACATAGACCAAGAAGCAATTTAACTCGAGACGATTTAAAATATAACTTAAGAGGAATAAGTGTTAAGCCATCTCTCTGAACAGAATTTGCTAAATATACCAATTCTCTATGGTGAAGTAACAAACGTCTCTTACGTAAAGGATCTTGATTAAATCTATTTCCCTGCTCATATGGTGATATATGCCAAGCATGAATATATAATTCATTTTTGTCAAAAGCAGCATATGCATCAGACAAAGAACATTTGTTATTTCTTAGACTCTTGACTTCTGTTCCTTTAAGTTCTATTCCCGCCTCGAACGTTTCTATAATATGAAAATCGTGTCTAGCCTTTCGATTCTCACTTATAACACTATTATTTTTGTCTCTTTTCTCTGGCATAAATTATCCATTCTCATAAATAAATTACTTATCATCTACAGATCCTGAAGACAAATAAGTTTCAGCATCCCAAACTGATTTGGCATCCAGACTCATACTAGCCCTTTCTTTGCCTGACAATATCTCATAATAGGCCATCGCAGCAACCATAGCGGCATTATCGGTGCAAAACTCTCTCTTTGGAGCAAAAAAATCGACATTTAAACTTCGGCACATATTAGATAGTCGCTCTTGCAAAGTCAAATTAGCAGCAACACCACCAGCCAAAGCAAATCTATTAATGTTATATGTCTTCAAAGCCTTTTGGGTCTTATTCTCAAGCTGAGCAAAAATTGCCTCTTGATACGAAGCGACAAAATCTTCTATTCGAATTATATCAGCAAAATTGCAATTTCTCTTCTTAGCCTCATGACTTATTTTATTAATATAATTTAATGCACAGGTCTTTAAGCCACTAAAGCTAAAATCAAATTCACCCTGTAATTTTATATGTGGATATTTAAGTTTATTAGGATCACCTAATTTAGCTAATTTCTCAATGACAGGCCCTCCTGGATAAGAGAGACCAAGCGCTCTAGCAATTTTATCTAAGGCTTCACCAGAAGCATCATCGACTGTCCTGCCTATTATATTAAATTTCCAGTCTTCACTACAATAAATGAGATGACTATGTCCTCCCGAAACAACCAAGGCCAAAAAAGGTGGCTGAAAATTTTTATGACTTAAAAAATTCGCAGCAATATGTGAAGCAATATGATGGATAGCATAAAGTGGCTTATTATTTGCATATGCCAAAGCTTTTGCTGCACTAACTCCAACTAGCAAAGCTCCAGCTAGTCCTGGTCCAGCTGTAACTGCAATGGCATCTAATTTATCAAAACCCATTCCAGCTTTTGAAAGACACTCATCAATCACCGGAATAATAGAATCTACATGGGAGCGAGAAGCTATTTCAGGTACCACCCCACCAAATTTAGCATGCATATCTATCTGACTAAATACCACATTTGATATAATTTTACGTCCATCTTCAACTATAGAAGCAGCTGTCTCATCACATGAACTTTCTATACCTAATATCAGCATTCTACTCTTCCATTCTTTTATCAAAAATATATTGACATCTACACTAAAACAAATTTTGAATTAGCTATAACCCTCATCTCAAGCCACTATGCCCAAGTCCACCTTGTCTATCCGATACTAATTTATTTTCATCAAATTGTTCTAAGTCAACCCACTCGGCTATATCGATTCTTTTTAATACCATTTGGCAAATTCTATCGCCCTTTTTAATATGATAATGGCCAGCTGGGCTACCCTTTACATCAAGCGTATACGTATCTAATGCACGACTGAAGCAAGCTTCATCTGGGCTAGAATTCCAAATAATAACTTTAATCTCATCTCTATATCCAGCATCTATTGTCGCTGGACTATTTGGCAATCTCAATCTACTATTAAGCGACAGACCACTTCTAGGTCTAAGCTGTATTTCATATCCCTCTGGAATATATATTTTAAGTCCAGTGCCAACTGCTACTGTTTCTCCTGCCTTTATAATAACATCCTCAGCAGCATAAATATCCATACCAGCATCACCTAAATGTTTATACTGCGGAAGAACTGCATTTTCACTGCATAATTCATACGCAAGTTTAATAGACATAAGTAAACCCTCCAAATATAAAAACAACGGTCTTTAAATTTATCTTTCTATTTCATTTTGAAGCATATAATCAAACAAACTAAGTTCTGGCTTCATAAGCACTTTATTATTAAGCTCTTCAGACGGGATAAATGTCATACTATTTTCATCAATTAAAGGCTTAAGTTTTCCCTTTTCACTTAGACATATATCATAAAGTTCTTCAAATGGCGTTGCTTCTGCCTCTTTAGAAAACTTTTTCTTACTAAACTTAATTTTGTGCTTAGCTTTTGTATTGAGTTTATTTCTATCTATATTATCACGACTTAAAAAGCCAGAGCTACTATCGAAAGAATTCTCATTTTCAGCTTCATAACAGTTTAACTTATTGAGTAAAAAAGCACTTTTCCTATTTAATCTATCAATACTTTTCTCGCTCTTCAAAAGCCTCTTCTCTAATGAAAGCAGCCTTCTGCTCATATCATCATTTTGCTTGCTACAAAGTAAATACTTAGTCTGCAATAACTTATAATGCTCTTCCATTATTAATCTATCATCAATAGAATTCAAAAGTGCTACTAAAATAGAGCTATCATCTGCAGATTTATTCTCAATTTGATCCTTAAGATATTCTTTTGCAAGTTCTATTAGTTTATGAAGTTCATCAATACTTTTCGTGCTCTTGAGTCTATATCTCTTACCAGAAAAAATAAACTCATAATGGCGGGTATTTTGTATACTTTTTTTACTAATATCAATCACTCCCTCGCAACACAAAGAAAATAAAAGACAGAAATATCAATTTTGTCCACCAAGAGATCCTTAATCTCTTAATTTTATACTCCTATATATTAGAACAAAATCCATAGGCTCAAGTTCTTCTGCCCTTATAGTGTCCTTATAATTTAAGTCATTAAGAATATGAATCAAATCATCTCGATTAATGCATTTTTTATTATTGCTTAACTTTATATCATTATTGTTAGAAAAAGAAATATTGTCTTCTACTTCTATCAAATCTTTAAAATAATAAGATCGAAGATTATAAAGTAAGGTTTTTCTTCGTCTATTAAAAGAACAACGCACAAAATCAGCAAAGTTTCTATCGAGTAATTCAGGAATAAAATTATATTTACTCTTTTCTAACAGAATAAAATATGAGTCGACTCTCGGCGGTGGTATAAAGTCTGATCTTGCCATTTTTTTCTGTATACTGCCTTTACCATATAAGCTTCTAAATATTGCAAGTGGGCCATATAAATCCCTTTTATACCCCTTTTCATTTGGCAAATAGGCAAGAAGTCTCTCGGCAGCCTCCTTTTGGAGCATCAAGGCAAAACTATCTGCTTGTGGAATTTCTAAAAAGAATTTATATAGGAACTCTCTTGTAAGATAATAAGGCAAATTAGCACATACCCTAAAAGAGTTAAATTCTCTTATTCTAAATTGTAATTTTTTAGAGATAAAAGAGTTATCATCATTGCAAGTTGGTTCTAAGCTGATATGGGAATCTTGAGTATATATATTTTTATGATAATAGAATGTAGCAATATTATTAGGCTGTAAACTAGTACTTTGTTGTGTCAGCTTAGTCAACTCTTCATAAATATGATACAAGTCAGCAAAATTTATTCTCTCCGCATCTCCAAAAATAAAAGATAAATCACCATTTTCAATGTAGTGTGCAAATTTATCATTTAGATAGGAATGAAGATCCTCATCAATTTCAGACGAAATAATACATGAGTCCCTTTTTAAAATAGCTTCTGTAAATTCTCCAGCTCCCGCACCAATCTCAAATACAAAACTATTTTTATCTGACAAGCTAAGCTCTGCAAGCTCATAAGCAAGTTCTTTATTACGCAAAAAATTTTGACCAAATTTATACTTTAGTCTGTTTACTGGTAAATTATTCTTTTCAAAATATGAGGACGAAGTACTATTTTCCTCCGTCCATTTATTTCTCGCCATCAAATTGTATTATTGAATTATTAATGCAATTTAGTAATAAAAGAAGATATTAATCTTATTCTTACTTTTTACTACCTTACATTTAAATAAACAATAAGTCCTCGTTTTCATTTATTTAAGCAATTTTATCTATTTTATAAACTCACTCTAAATCATAGAATCTCTATGTGTTAAATATAAATGGTTTATTATTGATTTAATAATTTTTTAAGCTTGCTTCGATGTTATACTTCTAAAATCCTAAATTATATTTCTTTAAGTCTATTTTCTAATTTCTCACGCATATCCTCATAACCGGGCTTACCTAAGAGGGCAAACATATTCTTTTTATAAGCTTCAACACCTGGTTGATCGAAAGGATTGACTGCATTTAAATAAGCGGAACAAGCACAGGCGAGTTCAAAGAAATATATCATTTCACCTAAATTAAATTCATCTAATTGCTCCATAGTTACAGACAAATTAGGTACAGCTCCATCGATGTGAGCCAAAACTGTTCCTTGCATGGCTTTTTTATTTACTTCTGACAATCTCATTCCACTTAAGAAATTCAAACCATCTAAGTTTGCCTCATCAGCTTCTATTATTATGTCTTCTTTGGCTTGGTCTACCCACAGCACTGTTTCGAATAAAATACGTCTACCTTCTTGTATATATTGACCCATCGAATGTAAATCAGAACTATTATCAACAGCGGCTGGGAAAATTCCTCTTCCACTTTTTCCCTCACTCTCACCAAATAGTTGTTTCCACCACTCACTGATAAAATGGAGATTAGGTTCATAATTGACCAAAATTTCTGTAGTATATCCTTTTCTTAAAAGAATATTTCTAACTGCCGCATAAACATAAGCTTCATTATCTAATAAGCTAGCATTCATCGCATATTCTCTATATGATGCTGCACCCTTCATTAGTTCAGTTATATCAAAACCCGCTGCTGCTATTGGCAAGAGACCTACTGCTGATAATACAGAATATCTGCCTCCTATATCATCTGGTACTACAAAGGTTTCATAACCCTTTTCATCTGCCAAGCTCTTAAGAGCACCCCTTGCCCTATCTGTTGTAACAAAAATAAGTTTACTAGCTTCTTCTATGCCAACTTTTTCTTCCAATTGTTTCTTAAGTAATCTGAAGCTTATTGCTGGTTCCGTTGTTGTCCCAGATTTTGAAATAACATTTATTGCAAACTTCTTATCCTTTAAATAATCGGACAAATATTTAGCATATGATGAAGATAAATTATATCCTGCAAAAACTACTTCAACACCCTTGTTTTCAAAAGGATTTTTCAATGCCTCTATGACTGCTCTCGCCCCAAGATAACTTCCACCAATTCCAATTACGACAAGAACTTCTACATTATTTTTTATAAAATCAGCAGACTTCTTAATTCTCTCAAATTCTTCTTTATCAAATTCTACTGGTTGATCTAGCCAACCTAAAAAATCAGCACCTGCACCATTTCTTTCTGCCAAAAGTTTGCTAGCCGCATCAAGCTGACTCTTAATTAATTCTAGCTCTTCACAGGCAACAAACTCTTTCGCATATCTGGACGAAAACTTAAGCATAAAAAGCACCTCAACTCTCGTATAAATACATTGAAAATATTGTACACTTTGCAATAGGATTACTCAATTTACTTAAATAATATTTTTAGAAATTTAACTGGGATAATAAATATTTCTGATAATTATAATTAGTAGTATAGAGATGTTTATTTGAGATAACTAAACAAAACAGCACCTAATTGATATTTTAATTCTAAATGAGTTCAAAATTTTTACTCAGAGATTCTATGAATTTTAATAGAAAAAAGCATTAACTCATATATGGTTAGTGCTTCTTTAAATTCGACTTATCTTATTATTTATCTATTATATCTATATTATAAATTTCTTATAGAACAATTCATTCATATATCTCCACAAGTCTTTCTTTTTGCTTATAAAATGATTTTGCAAAATCTACACATTCTTTCATATTGAACGCCTCAATATTAGCCTTGCCAACTTTTACAATGTTAACTTTATGATCTGTATAAAAAGATTTTTGCAAATCTATAAAATCATCATAAATATTAAATTCTATGTTATCGTATTCAATCCACTTTTCGGTTCCATTTAAAGATATTTTTGATTTTTCTTTAATTGTTTCTCTATTTATATAATTTTCGGCAAGATGAATGGAAGTATTCGAATCAAAATCAGTTCCAATTAATAATACTTTTGCGTTTAGGTCATACAATTTTTCTAAAGGTGAATTTTTTCCAAGTGGAAAATTTAACGGTTGATCCTTCGTAATTAATCTAGCATTTTTTCCTATCGCAGAAAATGAATATACAGGATGTGAACTTCTAACTGACTCTGGTAATGTTCTAATAAAATTACTGAAATGGCCCATGGCATTAGAATAGGAAGTATTAATATTAAAAGGAGGCATATTTTTTCTTATAATATCAAGCCAATTTTCAGGTACTTTCGGGCATTCCCAAGTACTAGGATCAGTTATTTCAATAGTTTGAGTCGGAACAACTATTGTTCCATCTAAACCTAAAACTGTATCAAGTGCCAAATATATAGTTTCTACACCGCCAATAACATATCCAAGAGAGTTTAATGATACGTGAGCAATTACACTATCTCCATTATTGAGTCCTATGTCTTTAAATTTTTCAATTAAATCCATTTTGGTGATAGGTATATCATTATTTGATATTGCATTTTCCATATATTTGTATGACATTTATTCTCTCCAATATTTAGAAAATTCATTGTTTCTAAATATACTATATCTTTGTAGCATCCTATTGATTGTCTTATCCATATATCATGTTTCTTTTATAACTACAATATTCTTACAAATGACGGCTTATAAATTAATACATCACCTATTCAAATTAGAGACTAATATTCTATGAGCCCTCCATTTTCACTAAATAGCTTAACCTCAATTTTAGTGTCTGTTTCTGTTGCTTTTTAATCATCTCAATATCAACTTTCAAAGATGTGTGTATCATCATAGTTGGGAAGCAATCATTAAAATGTTCATAATATTTCTTTCTCAAAAAAATACCATTCATCCTCTAATTTTCTTTTCTTATTTAAATCTTCTTCAGTTATTACTATTTCCCAATCTTTTGTATGTCTCTTTCTTTTGAACATATTACTTACTCAAATGTTTGATATCTTAAATCGAAACTACTAATATTGGTAATTTAATATTTAATATACTAGTACAAATATATTGCTCGTATTTTTATATTTTTCCATCTAATAATCAATATTCACACTCTAAGTATAGTCAAAGCATAGTCAATATATGAATTCAGAAGATTTCTTATTTTTGACAGAAAATAGCGTTAAACTTTTATTGTAATAATTATTTCACAAATTAAACTTATCATGCTATTGAGTTGCTATTTTTTCTATTTTTCTTTCGTATACTCACTATATATTGATTAATTGTAGTTATATATAAATAGATTTTGGTCTAGCTCTTTGATATAATCCATTTATTATGTCGATTATACAAATTAATTCATTAAGTAAAAGATTCAATACAGATAAAGAAGATCTATTTAGCAATATTAATTTAAATATTGATGCTTCCGATCACATTGGTCTGATAGGGCCTAATGGGTGTGGCAAATCAACTCTGCTTAGAATTATCAAAGGTCTTGAAAATGCTGACTCTGGCTCTGTTTCGCTTGCCAAAAATTGCATTATCTCCTATTACAGTCAAATTGATGACACAGTCAATCATGAGCAAACTGTTCTTTTTAATGAGAATCTTTACAGACTTCAACAGCAATTACAAAGTCTCGAAGAAAAAATGTCTAAGTCTAATAATAATCAAAACTTAGATAAACTGTTGAACGAATATCAAGATGTTCAGAATAAGTTTCATCTTGCGGGTTCTTACGACTACGAAGCTAAACTTCTGCAAATATTATCAAGCTTAGGCTTTGATAATTCACTTGCCGAATCAAAAATATCTACACTTAGTGGCGGTGAAAGAGCTAGAGTTAGATTAGCCAAGCTATTATTAAATGATAGTGATGTTTTGCTTCTTGATGAACCCAGCAATCATCTTGATATTGACGGAATAGATTGGTTAACATCTTACCTTAAACAATTAAAAAAGACTGTAGTATTAGTTAGTCATGATAGATACATCCTAGATTCTGTATGTAATAAGATAGCCTCATTTGAATCAAAGAATCTTTATCTATATAAGGGTAATTATTCAGCGGCAATCAAACAAAGGGAAGAACGCGGGGCGCTTTTTGAAACTAGCATAAAGAATTTAGAAAGTAAGATTGAACACGAAGAAAAAGTGAGACAGACTCTATTGAGTCATAGAAAAATTTCTTCTTACCATGCTAGGGATAGGGTGGTAAAAAAGTTAAAAGCTGAACTTGAATCGCTAAAAGCCAAATCAATAAATAAAGATAAAAAAATCTATATTGGAAATATAGATAAGCCAGAAATCAGACATGATAATAAACGCCTCCTGCTTGATTTCAAGAATTTAAGTCTGGCTTTTAATCGCCCTTTGTTTAGCAATTTCAATGGTCATATTTGCGCTGATGATAAGATTGCCATTTTGGGGCCCAATGGTTGTGGTAAAAGTTCATTGATAAAAGTTTTTATGGCTGACTTATTGCCAGATACTGGCAGAATCAATATTGTAGCTAATCCTGAAATAGCATATATGGGACAGCATGTGTTTCTATCAGATAACGAAAATATAACCGTTTTAGAATATTTTTCATCAGTTAGTTCGATAAGTGACATCAGTAAATTACGAGCTAGATTAGCCAATTTTGCTTTTTTTACAGATGATTTGGACAAGAAAATTTCTGTTCTATCTGGCGGAGAGAGACAGAGATTATATCTTGCCCAACTTCTAGAAATGAGGCCTGATCTCATCATTCTAGATGAACCAACTAATCATCTCGATATCAATTCAAGAGAACTTTTAGAAAAAGCTCTTATGGAATATACAGGAGCCCTTCTGATAGTCAGTCATGACCGCTACTTTGTAGAAAAATTAACTACTAAGGTATGGGGTTTCATTGATTATAATGTAATTGAGTTTGATGCATATTCCGCTTGGCTTAAGCTTTATCGAGAAGAAAGATTATCAAGTAATGGCAGTAATAATAAACTAATCACTACTTCAATAAAAAAATCTATTTCACCTTTTGATGCTCTCGTGGAAGATAATGAGAGAAATGAATCTATAAATTCCATGAGCTCTTCTGATACTTCAAAGGCTCAAGAGTCCGGAGTATTTGCCAAATATAATATAAGGTCTAATCTTCCCCCTTCAGAAAGACGTAAACGCTTGGCAAATCTTCGTACTGAATTATCAAAAATTGAAAGTGAAATATTTGATTTAGAGAATCAACATGAAAGATTTTTGGAAGAGAGCACCAATAATAAATTGAATCCAGATGATTATCGTAAATACAATGAATCTTTAAATAGATTAGAAGAATTATATACTCGTTATTATGAAATATCAGAATTACTCGAAAAAATAAAATAAACAAAAATTAAACACCCATCCCTATATATTTTTTATAGAGATGAGTGTTTAATATTCAAATAATATTTTTGCTATCCTTGATACATATTCGTAGATTTCTCATTCATTGCTAGGTAAATTTGCAAAATACATGTCAACAATCTTTGGTTTATCAACTATAATATCATCCTTTGTCTCAAGTGCCGCTATTTCGTCAATAACATCCATTCCATCAATAACCATACCAAACGCAGCATAGTTTCCGTCAAGTGAATCAGAACTATCTTCAGATAGAACAATGAAGAATTGTGAACCGGCAGAATCATTGTCACTGGCTAGGCGTCCCATAGAGACAACTCCCCTTGCGTGATGAATGGGATTATCTATTCCATTCTCCTTAAATTCACCTTTAATTGTCCACCCTGGTCCCCCTGTACCATTATTGTTTGGATCGCCGCCTTGAACAACAAAATCCTTGATACTGCGGAAAAATGTCAAATTTTTATAGAAGCCCTGACTTACAAGTTTCTGAAAATTTTCAACTGTCTCCGGAGCATATTCTGGATATAGTTGAATTACAATTGGTCTGTAATTTTCGACGCTCATTACAACAATATTTGTTGCTACATCTGATCTAGTCAAACTATTTTTATTTGTTTGATTTTTAGAATTATTGCAAGAGACTAAGGACAAAGAAGACAATATTAGCAAAAAACAAAAATTCAACTTAACTATTTTATTTAATTGCATATTTCCTCCAAGCTAATTTTATTCTAATTTTTAATTATAAGTCATACTCTGTTATGCAATTTTGACTTATAATCGCTGCTAATAAATATACATTAAATTTTCTAATGTTAACACTATATATTATTACAAGTTGATGAAACATATACTACAATTTCTATATTATTCTTTTATTACAAGATATTAGTCATTATTACGATTGCATATCATTGAATGTTTATTTATTTTTATGCAATCTTGCTCACTGTATTCTATTAATTTAACTCCTAGTCTTTCTGTAACTGCTTTTGCTGACAAATAAGCAAAATGAAGATTAAAACCACCACAGCAACCATTAATATCCAAACTCTCTCCCACAAGATATATATTATGGTCACTCTTTAGCGATAAACTCTGTTCATCAATTTCTGACAAACAAACTCCCCCTGCAGTTATCTGCGCCTGCTCTTTTCTATTTTTATCAGCGAGAAAAAATGGAATATTTTTCAAGATAAAATAAATATATAAGATATCAACTCTCTCATTTTTGCTCAGACCTGACTCTTCTAATTTACAAATCATCTCTCTAAACATTTCTATATTTGTAGTCTTAATTTTTCTATCAAAGCTAAAAATCTTATTTGTATCTAAAGTATATTGACCAATAATTGAAACAATGTAATTTATAATTTTCTTATCAAAAAATGGCAACAAGATCTTGCTTATCATTTGTTTAGATATACTTGTCAAGAGGATTTCATTATTCTCTATATTTCTTTTTTTATTCTCAGATAAATCTACTTTATTTTTCGTTAAGAGTTTACTAGCTCTCGAAATCAAGACATCAATTAAGTCTTTTTCTTCTTTAATATTAGTAGCTGACTTTTGTAATTCAAGTATATTATTTCCAAAGTATAAATTACTTCCCTTGGCAATATTTCTCAGGCTAATATTACTGAGAAGATCCAAACAAATAATTTGCCTAGACTGAGTATCTTTAAAGATAGGAGAATATACTAATTCCATCAATTCTAATTTACGTTTGTCTTCTTCTGTCATTTGAAGTAAATATGGATTTTGGCTATCAGCCATACGAAGACCGGAAAGATCCATTGTTGGAATACCTGAAAGACCATAAGTGGTAAATTGAAACTCTCCATATGAAGGGATCTTAATTTTCCTACTTAAATCATACAAGGTTCCCATAATTTGCATTCTCTGTCCACTTATTATTTGAAAATAGCTCTTATTTAAAACTTCAATCGAAGTAAGGGCAGGAAGTCTAGGATTTTTTTTATTTGCTAACTTATCTAAAATCTTATTACTATCTTCAGCTTGTCCAAACTGAGGACTGTGTATCCCTCCACTAGCAAAAATAATATATTCTGCTTCACAATTAATTAATTGATAACTTAGATCATTTTGTCCATATAGTTTTTTATTATTTCTCTCCGATATTTTGTTATTATATTTATCCTTATTTATATGTAATCTTAACTTATATTTTTTAAACTGTTTAGGTATATTAACATTTCTGCTTCTATTTTGATCATGCAAATCAGTAATTTTAGTCTCTCTACTTATCAATACATCTTTACATTTACAGCAGCAAATATAATCGATTTCGCTTCTATTTATTAAATCAATTAAGGTTTCCCGAAAAGCTTCCGCCCGCAGATGACTTGGATAAAGTCTATAATTCTCCTCACGTAAAAAGATATCCTTCTCTCTCAAAAAGGACTTTAAACAAGAAGCATCTTTTTCTTGAGCAAGAAACTTTCTTATTATATTTTCATCTCTATTGGCAAGTGTATAATAAGTTTCTGATGAACATAACAAATTTCCAACATTTGCTCTTCCATTTCCTGTAGCTGGTATTTTCTTTAATAAAATTTCATTTTGTTCTATCACCAAAACTCTTATGTTTAAATCCCTATCTTTTATTAATCTATCAAGAAGAAGAGCTGTATATATACCTGATATTCCACCACCAATTATCACAATGTCATAATGCAAAAACTTGTTATCAAAGCTAGCTTTATCAACTAATTTTAATAACAAGTCACCATTATCTTTTCCATTATTATATTTGTCATGCTTAGTAACTTTTTTCGAAGCATTTTTTAATATTTTTGAATTTTTATACTTATTCTGTGCGGGCATATCAATCATACACTAGATCTTTCAAATTTAGATTTTTCTTCTGGAATCAAACTTAGCTTCTTAGCAAAGTCATTAATAAATTCAGTCGCTGACAAGATATCTCCTGACTTTATTTCAAATTCAATCTCATCAAGTAATACATCTCTACCCAAAACTCCTTTGTCAAATGCCAGTTCTATACAGAAACTTTTATTTTTAATTAAAATTCTATCTCTAACAAAGTTACAAGTAGCAGCAATACTTACTTTGGCATTATTTATTCTTATTGAAGAAATAAGCGATTTAAAATCTCTACTCAATCTATTATACTCAGAATATTTCTCATAATCTAAAGCAACATTGTTATCCGACAATAATGATGCTAGATGATAATCATAGATCTTCTCTAATTCATCAATTTCTATCACATCATTATTATCTACAATCTGCTCTACTTCCCCAAGAGCAAGTTCAAACTCAATTTCATACCTCTTAAACTCAGCTTCCTTGGAATATATTTTTTCTTTTATATTAAAAATCCACTTGGAATTTTCTTCTCTAATACGAAGCGTAATTCCAGCAGACTTCATAATATTATGGTCATCATAATAATACTTAGATTTCATCTGAATTGATTCAAGTTCAGATAAAACAAGTTCTTTATCGAACTCCTTGAGCCTAGCACATAGTACCTTTTTACCAAAGCAAGGCACACTCTTAAATTTAAATTCCAATTCCATATTAGAAAACCTGAACGCGATCCTTAGTTACAGCTGTAACCATATCTTTTGAGTCAAGTGTCAACGATATAATCTCTGAACCTAAATCGTTAGATCTGACAGATAAATCTTTTAAATTAATCTTATAACAAACTGTATTATCTGCTACCAAAGCATAGTTATCTGAAATATCCATAAGTTTAGGGGTAGCTCCAACCGCAACTCCTTTTAATTCCTCATTATTAATATTGCCAATATCCTGATTAAACTCCTGAAATACTAGCCTTGCCTCACCCTTTACTGAATCAGATGCCAAAACACAAATCCCTCTGTCGTTGGCCAAAACTTCTTTTATATCTGCAAAATTAATCCATTGACTAACTTTTTCGCCATTAAGTCTATATATATTTCTATTTCCCGCAATTATGAGTTCAGTTGAAGAGCTATAAGGTATTAGACTAAGAGCTTCATTTGTATCACATATATAAATATTAGCAACTTTACTTGCTAGAAGATCGAAGCGATAAATAATAGGAAAGGGTTCAACTCCATCAGTATTTAACATGCTAACATCTATATACTGACCATCCGCTGAAAACTTAGCAGATAAAATATAACCAGAGTCTCTACGTTCTCTCACTTCATAATCAAAAAGATGTATCCCCTCAGGATCAATTACGCGAAGAATCCCCCTTGTATTTGATTGATTTAAAACAAGTGCAACATGACCTTCATCAGAAATATTGGCGAAGCCAATTCCTTCATTTGTGCTTCCTTGATATATAAGACCTTTTGTATCGAAAAGATAATATGATTTACCATTTAAATCAAAGATCAGAATATAATGCTTGTTCTTTACGACCATTGGATTATCGCAGTCAATCGAAATAGTAGTTTTTTCTTGTCCATTAATATCAAGTATACTAACTTGACCTGTACTTAGACGAATCAAATTATTAGAATCAATTGGGAAAATTGATTCTCCTTCAGAGCCAGTCAATGTGAAGCCTATACTAGCTTGATTCAGTTCTGAAACTCTGATGGTATTAGTCTGATTTCTCCCACGAACAAGTAACCATACAAATACTATTAAGAATAAAAAGAAGGCTAATATAGATAGGTAAAATAATGATTTAGTTTTTTTACTAATATTCACTAAAAAATTCTTTTCAAGAATATTATTCTTAGGTAATGAATTATTTATTTTGTCTTTGTTAATTATTCTTTTATCAGGATCATCTGCAAGCCTTACTTTTGCTTGACCTTTATCGTTCTTTTTATTAAGCATGGATTATTGTGTCCCCAATTATCTTTAGTCGTATAATTATAATACAAAGTACGATTACGTTTTTTCATTATTATAAAAAAATTTATAAATCTAAATTATTGGATTTATAATAAATTCAATAATTTAGATTTTTTAGTATAAGAAGTGTTAACTTTTAAAGTTAACGCCCCTTTTTGTGGTCTTGTCCTATCTTTTACTTTTTTATAATTCAGTAACAAGCAAAGAAAGGTGGCAATACTCAGTCACCACCTATCTTTGTTAAGAGATGTAATTTTTGATTATATAATTTGACTCAATATCTCATAGACAAAGTTCTACGCAATCTGGAGATATACATAATAAACTGATACTACTTCAAGTCATTAGCAGTACTCACCTTTAAAAATTCAAGCATCTTATTATAAGATTTCAAAATACCAGGCTCTGCTTCGTTATCATTATTTATTACTGATGAATCAGCATACATATTAGTATACTTACCATCTAATACAATAAAGTATGATTTCTCATCTCTTCTAAACAATTCAAGTACACTTGTATTACCATCTTTTAATTCATATGTAATTTTAAGCGCGCTCTCACTATTTAAATTTGGTTCATTTTCATCATCGAAGTCACTTACCATTATTGAAATCAAGCTTCTATAAAAAGTCTTAAAATAATTTTTGGAATTCTCATCTTTTGCATTTACATTTTTGCCATTCAATGTAAACGTACTTTGCTCTTCAACTTCATTATTACTCAACTTATTATCCTTATTTTCAGGAATAGAGATTTCAAAGTGAGCTTCTTCTTTATCTAATTTAAAATCAATCGTCTTTACATCAGTAATATTTTGTAACAACGCAAACTTGTTAATTAAATCTAGCTTATCCAGACCGAATTTGCTAAATTTGCTCTCAGATAGTTTAAATATTGTATTACGACTAGTTGAATACGCATATCTTTTTCCATCTCCACTTGACTTTCCAATGTACAAGCTTTCTTTACTGTCTCCGTTAGAGAAAGTAAAAATAAAATCAGCATTGTCATCGACTTGATAATCTTTGAGTTCTTTATCTGTAGGTTCATATATTTCAAAAGCTTCCGCATACATCAAAGAAATATCATTCAAAAGCTCATTAATCTTATCACTATCTGCTTCATGGTCTATAGGACTTATAACATTCCATAATGTATATTGCGTATTATCTTGTGTTGGCTTCGACTCATTTGTTTCTTCTTCAGAGGCATTATCTCCCCGTTCATTATCCGAAACTGATACAAAAGTCATATTCACATCATCAAGCTTTCGATAGAAAGTAAAGTTTTTTACAGCCTTTACATCAAAATCAAAGATACTTGGATCAAGTAAATCAAAATTTGTGAATTCAAGAGCAGTATCAACAAGATTGACAGTATAAACAACACTATCTCCTTCGAGCATTGCATAATACTGTCCTGAAATACTTGGAACCTTATCTCCTATAATTACTTTATATCTATTACCAGAATTAACTAATAACTCGATAAATTTAGATTTTTTATCCAAGCCATAATCATTTAAATTGTCTTTAGAACCTAAATTCTCTACAATCTTCAAATTTACTAAAGAATCAACAATACTATTAATTTTTACTTTTGAAATATGCTCAAGCTTAGGCTCATTAAGAGAAAATTCTTTATTTTTTATTATCCCTTTAGTCTCTTGTGTATCTTGGCTCTCGCTATTTGTGGGCTTATCAATATTATCATTTAACTCCGCAGTAGCTTCACTCTGACTACTGACTTCACTTACGCTTGTGGATTCTATACTCTCTAAACTTGACTCTTTTTCTATTTCTGCCGAATTATTCTTATCAATATTGTCATCCACAACAAATACAAAATTCCCATTAGAATTATGTAATTCAATTTTATCAATTTCTTCCTTAGTTAGATCGAGAAGCTTCTTACTCTTATTTTCTATTTGTTCAGTTTCTTTACTATTTTCGCTCTCTAATTTACTTTTATCATTTCTTTGTGAACTAAAATAAAAAACTAAGACCAAAACTAGCAGCAAAGAAGATAAAAGGATTATATTTCTTAACGACTTCTTCATTTATATTTACCACGTATTTAATTAAAGATTTTTTCTTTTTCTGTAAACAAACACAGCTAGTACAACAAAAATCAAAGGCAACACTGCAATCAAGATAATTGATATATATGGAACTAATGAATAATTGGATGCAGAAATTGCATAACTTACTGGTGTTACTGGTCTAATCATCATCGACTGAGTCTCACTTCTTCCCAACCAAAGTAGAGAACTATTAAGCAAGCTTAAATTATTAGTTTGTTGCATAAAATTGATAAGAACAGTATCACTAAACATCAATGAACTACCAAATACTATCGCTCTACTACTCTGATTTACTGTCTCTCCATTGCTATTTTTAGCTCCAATAAAACCACTGTTCTCTGATGCAAGCCCTATTGTCTGTACACCTTTTTCTGAAGCTTTTTCACTTTGACCCTTCTCTTCAATACTTGCATCAGCCGAACTCTGTAATAAAGTAGAAAGTTTAATCCACTCTTTACCGTTCAAAGCATCTCCAATTTTTCTTGAATAACTTACCAATGTAGAAGATGTCAAAGCCGCTTGATTCAAAGGACTTTGTGGCTCATCTGCAAGGAAACTATATTGATCGCCTGCCAAACGTAGAGCATTATTATTCTCTAGAACTCTATCATTACTAATTGCAATATTAAACTCTTTAAGAACACTATTAAGATTTACATAGTCAGAATCCGAAAAATCAGCAACTACAAAAAGAGACCCACCTCTTTTTATATATGCTTCTAGATTTTTACTTTCCTTTTCACTTATATCTGCCTTTGGATTAAGCATAAATAAAATATTGGCATCTTCTGGGATCTCGTCAATTTGTTTTGAAGGAAGGTCTTCCATAAGAAAATTATTATTATCGAGTAACTGTGCTAATATTTTATACTTCTCGTTCCTATCATCTTCTTTGTGTCCTTGGCTAAAATAGACTTTTAAACTTTCTTCAGAATCAACAAACTGAACTGCTCCAGAAATTCCAGCCTCAGCACTATATCCACTTATATACGCTTGATATGTCCTTTGGTCCATTTGCTGATTAATAAAAGTGGCAGGATCCAAAATTTTAACCTTTTTCGTCTCAGGCGAATAAACTGCAATGTCCGATTGCTTAATATTTTTTACATTGTCTGGGTCAAGCGTCTTTATTATCTGAGGATCAGAAACAGGATCGATATACTTTATGCTTAATTTTCCATTTGATTTATTCTGATATTCTTTTAATAATTCTGAAACGAAACTAACACTAGTATTTTGCAAAAAAGAATCTTCTTTAGAAAGTGCAATAATCTCAATTTCATGTTTAAGATCCAATAACAAATTCGTTGTTTCTTCACTGAGTGTCATAAGTTTATTTGATGTAAAATCAAATCTAAATCTATCTTTTAATAGACTATCTGCCATCAGATTAATAACGATCGCTAATAAAAGAACAAGTGCCCCAGTCACAAAACTAGCACGTTTGAACTTCAAATTACGCTTATCCTTTTTATTTTTCATACTCTTCTTATGAGCAGCCTCTATTGATGCTACAAAATTATTTTTCTTATTTTCAGTATTATTTGACGTAGCTTCTGTTGAGTTTACTTCAATTTTATTTTCTAAATCTTTCTTCATATATCTCTCCTCAAACTAATTCCATCTACGTCTTTGCAAAACTTTACAAGTAAAATATATAAAAATTGCTGAATATGTAAACAAAAAGATAATAGGTGGTATCGTAAATATACCTCTACCAAATTCAGCTAAGCGATTTGAAGGATTAAGCCAATTTAAACTACTTGCAACATTGGTCGAAATAGAATCCTTTACATTACTTGGAACTAAACCGAAGATTCTATCAAACGAATTAACCGCAGATGCTATTAAATTCGCTATTAAATTCGATATAGTCGAATAAATAGAAAATAATAAAAATATTAACATTGAAACAATACCAGCAATGATTTGATTCTCAGTAAGAGATGAACAGAACAATCCAATGGCTATGTATGCAAATGCTGTTAAGAAATAAATTATATAAGTACCTAAAATTGGCAAATCAATAATTCCACCAAGAAGCATCGTAATAATGATGTGAACAAGAGTAATTGTACTCATACACAAAAACATAAATACCGCAGCTAAATATTTCCCTAAAACTATATCTCCTATTTTGCAAGGTGAAGTTAAAAGAAGAAGATCTGTCTTATTCTTATTCTCTTCACTAAATGATTTCATAGTCATTAGTGGGATAATGATAAAAAATAAACTTTGAAGGAATGCTAATTCACTTGTGATAAGAGCATATCCTTGAAATAAATAAAGACAAAAAACAAGTCCGCTTACAAAGGTATAAATTGCTAGTAGAACATAAGCAATTGGTGACTTGAAGTACATCGAAATCTCTCGTTTTAATATTGCTAACATAGGCTGCATATACAAGACCTTCTCAATCTAATCTTTTAATATTACTTATTACATCTCTGATACATTAGTATTTACTAACTTGATAAATAAATCCTCAAGGCTAGCTTCTTTATTAATTAGCTCGACAATAGGCCATTTTTTATTTGCCATAGCGAAAAAAATATTCCTAGTATCAAAATGCTCTCCGACTGTTAATTCAACTTTACTAATATTGTTATTAGTGGATAGCAAATGACAGTCGATAACATTTGGAATTCTCCTAAATTCAGAAATTAACTCATTCGGTTCAGCTTCAACACTAACTGTAAATAAATGATTATTATGAAGCTTAGTCTCTAACTCTTTTAATGTCTTATCCTCAACAATCTTGCCAGCGTTGATAATAATTACTCTGTCACAAACAGCTTGAATTTCAGAAAGAATATGAGATGATAAAATTACTGTATGCTTCTTTCCAAGTTCTCTAATCAATTCACGAATTTCGATAATTTGTTTAGGATCAAGTCCAACAGTAGGTTCGTCAAGAATTAATACTTCAGAGTTACCAAGTATAGCCTGTGCGATTCCGACTCTCTGCCTATATCCCTTGGATAGATTTCTTATTAATCTTTTCGACACAGAATCAATTTTTACAACCCTTTTAACTCTTGAAACTTCATCAGAAATTTCTTTTCTTTTTACACCCTTTAGACCCGCAACAAAGTTCAAATATTCATCGACAGTCATATCCATATATAATGGGGGTTGCTCTGGAAGATAACCGATAGATTTTTTAACAATCTCAGGCTCATCAATAATATCATGATTATTAACTAAGACTTTTCCTGATGTTGATGATATATACCCTGTAATAATATTCATCGTAGTACTCTTACCAGCTCCATTAGGTCCCAAAAAACCAACGATTTCGCCACTGTTAATCTTGAATGATATATTATCTAGAGCCTTCTTTTTTCCATAATTTTTAGATAAATTGATTATTTCTATCATTTCGTGCTTATCCTTTATATTGACTTCAAGACATAATTATATGATTCTGAATAAGTAAGCTTGTGAAAAAAATGTAAAAGCGAAGAAAGTACTGCTAACTAATTGAAAATAAATTTTCAATTTATTAGCTATACATTAACCTGCGATTATATTGATAAATATTTTCTAAGATCCTATCATCCTTTTCTATTATCACAGCTGTATCTTGTCCATTATTATTAATAAGCATATATACAAATTGACTATCCTTATTTTTTGAACTATAGTCTAAAATTTTTACTCGCTTGCGCTGAAAATCAGCATATTTGTTTGAATTAAAATTTGAAATCTCCTGAATATCCCTTGCTGAAATGGATATTTGTCTCTTTCTGCGTCTCATACCATATATCCTATCTATATCCAAGGTTCCATTGGTCACAATATACTCGTGCTCTAGCTTACTCATAGCAATAAACAAATAGAATAAATAGGCTCCACCAAACAAAGCTAAAGGAAATAAGAAAAGCAAGAAAGGAATCATAAGCGTTATTAAAATTAATAGAAGATAAACAAAAAAAACTCCAGCAATTTTCAGAAAATCTATGCTCGATCTTTTTTGAGGAACAATCTTTTCAATAAAAACATCAGACATAAGCAACCTCACTTTGTATATAATTTCTTTAATCTGATTTTAACAAAAAAAGCCGATATAGACCATCAATATAATCTATATCGGCAAATAATATATCTAAATCTAAATTAATACATTCCACCCATTCCCGCAGCTGGATTTACAGGTTCTTCCTTGGGTATGTCTGCAACGAGAGCTTCGGTTGTAAGGAGCATAGCTGCAGCTGATGCTGCATTTTGCAAAGCCGACCTCGTTACCTTAGCTGGATCTACGATACCCTCAGCAACCATATCAATATATTCTTCTTTCAGTACGTCATATCCTATTCCGACTTTTTCTTTCTTGATATGTTCACAAATAACACTACCATCAAGACCAGCATTAGCCGCTATCTGTCTCACAGGTTCTTCCAGTGCTCTCAGAACAATCTTAACTCCTGTTCTAACATCACCTTCAGTTTCTCCAAGTAATTCTTCAACTTTAGGAAGGATATTAATATAGCAAGTTCCTCCACCAGAAACCATACCTTCTTGTACACCAGCTCTTGTAGCGGCCAAAGAATCTTCTATTCTAAGTTTCTTCTCTTTCATCTCAGTTTCAGTTGCTGCACCAACTTTAATAACTGCGACACCACCAGCAAGCTTAGCGAGTCTCTCTTGTAATTTCTCTCTATCAAAATCACTTGTAGTAGTCTCGATTTGATTCTTAATCTGACCAACTCTCTCTTGAATTGTTTCACTACTACCTGCGCCATCTACAATTATTGTATTTTCTTTTTCTACCTTAACCTGTCTTGCAGTACCTAAGACCTCGAGACCTACTTCCTTTAAGTCCATACCAAGTTCTTCTGTAACTACTGTAGCGCCTGTTAGAATTGCTATGTCCTGAAGCATTTCTTTTCTTCTGTCACCGAAGCCTGGTGCTTTTACAGCTACACAAGTAAAAGTCCCACGAAGCTTATTTAATATCAAGGTAGAAAGAGCCTCACCCTCAACGTCTTCTGCAATTATAAGTAATTTTTTACCAGACTGAACAAGTTGCTCAAGCAAAGGCAAAAGCTCTTGAATATTGGAGATTTTCTTATCTGTTATCAAGATATATGGGTCTTCAAGAACAGCCTCCATCTTCTCAAGGTCTGTAGCCATGTAGGATGAAACATATCCTCTATCGAATTGCATACCTTCGACTACTTCGAGTTCTGTGCTCATGGTCTTGCTCTCTTCAACAGTGATAACTCCATCGTTAGAAACACGCTCCATAGCCTCGGAAACCAATTCTCCAATTTTGGGATCATTCGCAGAAACAGCCGCAACTCTTGCTATATCTTGTTTACTACTTACAGGACTTGCGAGGTTATGAATTTCTGAAACAGCCTTATCAACAGCAAGTGAGATACCTCTTTGTAAGATAATTGGATTAGCTCCAGCTGCAACATTTTTCAAACCTTCTCTATATATAGCTTGTGCGAGTAGTGTTGCTGTAGTTGTTCCATCACCAGCTATATCATTGGTCTTTGATGCAACCTCTTTAATAACTTGAGCACCCATATTCTCAAATCTATCTTCAAGTTCTATTTCCTTGGCAATAGTAACACCATCATTGGTAATTAATGGTGTTCCATAACTCTTATCAAGTATTACGTTTCTACCTTTGGGTCCCAATGTAATTTTTACAGTATCTGCAAGTTTGTTTACTCCTCGTTCGAGAGCCTTGCGAGCATCCTCATAATATTTCAAATCTTTTGCCATTATTAATTACCACCAATCTATATCTGTTATTTAATAAACAATTAAAATAAGTCAGGATTTAATTATTCAACCACAGCTAAAATATCAGATTGTCTAACTATTGTTAATGTTTCACCATCAAGTTTTACTTCGGTTCCTGCATATTTACTTGCGATGACCTTATCCCCAACCTTTACATCCATTTTAATTTCTTTACCGTCAACAACACCACCTGGGCCAACTGCTAAAACTTCAGCAACTTGTGGTTTCTCCTGTGCTGAACCAGGTAATACAATGCCACTTTTAGTTGTTTCTTCAGTTTCTATATTCTTAATTACAACTCTGTCAGATAATGGTTTAATCGTCATAATATTCCTCCACAAAAATATTTAGCACTCTCAACTCAAGACTGCTAATAGCGAAATTGTATTCTCAAAGTCAAATAAAGTCAAGAAGTGTTTTTTAAAATTATATAAACGAAAAGAGGGGTAAGTCCCTCTTTTCAAAATCACTCAAACAATTGTATTTATAAATAAATTAAATAAATTAACAGTCCCTTTTTCATTAATCTTCGTATGAGTCAGCTCTAGATTTTCTTTTGCGAGGATAAGCCTCAAATTCACTCTTTCTTGTTCTTTTCTCACCGAATCTATGTTCAGAACCGTGACCATTTGATTTTCCATCTCTGGACTTCGGCTTGCTTCTTCTTTCGCTCCTGTGACTATTCATCTCATCATAGGAACTAGGTTTCTCACTCTCATCACGCATATCGAGGTTCACTCTTCCTTGATCATCAATCTCAAGAACCCTTACTTTTACAATATCGCCAACAGCGAGAACATCCTCTATTTTATCAACTCTATCCCATGAAATCTTAGATATATGAACCATACCTTCTTTAAAAGGTAAATATTCAACAAAAGCTCCGAAACTCATAAGGCGTGTAACTTTACCTTCAAACTCTTCACCAAGCTGTGGCTCATTAACTATACCTTGAATTATCTTAACAGCCCTTTCGCCAGCCTCAGGTTCATAATAAGCAACATAGATACGTCCATCATCTTCGATGTCAATCTCGCACCCAGTCTCTTCAATAATTCTATTAATTACTTTACCGCCCTGACCTATGACTTCTCTGATTTTATCTTCTGGGACTGAAGTCTGAATAATCTTTGGAGCATACACAGATAGTTCTTTTCTCGGTTCAGATATGCAAGGAAGTATTACTTCGTTAATAATCTGCATACGACCTTTTTTTGTCATTGCAAAAGCATCTCTAATGATATCCAAGCTTAAACCGTCAACCTTAATATCAACTTGAATAGAAGTAATACCTTCAGTTGTTCCAGCTACCTTGAAATCCATATCCCCGAAGAAATCTTCGATACCTTGAATATCCATAAATACTAAATAGTCGTCTTCATCGTCTGGATTCGTAAGCAAACCGGATGAAATACCAGCTACTGGTCTCTTAATCGGAACACCCGCATCCATCAAAGCTAAAGTTGAAGCACACACAGAACCTTGTGATGTTGAACCATTAGACATTGTTACTTCAGAAACATTTCTTATTGCGTATGGAAATTCATCTACAGATGGCAGAACAGGTATAAGTGCTCTTTCAGCTAAATCACCGTGTCCAATTTCTCTTCTTCCTGGACTCCTATTAGGTCTAGCCTCGCCAACAGAATAAGGTGGAAAATTATATTGGTGAAGATATCTTTTTTCTGTCTCGGGTGAAACTTCATCAATGGCCTGACTTTCAGATAATTGAGCTAAAGTACAGACTGTTAAAACCTGAGTCTCCCCACGTTGGAATAAGGCCGAGCCGTGGGTTCTAGGTAAAAGTTTAACTTCTGCCGATAAAGGTCTAATCTGATCAAGGGCTCTCCCGTCTACCCTTTTGTGCTCATTAAATAGATATGATCTTACAACCTTCTTCTGAAGCTTATATATTGCTTCGTCAACAAAAATGATTTTATCTTCGCCAAGATCTTCAAGAACCTTTTCTCTTATTTCTTCAGTCAGTCCAGCAATTTTGTCATCCCTATCATTTTTGTCAGCTTCCATAATATAGGACTTAATTCTTTCAAGACCTAAGTCACTTGCTATACTCATGACATCATCGGGACATACAGCTGACTCATATGTGAACTTTTCTTTACCAACTGCAGCAACAATAGAATTTATAAACTTACAAACTTCTTTAATTACCTTGTGACCTTCTTCCAATGCTCTTAACATTGTCTCATCAGGAACTTCATCTGCAGCTGCTTCGATCATACAAATTTTCTTTTCTGTTCCAGCAACCGTCACATCCATTTTACTTTGTTCTCTTTGTTCAACTGTTGGATTGATAATAACCTCATCATCAATCAAGCCCAAACACAAAGAGGCAGTTGGTCCATTCCATGGTATATCAGAAATTGCTACAGCAATAGAACTACCAATCATTGCCACAATTCTAGGATCATTATCTAGCTCTGCAGACAAAACTAAATTATTAATACATACATCGTTGCGCAAATCAGAAGGGAACAATGGGCGCATAGGTCTATCAATAGCCCTTGAAGTCAAAATTGCATTGTCACCTGGTCTTCCCTCTCTTTTGCGAAAGCCCCCCGGGAATTTTCCGATTGCATACATTTTTTCTTCATAATCAACACTAAGTGGGAAAAAGTCAATCCCAGGTCTTGGGGCCTTAGAAGCTGTAACAGTTGACAAAACAACAGTATCACCATATCTAAGCAAACATGAACCATTTGCTAGCTGTGCAATCTGATCCACCTCAACAACAAGTGGTCTGCCAGCTAATTCTGTACTAAAAACCTTTTTCACAAAAAACCTCCATTTTGCGACTCTCAATTAGCACAGCATGGAAAATCGAATGACAACATTCATCTCACACTTTATCATCCCATTTTCCGCCCTGTGCAACAATCGCAAATTTTAAAATATAAATAATAAGAAGGAGAGATTTCTCTCTCCCTCAAATAATTACTTACGTAGACCTAAACGTGAAACAATTGAACGATAGCGCTCGATATCAATCTTTGTTAAATAATTAAGCAAAGCTCTGCGCTTACCGACAAGAATCAATAGACCACGACGACTGTGGTGATCCTTTTTATGTTCCTTTAGATGCTGTGTAAGATGATTGATTCTCTCAGTCAGCAATGCAATTTGAACCTCAGGAGAACCTGTATCTCCCTCATGCGTTGCGTACTCTTGAATCAGACTCTGTTTCTTTTCCTTGTCCATTTTATCCTCCTTTAATACCATGAACTGAGTATAGGGTCGGACAATCCCTAAACCCAGAACAGGTTAATACGAATACTATAATAACACAAAAAATGCTCTATCCCACAACAAAGTTTAGAAAACAAACAAAAAAAGAGAAGCGATAAGCCGGGTTCTGTCATTGCACAGCCATCTATCTAGCAGCAAACTCGCGCTTGCCGTCAAGCCACCTCCTTAGACGATCGGACCTCATCATAAGTCTATCCACGGTGTTGCTCCGAATGGGGTTTACAGAAATAATTAGTTACCTAACTATTTAGTGAGCTCTTACCTCACTTTTCCACCATCGCCCACAAGGGCAGTCTATTTCTGTTGCACTTGCCTTGAAGTTACCTTCACTGGCCGTTAGCCAGCATTCTGGTCCTGGGAGCCCGGACTTTCCTCTACCAAAACCTTTCGATTATTAGTAGCGACTGTGAGCCTCTCTTAAAAAAATTATAAAAACAAAAATCAAACTGCACAAGTATTATTTTCTAGCAACTTATATCAAACATCTACATTCTAGACCTTGCTTGCAAAAAAGAAATTACATTTTCTAACTCTTGTACATTGTCCTCAAAATACTTCTTACTTTCTTGACTAAACCTCCCACGAGTGAGTGCCGAATAATATTTAACGAATTTATAACAATACCTATAAATCAACTTCAGTTCAAATTCATCTAAATAAGATAGGCTTTCATAATTCCACGAAGCAAAAAGAAAATCCCTGACATTATATTTTTCCCTTGCCAAAAAATCATAGAAATTCATACTGATTCTATCCCCCTCAAATGGAGACGGAACATCAGCTAAACGCTGTAAAAATCCTATAAAATCATCAATCTCATACAATTTCGCATGATACAAAAAAGCACTCTCGTGTATTAAATATTCATCTATCAATTTAAGCTGTAATACTTTTAGAACATTAAAAAGCTCAAGTTCTCTACTCTGGACTTGAATAAGCAGAAAAACTTTCGTTCTTCCTTTTTCATCAACATGAACTTGTTCAAGTCTCACCTTTTTTAGTATATCAATTACAGTAAAAGCCCCAAGCCCCGTCATCACAATTAAATCACCACTATTTATAAAATGACCATCCAAGCCATCTGCTTGAAAAAGACTGAGCCTATCATCGTTAATATAGGCAGATAAATTCGCTTCAGCTCTTTTTACCGGTCCAATAGATATATCGGAGACATAAATACTATTAACCAAATTATGTTCTAGTAAAAATTTACTAAATTTAGCGTGGTCACAGGCAAGTTCATGCACTGTCTTTGCACCAGAGTTGATAGTTAAATCAATTGAAGCTAATTGTCTTAGAGATAGCCCCTTAATACATGCACCATTAATCTTCTCTATATAACATCTAGCATCATCTTCGGTATAAAAAATATTATTCTTCATTTTCATTAAAAAAGAGGCATAGAACAAAGACTATGCCTCAAACTATCATTTGTATTAATTATTAATCATTCACGATTAAATCTTCACGCAAAAATCAATCAATATATCCTTTGAGGCGTTTACTTCTACTTGGATGTCTCAATTTGCGCAGAGCCTTTGCTTCTATCTGGCGAATTCTCTCTCTGGTAACATTAAACTCTTTGCCAACCTCTTCCAAAGTTCTAGTTCTGCCATCATCTAGTCCGAAACGCAGACGAAGAACCTTTTCTTCTCTAGCAGTAAGTGAGCCAAGAACCTCAAGTAACTGTTCTTTAAGTAAAATAAAAGCGGCCTGCGATTCTGGAGATGGAGCATCTTCATCAGGAATAAAATCACCTAAATGGCTGTCCTCTTCTTCACCAATAGGCTTCTCTAATGATACTGGTTCCTGTGATATTTTCATAATCTCACGAACCTTATCGGGGGAAATCTCCATAATCTCAGCAATCTCTTCAACTTCAGGTTCTCTTCCTTTCTCCTGAAGAAGCTGTCTCTGAGTTCTTATTAACTTATTAATAGTTTCTACCATATGAACTGGTATTCTTATCGTCCTAGCCTGATCAGCTATAGACCTTGTTATAGACTGACGTATCCACCAAGTAGCATAAGTCGAAAATTTAAATCCCTTTGTATGATCAAACTTCTCAACAGCCTTGAGCAAACCTAGATTTCCTTCCTGAATTAAATCAAGAAAGCTCATTCCCCTACCAACATATCTTTTGGCAATAGAAACAACCAATCTGAGGTTAGCTTCACACAAATGCTCTCTAGCCACAGGATCGCCCTCTTTCATTGCCTGGGCCAAAACTCGTTCTTCAGCTGCTGTGAGAAGATCGACCTTACCTATTTCTTTGAGATACATTCTTACTGGATCATCTACACTTATATTTTCAGTCAGCTCCTCATCGGTTTCAAATTTATGTATCTCATCATCTTCATCCTCAGGAGTAACTGTTATTTCATGCTCTTCTAGCTTCGTTATAACATGATCAACCTCTTCAAGATCAACATCATTCGTTTCAAGTTGATCCATTAACTCGCGGTAACTGATTTTTCCGTCATTATCTTGAGCTATCGCTATGAAGCTATGTAACAATTCATCAAATGTTAGTTTTTTCCTTGCCATAAAACTCCCCATTAATTTTCATCAAATTTATTTAATCTTCTACGATTTATCTCCTGAACAAGAGAATTATAATTATCTATTAATTTTTGTAAATTAAGATCAGAACTTTTATTCGACAATTTCTGTATCTCCTGTGCAATTGAGTCTCTTCGTTTAGTCAAATAATCAAGCTGAATATCTCTACATATCGCTCTTATATTGCGCATATCTACATCGAAACTACTATCAGAGCCCTCAATTAAATTTTTACTAATGAGACTCTCGAGATCCTGAGATAAATACCTATAATTTCTAAAATCAGCTGGGAGGTAAAAAGCCTCGCTGAGTTCGCCCTTATTCAAGCGATTAATTATCTTTAAAAAAAGTTCCTTCCAGTCATCACTAAGATAATTATTAATTGTATCTAGAACCAAGTCATTGTGACTTAAATCATGATCTTTCAAAATTGCAAATAATAATGAAAGACTATCATCCTGTCTACTTAGACTAAATCCCCTTATCTCATTTTGCACGCCAATATCACGCTTAATTCCTACAGATTCCTCTATAGAATTTTTTATATACTTATTATTTGTTGTCTTTTTCTGCCTTGAAGCCTCAATCTGCTTATCAACTTCTTTCTGAAGATCACTTGGACTTATTAATATTTCTTCAGCTATCGTTCTTGTATAATAAGTTCTCCTTACATTATCTTCAATCTCACTCAATATTTTTATTGCAGCATCAGCAAAATATAGTTTAGGTCTTCTAGAATTCTCAGCATCTTTTCTAGCTAAGTTCAGCTTAAACTCAATATCATTCATGCTACTATCTACAAGTGCCAAGAAACGTTCTTTGCCAAACTCTCTTATAAATTCATCCGGATCTTTAGCTGATGGAACTTGAATTAAAGAAACCTCAATACCAGCATCTTTTAATATATCTATACTTCTTAAACTCGCCTGACGTCCAGCACTATCACTATCGAAACAAAGAACGACTTTTTCTTTATATTTCCTTATTAACTTAGCCTGTTCTTTAGTCAAAGCAGTTCCAAGAACGGCAATTGCATTATCTATTTCCGACTGGTGAAGACTTATAACATCCATATAACCTTCAACGATTAGGAAATAATCAAGTCGACTCTTTTTCGCAATATTGAGCCCATATAGCTCTCGACCTTTGTCATAAATAA
This sequence comes from Bacillota bacterium, assembly GCA_023420115.1. Classification (GTDB taxonomy): domain Bacteria; phylum Bacillota; class Clostridia; order Saccharofermentanales; family Fastidiosipilaceae; genus JAEZWR01. The sequence goes on along the minus strand of JAEZWR010000048.1, from coordinate 202,730 downwards.
GAGTTTCTGGAGAATTTAAATACTTCGGTCCAAAGTCTTCATCTCTTAATTTTCTCCCTCCCATGGCAATAACATTGCCAAAGGAATCAAAAATGGGAAATGTAAGTCGTTTGTTAAATAAGCAAAATAGTCCCCTATTCCCTCTTTTAAAAAGGCCACAGTTTGCTAATTCATCATCACTATACCCAAGTCTCTTAAGCTCTGAAATTATGTCACTAGAAGCATATCCCAAGCCAAATTTATAAGCAGTATTAACGGATATTCCTCGCCCTATTAGGTAAGAAGCTGCCGCTTTTCCTTTTTTATTAGACAAGTTAAGAAGAAAAATTTTTGCTGCTTCTTTAAGAATACTCCTGTATCGCTCTTTTGCCTTTTTTTTAGGGTCAACATAGGTATCTTCCATCCTTATATCAATCCCCGCTCTTTTGGCCAAGAAATGTATAGCGTCAACGTATGATAACTTCTCAATTTCCATTATGAACCTTATTACATCCCCACCATTATGGCAACCGAAGCAATAATAAATCTGTTTCGTACGTGAGACACTAAAAGAAGCGGTCTTCTCTCCATGAAAAGGACAAAGACCGAACAAATTACTTCCGCTACTTTTATCGAGAGTAACATATTGTGAAACAACATCAACTATATCATTGGCGTCTTTAACTCTTTGTATTTCACTTTCAGGTATTCTCGACATACTTCTCCAAATATACTTAAATGATAACTAATTAAGCCTCATCACTTATTGGCTTGACAACGGTCATAATAGCTTCGCGTCTGAAGGTAACCATAGTTCTTGCAACGCTAGTTTCAATTGTCACTTCATCATCCTTTATATTAACAACCCTACCAGTAATTCCACCTGTAGTAATTACTTTATCACCGGTCTTAAGTGCATTTCTCATATCCCTTTGTTTCTTCTCTTGCTTACGTTGTGGTCTTATAAGCATGAAATAAAATACAACGAGAATTAAAATTGGCATTGCGAATAATGAAATCAACTGTCCAATTCCGCCTGCCTGAGCTGTTTCTGCACTTAAATACATTTGTGTAAAATTAAACATGATATTCCTCCAAATAAACAACTCTTACAATTTTATCATGTTTAAACTTTTTTTTATATATAACTTTTGAGAAATAAAAAAAAGTAGCCGTGAAACGACTACTTTCGAGCCTAGCAGGACTCGAACCTGCGACCCACAGCTTAGAAGGCTGTTGCTCTATCCAGCTGAGCTATAGACCCATAAAAAAGCGGCCTATGCCGCGAATAAGCAGGTGATGGGAATCGAACCCACATAGTCAGCTTGGAAGGCTGAAGTTTTACCACTAAACTACACCTGCGATTACTCGAACAATTATATCTTCTTTTTCTTAAAATACAAGTACCTTTATAAGAAATTTTTATTTTTACCAATATATTGACTTACAAAAGATATTCTAGACAATATTTAGCAGCACATAAATTTTCTCACTTATTTAAATATGACTCCCTTATCGGTTAAAATTTGATAATAATTTGTATCTAAAACCTGATATGAGAATTGCATATCTTCGTTATATTTATCAGTTGTTTCGCTAGCAATATTAACATAGTACTCGTCAATATATTTCTGAACAACTTCCTCTTTATCTGATAACTCACTTATTTCTTCTGAACCTTCCATCATCTTGGCAGCATAGTCATTGGCCAATTCCGAGGTAAAAACACTAGGAGTAAACACATCATTAATCGAATTATATTTGCCAATTTTATCATTTATCCAGCTATAATTAGCAAAAACAACCTGCCCTATACTATCACTTAAAATATCTTTACCCACAAGTAATCTTGAATCATATTCAAAGCCGAAAAGATTGAGAACTGTAGGAAGTATATCGACAGCAGCACAAGTTTTTTCAACTATAATATTATTTTTCATAGCACTATTCCAGATTATCAATGTACCTCTATATTTTTCAAAAGGATCAGACACTTTATCTCCCAGCAGTTCAGAAAGTGAATCGTCAGAAAGACCATATGGATAATGATCACCAGTCAAAACTATGACTGTATCATCTAACTTATCTGCCTCTTGAAGCTTGTAAATCAGTCTTTCAATCATTTTATCAAGTTCAATCTGACACGCAAAATATGCTTTGTTTTCTTCACTATAGTCAAGTGATGCAACTTCTTCTTTATGTTTACTTGCCATAGCATTGTGCTCAAAATCATAAAGCATATGCCCGCTCATAGTTAAATAATATGTGTGAAACATATCATCATTTATATATTCATCTATAGTCTTGTCTACCATTTCTAAGTCACTAGCTGGCATCTGTTCTTTTAAACTTAAACCATGCCCTAGACCTTTATAATCATATCCCATATTAGGATGAGAAAGATTGCGAGAATAATAATCCCATTTGTGGTTATGGTATGCTCTTGAGTTGGATGACAACTCATTGAAATAATGTGCGTAAGTAAATGGCAAAAAGTTCTTACTGGACTTGAGCATAGACCATGTTCCAGGCTTGGGATATTGCGACTCTAAAATTGAATATTCACCGTCTAATGTCGAAACTCCCCATAGAGGATTATAGAAATTTTTACATACTATACCCTCTCTACTCAATTTTTCTAAGGTCTTTAATTTTCCAGATTTCAATGCGAGTGGCGAAAAAGATTCAGCTGTTATAACAATTAGATTCTTATTCTTAAACATATTTGTGTAATTATTTCTTCGAGTACTTCTTTTTTTATAAAAGAATTGATGCATAGACCTAATATCTTCATCTTCTTCATTTTTTATAAGTGTCTCAAAGTCAATATCTAGGATTTGTTCTTTATAATCTTTTTGATTGAGAAGCAATGTAGTATCTGTTCTTGGTTTAGGTTCAAAATTGGCAATATGATAATAAAAGTCCTTTAACATTGTAGGCATAACCCCAATATTTTTTATAGAAGGCTCCAAAATAAATTTCTTATCCTGTGTTCTTTTACTTGTCATAATTCCAGACTGGGCAAATTGAAATACACCAAAAGTCACTAGACAAAAACATATTGTCACAATAAGACTCATCAAAGTCTGAAAGAATCCTGCTCTCGCTTTTGTCCTGAGTTTAAATAAGGCAAAAATAAAAAAGGGAATAGGTAAAAATAGAATTATAAGAATTGGTAAAGATTCAACAAAGGCTAAGTATGCTTGATAGGAAAATTCCTTTGCATTGCCACTTCCATACAAAATTGTATACATTGTCACAAATGTATCAAATTTGTGGAAATAAATAATCTGAGTAGCGTAAATAAAAAATATTCCTAATACTACTGCGACAGCTAAAAATTTAGCGATCTTCTCATTGAGATTTATAAATATAGTAAATAAAAGGCTGGATATCATCCCAGCAGTCAAAATTGTAATAACATAGTCTACAAAAAAGATACTGCTCAAATCAAAACAACTGAACTTCAATACCAGCTCAAACCAAATCAATAAAAGAGGAAAAATAAAAATAAGTTCTGATGAAAAGTATTCTCTAATTTTCCGCATGAATTTATTATCTCCACAGCTTCTATTTACCGGCAAATTCTATCACATTAAAATTTTGCTTTTAACTGAACAATTAAAATTTACTATATCTACATTGCGATGTTTATAGTTAACTTCTAGTAATTTCATTTCACCAAGATATTATTATTGGGAGCGCAAAATAAAAATAGAGAATGCAAATAAATTCACATTCTCTATTCCTCTCAATCCTTTTGTGGTTTTATTCTCTATATATTTGTAAATAACTTGTTATGTCATTACTTGGACTTTTCTCTTGGAATGAAACATCTGCTTGCTAGAACATTGTTATCAGGTATTTTCTTTATCGCTTCTGTCTGTTGAATTTCCATACTATCAATGGCAATTTTACCTGAACTATTTACTTTTTTGTAAATACCATCACTTCCCATAACAAAAGCTCTTCTATTGTCCAGAAGTTGTAGATTAAGAATATCAATAGCCCTCTTTTTACAATCATCATCAAGTAAAGGATAAAGCAATTCCACTCTTCTATTGAGATTGCGACTCATAAAGTCTGCCGATGACATATACACTTCATCTTTTCCAGAAGCGGCAAATTGATAAATTCTGGCATGTTCTAAATATCTGCCAATTATAGACCTGACTCTGATATTTTCTGATAGTCCCTGAACTCCCGCTCTCAAACAATTAATACCGCGTACAATCAAATCAATTTTCACTCCAGCCATAGATGCTTCGTATAATTTTTCAATCATTTTTTGGTCTGATAAGGAATTCATCTTTGCTCTGATATAGGCCTGTTTACCCTCTTTGGCATTATTAATTTCCCTATCAATAAGAGCCTCTAACTTCAATCTCAAATCAAAAGGAGCAACAATAAGCTCATTCCAAGACTTCGGCTCCGTATATCCTGATATTAAATTAAAGAAATTACTAGCATCTTCTCCAAATTCATCTTTGGCAGTAAAAATCCCACAATCACTATATATTTTGGCAGTCGCATCATTGTAATTACCTGTACCTAAATGTACATATCTTTTAATTCCATCTTCTTCATCTCGAACCACCATGGTGATTTTTGAATGAGTTTTGAGACCTATTAGACCATATATAACATGACATCCAGCAAACTCTAACTTTCGAGCCCAATTAATATTATTAGCCTCATCAAATCGTGCCTTTAGCTCAACCAAAACCATAACTTGTTTACCATTCTTGGCTGCTTCTTCCAAGGCAGCTATAATAGGCGAATCACCACTCACTCTGTACAGTGTCTGTTTTATGGCCAACACTTTTGGATCTGAGGCTGCAAGTTTAACTAATCTCTCAACAGGATCAAAAGATTCATATGGTAAAGATATAAATCTGTCTTTTTCTAAAATCAAATCAAAAATAGTCTTATTATTTTTCTCCGACTGTTTACTTTCAGTATGATCAAAATACAAATCCAAGAAGTCATATGGAAATACTGGATTGAATTTTTCGTAGCTATGAAGTTTTACCAATTCAGATGGAAGATACGACTTGATCTTATTTGTAAATCGCAAATCTAAAGGACCATTAATAAAATAAACATCATCTTTCTTACATTCGAGACTTTTTCTTAAATATTTCAACAAATCATCGTCAATATTTTTTTCAACTTCTAGATGAATGACATCAGCAAAGTCACGTTCTTTGATTCTCTTCTGTATTTCTTCTAAAAGATCTTCAGTTAAGTCCTCATCCAGTTCAAAATCAGCATTTCGCAAAATTCTGTATGGGGAATAACAAACAATATCGAAGCCTTGAAATAACTGATCTAATTTTGAATATATCAAGTCTTCTATTAACATTAATCTTTTACCATCATCTTCACTGGACAAGGATACAATTGTATTTAAGTCTATAAGTCTAGGGAGAATATCAGGTATCTCTATACTGGCGAAGAAACAGGCACCATCTTCATTATCATTCTTAACTTTTTTATTTTTGCGAAAAGCGCTCCCCGACTGTTCTCTATATACCGAATATTTATAATTTTCCTTTTTCTTCAAAAATAGAGCTATATTAAGAGTTCTATTAGGGATCAGAGGAAAAGGTCTTGATGAATCAACAGCCAAAGGACTTAGTGTTGGAAAGATTCTTTCATAGAAAAAATCATCCAGCAAATTTCTATCATCTTCACACAAATCATCATACTTAAGCAAATTAATGTTCAGATTCGCTAATTCGGGAAGCAATTCTTTGTTATAAATTTTGTACTGTTCATTAATGAGCTTCTCCATTTTCTCGGATATAAGCTCCAATTGGCGAGCTGCTGTATATCCTGCCAAGTCCTTTTCATCATGATTCTTTTCTTGTTCCTTTAACGAGGCCACTCTAACCCTTATAAATTCATCCAAATTATTAGTAGTTATAGAAAGAAAATTAAGTTTCTCGAATAATGGCGTGTTAATGTCTTTTGACTGCTGAAGCACACGTCTATTGAAATCAAGCCATGATAACTCTCGATTGATAAATGCCTGTGGTAAAAAGTCAATTTTCCCGTCATGAATCTCATAATATAATTTTTCATTATTACTAGAAGCACATCGTAGATCGTCTTTAATCATAACTCTACTCCTTCTCAAACAAGAACAAAATTACTTCTCTTCAATAATATCAACTTCCAAGTCACATAAATCACTAAACATTTTTGACTTTTTTTTAAGTGTATGTAATTCAAAATAAGGTTTGCGTTCAGAAAGATAAGAAACAGTAAGTTCCAATTTAGACTTCCTAATCCTAACATTTTTTATCGAAATTACACCTTGCCCGGATGCATCCAAAGCATCAGCTATTCTAAGTATAGATAAGAGTATAAGATATCTAAATCTCTCAGAGAATTTCAGATTATCATAAGATACTATATCTAGTCTTTCGTCTCCTGAATGATTCGCTACTACATTCTTACATAGTTCAAAATCCGAGTCACCTAAGCCATAAGGTAAAATTTTCGCCATTAATTGACTAGAATATATCGCATGGTCTACAGATGATATAACTTTTCCAATATCATGAAGTTCGGATGCCAAAATTAAAATTTGCTTGTCCTTATCTGTTAATTTAAAAACTCTTCTCAATCCTTCATGTAAAGCCAGGGCAATTTTTCTTACATTATCTCCATGTTGGCTTTGATATGAGAAACAATTCTTTAGATATATAATCTGCTTCATTAAATCTTTCTCATACTGCTCTAACGTATCCTTATTCATAAGAGATTGACAATAAGAAAAATAAGCCACAGCCAAGTCGGCAGAGCAAAATAACAATTCTTGTGAATCGTAAATATTAATTATTGCCCGCATTATTAAAAGTGTAGATCTGATTACAACTACAAGTTCAGCAGGAACTTTATAAATAACCGATAAGTCTAAATCAGAAATTTTCTTGGCCTTGCTCTCTATTTTTTCAAATTCTTTTATCGAAAGTCTGTGATATCCCTTATTATCTTTAATTCCTATAAGTGACAGCAGGTAAGAAAGATGGGCTGAATAAAATAAAGGGATAATAGCTCTCGTTTCTTTATCAATCTTATGCGTATTAGCAAAAACACTCATTTCTTGAGTTATATGCGAAATAATAAGACTCTTGCTCTTCTTAGCGTCATACAAGGAATTATATAATGAAGCAACACGCAAAGTTCCTAATTTTATATTCTCCGAAAACTCAACGTCGTTATTAATTAAGCTAGAAAGTTGTAGCGACCCCGCCCCAAGCTCAATTAATTTTAAATCCATCGAAGTGAATTCATCATTTTTTAAGCAGTTATCTCGAACATAGGCAAGATTAAAAATTCGTTCATCAGTATTACTTAAAATCTTGATATTCAAATCTAATTTATATTTTATTTTACAGAGAATCAAATCACGATTACCCGCTTCACGCAGAGCAGAACTAGCAAAAACAAGCAAATCACGAACTTTATATTCTTTATAACACTTATCCTTAAAAGATGACAAAATATCTATCAGTCGATTTATACTTTCTTCAGAAATCTGTGAATTGATATAACAATCAGAGCCCAAGCTTAAATTACCCATTACTCTCTCTATAATTCTATAAGAGTCTTTTGAAAGCTCTGCAATAGTCAAAGTAATCGCTTCTGAACCAATATCAATAATTGCCTGCCTCTTCATATATAAATCTCCAAATGTAGTTATACTATATATATTGTATAACATTACACTTATTTAAAAAAAGCTCTTTTCTGTAAAGCTATATTTTGATAATTCTTCAAATAATATTCAACTGTAGGTGCAGTTGCCAAACGTTTGATATTACCATTTATTATATTTTTAGACATAGACCCAGCGCCAAAAGATATAACTCTAAATTTGTCACTCATCATCATGATATTATACAAACAATACTTATCATGCTTAGCAAAAGATATATTCTCTAGTCCCGCTATAGCTACCTTATTTCTATATAGATAATATGGTTTATATCCCTCAGATATGAGCAAATCACAGGCCTTATTAAATATTTTTTCATAGTTAAATTCTATCTCATCATTGATACCGAGACTCCAGGATGTGCTTTTTTTCTTAAGTGCCAAACTATGTAGAGATATTGAATCAACGTTAAGTTTCAATAATTTTTGTAGTGAAGTATAAAAATCATCTGGACTCTCATCCTTTAGCCCTGCAATTAAATCAGAATTAATATAATTTATCCCCTGCTCCCTACTATGAGCAATCAGCTCCGGCATCATCTCGAGATTAGATGAACGATTTATTTTTCTTAAGGTTTCCTCATTCATTGATTGAGGATTAATACAAATTCTGTCAAAGGATGCCTCGGAAATTACTTCTAACTTTTCTTTGCTTAAGCTATCAATTCTCCCTGCTTCAAAAGTTTTTTCTACAATATTAGATAATGGAACAACTTTATTTAATTCTGAAAGAAAGTATTTTATCTGAGAGCAATTAAATACCGATGGTGTCCCGCCACCTATATATAAACAATAAATCGTTTTTTCATTATTTTTAAAAAATAATTCTAATTCACTCAAAAGAGCTTCAATATACAAATCGTGCACTTCTTCATCTCTTGCGATTCCATCTTTCGCAGGGAAACTACAGTAAGTGCATCTTGTGCTACAAAAAGGAATATGAATATACATACATATTGCGTCATCTGGGATATCACATAAGAGTATTCTCTCCCTTTCTGCAACATCAGTAGCGAGGCAAGCCTTATACCTACTCACATCATAAAAATCTTCTAAACATTTAGCTACAAAAGCACTCCGTGATATATGTCTATCTTTGTATGTATCAATTTGTTTTTCGCAAATTTCTTCTATTTTCTGCCATAATTGCCCGGCAACAAAAGAAGGTCTTATTCCACTTAATGAGCCCCAAGGGAATTGAATATTATTTACCCTTTTTAGACACGTATAGACTATTCTTTTAATTATTCGCTTGCGGTCTTTTTTAGATTCTTGAAGAAGCTCTTCATATATGTGCTCTTCCATACTATTAAGAAGAAAATATGACGACACCTTTTTCAAATCACTCTCTAAAAAAGATTCAAAACAATATTTATTTGAAGCTACAGATATAAACTCTATTAAATCGTCAAAATCTGAAATTGCTAAATCCAGTTCAGGAGCGTGCATTTTAAATCCGAAGGTACTTTTTATTCTTTCCAAAGTTTCTTTAAACTTAATATAAATCTCCTGCTCATCTGAAGTTAGTTTAAAAATTTTAATTTCCACAGGTTCCAAATATAATTTAAATATATATAAATCGTCATTGTTTTCAAAAATATCAGTAAGTACATCAGTCGCTATAAGATATTTATCAGCTATGTTTATACTTCTCTTATAAAAAATATTGAAACTATCTCTCAAGTGCTCTACGCCAATTTCTTTATCTAAATTATTCAGCCACAGTATTGCCATATTATTAGTTCTCATTCATATCTATGTGTAATATATACAAATGCTATATATCTACATCTGTTTAATTTTTCAGTATATATTTTAATCTAAGGTGTTTTATTTTTTTGTCTTTTTGTTTAATATTATTCAGAAACGTCAGAAAAGTATTTTTAATTCATATGAGATATTCATCTTCTCATATAGTATTTTTAAATATTTTTCTTTGCCCTCACATTACGATATGAATAATTTTGATTAATCTTAATTAATAATAGAATTAATTGAAATTTTTATATTTGTTTTAAGAAGAGATTTTGGAAATTTATGGATATTTTTAATTTAATAACATTTTTTGGTGGTTTAGCTCTTTTCCTTTTTGGTATGGAAAATATGGGACAGGGATTGAGACGCTTCTCCGGTGGTAAAGTTGAGGAAATACTTGCTCAGTTAACTTCAAACAAGTTCAAGGCCCTACTTCTGGGTGCTGGTATCACTGCTATAATTCAAAGTAGTTCAGCAACAACAGTAATGGTTGTCGGTTTCGTCAATTCAGGACTGATGAAATTAGGACAAGTTGTTGGTGTTATTATGGGGGCTAATATTGGTACTACGATTACATCTTGGATTTTGAGTCTAACCGGAATACAAGGAAGTAATTTTGTTCTTAGACTACTTCAGCCTAAAAATTTCAGTCCAATCCTGGCACTTATTGGAATTATTCTTTTAATGCTTCCTAAGACAAAAGAAAAGAAAAAAATTCTAGGATCAATTTTTGTGGGCTTTGCAATTCTCATGATGGGTATGGAAACCATGAGTCAGGCAATGAGTCCTCTGGCAGACTCACCTGATGTCGCAAAAATATTTACTCTATTTACCAATCCAATTTTAGGTTTACTAGCTGGAACTATTATTACAGCAATTATCCAAAGTAGCTCCGCTTCGGTTGGTATTCTCCAAGCCTTATCTGCAACTGGTGCCATTCCTTACGCTGCTGTTCTACCAATTATTATGGGCCAAAATATCGGCACCTGTGTTACAGCAATGATTTCAAGTGTTGGATCTTCTAAAAATGCTAGACGCGCATCAATGATACATCTTCTTTTTAATATCGTTGGCACAATAATTTTTATGATTCTTTTCTATGCCATCAACTTTATTAGACCCTTTGATTTCTTGAATGATCCAGCAAACCTAATAGGTATTGCCATTATGCACACTGCTTTCAATATATTTGCTTCAGTTCTCTTACTTCCATTTAGTGAAGTTCTCGTGAAACTTTCTAAAGTAATCGTAAAAAGTGATCAGAGTGAAATTGAAGAAGAGGAAGAAGCTTCGCTCAAATTGCTTGAGCCAAGATTTTTGACTGATCCTTCCTATGCCCTAACCCAGGCCCACGAGGCTCTTAAAGAACTAGCGCGAAAGACTGCCAAATCTTTCTATATTGCCATTCAACTTTTCGATGAATTTGATGAACTTAAATTTCAAAAGGTAGCTGATCTAGAAACGGCTGTTGACAGATATGAAGATAAGATAGGAACTTATCTATTGAAAATATCTGCTGAAAATTTAAATACTAATGACAGCAATAGATTAAATATGTTGCTTCAATGTATGAATGACTTTGAAAGAATTTCTGACCATGCTTTGAATATGGCTTTTCTCGCTCAATCCAAAAATCAAGCTGAATATAAGTTTTCAGATCAGGCTTGGGCTGAATTAGGTGTTTATTTCGATGCAGCCAAAGAAGTTGTCAGTAAAAGTATCGAGGTTTTTAATAGTCTAGATGCTAAAGGAGCTCTTCAAATTGAACCTCTTGAACAAGTAATCGACCATATGAATAAGGAATTACATCGCAGACACGTGACAAGATTACAAACTGGTCACTGTACTATTGGTACTGGTTTGATATTTATGGATTTGCTTTCTGATATTGAACGTGTATCTGATCACTGTAGTAATATAGCTGTCGATATTGTCTCTATCCATGATAATGACTTTGATACGCATAAATATCTCAATAGACTTAGACAGTCTAGAGTATTTGAGAATAAATATTCTGAATTAAATGAAACTTATTCTCTACCTGAGGAACTTATGTTGGAAAATTCACTAAGCAAAGAAGTCCAAGAAGAAGTTCAAACTCTAAGTTCTGCACTTTCAAGAGATAAAGGTAAAGTTAGACCTTAGTTATTTACATATTATTTTTTAAGAAGCCAGTAAATAAGTTTATATGATACTTATTTACTGGCTTCTTCTCTATCTGACTTATCTTAAATTATGTGATTATCTTTATTCCCAATGGATATAAATTCGACCTTGTTATTATTCATAATTAAGGTTTAATAAAAGAAAGAATAAATTCTAGTATATAAATAAACACTAAGAAAATTGGCTGATGTAGCAAATAAATTAATAGAGAATTCCTACCAAGCAAAAGAAATAACCTACAAGACTTATTTTTAAGTAGCTGATTCTTGCTTGTGTCACTAAGTAATGACTTATTGTTATGATAAAAAATTTCTGCAAATAGTATAGCGATTACAAAAAATATACTCCATGGAAAAAAAGGTAAGTAGTCACCCATATATGGAAGATCATTTATATATAGTCCAAAAGCTAAATAAAAATAATTAAAATCGAAGCCAAGTCTAATACCACTAATAATTGAAGATATAAGTGAAACTATGAATAGTTCTACTAAAAAAACAGCTAATCTCCCCTTATCACTCAACTTAGTTAAAAAAAAGTGTTCAATAAGAGCCTGAATAAATATAGCGAGTGCCAATAAATGAAGTATATTAAAATATACCGCTATTCCTAAATTAAAATATCTATCCACCAAAATAGTAAATAAGCTTATCAAAGAAGCTGCTAGCAATAATTTAAAAGCATGAAAAAAATTATTTCTTGAGAACCTCATCGATATTCCAGAACAAATAAGAAAAAATACAAGAACTACCGGTCTTAGTACATCTAAAAAAACAATGCTATCTGTAAATCCCAAAATAGGTAAATGAAAGAAAAATCTCAAATCAAAAATCAGATGCTGAAGAAGCATTAAGAAAAGGGCAAGTCCTCTAATCAAGTCTATTTCAACAACTCTTTTATCATAAATATTCTCATACGATATCAAAATAAAGTTCCTCGCAAACTAAAAGTCTAAAAATATTAAAAGATACTCTTCTAAAATGAAGAGTATCTCCTAGATAATAAAACAATAGCTTAATCTAATTAAACTTATAAATTTTCTGTGCTAGTTTATATCCTTTTTCAATTGCAGACTGACTGATCCCAGGTACAAGCAAGGCATTATTTATTGGATTAAATCTGCAATACCTATAAACCTTAACATTATGATCTTTTAGCCATGACCATAGAGACTTCATTTTTTGAATACTAACTTCATCTCCAGCCAACTGTAAATGGACAGTACTTATAGTAAACATAATAGATAGATAGCTTAGTAAATAATTGCGAAGTTTACTGTGGATATTCATATAATAAGGATCAAAATAACTCACCATTAACTTCGTCACCTTTAGTTGCTGGTCTATTCTCTTGATCATATTTTTTGTATTTACAGACTGATCTTCTCTACCAATAAAATAGTAATATAAGTTTATATTTTCATAAAATAGATTATTCACATGAACTAAAGGTCGATAAGCAAGTACATTATCGACATAGAAACAATGCTCCGGTAAACTCAAACGGCAATCCCTAAGCAACTTTGTCCTATAAATCATACTGTGCATGGTAAGAAATGTCGCCGTCCCAAGTTTCTTCATCTCAGACCAAGAGAACATTCTATTCTCTGGTAATTTGTCAACATATGAAATTACCTTATCTTTTTCGCCTACTTTATCATAGACATAATTAACCAAGTACAAATCAACATCTGGCTCACTATTATCTTCTTTCTCGAACTCATCAAGACGTTCCAAAACAACTTCCAAGGCTGAAAAGTCCAATCTATCATCAGAGTCTAACACATAAAACCATCTTCCCTTAGCATTAGCCATTCCAGTATTGACAGCAGAACCATGTCCACCATTTTCCTTACTAATTAGACTAACTATAGATGGAAATTTTTCAACATATTCTTTGGCTATTTCAGCGGTCTTATCCTTTGAGCCATCATCAACGACAATAATATCTAATCTGTCATCTTCTTTCTCTAATATAGAGTCCAAACATTTATTAAGATAAGCCTCTGAATTATAGGCTGGTATAGCAATCGTTAATAATTTCATAAAGCACCTTCAAATATGATTATTAGATTATCATTATAAACTTCATTAAACATATAGAAGCTTATCAGTATATTATAGACTATTTAATACAAACTAATACACTTAATCGTATAATTTATAATTTTCTCTCCAGTCTTTTATCACAGCAATTAAAGTACAATTCTATTCCAAAATCAATACGAGATTATCTTATACCTTAATTCCGCGTAGCTCCAATTCACCATAAACATAAGTCAATATTTTTTTCTCTAAATCTTCGATAGTAGTTGAATTATCAATAGTACAGTCAGAAAAAGCTTCATATTCTTCCTTTGACATCTGCATATTTATCCTATTTTTTATATCATCTTCTTCCATGCCTCTATCAATTAATCTTTGAACCCTCACTTTATCATTTGCCCATATCACAATCACCTTATCAGCTTCATCGAGGAAACCATCCTTAACAGGTATCGGTACATCAAGAACTAACACTTTCTCTTTTTGTCTCTTATATTTTTCTATGCGTCTTTTAATTTCTTCTATAACCTCTTGATGAACTATCATACTCAATGTATCTAAATCATTCTTATTGCTGAATACTCGCTCTGCCAATTTGGCCCTATCTATTTTTCCATCATTATTTAAAATTCCTTCACCGAACTCTAAAACTATTCTGTCTATAGTTTCTTTCTTTTCGCTAGTAATTTCACGTGATATTTTATCAGCGTCAATAATTTTAAAACCTTTATTTTCTAAGATGCCAGCAGCAGTTGACTTCCCGCAACCAATACCACCTGTAATACCAAATATAAACATATTCTTCACCTAACTAATGAGCCTTCGCCCAATTATCTGCTATACCAGCTTCCACAAGTAATGGCACTCTCAGCTTTGCAACTGATTCCATTGTTTCTTTTAATATAGCCATGGCTTGCTCAGCCTCTTCACAAGGCACTTCAAGCAAAATCTCATCATGAACCTGCAATAAAATATCAGCCTCTAACTTTTCTTCTTTAAATCTACGACTCACCTTTACCATCGCAAGCTTCATAAGGTCGGCGGCAGTCCCTTGAATCGGCATATTCATAGCAGCTCTCTCAGCAGCCTTTCGTTGATTAAAATTTCCTTGTTTGAGTTCTGAAGTGTATCTACGTCTACCAAACATAGTCTCAACATAATTTTTATCTTTTGCATCTTTGATAATACCATCCATAAATTCTTTGATCATCGGATATTGTAAATAAAAATTATAAATATACCTTCTTGCAGCTCCAAATGGAATATCAAGTGTTTTAGACAATCCAAATTCAGATACGCCATAGACAATACTAAAATTAACAACTTTAGCATGGCTTCTCTCTTCGTGACTTATTTCGCCAAGAGAATTTTTAAAAAGCGCTCTCGCGGTTTCACCATGTATATCCCTATTCTCATTAAAAGCAGCCAACATATTCTCATCTTCAGACATGGCAGCTAAAAGCCTAAGCTCAATCTGAGAATAATCAGCATCTATTAGCACATGATTTTTTGAAGCAATAAAGGCCTCACGAATTCTTATTCCCTCATCAGACTTAATCGGAATATTTTGTAAATTGGGATTTGACGAAGATAGACGCCCAGTATTAGTCAAGTCTTGGTGGAAGTTAGTATGGATTCTATCATTTTCATCTAAATCCTTTAATAAACCCTGAATGAACGTTGACTGTAATTTAACTAACTTCCTATGTTCAAGAATCTTATTTACTAATTCATGTTCCTTTGCCAAATTCTCCAAAACATCTGCAGCGGTAGAATAATGACCACTAGAATTTTTCTTACCACTCTCATAGTTAAGTTCATCAAATAATACTGTAGATAACTGTTGCGGAGACTTAAGATTAAAATCATGTCCGACCTCTTTAAAAATTTCAGTCTCAAGATTCTTAATGCTAGCTTCAAATTCTTTATCGAGACCTTTCAGGTGCTCTTTATTAATCAAAACACCTATAGTTTCCATCTTAGCCAGCACAGCTATTAATGGCATTTCAATTTCATATGCGAGAGTCTTAACATCCCTAGTAATAATTTCTTTTTTTAAATATTTTGAAGCAAGATAAGTAGCATATAGCTCTAAAATAAAATGATAGTCATCTTCTGTCATAAATGTCTTATCAAACATAGCTTCATCAACTAAAACTTCGATATTGTGCTTCTTAGATCTATCTTCAAATTCATTCGCTGACTTAAAATTTAATATGGACTCAACTATATCGGATAGATTTTTTTCACTTATATCAAATAGGTCTAGCTTAAAATTATCATCTTCACTAAGCTTCTCTGAACTCAAATTCTCCCAAAGTGTCACCGCATCAGCTGGTTTATCGCTGTTGCCTAAAAGATAATTAGCAATTTGTGGATCAAAATACTTTCGGTCCTCATAATAATCAAAAAATTTCAATTCTGACTTCAAATCAAAAGCTACTAGTGTCTCAGTTTGAGCTTCATTAAATAACTCATACTTAACTTTTTCAAAATTGGTCGAGCTTTTGTCATAATCAAAAATAGTAACAAAAAGAAATTCTTTGTAATCAAGAGCTGCGAACACTTTAGAATCCTTATGTTTAATGAAAATAGATTCAGAGTTATTTGTCGCACTATTATTATGTTCAGATGTTAATTTTCTACGATAAGTGAGTAAATCAATAAAAATATGATTATTTATCGCTCTAACTTGGTAGGACTTATCAGGCTTTTGTTCTTCCCCAAAATCAAGCCTATCACATATTGACTTAAATCCTAAGTCCATTAGAGAATTTCTCGCTCTCATCCCCTTTATTCCATCATATATAAGATCACTTAAGTCTTTTATTAAGGAACTCAAGTCTACATTTCTATCAATTGTAGCAAGCTCCCTAGAGAGAAAAGCCATCTCTCTTCCCTCTTCTAATTTTTTTCTTTGAGCGGGCTTAAGTTCATCCAAATGCTCATATATTGAGTCAAGATTATCATATTGACCTAATAAAGCAGCAGCAGCTTTTTCACCCAAACCTTTGACTCCTGGAATATTATCTGAGCTATCACCCATTATTGCCTTGTAATCAATTACCTGTCTAGCTGTAATTCCATTAAAATGTTCTGGAAGATTATCGACAGTTATTTTTATTCTACTTCCTTTACTTGGATAAATCTGACTTACATATTCATCAAGTAGCTGGTGATCATCTCTATCTCCACTTAAAATATCGCAAAATATTTCACTTTTGCTTGCCATCTTGCTAAGTGTACCAATCAGGTCATCAGCTTCGAAACCAGGAAGCTCCAACGAGCTAATATTAAGTTCATGAAGAAGCTCTTTTAGAATGTTTAACTGTACAAAAAGCTCCTCTGGCATCGGCTTTCGCTGGGCTTTGTACTCTGAATATTTAAGATGTCTAAAAGTTTTTTCTTTGCGGTCGAAGCATATAGCGAGATGTGTATAATTCTCATCTTGTAAGACAGATAAAAGAATTGTTAAAAAAGTATACACCGCTCCAGTTGGTCTACCACTCCTATCTGTCAAACGTCTAGCATGATTCATACCATAAAATGCTCTATTGATTATGCTATTTCCGTCAACTAATAAAATTCTACTCATCTCTTACTCCTAACATTAATTTATATATAAGCTTCGTATTAATTAGCTTCGGCTAAATCCTTTAAAAATTTGCATTCAAGATCCAAGTTTACATTTTTAAGGAAATCATTAAATAATAAAAATCCATCCCTGCTAGGAATATCGGTTCTGATAAAAAGCAGCTCCCTGTCCATTGGGTGTAAAAAGGACATAGCAAATGAATGAAGCGACAAATTTTGATAAGCCTTTGCCCGTTCTGTCCTAGCATATCTATCATCGCCAAGCAAAAACAAGCCACGTGAAGAAAATTGAACTCTTATTTGATGTTGCCTCCCTGTAATAAGAAGCACCATGTATAATGCCAAACCATCTTTTCTCGCCAATCTTTTATAAGCTAATTTCGAAAATTTTGCTCCGCCCTTTTCATTATCAGCAACATATATTCTCTGATCATCTTTTTTGATAAGATAATCTTCCATTATTCCATAAGAATATAAATTATCTTCGTCCTCACTTTTCACTGACAATTTAATATGATTAGCCTTAGAAAGTCTATTATTAGAGCATTCATTAAGCTTATCTTGATTATAATTACTCATAATAGCCTTATTTTCATCTACAACGAGCAGATAATATTTGTCAAAATTTTTCTGTCGTATATAATCTGAAAGTCTAGAAGCAGACTTCGAGCGTTTAGCAAAAACCATAAGGCCAGATGTTAAATAGTCAAGTCTGTGTACCAAGGCTAAGAATACATTACCTTCTTTATTGTCTCTAACTTTTATATATTCTTTTATGTCGTCTAAAATATTTTTTCTTTTAGAAGAATCAGCTTGCGATAGAACATTATTATTTTTATCTACACAGATTATATGCTTGTCCTCATAGATAATTGAGAAGGTCTCAGGTTTAATCACAGGTCATCCTCCTCTTGAGCAAAACTAAGATATGGCCCCAAGATGGCTTTGCCACTTCTCACTGCCTCGGCCCTGAGCTTCTCTTTCTCTTCACTCCCAAGACTACTTATATTCTCTCTATCTTCTTTACTCCTGTTATTTGTCTTGTCTATATCTTTGTTTGCATTTTGTAAATTTTCAGAATCTTTCAATGTGTATAAAAGCGACTTCAATTGAATTAGTTCCTTTTTTCCTATCTCACGATATTCCCCAACTCTTAAATTTCCTAAGCTAATATTCATGATTCTAATACGCTGAAGATAAGAAACCTCATGACCCAAGGCCTCACACATTCTTCTAATTTGCCTATTTAAACCCTGAGTTAGTATTATTCCAAATGTTCTCTCTTTGATTCTCCACACACGACATGGTTTAGTTTTTGTAGATAGTATTTTCACACCTTTGGACATTTTTTCAAGAAAATTATCATCAAATTCTCTCTTCGTCCTCACAATATACTCTTTCTCATGCGCAAATTCAGCTCTTAATATTGGATTAACTATATCGCCGTCATTAGTTAGTAAAATAAGCCCTTCGCTATCCTTATCCAAGCGTCCTATAGTAAATATTCTCGAATCAAAACCCATATAATCACTTATATTATTTCTGACTCTTGTATCGGTAGTACATACAATCCCTTTTGGCTTGTTTAAGGCAATATAAATCTTATTCTTTACTTTTCTTTTAAGTAATTTACCATCCACTAAAATAGAGTCTTTATCACTGACTTTATCTCCATTCACTGCTAGTCTACCATTTATACTAACCCTGCCATTTTCAATCAACTTATCTGCTTGACGTCTTGAATAATTGCTATTATCTGAAATATATTTATTAATCCTAAAATCACTCATATCTTCACCACAAAAGTTATATTTAAAATGTCACAAAACAAAATCAAAGTACCTAAACACACGTATGTTAATTCGTATATTCTACCAAAGTAAGACTATTAAGTTAATGACTATAATTTTTGCTAACTTGACATCGATATTTCAATTGATATAATTTTGCAGTATGCCACAGTGGCTCAGGGGTAGAGCAATTCACTCGTAATGAATAGGTCGTGAGTTCGATTCTCACCTGTGGCTTAATAATAAAGACTGATAGTTTAATAACTTTCAGTCTTTTTATTTTTTGATATTCATGCTTTAATTATAAAATCTTAATCCTCTAATTAAATAGATTCTGAATCTTCTTTGTCTTTCAATTTAAGAATTAGTGAAGATAGTGGTGGCAAATCAAGAGTCAACTTGGCTGGCTCTGCTGTAAATTTAACTTTATCGGGAAGTGGCAAGTCAGTATTAAAGATATCAGGTAAGTCCTCAGATATATGCATATCTCCATCTGATAATTTTTCAATTTCATGATACGTTTCTAATAACTCATCACGAAGCTTCATGAAACGCTTGCGTTTATTCACTAAAGACTTATATTTTTCTTCATAATCTAGCTGTCTCTCAGATAAAATTCTATCTTTCTCAGATATTGAAGCTGGTTCTGTACATAAATACAAGCCATTTGCCTGTGATATCTGATATGAGGAACCACCAAATTGCTCAGAATCCGAATTGAGTATTATTTCATATTTACCATATCTACCTGGATAAATCTGATAATTTCTTACAACGGCAGGAGTCATGTTGAAAATAAAAAGCAACCTATCTTCGGTATTTTTAGCCCTTCTCTCAAATATATATACAGAATTCCATGCGTCATCAGCCTCCAACCAATGGAAACCCTCCCAATTATCATCATTCTCCCAAAAAGCTTTTTCATCTTTGTACAATTTATTCAAGTGCTTAACGAAATTTTGAATTGCCTGATGCTGAGAATGAGAAAGCATGAACCATTCGAGTTCTTCATAAAATCTCCACTCTATAAATTGACCAAACTCATTTCCCATGAAATTTAGTATCGCCCCGGGGTGGGCAGCCTGCCATACAAATAAATTTCTAAGCGAAGCACACTGTCTCCATATGTCACCTGGCATTCTCCCAATAAGTGATTTCTTTCCATGAACAACTTCATCGTGACTAAAGGGTAAGACATAATTTTCACTAAATGCATAAGTCAATGAGAAGGTCAATTTATTATGTTGACTACCTCTAGCATAATAGTCATACTTCATATAATCCAGAGAATCATGCATCCAACCCATATTCCACTTATGAGTAAAACCTAAGCCTCCTTCAGAAATCTCTTTTGTTATGCTTGGGAAAGTAGTTGCTTCTTCTGCAATCATCAGAGCACCTTGCTTCTGCGAGCGAATTAAACCATTTAAACGTCTCAGAAATTCAATAGCCTCTAAATTCTCACTACCACCATATTTATTTTTCAAAAATTCTGTTCTAGCAAAGTTTAAATATAACATTGAACTAACAGCATCGACCCTTATACCGTCGATGTGGAATTCTTCAAACCAAAACCAAGCACTTGAAAGTAAAAAACTTTGAACTTCGGTCTTTGAATAATCAAAAACTAAAGTTCCCCACTGTTCGTGTTCACCTATTCTTGGATCAGCGTATTCATAACAGGCAGTTCCGTCAAACCTTGCCAGACCGAAACTATCTTTTGGAAAATGACCAGGTACCCAGTCCAAAATGACTCGTATTCCTTTGCTATGCATATGATTGACAAAAAATTTAAAGTCATCAGGTGTTCCATATCGAGAACTTGGTGCAAAATATCCACTGACTTGATACCCCCACGAATCATCAAGTGGATATTCTGTTATTGGAAGTATCTCGATTGCCGTATATGACATTTCAAGCAAATAATCTGCGAGTTGAATTGCCAAATCTCTATAATTATAGTAATTCCCATCTTTATATTTTCTCCAAGAGCCCAGGTGGCACTCATAGATATTTAACGGTTTTACCTCTTTTCCCGAAATTGAATCTCTCTTTAAAATAAAGTCTTCATCAGTAAATTCAAAATTTGTTTCAGACTCATAAATTATCGAAGCAGTCTCTGGTCTAAGTTCTGCATGTCTTGCAAAGGGATCGGCCTTTTCAACAATCTCGCCACTTTGAGTTTCAACAATATATTTATACCTATCCCAAACCTTAGCTTCCTCGATATAAAGTTCAAACACTCCTGTATTTTCTGCTCTATTCATAAAATGACTGGAAAAATTCCAAGCATTAAAATCACCTGCTACCCTAACCGATCTTGCATTTGGAGCATAAACACGAAATATGAAACCTTTATCTTTTCTAAATGAACCAAAGTATTTATAAGCTTCATAATTTTCACCTAAATTAAAAAGATATGCCTCATTCATATTCCCCTCCTAAATCAATCAAAAATATAAATACTAATATTCCAGAAAACTCTCATAGCTACTTTTGAAATATTTTCACCAAAAAAGATGCTACTGATTCATAGGAAATCCTTTTCCTATAATCTGACTTGTATTACTGATCATTACAAAAGCACTAGGATCTGCCTCATTTATTGCAGTACGCAAGAGAACAGCCTGATATCTATTAACCACACATAAAATTACACTGCGCTCTTCACCTGAATATACACCTTTGCCCTTGAGTAAGGTCCCTGATCTCTTAAGATGTCTAACAATAAAATCATCAATTATATCCGGATTACTCGTAATAATAGTAAAATACTTATTCCTATTTATATTCTCAATAATTGAATCGACAAGGAACGATTTAGTTATCAAACCCAAAACACTCATCAAACCAGTTTGTACATTGAAGATAAAAAAGGTAGAAATACTTATCAAAATATCACTCATAAATAGAGCATTACCTATATCAAGATGAGTATATTTTTTAAGAATCATTGCAATAATATCCGTCCCCCCGCTCGAAGCAAAATTGTTAAAAAGAAGCGCCGCTCCAAATCCTGGTAGAAGAATCGCAAAAAAGAGTTCCAAAACTGGTTGATCTGTAAATGGGGCAGTCATGGGGAAAAGAAAATCGAAAATATTTAATAAAGCTGATAAAAGAATCGTACAGTACAAAGTAGCAAAAGAAAAACCCTTGCCAATAATAAAATATCCGAGAACTAAAAGAAAAATATTAAGAATCAATGCAGCGTTAGAAGCAGATACATTTGGCAGAAAATGTTCAAAAAGAACAGAAATACCACTGACACCACCCATGGCAAAATGATTTGGGAATTTAAAAAAGTAAACTCCTATAGCAATCAATAATGTCCCAATATTCCAAAGTAAAAATCGTTTAGAATTAACCGCTACAAGATTTTTAATCTTCAAATTAAAAATATGCTCCCTATGTTTCGTCGCACACTCATCTTTATTCTTATCACTCTTCTCACTTTTCAATTTATGAAAATTCATTTTATCCCTCAACAACTCTCTAAAGAAAAATAAGAGCATCTAGATTAAATAATTTAAAAATATAATTCACATATATTATACGTCAAATATCACAAAAATAGCGAGATGCATTATTATTTATTTGTGTCATTTATATCCAAACTAAATGTTATTATTTATTACTTCGACCAAGTGCATTTAACTAAGATTATAAAATTCACCATTCTCATAATATATTTCACTAGCCTTTGGCTGCTTCGGAAGTCCAGGTAATGTATTTATATTACCTGCTATACATATGATAAATCCTGCTCCCAAATTCAATCTTAGTTCCTTTATATGTATTATGAAATCTTTTGGTCTACCTAAAACTTTTGGATTATCAGTTAATGAGTTGGGTGTTTTTGCAATACATAGTGGCAATTTATCAAAAGACAATCTGCGGATCTCATTTAATTGCAGCTTGGCATCTGGACTTAATTCAAACCCTTGTCCTCCATATGCACCTTTAATAATTTTTTCAAGTTTAATTTCAAAATCATCGCCTAATTCATAAAGAGGTTTGTATCTTTTGTTAGGATCTATTGCATTAATTTCTTTTAAAACTTCTCTCGCTAAATCGATAGCACCTTTTGAGCCATCTTTATAAGCTGAGACAAAAGAGTATCGTATATTTCTACTCTCAAGATATTCTGACAACATTCTCTTTTCATTCTCCGTATCGCTTTCGAATACATTAATCGCTACGACTTTGGATAAATTAAAATTTTCAAGTGTTTCCAAATGTCTCTCGAGATTAGAGATACCCATCTTAAGTGCCGGTAAATTCTCCTTATCCAAATCATCAAAGGCAATATCAGCTTGTGATTTTAGAGATCTTATAGTTGTCACAAGTACAGAACAGCTAGGCTCTAGCTTCCCATATCTACACTTTATATCCAAAAATTTCTCTGCACCAAGGTCCGTCGCAAATCCGGCCTCAGTCACAACATAATCGGCTCTTGAAAGGGCAAATCTAGTCGCAATCAATGAATTACAGCCATGTGCAATATTAGCAAAGGGGCCTCCGTGTATTACGCAGGGACTATGCTCTAAAGTTTGAACCAAGTTTGGTAGTATAACCTCTCTCAATAGAAGAAGTAGAGAATCAACTATTCCTAAGTCTCTTGTATAAATCAGTTCACCATCGATATTATAGGCTACAGCTATATTACCTAATCTATATCTTAAGTCTTCAAAGTCATTAGCTAGACATAGCGTAGCCATAATCTCAGACGCCACCGTTATATTAAAACGCTCTTTTCTAGCTAACTTTCCACCTTTATACGAACCACCGATCTCACACGATCTCAAGCTTCTGTCATTGACATCCAAGCAACGCTGAAAAAGTATCCTACTTTCATCTATTCTCAGCTCATTTCCCCAATATATATGATTATCAATACATGCAGATATCAAATTATTCGCCGATGTTATAGCATGCATATCACCTGTAAAATGAAGATTTATTTCATCCATCGGTATCACTTGAGCATAACCACCACCTGTAGCCCCTCCTTTTAAGCCAAAGACGGGACCCATAGATGGCTCACGCAAACATAAAATTGTCTTTTTCTTCAGATAATTAAGAGCATCAGCAAGGGCAATTGATATAGTACTTTTCCCCTCTCCCGCCTTTGTTGGGGATGTGGCAGTAACAAGAATGAGCTCTCCTCGCTCTTTTCCTGACATTAATTTCTGATACTTTATTTTGGCCTTGGTTCTTCCATAGAGTATTAAATCATCCTCAAGCAAGCCTATATTTTGCGCAAGCTTGCAAATATCTAAGGGAGCAACCGATCTGGCAATATCAATATCACTACGCATATAAGACCTCCTAAAAATAGATAGTAATAAACTTACAAAATTACTTAATACTATTTTTTTTATTATCAAAGTAAAAAAGCTCTCGCAAAATTAAATTTCCCATTTTTATTTTATAATCTCATTAGAATCCAAATAAATAGTAAAGGGTCCATCATTTATCAAAGAAACTTCCATATCAGCACCAAAGACACCTCTACCAACTTTTTTTTCTCCTAAATCTTTTACAGCCAAATCAATAAATTTATTATATAAATCTTCTGCCTTTGCAGCAGGGCAAGCATCAGTGAAGCTAGGTCTATTTCCTTTCCTGCAATCAGCATACAATGTAAATTGAGATACTAACAAAACCGAAGCTTGAACAGCATTTATATCCAGATTAGTTTTTCCATTCTGATCAGAAAATATTCTCATATTTCTAATCTTGAGCCAAAATTTTTCTAAAATATCCTCATTATCATTCTTTCCAGCGCCAAATAAAATTAGATAACCCTGTCCTATCTCTCCAACAATTTTATTATCAACCTTAACACTCGCTTCTTTAACTCTTTGTATAATAGCTCTCATATACTCACCTCTAAAAGTCACCTAACTAATCATAAATTTTTTTCTACCAGATAAGCTAAGTTTTACTTTGTTAATAATAAAAAATTTCTTATAAAAAAGAGACTCGGCCTCAGCCTCATCCCTTAATTTAATTACAGCAGATTGACAATCTCTGAACCAAGTTCCTTAAGCTCCAACACAAGTCCACTATCGCCATACACACTGAGCCCGTGAAGTGCCCTACTTGCTGCGACATAAAGTTCTCTGCGGCAAATATCTTCTTCGAGTTCTGAAGAAGCTGCATCAAAAATTATAGTCGCATCAAATTCTATCCCCCTTGCCAGTTCAAGTGTAAGTAGCAGAATTGAATCCTCAGAAGCCTGATTCGAAAATGGAACTAACAAAGTATCTATATTTTTAGATTTTAATCTTTCATGCACACGAAGTCTCTCTTCTTGACTTCTGAACAAGACAACAGTCTGTCCATATTTTTTATTTTTATAATATTCTAAATCTTGAATTAGCATATCTATCTTCATTTCAAAGTCATTTGAATAAAATAATCTCACAGGTTCAGATTTTCTATCTATTGCCTCGATATTACTTCTTTCAAGCAATTTATGGCATACAGTCGCAATCTCGTATGACGATCTATAAGCTTTGGTAAACTCTTGAACAAAAAGATTCTTGCTATATTGAGAATATATATTTTGTATAAATTGTAAAGAATCTCGTTCTTGTCTGACATTTAAATTTTGATAAATATCGCCTGTTACAGTCTTTGGTATCGATGGAAACATTTTTGCCAAACAAAAATGCTCAAACAAACCTAAATCTTCAAACTCATCAACAATAAGATGACCAACGTCCGTATTCATTTTAAAATCATAAAGTTCAACATACGCAGCAAACATAATTCTAATGTCAGCATAGTCGAATTCAGACTTTTTTTCTCTCACTTTCTTAGAAAAATCACCTGTACTATTATCTTCGTCATCAAATATCTCTTGCATTAGTTCTTTATTGTAGTCATCAATTGAAGTAGAGCCTACTGCCGTCAGCTTCCTCGATCTCTCCCCTTTTAAAGTTCTAACACTCTGTCCACTCTTTACCACTTTCCCATTAATTTCACTCTGACTATCAACAAAAGAACGATACTTTTCGCCATACAAAGCCTCTGTAATATTTGGCAAAGCAACCCTCTCTTTATCTAGCACAAAATTTCCACTGTCAACATACGAACAGAATGCTGAATATATTGCCCCTAATCTATGAGTTTGGTACATAGACCACAGTTCTGAGAAAATCTTATCTTGCAATTTAAAAAATGATGACGATCTAAATTTACCTCTGAAGTATTGCACAAGACTCTCGGCAAGAGAAAAATGTTTGACATTGCCCAAACGCTCTATCGCCTCTTTTATATCAGCCTTTTTTATTTTAATCCCTGGGATATTTATATCTTTTATCACAAAATTTCTTTTCTTAAACTCTATAATAAAGGATTGAAATTTATTATAAAAATCTTGTTCAAAAAGCTTGGCAAGTTTCTCACTTGAAGCTTCTTTGTGTTTGAGCGTAGCGAAACGTTCTTCCTTTTGTGAAAGCATCTCACATGCTAATGAATTAAAAGTCACGGATATAGCTCGCTCCTCATTAAGCTGTGGCAAGACCTCTGAGACATAATCCGAAAAATATTCATTAGGTGAAATGAGAAGAATATTTCTACTACTAAGGTCCGAACGCTGATATAAGAGATATGCAGCTCTATGCAGAGCAATACTCGTTTTACCTGAACCAGCAGCTCCTTGAATAAAAATACTGCTACTCGCGTCCTGTCTTATAACATAATTCTGTTCTTTTTGGAGCGTCGAAACTATTTCTTTCATTTTATCGCTACTATTTTGTGAAAGAACTAGTTCTAACATATCATCATGAAGATCTTTCCTAATTTCACTCACTCTTCTAAGCTTGGATCTACTAATTAATATCTGCAATTTTCTATCAAGATTTCCACTTATCTCATTTCCATTTGCAAAGTAAGAAGCTGAACCTAGATCTGCATCATAATACAAAGAAGCGAGCGGACTTCTCCAATCCAGAACGAACTGCCTATAATTTTTACTATCAACTATCGAAAGCAAACCTATGTAAAAAGCTTCACTCTCATTTTCACCATCAAAACAAAAATCGAGACGAGCAAAATAAGGAGACTCAAGAGCTTTTTTTAACTTGCACAGTTCTTCCTCCTGCGTAGTTTGCAAAGCCTGATTATGCATAAGTTCTTCTTGCAAAACAGCATTATCTGGTCCTAGCTTATACTCTAAATGTTCCTCGTAAGCCTGTCTCTTCTTATCTATACTCTCCTCAAACAAACGAGCATTCTCTTTTTCAAGATGACTTATCTCGTCTAAAATAAAATTCTTAACTTCTGAAAAATAAGCTAGCTCCTCAGCATAAATAGAGTCGTAACCATTATGTGATTGCATTAATTACACTACCTCTTTCTTTATTCCCTTTTACCTTAAGCAATAGCAGCATCTATTAATTTGTTAATAACATCTTTAACTCTCTTGAACTCAGAGGCAGAAGCTGCATAAGAAAATTCTTTTTTGCTATAGTCAAACACTTCTAGAATTGCCTTTGTAACAACCTCTCTTCCGAGTTTAGACTCAAGATATTCTAACTTTCTTAGATCATCAAATACTCTTCTCAGGTTCAGAGCTCTAAGTGACCACTCCGCTTCAAAATTTTTGCCTGGATAGAATAAAAAAGCGTCTCCCGCGATAAATTTACCTCCAGCATCAACTGAATCATATGGATTAAGCTTTTCCTTAGAAAATTGTGAGTTATAAAAGTTAAATCCCCAATGGAGAAAACCAATTATTCTCTCCTCAAGATACATTTGTAGTGCTAGTGAACGCTGTCTAGAAATAGGCATAGACATAAATCTATTACATACATCCTTTGCCTGAGACACACAGTAATATATCCAGAATTTTCCGTCATCTTTCATTCCATTCATAAAATTACTCAATGCATCAAGTGCAATAACTGGTTCATTTATGTATTTTCTTTGATAAAAAATAGGATCAGACAAAGCGTCTATTCTTCTAAGCCCTTCTAGATCTGAGTTGAGAAGAGTTATAAGTTCACCATAACTCTCAATATCTCTTTCTGTTGGTTCATCTGAAATGTGCATTATCAATCTATCTTTTATTTTTAATCTATCAGCAAATTCTTTCAATTCTGCCAAGAAAATTTTAATAAATCTGATATATTCTGGATTCGTTGCCTTGGTTCCATTATCAAAAATTCTACATAGGCTACCATTTACATTTGCATATATATCAATTGCATATGCTGCCCCCCACTGACTAAAAAGATGGCATATTTCAAAATATTTGAAACCTAATTCATCCATCATTAGTACATATTTTTCTACTAGACTAAAATCAAATTTAAACTCCGTCTCTATGGTAGGATGAGCATCATTCGCATCTATTTTAAGTAGCTGAACATTACTTCGATGCCCTCCATATTCAATATCCAAAGCTGGAGTAAAAATAGGAACATAAATGGTATTCATATGTACCTCTCTAGCAGCTTTGGCAAAATTTCTCAAAGCACTAAAGTACTCATCTGAATTTACTTCAAGTCCGTAGTAGTCAGCAATACAATCACAATGAAACCATTCAGTGTGCATATATTTACTCTCAGGTAGATTTATATTGTATAAATCAAGTCCAAGTGAGTTTGAACTTATTTTTTCATTGTAATCAGAAATAATAGAAAAAGTAATGTCTATCCCCTTTATCGATATTTTCTCATCATTTTCAATACGTTCAGATGAAGCAAGCATTTGCTCAGATAAATTGAAATCATTCCGAATGAATTTGCAAGATAGGATATATCTTTTCTCCTTGCAATCAAGTTTAAATTTATATATATCCTTTCTAAGTTCGTTATTAATATGAGCAATTTCAATATTTGTAGGAACTATCCTTTCCAATAAATCTGGATAGAGTCCTGGCTCCGTACGCAAATAATCCTTATCAATTATTTCGTGATTAATATGACGCGCTAACTTAACATTTACATCCCTTATAACATAAAGCTCTATATCCATCTCAAGCTTAGGCGGAAGCTCAAAGCACAAATCGAGTTCTTCAACACTTGAACCTTCATCTGAAGTTATCAAAAAAGGTATATTCACTTTTTCATTTAGAAAAATCTTTAGTTTCTCAAGTTTCTCATCAAAACAATATTCCGGAGCTGAAAAATATTTGACAAGCTCTACCTCATCACAAATAAGCTCATCTTTAAAAACTGTAGCCAAATCTGATAAAAAAACTATTCTGCTCATAGTCCCACCATTTCTTCAAGATACTTAATTAGCTAAAATCTTGGCAAATTCTATTTTATATTCCTAACGAATATAAATGTTTATTATATAGTGATTGGAAGAAAATTTGTTAAGTCAATTTATTTTTTTATAGCATATAAGCATTTTTTCAGACAAATTCTTTCCTTTAAATATGCCTCTATTAGCAAAACTAAAATCATAATATAAACACTCATATTTTTGTATTTGCAATAATAGCAATATAATGCAAAATATGATGTCCCAAAATAACAATTTATTTATAAAAATAGATAAAAAAATAGATATTTCTGAACAAAATTTTTGTATACTTATACTTGACAAATGAATCATACTCATTAGGAGGTATCTATGCGTGTTTTAGTTAGTGGCGGTGCAGGATATATAGGAAGCCATACCGTCCTTGAATTATTAGAAGCTGGTCATGATGTCCTTATTGCGGATAATTTTTACAATAGTTCTCCAGAAGTCCTAAAAAGATTAAACTATCTTTCTGGCATAGATATCCCCTTTGTTGAAGCTGACTTGAATGATTATAAACAAGTTAAAGATTTATTTGCCGAGCATGGAAAGTTTGATGCAGTTATTCACTTTGCAGCATACAAGGCAGTCGGAGAATCATGCTCTAAACCAATAGAGTATTACAAGAACAATCTTATGACTACTCTAAATCTTCTCGATATTATGCGCCAATATTCATGCTATAAATTTGTATACTCATCATCTGCAACAGTATATGGAGATCCAGAAGTCTTACCAGTCCCAGAATCATATGGCACGCACGAAGCAACAAATCCCTACGGAGAAACCAAGGTTATGTGCGAGCGAATTATGGCTGATGTCGCACTGTCCGATGATAATTTTAGGATAACTGCCTTGCGCTACGCCAATCCACTAGGTGCTCATATCTCTGGAATGATCGGTGAAGATCCTAATGGTATTCCCAATAATCTCGTACCCTATGTGGCTAAAGTAGCAGTTGGCAAATTAGATAAGATAAATGTATTTGGAAATGACTATGATACCAAAGATGGAACCGGAGTCAGAGATTATATCCACGTTGTGGATCTAGCCAAAGGTCATGTCCTAGCGCTCAAGGAACTTGAATCAAGAAAAGGTTACGATGCAATCAATCTAGGCACAGGAAACGGATATAGTGTTTTGGAAGTAATCCAAACCTATTCTGATGTATGCGGAAAAGATTTAAAGTATGAATTTACAGCAAGACGTCCTGGAGATATTGCCACAAACTATCTTGATCCATCCAAGGCCTATAATAAACTAGGCTGGAGAGCAGAATTTGATCTTCGCAGAATGTTAGAAGATAGTTGGCGCTGGCAATCACAAAATCCGGACGGATATAATAGTAAATAAATTAACTTTTCGAGGTAAAAAATGAAAGATATAACATTATTAGTAATGGCAGCAGGAATGGGCAGTAGATATGGTGGTCTCAAACAGATAGATCCAGTTGGTCCATCTGGCGAGGTAATTCTAGAATATTCAGTCTATGATGCTGTTAGAGCTGGATTTAACAAGGTGGTATTTTTAATCAAAGAAGAAATGCAAGATGCTTTTGAAGATAAAATATCCAAGCATCTACGTGATAAAGTTAAGATCGAATATGCCTTTCAATCTGTTGATATGATACCAGACGGTTTTTGTGTGCCAGAAGGTCGCATCAAACCTTGGGGAACAGCTCACGCTGTTCTATGCGCCAAAGATAAGTTAGATGGTCCTTTTGCAGCAATCAATGCTGATGACTACTACGGTATTGAATCATTCAAAAAAATGTATGACTTTCTAAGTGAAGAAGATATGAATTCAACTCAAAAAAAGATAGCCTTAGTGGGTTATCGCCTAAAAAATACTGTTTCCGAAAATGGCTCTGTCGCAAGAGGAGTCTGCAAGGTCGATGAGAATTCTAATTTATTGCGTGTCGATGAGAGGACAAATATCCTCAAACAAGCTGACGGAAGTATCGTAGATAAGACAGACGAAAATGAAAAAATAATGGATCCAAATACTTTGGTGTCTATGAATTTCTGGGGTTTTTATTCTAGCTTCACCGCAGATATCGAAAGAATTTTCCCAAGTTTCCTAGAAGATGCTTTGAAAAATAATCCCATCAAATCAGAATTATATCTCCCCACTGTCGTCACAGATCTCCTAAATAAAAATGAAGTAACTGTCGAAGTAATAGAATCTTCTGAAAAATGGTTTGGTGTAACTTACAAGGAAGACAAGGACTTCGTTTGTAGAAGTATTGAGAAACTCCATAATTCCGGTAAGTATCCTGCTTCTTTGCGTTAATTATAATGAATTTAATTTAGGAAAAGATTTAAAAGTTAAAAGGGAGCTATAATTATAGTTCCCTTCTTTAATTAAATATATTGAAGTAAAAAATGTAGACAGAGTCATTATGCGTTATATAAAAGAATTAAAAAATAAAATATTTATATTTGTTTCTATTTCATTAGCTTTGGCCATATTAGGCTCATGTCATAAGGTTAATCTTGATTTTATGCTTGAAAATAGCAATTCTAATTATGATCTTCCCCTAGATAAGATGTCTACAGTCAAGAGGACATTTAATCCTGACGATGACAATATGTTCTCGGCAGAGCTTTTGCCCATTACATTTACCCAAAGAGATGAAGAATATAGTAAGAAATTAGAAATAAATGAAATTGTAAAAGGACAGTATTATAAAAGTTGGAAATCTGTATCAAGTGCAGATATACAGCCTATATCTGACAGTTCAGTGCTCAAAGATAGACCCTTTACTGAAAATGCCCTAAGCGGAGTTGAAGTTTTTATAGATGCCGGCTTAAGTAGTTCTAGACAAGCATTAAGTATTAGTTATGGTGACAAGACTATTGGCGAAAAGGATATTTATACAGATATTGCAAAATTAGCCGCCTATTCTCTAGAAAGTCTCGGTGCCAAGGTCACTATCCTTTCTAATGAAGATGCCAAAGAAATAAGACAATACGCTCGTATATTTACAGCCGCAGCTACCCTATTTAAAGAGATAAAAAATGCTTATATAAATTTGGAAAATCCAGATGAGCTTTATATATCTCGCTTGGATGAGTATCTATCTAAAATTAATACCATAATTCTCAAAAATGACGACAGAGGAAATAGCGATATTAATAAAAGTCCGAGGTCTTTTGTTCAGGGTTTAGGTGCGAGTGAAGAACAACGCTTCTATCTCGATACTATGGCCAAATTAGATCATGCAATATATATTCAACTTAAACTTTGCGATGTAGAAGAGGACAGGCAAGCTGGATATAGTGTCCATTATTTAAATAATGATTTTGTGAAACAAGCTGATGAAACTAATGCCCATTATTATTCAAATCTGGATCCTAATGAGTATTATCCCCAAAATCCAAGTTATCAATTTTATGATGATGCAAAAAGAGCGAGGCTCGCAACTTGCTTGGATATGGAGATGAGAAGTTATTGCCCATCTTTAAATAATAATTTGCCCGAGCGAAAAGCAGATACTGCATCTGACTCTAATTCAGATATAAGTAATATTGAAATATCTGATAACTTAGCTTCTAGAATATTAAATATCCCAGTAGTGTCATTAAAGTTGGGCTTAGCAAGTGATAAAAATGATGCCAAAGCCTTGCTAAATGAAACTGAACGCTATTATGTATCCAAAGCTATAACTAATGCAGTATATAAATACTTCTGTGAATAAATTAGAAGTCACTATAAATGTTAAAGGCGAGGTCTGATGTTTTTTTTAATTGTAGAACTTTGGCGTAAATATAAAAAAGAGAGCCTACTTGCTCCAAGCTTCAAACTTATCGAAAGTCTTCTTGAACTATCTGTCCCCCTTCTGATATCGAATTTAGTTGATTTCGGGATTATGCTAAAAGACTACTCTTATATAATTAAAATCACCTTTCTTCTATTAACTATAGCTTTGATTTCCATAATAATATCGAGTATCGCTCAATTTTTTTCAGCCAAAGCTGCCGCCTTTTTATCTTCAGATTTAAGAAGCAGATTAATGAAAAATATTTTATATAAAACTAGCAGTGAGCTTGATCAATATTCTGGAAGAGAACTCCTAACTTATCTTCTTTCAGATTGTAACAATGTACAAAATGGCATAAATCTTATGCTTAGGCTTCTTCTAAGATCTCCCTTCGTTGTCATAGGTTCTATTATTCTCGCTTTTAAGATTAATGCAAGATTGGCATTTATTTTTATTCCTTGCATTATTCTACTGAGTTTGATTATTACCACTATCTCAAAGGCCACTCTGCCTCTATTTGATAAAATTCAAAAAATTCAAGAAGGAATTTTATATTTTTTACAAGACCATATAAATGGACTTAAAATATTTAGATCCATGAACTTACAGAATATACAGATTCTAAAATTCAAGGACAAAGTATACGAATTAAAATCTTCACAACATCGCCTACTAAGACTAAATATATTATTAGGTCCAATAACTTATGTAATTATCAACCTCTCTATAATTGTGCTTTTGTTTAGTGGTAGTAATCTTATTTCAAGATCTAAGGCAAGTACTGGTCAAGTATTTGCTCTTTATAACTATTTTGCTGGGATTCTTCTAGAAATGATTAAACTAGTTAATTTATTAATCATTATGTCTAGAGCTAATAGTTCAGCCAAAAGAATTGAAAAAATCATTCAAAGTCCATCTAGCGATGAAATAATTCCCGAGAGGGCTTTTTATCGGAAAAATAATGAAATAAAAACAAGTGGAAGTAAGAAAAAATTTAAGATAGAAGCAGATAATATTTCCTTTGCCTATCCAGGAAATGATAATGAAACGCTAAAGAATCTATCATTCACTTTCGAAACAGGCGATTTCATTGGTATCATAGGCTCAACAGCTAGTGGCAAATCAACCTTACTTAAACTTATGGCGGGGCTATATGACAGCGATTTAATAGTAAATGGTAAAAAATTATTAGACTACGATAAAAACACTTATGATTTATATGTTTCATATGTTAGACAGACTGCGAGCCTATTCAAGGGCACTATACGAGAAAACTTATATATAGCTTCTGGAATAGATGATGACTTGGAACTCAGAACCGCCCTAGAAGAAGCCGAAGCCATCAAATTTGTGGATGCTAATAAATTAGGAATTGACCATTCTTTAATAAGGTCTGGGCTGAATTTATCAGGTGGCCAGAGGCAAAGACTTAGTTTGGCTAGGGCTCTGATCAAATCAAGTCCTATCCTTCTATTAGATGATGTATGTTCTGCCTTGGATTACGCTAGCGAGAAGAGAATAATCAAAAGACTCAGTAATAGAAAAAATTGCCTGACAGTACTAGTATCACAACGAATCTCTAGCTTGATTTATTGCAATAAAATATTACTAATGGACAAGGGAAGAATAATTGATCAAGGTAGTCATCAAGACTTATTAGGTAGCTCAGATATTTACAAACAAATTTATATGAGCCAATTCCCTGATGATCCTAGGTTTAAAAATGAAGTTTAATTATAGTGCATTGTAGCTTGCTACTTATGCTTTAAAAAATTTAAGCATAAACTCAACGTTTGTAATTTAGGAGTGAGCGAAATATGAATATTCTAACGTCATCCCCAAAAATATTTAGGAATAATAAAAAGAATAGTTTTAAGAATCTTTTCATTATATTGAGTGACTTTTCTAAAAATAGGCTCACTATATTAATTATAGTTTTATTATCAATCTTAGGCTCATTGAGCAGACTGGTGATTCCTATCATTATTGGCAAAGCTATCGATTCAACGAACTCTAAGCATATTGATTTCAAATTAATATATTCACAGCTTATTATTATATTTATTCTTGTTATATTTACTGCTATTTTTCAATATGTTCTTTCAAAGTTCAATGGCAGCTTATCGTATAACTTATGTATTCATCTACGAGAATTACTTTTTTCTAAGATACAACGTTTGCGTTTATATACTATAAGTAAGTATGATAGAGGACAAGTTCTGGCTATGTTTAGTAGCGATATTGATAATTTTTCTGATGGACTTATCATGCTAGGAGAACAATTTTTTTCTGGAATAAGTTCCATTTTTATAACTATAGTGATTATGTACTCTGTCGACTGGAAAATGGCAAGTATTGTTGTATTCGTCTCCCCTCTTTCCTTACTAGCATCTAAACTAGTTGCTGGATATAGCAAGAAATTTTTCGCCAAAAATTTAATAGACAGAAGTAAGTTGGGTGATATTTGTGAAGAATGTATCGAGGAACTTGCAACTATAAAATCACTACATATAGAAGATAATCGTCTCCATTATTTCGAAAGAATAAATACCGAGCTAAAAATTAGTTCACTTAAGTCGATGTTTATATCTTCATTGAGTAACCCCTTAAGTCGCTTCGTAAATGCCACAATATATGCTGTTATTACAGCTACAGCAGCCTACTTTGTTATCAGTGATAAATTAAGTATAGGTATTTTTGTTGCTTTTCTTGCATATGCCCAGCAATATAGCAAACCTTTTAATGATATTTCGCAAGTTTTAAGTGAATTTCAAAATGCCCTTAATTCAGCTAATAAGTTCGCAAATTTCTTAAAAGAAGATGAGGCAGAATATGGATCTTATAATTTGGATATGAAAAATACCAATAATGAAGAAAGTTCTAACTTAGTGTCTAATTCATCTAAGTCATACAAAAAGAACAAGCAGATCTACCAAGCTTCTAATTTTACTCATCTTAATTACACTATTTCTACTGAAAAGAATAAGGAAACAACTCTCCAGACTTTAGAGCCTCTACTCGGAGCCTTAGAGTTTAAAAATGTATATTTCTCCTATCCAGGTCAAGATGACTTCATTAAAAATTTAAATTTCTTTGTTCCTAAAGGTTCTAAAGTTGGAATTGTCGGAGAGACAGGAAGTGGAAAAAGCACACTGATAAATCTTCTCCTTCGTTTCTATGATATTAAGTCTGGTGATATCCTTTTAGATAATAAAAGTATTTATACCTATGAAATTAACGAACTTAGGAAACATTTTGCCTACATTGCTCAAGAAAGTTTCATCAGAAGAGGAACTATTATTGATAATATTCGTCTAGATAGAGATATCAGTGATGAAACATGTATAGAAGCAGCAATCGAGGCTAATGCTGACTCTTTCATTAGAGAACTTAATGGTGGATATTATTATTTCATTGATAATCCAAGTTCCCTATCCGAGGGTCAGAAACAGCTTCTTGCAATATCAAGACTTTTTGCTGCACCTTCCGACATCGTTATATTAGATGAAGCTAGTAGCTCTCTAGATTCACGCAATGAAAATTTAATAAAAGATGCTCTAAATAAATTAATGTCTGGCAAAACATCATTTATCATTGCTCATAGGCTCCAAAATATTCTCGACTCTGATATTATCCTAATGGTAAAAGATGGTGATATTGTTGAAATTGGTAAGCACTCCGAACTTATGAACTTAAATGGTGAATATAAGAAATTATATCTAAGTCAATACTCCCAAGAAGCAATCTAAACTGAATTAAATATATTTTTCTATTTTATATAAAAATATAAAAGCCCACGAGATCTCTATTAGCGCTACCATCAAAGTTAGACCTAAAAATCCAACGAATGGATCTTACTAATATTTTTATTTCTCATGAGCTATTATTAATTATTAGAATACTTAGTATAGATATCTAATTATATTATTTTTTTAAGGTGTCTTGTATTTTATTTTTGATTGTATTTAAGGAAGTCTCATCTGGAACCATTACATAAAGTTGCCAGCCTGGCATAGAATATGAAGGTAGATCATTTCTCCCGCTTCCTTCGAGTGACTGCATATCAATATCCCAGTCGAAACCATTCTCGAGTTGCATATTAACTAGCTTCATTATTTCATCCGTGCTGAAATTAGTCTCAATTGATTTTTCAATAGAAGAAAGTATTTGTGAATAGTTAACTATAATCGCTGGAGAAGATAATTTTTTAACTATCGCTTTTATCACGCGTTCCTGATTTCGTCCTCGCTCAAAATCACCTTCAGCAAAGGCATTTCTTTCTCTACAAAATGACAGTGCCATTTCACCATCTAAGTGAATAAGTCCAGCAGGGAAAGTATAATCTATTGTCTTAAATTCAGTGGGATTTTCCACATCAACACCACCTAAGCTATTTACAACATCTATAAGCCCTGAGAAATTTATCTTCACATAACGGTTAGCATCTATACCTAATAAATTATTAATCGCTCTCATAGAAGTTTTTGCGCCATAAATTCCAGCATGCGTCAATTTATCATACTCATTATTGCCACCATCTGGAATCTGGCAATATGTATCACGAGGTATACTTGTTAAAAGTATTTTTTTCGTACTTGGGTTAAGACTCATCACAATATTAACGTCAGATCTTGATATAGTTTCAATCTCTCCATAAGAATCTATGCCACTAAGATAAATATTGAAGGGAACATTTGGCCAATTGTCATGCACTTTTTCATTTTCAGATGACTCATCATCATTCTTTAAATCAATATTGTTCTCGTAAATAACTCTAATCCTATTGTTAAAATCAGAGAATGATTCTTCAATCAAATCATGCCACTTGCCATTTACAATAATTGCATCTGTCTTTTTATCAAGTAGGTCCTTGGCAGCCTGAAGATAACTACCAGAATCCTTAACTTCTAAGTCAGCATCAATAAGATTGACAAAGGCTTGAATAAACTCGGTATCCATCTTTATAGGTGCAATAACTTTTTTATTCACCAAATCAGCAGCTGTCTGATAAGTCGATTCATTAAGAACAACAAGCTCTGCAACTTGTTTATTTTCAGAACTACTTACTCGACTATTACTAGATAAGGTCTCAATTGCTCTAAAAGTTCTATACAAGTAAAAATCGACACTTGCAAAAGCTATAGAAAAAACAATAGATAGAGCAATAGTAAAAATCTTAATAGTTTTTGACCTCTTAGATACTATCAATAGCAATATGGGAATAAGAATCAACATTGAAATTACTATCATTGATTTAATTCTTATACTAGATGGGAGTAAGCTGTACTCTGACAACATATACATACAGTAGATAGCCGCTGCTGCTAAAATAAAAATAAATAGAATAATGAAAATATTTAATACCAAAATGGATTTTTTTTGTTTGCTATTATCCTTGCTAATCATTTCAAATTTTCCTTATTTAGTTAGTAAAAGATATTATATAGTATTCTTTAAAATTATAATAAAATATAGCCAAAATTTCTAACTAGTATAAGCTTATATATTAGTGGCAATTGTACTTTTATATATTGTTATCTTCTTTGTCAGCAAATTTCAATGTATAATCTCTCTCGGCATATTTTACTTAAAGATTGGAAGGTCTAAAATGGCTAAGCTTTTTTTTCGTTATGGTGTTATGAACTCAGGTAAAACCACAAATCTTCTCCAAGTCGC
The DNA here is from genome assembly GCA_023420115.1 of Bacillota bacterium. Taxonomy (GTDB): domain Bacteria; phylum Bacillota; class Clostridia; order Saccharofermentanales; family Fastidiosipilaceae; genus JAEZWR01. The sequence goes on along the minus strand of JAEZWR010000048.1, from coordinate 163,968 downwards.
ACACAACTATGAAGAGCACGGGATGCGCGTTATATTAATGAAAGTCAAGGCTGATACTAAGGGTGCAGATTATGTCTTAAGTCGTTTGGGCATCAAAAGAAAAGTCGACTTTCTTGTGGATAACAATGACAATATTAAGGAAATGATTCTAGCTGAACATAAGAAAAATCCTATACATTGTATCCTTGTTGATGAAGCTCAATTTCTGAATAAACAGCACTGCAATGATCTCTTAGCAATTGTTATTCATCATAATATTCCTGTTATATGTTACGGACTTAGAACGGATTTTAGAAGAGAAGCTTTTGAAGGTAGCAGTAGACTTATGATGCTAGCGCACACCATTGAGGAGTTAAAAACAGTTTGCAAATGCGGGAAAAAAGCCATTTTCAATGCACGAAAAATTAATGGTAAATATACTAGAGATGGTAATCAATTGGCAATTGATGGAGTAGATGAAGTGAGCTATGAATCATTTTGTGGTACGTGCTATGAAGAATTATTTGAGTAACTTATGAAATCGATCATATTTATATACTGATACGTATGATAATAAGAAGCACTCTCATGTCTTTCATTGAAACACGGAGTGCTTTTGCATATACTCATTTTTCTTTATTCTTATATTTCTCAGCTATATGAATTCTCGCTTTGGACCTTCTTATTGCATGTTCGGCAGATGAGATCTTATTATCACTCAAATTCGCTCTATCTTTCAATTTTTCCTCTGCGCGTTTGATAGATGCTTCAGCTCTCGCAATATCTATATTTTCTGGCCATTCAGCAGCGGATACTATCAAAGTTACAAGTTCTGGCTCAATAACTGCATAGCCATGAGATACGAAGCAATTAAGAATTTCCCCTCCAACATGAATTCTTGACAATCCCGGAATAATCGATACTATCAGCGGAACATGTCCCTTTTGTACCGCTATCTGCCCGTCATACGCTGGAAGGACTACCATCTCTGCTTCGGCATAGTCCATAAACATACCATAGGGTGTCACAAGTTCAAAATGTATTTTCTCAGCCATAAGTCCGCCCTTTAAAATTGTTTCTTAGACTCACTTAAGTCATTATATGCCCTTTGGACGTCATCAATATTACCTTTCATATAGAAGCAATCCTCAGGTATATGGTCACATTCGCCACCTAAAATAGCAGAAAAAGAATTTATTGTATCGTTAAGGCTAACATATCTTCCTTCAAAACCTGTAGAAGCTTGCATTACAAAGAAGGGCTGCGATAGAAATTTCTGAATTCGTCTGGCCCTATTTACAATCTGCTGATCATGTTCACTAAGTTCATCTAGCCCCAGAATTGCAATAATATCTTTTAATTCTCTATACCTTTGAAGGGCTTCCTGAACCTTACTAGCACATTCATAATGTCTCTTATCTATTTTACTTGGATCTAGAATTCTTGATGATGACTCCAGAGGATCAATCGCCGGATATATTCCCTGTTCAACAACTGCACGGCTTAGAACTGAGATAGCATCCAAATGTGCGAATGTCGTTGCAGGAGCAGGATCGGTCAAGTCATCTGCAGGAACATATACTGCCTGAACCGATGTTATAGATGCTTTTTTTGTCGATACTATTCGTTCTTGTAATTGTCCCAATTCATTAGCTAATGTAGACTGATATCCTACAGCCGAAGGTATTCTTCCCAAAAGTGCTGATACTTCTGAACCAGCCTGAACGAATCTATATATATTATCAATAAAAAGAAGCGAATCTCTTGATTCAACATCACGAAAATACTCGGCCTGTGTTAAGCCAGTTAGAGGAACTCTCATACGAGCACCTGGTGTTTCATTCATCTGACCAAAGCACAAAATTGTTTTATCAATAACACCAGAGCTTTGCATTTCGTGCCAAAGATCATTTCCCTCTCTAGATCTTTCTCCAACACCAGTAAATACAGAATATGCATTATGTTCTGCTGCAACATTTCTAATTAATTCAAGAATTAGTACGGTTTTGCCTACACCAGCGCCTCCAAACAAGCCAATTTTGCCACCTCTTGCATAAGGAACAAGAAGATCCAAAACTTTAATTCCTGTTTCGAGAATTTCCCCCTCATCTCTTATTTCACTAAAGGGCGGGGCTTCTTTGTGAATAGAAATTTTCTTCTTACTCTGGATCTCCCCTTTCCCATCTATTGGATTTCCGCATACATCAATCATACGTCCTAACATTTCAGGACCTATTGGAACTTCAATTTCTTTACATTCACTATACACTTCCATATAGCGAGAAAGTCCCTCAGTCTCATTCAGACTGACTGTACGAAGTCTCCCCTGACCTAAATCTTGCATTACTTCGAATGTATACTTTTTGCCATTATAATCCAAAAAAATTGCATCTTTTATTTTAGGTATTTGTTCTGTCTCAAATAAGCAATCGATAACTGATCCGATAATCTGAACTATATGCCCTTTTACCATACTCATATTTACTTCTTTCTTTATTTATACATAAGAACTTAAAACTACTACACATCAAGTGTAGCAGATATAATTTCATTGAGTTCTTCTGTTATTTCTTCCTGCCTCTGCTGGTTCATTAGCTCTTTTAAATCAAAAAGCAAGTCATCGGCATTTTTGGTAGCAGACTCCATCGCCTGCATTCTCCATGCGTGTTCTGCTGCATGGGCTTCATTCAAAATACCAAATACCATAGCAGTCGAATAAGAAGACATAAGATACTTACTTACACTTTCTATATCAGGCTGATAGCTCAAATGCCTATGTTCTAGCTCTTGAATCAATCTCTCCTCTTCTTCCATCTCTTCTTTGCTGAGCATTTTTCTTGTTAGAAGAAATAAACCCTGAGAATCTGCTGGCAATGTTCTAATATAAAGTGGCTCACTCTGAATACTATTATTCATATGCATATAAACAAAATAAATTTCATCATATTGTCCGTCCATATATTCATTCATCAACTGAATAGACAGAAGTTGACTTCCATAATAGTCGGGATCGCTCCTTTCGGGCTTATAATCCCCTTCAGAAACAAAACCATCTTCCTTTAATTTATATGATAAAGGTCTACCAAGAACTCTGAAACGAACATTAGGCTCATATCCTTTGGCTCTAACCTTTATTTCAAGTTGTCTCGCCAGCTCTTCACCTCTCCTTAAAACCTTAAGCATATACGCACCGGCCATACCGGATTCTGCAGAAATTAAATAGATGAGAATATTCCATTTATCGCCATCATTCTTTTTGCGCAATTTAAAAATATTATCAAAACTATTAGGGTTTTGAATCATAATTTCATTCACTGTACGCATCGTATGAACGAAAAAGTACTTAGATGCTTCAAGTTTTTTTGCTGCAGTACTTCGTTTTATTTGTGAAATCAATTGCATAGCCCTCGTCATCTGACGTAAGTCAGCAACAGATTTCATTCTTCTTTTCATCTCATTATTACTTGACATAATTCACTTCACGCTCTCTTATTCAAGCCTCGATATTCTGCGTACTAATAAATTTCTCAAAAACTTCTTCCATATTTTGAGTATCAGCTTCGGTAATTTGGCCAGAAGTCTCGATTCTATCTATACATTCAGTAGCATTGATGCGCCAAAAATTCAAAAATTCAAGGAAAAAAGCAGCCGCTTCTGTCTCATCTAAGAAATCAAATTTTCCAAGATTACATAAATAAATAAGACAGACTGATTCATTCATTCTTCTAATTTCACCTAAACCTTGACAAAGAAGCCTTCTAAGCAATCTTCCCCTCTGTACAAGTTGTTTAGTACTAGAATCACTATCTGAATTAAGCTTACTAAACGATTCTAATTCAGCAGCCTGTGACAATTTAAGCCTCAAAGATGATGCAACTTTTTTCATCGCCTTTGTTTGAGCTGCTCCACCAACACGGGAAACTGATAGACCTTCATTAATAGCTGGTCTAATACCTGAAAAAAATCTATCAGTATCAAGAAAAATCTGACCATCTGTAATAGAAATTACATTAGTAGGAACATATGCTGATATATTACCATTTAGTGTTTCTATTATAGGCAAAGCGGTAATTGAACCAGAACCTAAACTTTCAGAAAGTCTAGCTGATCTTTCAAGTAATCTAGAATGAATATAGAAGATATCTCCAGGAAAAGCTTCACGCCCCGGTGGTCTCCTCAGCAATAGAGAAAGACTTCTATATGCAACAGCATGTTTAGAAAGATCATCATATACAATCAAAACGTCCTTGTGCTGCTTGTACATAAACTCTTCTGCCATCGCACATGCTGAATATGGGGCTATATATTGCATAGCTGGTGAGTCAGAAGCGGAAGCAACAACAACCGTTGTATATGACATTGCATCTTGATCCTTAAGTCTCTTGACGACCTCGGCAACAGCTCCCATCCTTTGACCGATAGCGACATAAATGCAAATCACATCTTGATCCTTTTGCCTAATAATCGCATCAACGGCTATTGATGTTTTGCCACTTCTCCTGTCACCAATAATTAATTCTCTCTGACCTCTTCCAATAGGAGTCATCGCATCTATTGCTGTTATACCCGTATAAAGTGGTTGATTAACTTCCTGTCTATCAATTATCGGAGCAGCTTCATGTTCAATTGGTCTCCTATTTTGACTGTCAATCGGACCAAGTCCATCAATCTCTCTACCAAGTGCATCTACCACTCTTCCAATAAGTTCAGTTCCAACTGGAACAGTCAATATTTTGCCAGTTGAGAAACAATAGCTACCCGCAGATATACTACTATCATTACTAAGTAAAATAATACCAACCTTGTCACTTTCAAGATTCATTGCAAGACCATAGCTATCATTATCAAAAATTATAAGTTCTTGGTTTTTGCAAGATGGTAAGCCCTCTGCATAACAAACTCCATCTGCAATGCTAACAACTTCACCAAACTCTTTTATCTCTCCAGCCGGAATATCTTTTAATATTTCAGCTAAATTAGAATCATCGAGAATCTTTTTAACATCTTCTCTATTTCGTGCTATGGTTTGTTCTAAATCTTTTGAACGAGATATATCATGCATAGCCTTTTTCTTTATTTCAGAATCGAGATTATTAAAAATTCTCTTAAGACGATTCTTCACACTGTAATCATATCTAGTTGAATCGACATCAACAACGAAACCACCGAGTATTTCAGGATCAATGGTCTCTTTTATTTCATATTCCTTTTCTGCAATTAATGACAAAATTGACTTGCGATTATCTTCGGATAACGCTCTATCACTTTTTATCTCAATCTGTGATTTATTATTCTTATTTTCACTCATATGTACCTCAGAAAATGCCAAACTCAAATAAAATCAAAATGAGTATCATCTAAAATACTCATTTAAGACCAAAATAATCTATATTGACAAACATATATGTTTAATCGCATGTATGGATTACTTTTTTATTTCTTGTCTGGCCTCATCAATTATTGAACTTAAAGAATCTTTATCGCTTAATTTTGGATAAAGCACTTCTAGTAATTTCATTGATAATGATAATGAACGAGCTTCATTTTCAGCCATATGTTTCGCCTCATCCATTGCCATTTCCTTTTCTGCAATAAGCTTCTTATGTTTAATCTCATTGTCAATTCTACACATTTCTTCCGTGCGGAGATTTTCAAGTTCCGAATTTAATACAGAGTACTTATTTTGAATTTCACTATCCGCCAATTTCAACTTATTTTCATACTCTTTTTTTAAGACTTCAGATTCACTGAGATTAATTCTATTTTTGCTCAAAAGGTCATCAACTTCTTTACTTCTTTTGTCAAGAATTTTCTTTATAGGTTTAAACAATATATACTTCAGAATAACATAAGTAATTAGTAGATTTACAAGAGCAAAAATCATCGTCGAAACATATCCGGCAAGATTGTCAGCTGAAAATAAATCCACAGATTTTTCAAGAAAAAATATGTTAAGCCTATAGTTAGCTAAAATCATAATAAGTCTAACCTTTCACCAAATCCAAAAGCATTAACATGAGATTAGAGTAAATTCATAATTATTACCATATTGATTACTCTCCCAGTAAATGGCAACACTTTCAGACAAGTAAGATACTTTAAGTAGTATTATTATTTAAATACAAAAAGAAGCATCAGAGTTACAACCAAAGCATAGATTGCCATTGACTCAATAAAAACAATAGCAGCAAATAGAAGCGTCTGTATTTTTCCCGACTGCTCCGGCTGTCTTGCCATTGATTCAAAAGCCTTGCCAGAGCTAATTGCTATACCAAGAGCTCCCATACCTGCTGCAAAACCGATTGCAATAGCAGCAGCCAATGCAATTAAACCTCTATCCATAATAAAAACCTCCTAAATCATCTTATATTTTATGCACAAAGAAGATAAATTAGATTAAATCCCAAACTCTTTACAAGATAATAAGTCTCTCTTATCCCACTTATGCCTATTAAATGACAAAAATTACTATATTTTGAGTGAAGAAAGAATTTAAAACCTAAGTACTAGTAGATACTTCTCTCAATTTCTCTTCCCTTTTATGGGCTTGAATCTCAAGCATTTCTTCATTCTTCTCAACAATTTCCGAGATATATTTGACTGTGAGCAAGGTAAATACAAGTGACTGTAAAATACCATCGCCAAAATCAAACCATATACCTAATATTGTCGGAAAAACCATAGGTATTACTAGGGATACAAACTCGATTAAAATGAATGAACCAAAAATATTTCCAAATAGACGAAAGGCCAAAGAAACTGGTTTAATAAGATAATCCAATATCTGAAATGGAATCAAAGCTGGCATCGGATGACAGAGCGAACGTAAGAAACCCTTTACTCCAACATACTGAATCCCCTTAAATATAATAAAAAACAACGTGAATATAGCTAGAGAAATTGGAAAAGAAGGATTGGATGCAGCCGGTCTCATCTTCAATAAATCCACAAGAGATGAAAAAGTTATAATTGAAAAAATACTGGCAATCCAAGGAATTAAATCAGCCGACATTTCTGAACTGAGTCCCATAGATTTCATAAGTTGATCTAACTTAGTATAAACAAGTTCTGCTACAGCCTGTCTTCTACCAATTTTCTCAAGTTTAAGACGGTAACTAAAAATAATTGCCAGAATTAATGTAATAATGGTACTTATAATCAGTGCAACACTGGCGTCGGTCAGGGCGATATCTAAATTGAAAAGTTTAAATCTGTACCTGGCTGAGAAGTCCAGCGCTTCCGAGATTCCGTCAGTTATATTCCGTCCACCGATTCTGAATTTATCAAACAAATCGGTAATTAATGTTCGAAAAAATTCTTCGACGTAAGTCACGTAATCGCCTCTCAATTAGAAAATTTATAAAAAGAATTGTAGACCTCTTAATTCAATTAAGCAAATGTTAAATATCACAATGATTTTGTTATTTCTGCCACAGTCTTCGTGGATATTTAGTAATTTTTTTAGAAAAGGTTTTTATTACAGCTACAACATTCTCTTTCATTAGCGAAAAAAGCATAGAACTCGCTTCTATTGATGCCTGCCTTCTTACCATCTTTTTGCTTGTGGGAACAAGTGAGGCCAAAAAACGCTTCGTCATAACACCAACTCTGAGCGTTAAAAATGAATTTATAGCTCCTTCGATAATTGATGTCATAATAATATTAGTAACTACCGTACTTCCAGGAATCATAGAAATAAAAGTTCCACCAATCAAAGTTGATACAATCGCTTCGACCTGATCTTCAATAATATTTAAATCTTCTATTCCTCTTGTCAATAACAAAGTCATTGCTATATTTGTATACAAGCGACAAATATTAGCAATACTAGGTCTGCCCTGATAAAGAACAGTAATTTTATATATCATTTTTATAATGGAACAGAATACAAAAAGCGCATCAAGCGAGCCATTTTGAGATATAGCTGTACTAAAAAAAACAGAATTTGCTTCTTTCCTAATAAGCCTATCCGCTTCTAAACCCAAACAAGCATAAGCATCCGCTATTTGCACTTCTAAAAGTTCGCCATCTTTCCACTCGTAATTTCTCTTGCGAAGATACTTGTTTTTCCTTAATTGATTCTTAAGCTCCTCTAATTTACGTAAATAGATTTCTGGTTCATACTTCGAGATTGTATTATCAACTTTTTTATACCTAAAGAAGCCAATCAAAGGAAACATAAACAAAGTTATAAATACTATTAACAAGATAACAAATATTACTGATGCTGCTGTATTATTTCCAAAAGAAATCAAATTTGAAAAAATATAAATCTGATTTACCATAAAAATAAATATAAAAAGCAAAATAGTTATTAAGATTACTAAGGCAAGCACAGCAGTTTTCTTAGATATCAATCCTCCAAAATAAGCCCTTGACTTAACTAAATCTTCGCCAAGATCATCTTCAATCTCCCTCTCATCTATTTCTAGCGAAGAGATATTTGTATTATCTTCATTCGTGTCAAAAGTCTTAACGTCTAAATCATTATCTTTTATATCTTCCCCGCCAATAAATTTAGATCCCCAAAAGTCTTTTTTCATCAAAAACCTCAAATATAAACCAATATAACAATTATTTTATTATTTCGCCGTAAATACACCCTTAAGCTTATCCCATATATTATCTTCTCTCGAAGAATCATCAGTAATTCCAAGTTCTTCCGATAATTTAGCAAGACTATCCTTTAATGAATCAAGATAAGATGACAATAAACTCAAATCAGGAAGACCTAAATTACTAATACTACTAGTATATTTTTTTAAAGCATCAACAAAGTCATTATTCCCCTTGAGCAAGCTAATAATATCTTGAGAATTAAAACTTTCATATTTTATATTACCATCTAAAAATTTCTTATAATCTTCAAAATCAAAGCTGAATGTAGGCTTCTTAGCCTCTCCATCCCCCTTAAGTGAACTCAAGAAATCTATTTTTATCTTTTCAAGATATACCTTTGTATATTTTAAAATTTCAGAATTATTCATTCCGTCAACCGCAGACTTAAGGGTATCAGAAACTAACTGTTCTGCATTTTGTAAACTAAGAATATTATCACTTATGATGCCAACTCTATTCATTACCATAAGTAAAAAATTAGACAAGTCATCTTCACTATACTTATCTTCAAGCAGCAAAATTATACTCCCTTTTATGGGAAGATATTTCAAAATCCTATTATAAATATATGTATCATCAGTCCTATATGGTGCCATAATCTCTATTGACTTTTTTTCATTTGGATAATAGAGCATAAGAAAATCAGAAGTAGCAAATTCCGTATTTTCCAAAGATACATACTTTAAATTATCTAGTCTATTGGCGTCTAAAAAAGCTGCTCCCCGAAATAGCTCGAGTTTTTCAGAACTTATATCACTATTACAAACTAATATTTTCTCATTATCGTCCGCACTTACACTAATAGGTAAACTAGAAAATAAAATAACAAGACAAAGAATAATCTGTAAAATAAACTTATTATTTTTCATAAAAATACCATATAGAAATAATTAAAATAAGCTCCAAGTTAAAACCTAGAGCTTACATATGCTTACCATTCTAATAAACTACAACAGGTGTACCCACATCAACTAATGAAAATAATTTAATAACATCAGGCAGCTTCATATTAATACAACCATGAGAGCCATTCCCTATATAGGTATTTCCACCAAACTGCCAATCTGCATACCAATAAGCAGAGTGGAAACCCTCTCCACCATTAAAAGGCATCCAGCATTCTACAGGAACATCATAATTGTCTCTAGGATCTTCATTTCCCTCAGCAACTAGCCTAGCATGCCTATGTTTACCATAAATCATTTGAACGCCAAGATCCGTTTGATGATTTCTAGTAGGATCTCCGGTAACAACATCTGCCTCTAATTCTAATTTACCATTAACAAAGAGATATATTTTCTGTTCATCACGGGGCACCTCAATATATGTACCACCAATATCGTCCTCCCCATATTGTTTGGCTGTTCTCTGATATGTTATTTCCAGATCCCCTTGGGCACCTTGATTCAATAATGCAACAAGGTCATTCTTTGTTGCCTCGACGTCCATTCGCCAGCCATATTCACCAGGTTCAAGTTCTATCTCCCGACCATCATGTGTTTTAAAATGACGTCTCCTCTTATATGTGTCATAGTTCTCGCTAAGAGTCCAGCAATATTGTTCAACTGCAGCCTCATTTACTGTCCTATCCTCGTTATACAAAGACATGATTGCCTTTGGCCCTATTTCTGCCTTTATCTGCGGAATATTGATTTTCATGCTACTTAATCTATCATACTCTGCCTGTAAGTCAGAATGTCTAATACTAGCTTTACGATAGTATTCATCGGTAGAAATCTCATTTTTCCCCTTATTTACTGCTAGAATTACATTATCGATAAATGTCTCAGAATCAGAAAATATATTACTATCTATCTCGTCGATAATTTCAACGCCCTCATCTGTTACTTTGAGTTCAGCATTACTTGGTAATCTATCGCCCTGCATTTCATCAATATGATCTTGTAGCCACTTGCGAAGTTTATTTTCGTCGTAATAATACTCATCTGTACCCTCTAACTCCAAGCCATTTATAGAATTCTCTATCCAATAAATTGGCGCAGGATTGTTGGATACTGTTGTATGTATCTCACCACCTAAACTACTCAAATCAATCTTAATGGGATCGCCGAAACTACCCTTTATCGTAAATATCTCGTTAAGTGGACTGATAATCTTGTCATACTTCGGCTTAAGAGAAAGATCATTTCCACGGAAAGTCGTATTTAGCGGATAATGAGTATCAAAGAAATAAAGACTCGTGGCAAAAATTAGCATAACAAAAATAAATACAGAAAGAGCAACTATCTTATTTTTTTGCTTGCGCTTCAAAATTTCATAGTCTTTTCTTCTTAATTTAATCTGCTTCTCCTTAGATCGTCTGGCGAGATTCTCCCTCCCCTTAATCTTTTCTTCTAAGGATTTATCTTTTCTTCCAAAAAGCACCCCCGTGCGCTCAAACAAAGTTAGTTTATCTGATTTTTTATTCTTAGGTGATTTTTTCTTATCACCATTTTCAAAAGACTCACTATCTTTATTCTTTATTCTCTGTATTGCTAACTTTGATAGGCGTTCATCACTCAAACTATCACCTGAATCAGCAATCTTACTTATAAGAGCCTTTTCCATTTTTAGTTTAAGTTCATCATCAGCTCTATTTATTTTACGAATAGAGCCAGAACCTTTATCTATATTTAAGCTATTGTCTTTTGGAGTAAGTTCTTTTTTATTATGCTTCATTTCCACCTACAAATTAAATCAATATGCAAATACTAATTTCCAGATAATTCCTCATTAACAATAAGAACACCTGCACTACAACCTAACCTATCAGCACCGGCCTCTATCATAGATTTTGCATCATTAAGATTACGTATGCCACCGGAAGCTTTTACCTTAACTCTATCACTGACACTATCCTTCATTAATCTGACATGTTCAGCCTTGGCTCCAGCTATAGAAAAACCAGTGGAAGTCTTTACAAAATCAGCACCTGCTTTTTCGGATAATTTACAGGCTCTTACTATTTCATCATCAGTCAACAGACATGTTTCTAAAATAACTTTGACAACTTTGCCTGAAGCAGACTCAACTACAGCTCTTATGTCCTTATAAACATCATCATCTTTGCCATCTTTAATATCAGCAATTGAGATAACCATATCAATTTCATCTGCACCATCTTGGACAGCCCTTGCAGTTTCAAAAGCTTTTGCCTCGGTACTCATCGCACCTAAAGGGAACCCAACTACAGTGCATACTTTGACACTACTACCTTTTAGGAGCTCTGCCACCAATTTAACAAACTTCCCGTTCACACAACAAGAACAAAATTTGTATTCTATTGCTTCTTCGCACAATTTACGAATATCGGCTTCCCTTGCATCAGCCTTTAAAATTGTATGATCAATTATTTTTGCGATATTTGAGTTCATATATCCTCCGTTAATGAATAACAGTGGTAAATTACCAAAGTCTATTTGGAATTATTCCATCTCCATAATTTCCGAAGCTTATAGCCTTGTCAATCTGGTTATCAGGATTCTGCACATGTGAATAATAATAAGTATATCCTGGATCAAGACTAAACAAAACAGCGTATTCTTGGCTCTCCACCTTATAATTTATTGCGTACTTACCATCGCTAAACTTCCTATATGTAATCTCTACCGCACCGCCATCTATAAGTGGTTGAACTATATCTTTTATATTAGGAATCAAAGTAGCTAGATTTTCTTCCGTGATAAGTTCAGAGCTAGCTGTAACTAATTTATTATCCTGCCAATACAAATCATAGAACAGTGGCTTATTCTCACCTGTTCCATAATCACCATAATGGCTATCATAGAATCTCAGTTTATATGTATTATCATAGCTAACATTTTCAACATGTCCACCATCTAATCTATATGACTGAAGTGCTCCGTCTGCGTAAGTATTAACAAATGCTATCTCCTGACCATTTACATCCTTAGCATTTACAAGAACGAATTTCTGGCCGTTAAGATCAACTTTTTCTACCTTACTGACAGTTGCATCAGATACACCGAATACCTGTCTACTCTCATTACCATCAGTAAACCATAATGACACCTTGTATTGTCCCAGTTCATCTTTTTCAATAAAGAAGCTCTGCTTATTTATATTGTCATAGCTGTCATACATAAGTTCTCCATTTGCTGATGAACTTACATCTTTAATAAGTGCTAACTGACCTTCTTCACTCGTCGGATCGTTTGGTATAACTTCTGTACTGTCACTTGGTTCTGTCTCAGTTTCCGTCTGTGATTCAGTATCTGAAGAAGTGACTTCTTCACTACTATCACTTGGCTCCACAGGAGAATCTGTTATTGCTTCATCAGGCTCCCATTCTGCGAGATTAACAAGTACCAAGCCATTTGCTGCACTTCTAGCTTTTATTTCTCTAACGACCTCATCACCCGGGTGCTCAGGTTCGTTATCTTGATATAAGACATCTCCGTTTAGATTATCTATTCTATAAATCCAGCCTACAAATTTATAGCCATCTCTAACTGGGACATAGTCTGTTATCTTGTATCTGTAATATGCGAGCTCAAGTTGTTTATCTACAGAACTAGACATAATTGGCTTATCGGCAAATTCATTCTCACTACCCGCAGGAGCAGTTCCACCATTTAAATCATATCTTAAAGTTAACTCATATTGGTCTAAGATGTCTGTTTCACTAGTAGGCTCTGTGGTAGGCTCTGTAGTAGGCTCTGTGGTAGGCTCTGTGGTCGGTTCTGTGGTTGGTTCTGTGGTTGGTTCTGTGGTCGGTTCTGTGGTCGTGCTATCGCTTGGTTTAGTTGCTTCTCTAAATTTTGCAACTGCAATCATTCTCACATTGGACTTCGCATCAGCCATACTCACCCAACGGCTTATTTCAGCTCCTGGAGCCTCATGCAAATCGGCATCTTCAATAATTCTATCTCCCACAACAATCTGATATGCCCAATGGTCAAATTCATAGCCATCCTTTTGAGGGACAACTTCACTAAGTTTATAGTTGTAGTACACTCTTGAACTTTCACTATCCACACGATAATCATTTAAGCTGACATCAACAAAAGCATTATTATTACTTGGATCTGTTGCTCCATCTAAATAATATTGTAAAGTTGCAGGTGCATATTCAACTGTTTCAGAACTACTTGGTGTAGTTGTTGTTGTAGTGGTTTCCGCTTGAGTTTCAGTACTTGTACTTGTCTCTTGCGCGCTTGTTGCCACTTCACTATAAACTGCCACAGCAATTAATCTCACTTCTCCCTTTTGGGCATTTGCTAAACTTACCCAACGAGAAATATTCTTGCTTGGCTGTTCATTAACATCTCCATTTTCAATGATTTCATTACCGACTGCAATCTGATATGCCCAATGATCAAAGGTGTGATTTTCTTTATGTGGAGCTACAGCGGCTAATTGATAATCAAAATATACTCTTTGTTCCGCACTGCTATATCTACCTTCTGAGAGGCGAATATCATTAAACGCCCCGCTATTACTTGTATCTACACCACCATCAAGAGCATATTGAACCACTGCCTTAAAATCAGAATTAACAGGTTCTCTACTGGGCTGAGTACTTGTAGTTGCTACAGTTGTAGTAGTAGTCGTCGTCGGCGTTGTAGTTGTCTCGACACTTCTGCTAGGCTTGGATGTTTTACTTGTTACTCTCTCATTAACACGTCTGCTTCTGGATGATCTAGTTTGATTACTGCTAGTATTTCTCGATAGACGCAGGCTGTCAGATTCTGTATTTTTTCTGCCTAAACGACAAGCTGAAAATGCAAATGACAAACACAGACAAAGAATTAATACAGCAACCCTCTTCATATGTAACTCCATTCTAAAAATTCGTAAATACAAATTTTAGTTCTATTATCTATAACTCTAATTAAATCAAGATTGACTTATAACTAAAACAAACTACTATCTTACACTGTCGGCTATTTCTCTAGCCTCTCGACATAATCTTGTAATTTCTTCAAAATTTCCTTCCTTGACTAATTTGCTAGCACATATCCAACTTCCACCACAAGCTAGTATTGATTTATTCTTCAGAAACTCAGCCAAATTGCTAGCTGAAACTCCACCTGTTGGCATAAATTTCACCTGTGGAAAAGGGGCGGAAAGAGACTTAATAGTATTTAACCCTCCAAAGGATCCTGCTGGGAAAAATTTAACGGTATCTATTCCTAGTTCCAAACATTTCATAATTTCACTAGGCGTTACACAGCCAGGTATAACTGGAACATTCCTTTCCTGGCAATAGCGAATGACTGACTCAGACACGCCCGGACTTACAATAAATTTTGCACCTGCTTCAATTGCTCTTTTGCACTGTTCTAAATTTATAACTGTACCTGCGCCTACGAGTACTTCAGGAAGCTCTTGACTTATTTTTCTTATAGAAGCTTCAGCTGCAGCTGTTCTAAAAGTGACCTCTGCAATATCAATTCCACCTTTGAGCATTGCCTCTGCTAACTTCACAGCATCATCTTCACTATCCAAAACAACTACTGGAACTACAGCTGTCGTAGCAAATCTTTCCCTAAAACTCATAACTCACCTCATGTAACTCAGTTTTTTCTTTATATTATATTACTATATTTGAATATCTTCCTAACACAATGAAAGTTCTAATAAAAAAATCTGTGACTAAATCATTAATTTATTCAGTCACAGATTTTAACAATTATTAAAACAAGCTATATCTATTAACCTTGGGATGCACTCATATCAAGTTTCATAAGCTGATTGAGTTCTATAGCATACTCCATAGGAAGTTCCCTTGTAAAAGGTTCTATAAATCCCATGATAATCATCTCTGTAGCTTTTTCTTCAGATATGCCCCTACTCTGAAGATAAAAAAGCTGCTCCTCAGATACTTTAGATACAGTGGCCTCGTGTGAAAGTTCACTTGAGCCATTATGTATTCTATTTGCAGGAATGGTATCGGACTTACTCTTTTCATCAAGAATTAGAGTGTCACATTCAACATGTGTCTTTGAATTGTGGGCATTCTTTGCATGATCAACTGTACCACGATACGTAGCATTACCACCATTACGAGATACAGATTTAGAAATAATTGAAGAAGAGGTATTAGGAGCCATATGAATCATTCTTGCTCCATTATCTTGGGTCTGGCCCTCTCCTGCAACTGCAACAGAAATAACGGTTCCCTTTGCGCCTTCTCCCTTAAGATAGCAAGCTGGATACTTCATAGTTGTTCTTGCACCAATATTTCCATCAACCCATTCCATAGAACCATCTTCATCTACAATTGAACGCTGTGTAACAAGGTTGAGAACATTGTCAGACCAATTCTGAATCGTAGTATATCTGCATCTTGCACGTTTACCGACAAAGATTTCAATAACACCGGAGTGAAGTGCATCCGTACTATACTTAGGAGCAGTACAACCTTCAATATAGTGCAAATCTGCATCGTCATCTACTATAATTAGAGTTCTTTCAAACTGCCCCATTTGCTCTGAGTTAATTCTAAAATATGACTGTAAAGGCTGATCCAATTTAACTCCTTTAGGAACATAGATGAAAGATCCGCCAGACCAACAAGCTGAATTCAAAGCAGCGAGTTTATTATCCGCAATTGGAACAAGTTTAGAAAAATATTTTTTAAATAACTCTGGATGCTCTTTTAGTCCCGTATCAGTATCTAGGAAAATGACACCTTTTTCTCTGAGTTCATCGTGAATTTTGTTATATACAACCTCAGATTCATACTGCGTAGAAACACCAGCTAAATATTTCTGTTCAGCCTCAGGTATACCTAATTTTTGGAAGGTATCCTTTATTTTTTGAGGAACATCATCCCAAGTTTCAACGCCTCTCTTCTCAGCAGGATTAAAATAATAATAAAAAGAATTAAAATCCACCTTACTTAGATCAGGTCCCCATGTAGGGAAAGGCATACTCATAAATGTCTTATAAGCCTTTAGTCTAAATTCTGTCATCCACTCAGGTTCATTTTTTGCCTTGCTAATCTGTCTGACTATATCTTCATTTAGACCTCGTTCTGTCTTGAATACAGCTTCGACGTCATCTCTAAATCCATATTTATAATCTTGACTTATAGCATTAGCCTCTTCCAAACTCTGGCTATTTGCCAGTCTCTCAGCCTGAGAATAATACTCTCTTTTATTTTCAAGTTGCTCCATTTTCATCTCCTATAAGTTTGATAAATATATTTAGCATCAAAAGTTCGCAGCTAATAATTTATTTAAATTCTTCTCCGTCTTCAGTGCTTAGGCTCAAAACTTTCTCTTCTTGCATCAAAGCCTTTTCTAATGCGAGCCATGCCAAAGTCGAACATTTGATTCTCGGTGGCACTTTTACAACTCCTTGAAGTGATATTGCCTCAGACAAAATCTCCATATCATATTGCTCACCACGAACCATTTTCTTAAACTCATCAATTCTCTTCTCTGCTGTAGCAATATCGTCACCGCAGCAAATTTCGCTCATCATCGAAGCACTGGCGCAACATATACTGCAACCATCACCTTTCTGACGAATATCAGTAATTTTATTGTCAACAATAGCAACCTGTACTGTAAGATCATCTCCGCAAGATGGATTCTTCAAATGCACATGATAATAATCTGGTTTGTCACATAGTACATGGTTTCTAGGATATTGATAGTGATCCTTTATTATCTCTTTAAAAATTTCATTTTGTTCTTCTTTACTAAGGTCAGAATAAGATGTCAATATAATCACCTGCCTTTTTACTGCATTCAACAAATCTATCCGCATCGTCTTCGGTATTATAAATTGAGAAACTTGCTCTCAAAGTACTTTTTTGACCAAGCCATGCCATCACACGTTGAGCACAATGATGACCTGCTCTCAATGCAATTCCTTCTCCGTCATAAACAGATGCAGCGTCATGTGGATGAGTATTCTTTATATTAAAAGTTATAATGCCCGAACTAATTGCAGTCTCTTGATTATATATTTCAACATTGTTCAACTTTATAAGTCGTTCAAGTGCGTACTCAGTAATGGAAGAAATTTTTTCTTGCATTCTTTCAAAGCCAAGTCTATCCACATAATCCAGTGCAGTTTTGAATCCAACAGCCTCTGCATACATCATAGTTCCAGCTTCAAATTTACTCGGAATATCTGCAAAGGTAGTATCAAACTCAGAAACTGTTTCTATCATCTCTCCGCCCATCTCAACCGGTGGCATCTTATCAAGTAAATGTTCTTTAGCATAGAAGCAACCAATTCCAGTGGGACCGAATAACTTATGAGCAGAAAAAGCATAAAAATCAACATCGGACTCACTCACATTAATCCGCTGATGCAAAGCACCCTGTGCCCCATCAATTAATAAATAGGCTTTTGAATTGCTATGAACTATATCACTAAGTCTACCTACATCATTCAAGGCGCCCATTACATTGGTCTGATGCGATAAGCAAACAATTTTACTTCTTTCATTTAATTTAGACTTTAGATCATCATAATCCACTTCCCCATTTTTCTGGGACTTAACAATTACAAGAACAGCCTTTTTTCTAATTGCGAGCTGCTGCCATGGAATGTAATTTGCGTGATGCTCTTGCTCGCTGACTATTATCTCTGAACCCTGTTCAATCAAACACTCTTCCAAGCTCCTAGCTATCATATTAATAGCCGAAGTCGTACCACGGGTGAATACTATAGATCTAGGCGATTTCGCAGCGATAAAATTAGCAACTTTTCTCCTTGCTTCATCATACATCTGACTTGCTTGATAAGAAATACGATCAGCACCTCTAGCGGCACTAACGCCCCAATTCTGGTAAAAATCGTTCATCGAATTAATAACACACAAAGGTTTTAAACTCGTTGCAGCAGAATTCAAATAACAAAACTTTTTACCATTAAGATCTCTAGATAAAATTGGGAAATCACTCCTATGTTGATCGAAACTTAGACCATCGAGTGCCAAAATACAGTTTCCCATAGTCTACACCTTCCAGATTAAGAACTTATCTATTTACAACCTTAGCATCAAGCCTATCGACTAGATATTCTCTAGCAGTATCATCCATTATCTTTTCAATATTAGGCTTAAGAAAAGCAGCAATCATAAGTCTCTTACTATCTTTCTCATTAAGACCTCTTGAACGCAAATAGAATACAGCGTCCTCATCTACTTGTCCCACACCGGAGGAATGTCCAGCAATAACATCATATTCATTTATAAGCAAAAGTGGATAACACAAAGCTTCGCTAGTAGAGTCGAGCGCTAAAAGTCTTGAGTCTTGCTGACAACTTGATGCAAAAGACCCTTTATCAATATCTCCTCTTCCAATTAACTCACCGCGTGCATTCTCTGCTACAACACCATATGAATTGATGTCAGATGTCGTATGTGGAGCGTGATGAACAGTTTCAAGTTCATAAGACTGAACACAATTTTCTTCCACAAAACAAGCCGTATCTAAATATGCTTCTGCCCCTTCTTGGCAAAGTTCAGCGACTGATTTACCGCCACATACTCCACCTAATGATACCTGTTGAAGATGATAATAAGCATCCTTTCCTACTTGCGCGATGGAATAAATGTGATATCCGCTCGGATCTGGTCCTTCCTTACTCATAAATGACCTTGAAAGCAAATCTTCACTCAATGAGATAGTTATAAATTCAAGACGAGAATCATCTTTAATATTATGATTAAAATATGTGGCAGAAACTGCTTCTGCTGAAGATATAAACACTAATCTCCATTTAGAATTCTCTGCTACTTTGACATTTACAAATAGAGAATCATTTTCTGCACTCTGACAAAATAAGACAAGAGTACATAATTCATCTGTTATTGATTTTAATTCTAGATTGATGAATCTTTCATTTCCCTTTTTATTTATAAACAAAGGATATTCTTTGCCCCTAGTTTGCCTATTCTTAGTATCAAGATTAGCAAACACTTTTTTATCAAATTCTAATTGAGATACATTTGATTCACTCAAATAGGTATTCACCTTAATTTCTTCGAAATTATTTAGATTGAATTTGGATTGATTATCATTAGCACTTAAAGAAAGGCAAAGTTGTCCTTTGTCTTCGTAGCACTTAATGAGCTCATTTAATTGTTTAGACATTATATTTACCTCTCCAACTTTCAAAATTAAATAATATCTTCATCAACTGTCTTAATGCCGAGTTCTTCCTTTAACCACTCATAACCATCAGTCTCAAGCTTATGAGCCAAGTCCATATCACCACTCTTAACTATCTTTCCATTCATTAAAACGTGAACGAAATCAGGTTGAACGACATCCAATAGTCTTTGGTAATGTGTTATAAGAAGCACACCCATTTCCTCTTTTCTCTCTTTTACCATTGCCGAAACATTTTCACCGACAATTCTCAAAGCGTCGATATCAAGACCTGAGTCAACCTCATCTAAAATAGCAAATGATGGCTTAAGCATTTTCATCTGTAAAATTTCATTTCTCTTCTTCTCGCCCCCGCTGAATCCTTCGTTTAAATATCTTTTTGGAAGATCGCTATTCATCTCAAGTTCTTTACAAGCCTTAGACAATTCCTGTCTGAATGGCAAGACACCCATGGGATCATCTTTGTCCCTTTTTGCATTAATTGCAGTTCGTAAAAAATCCGAATTAGTTACACCGGGAATCTCGGCAGGGTACTGCATAGCTAGAAAAAGACCCTTCCTAGCTCTCTCATCAACTTCCATTTCAAAAAGATCTTCCCCATTGAGAAGAGCCTTACCCGATGTTACTTCATAATTAGGCGAACCCATCAAGACCATCGATAAAGTAGACTTACCAGTCCCATTTGGGCCCATAATTGCATGCATCTCGCCACCTTTAAGAGTGAGATTAACACCTTTGAGTATTTCTTTACCATCTACACTAGCATGTAAATCTATTATTTCTAAAACTGGTTGCTTATTCATTGAATCCTGTTATTCCTTCCATATTTATTTAATCTATTATTTTCTCTGCTAAATTATAATTACCAAATTGGTAAACACAGTAACCGCAGGCACAAACTTAGCTCCTTTTTGTAAACACTTTTTATAATTTTCTATTAAATCCATATGATAATAGTTATTTTTTGACTTTATCCGACAAATTTACTCTATCTTCATCTTCAAAAAACTTTGGGATAAAACTTTCACTAGCAGCTTCCATTTCCTGAATAAAAGACCTATTAACACCAATTTGAATCGCAAAATCAATTAATTCATTATATTCATTCACGCTGACCTTACGATTAATCTCTGGATATTCATTGCACAAATAACTTAGTGGAGTATATTGACTCATAATACTTATAAAAATCGAATCTCCATAGGTAGTATATAGATAAGAAACGCTCATTTTTGCATCATCGACTAGCCCGGGTAACAAAAGCACCCTGGCGATTAACCCCTCCTGTAGCAAGCCATTTTTAGCAAACTTTAATCTAGGTCTCTGTCTATACATTTCTTGAATAGCGGATCTCGCTACTATCGGATATTTCTCATCACCACAATATTTCTTAGATAACTTAGATGAATAAAATTTCAAATCAGGAAGATAAATATCTATCAAGCCATCAAGCATCTTAAGACTTGAGACATTAATGTATGAACTTGTATTTAATACAAAAGGCAAATCAAAACCTCTCTTTTTTGCTTCTGAAATAGAGGCGACAATATGAGGGATGAAATGTTCTGCAGTAACTAAATTAATATTACAGACACCTTTTTCAGCCAAAGAATAGTAAATATTTAAAAGTTCATCCACTTCAATTTCATAGCCTAAGTTTCTATGAGATATCTGGCAATTTTGACAATATACGCACTTCAAAGTACATGACGAAAAGAAAATTGTTCCTGAGCCTTTTTCGCTACAAATTATAGGTTCTTCCCAGTGATGTGGCAGGGCAGCTGCGATTTTACAGCTTGAAGAAGATGAACAAAAAGACAGTTGTTTCTGTCTATCTATCCCACAATTATGTGGACACAATTGACACTTACGATAGAGTTTAAATATATCATTGTAATTCAAAATAATACCTCTACATAAATTTTAAAATTATCGTAATTATCGTACTAAACATAAAGATAAAAAGTAATTAAGCGAATGACTCATCTTTTTAAAACAAGAAAAAAATAGGAGGGTACATCCCCTCCTATTATCAAACTAGCAAAAGCTAGTAAAGATTTAGCGTTTACGCTTACGTGCAGCCTCAGACTTTTTCTTGCGTTTAACACTAGGCTTCTCATAATGCTCACGTTTGCGAACTTCTGCCAAGATACCGCTTCTTGCACAAGAGCGTTTGAAACGTCGTAATGCACTGTCTAAAGTCTCATTCTCTTTAACCTTGATCTCTGCCACATTTCTCCCCCCTCTCGCTGCAAGATTAATCATAAGTGATCTTTGCATAATGCCGAAATTCTACCAACTTATTTATTTAAAGTCAATAGAGTTAGAAAAATATATCACATATAACTAAACTTAACTAAATTCAAACTGTTTTCTAAATTATAATGTAGCTTGTTTATGTATTTAAAAGAAAAAGTAATATCTAAAAAAACCACTCTTTTACATTCTCAGATGATAAATCATCAATGTCTTTCCATACATTAGATAAAATTTGATAGAATAAGCAAGTGCTATCCTTAGTGGAGTCAAACCAAATATTAGAAAGTATATTTAATTTCTTAATCCTGTCTTTTCTTTCGTCAAGCTCGTCTGCTATATATATGTATTTTTTTGCTGCGTGAACTAATTCTAAACTAAGTACAGTAAGGATTGGTGCCCTCAAAGATAATAGTGCCTGTTCATATTGTTTCTTATCTAAGTTCTTATTGTTTATATCTAGATCTGAGGCAACATATTTCCTGACAGCAAGCTCCTCGCTATCAAAGAAATTGCGTAACTTATTTCTAATTCTATCCTTGCCAGATTCGGTTTTACCTAGATAGCCACAATAAAACACCTGTTCAACAACGAAGCCAAAATACCTATCTAAATATTCGTCTTGCTCATTCTCTTTTTGACTAAACTCATAGCGCCTATAATTAACATTCGTCCATATAGACATTTCCATATAACTAATATCCGAATTGCGCTCACTCAATTTTTCTTCAAGAAAATTTTTACGATCACAAGCATCTAGTATCTTATAGTATTCTTCAGTTGTTTTATTACCTGACATTAAGGCCTCTCCTTAGATTGATAAAAATCTGTGAAATACTCCATTAAATTTCTGTCAGCACTCGCACCCGCAATTATATGCCAGTGAATATGAAATACTGATTGCCCTATTTCTATCCCATTATTTTGGACAACTCTAACACCATACTGTGAAAGTTTCTCTTGTTTTATTATTTTGGCAATTGCCAAATGAACATTTGCTAATACATCTTTTAAAAAATCATCAGTATTATCATGAAGTAGCAAATCATCATAGTAATTCTCTATATGATATTTTGGCAAAACCAAAAAATGCTGTTCTGCAAGAGGATTAATATCTCTGATTGCAAGAACAAATTCATCTTCATATACTATATCTGATGGAATTTCACGGCGAATTATTTTGCAAAAAAGACAATCATCTTTAAGATATTTGCTCATAAAATATCCTCACTAATCACTAAGCTTATCTCTCATATATTCTTCGGCTTCTTTTATTGCCAAAGAAATTTTACTCACATCTTTAGCTCCAGCTTGGGCCATATCTTTTCGACCTCCACCACCGCCACCGGCAGCAGTAGCTGCTTTTTTTACTATATCACCAGCATACAACGATTTATTTTCGATAATTTCCTTACTTACCATTGATACAAAAGAGAGCTTATCATTAATTGTTGATACTAGCAGAATTGAAATTGGACTATACTTGTCCCTTACTCGATCAGCCATATCTCTCAAATTGTCAACAGTATCTGATTTGACCTCTGCACTTACATATGAGTAGGAAGCTATTTTCACTATACTATCTTGAATAGTCTTTAGTTCCTCTTCCGCCATGATAGAGTTAAATTTTTCAATTTTTCTCTCCGCAGATTTAATATCTTCTCTCATACGATTTATTTTCTGCAAGATATCGCTGTCCTGAGTTTTTAGTTCAGTCGCAACTTGTGCCAAGAGTTCCTTTTCTTTTGTCGCCATTTCAAAAGCCATAGAAGCAGTTACAGCCTCTATTCTTCTCACTCCAGCTGCTGCTGATTGCTCAGAAACTATTCTGAAATAACAAGCCTCAGATGTATTTGAAAGATGCGTTCCGCCACAAAGTTCCTTTGATGGGCCCATCGTAACAACACGCACATTATCTCCATATTTTTCATTGAAAAGAGCCATAGCACCTGTTTCTTTCGCTTCTGACATAGACATGACTTCGGTGATAACCTTTTCATTATCAAGAATAAGGCTATTTACTTTATTCTCTATATTTTTAAGTTGTTCAGGTGAAATAGCCTCATAGTGACTAAAGTCGAATCTCAACCTATCCGGTCCTACATAAGAGCCTGCCTGCTTAACATGCGTGCCAAGTTCGGTTCTCAGTGCATAATGAAGCAGATGGGTGCAAGAGTGATTTATTGCAATTTTCTTTCTTCTATCTTTATCGACAACTAAGTGATATATTTCGCCAACTCTAATTTCGCCTTCATCGAGAATTATTCTATGAAGAAAAATTTTATCATCCGGTTTACTGACATTAACAACTGAAGCCGATAGCCCATTTCCAATGTCAATATAACCTTGATCAGCTATTTGACCGCCCCCCTCAGCATAAAATGGGGTCTTGTCGAAAATCAATATAAGTTCCTTGTGCTCATCTGAAGAAGCTTCGTGCAAGATGGAGAATTCTTTGTTCTCGTCATCATAAGCCAAAATGTATTTCAAGCTACAATCTGCCTCAAGATTGTTATACCCAACAAAGTTAGTTCTTTCGATATCTTTGATTTCTGAAGGAAGAGAAAGTGTAGCCCACGCCGACTCACCTTTAGCTAGTAGTGCCTCGCGAGCTCTACTTCTTTGGACCTTCATTAATGCATAAAAGTCATCTTCATTTATATCTAAACCTGATTCCTTTGCAATCTCTCTTGTCAAATCAAGTGGGAAACCATAGGTATCGTGCAAAAGGAACACGGTCTCGCTAGGTAAATATGACTTATTAGAAGCTAGAGTATTCTCTATTTCTTTCTCTAGCATGCTCATTCCCTGATTGACAGTTCTATCGAAGCGCTCTTCCTCTTTAACAATAACTGTCAATATGAAATCCCTATTTTCTTCAAGTTCAGGGTAAGCATTCTTGTAATTTGCTATAACATCTTCTGCTAACTCAGATAAGAAAAGACCTTTGATACCAAGTAATCTACCATAACGAGATGCCCGTCTTAATAATCGTCTCAAGACATAACCTCTTCCTGTATTGGACGGGGTGATTCCATCACCAATCATCATTACGGTGGACCTAATATGGTCCGTCACCACTCTAATTGCGATATCATCTTTCTCATTCTGTTTATATGTCTTAGATGATATTTCACAAACCTTGTTCAGTGTTGAACGAACAGTATCGACCTCAAACAAATTATCAACACCTTGCATCATACAAGCGAAACGCTCAAGGCCACCACCAGTATCAATATTTTTTTGTTTTAATGGAAGGTATGAACCATCTTCTTGTCTATCGAACTGACTAAAAACAAGGTTCCATATCTCGACGAAACGGTCACAGTCACAACCGGGGCTACAATCTTCTTTACCACAAGAATATTGAACACCTCTATCGTAATATATTTCAGAACAAGGTCCACAAGGTCCAACACCATGTTCCCAAAAATTATCTTCTTTTCCCATACGGAAAATTTTATTTTCTGGAAGACCTACCTTATTGTGCCAAATATCATAAGCTTCATCATCTTCAAAATATACTGATACAGATAATCTTTCTTCAGGTATTTGAAGTTCTTCTGTAAGAAATTCCCATGACCATGGAATAATTTCTTCCTTGAAATAGTCTCCAAAAGAAAAATTACCTAGCATCTCAAAAAAAGTACCATGTCTACTTGTTAAGCCAACTCTATCTATATCTGGAGTTCGAATACACTTTTGACATGTCGTTACTCTTTTAGATGGTGGAATTTCCTGTCCTGTAAAATAAGGCTTCATAGGAGTCATTCCTGCATTAATTAATAATATAGAAGGGTCATTTTGTGGCACCAAACTAAAACTAGGTAGACGTAAATGACCTTTTTTTTCAAAAAAAACAAGATATTTCTCTCTAATCTCATTAAGACCTAATGCTTGCATAAAATAAAACTCCTATTTGCACTTTATATCTATATACGTAAGCTTCATTTTAACATAGATAACACCATAGATTAAGCCTAAATTCAAAGACAATCTATGGTGTCATTCATGTACATTTAACTCATATAATAATTATTCGATACCTAAAATATATATTAAAAATTCGGAACTGGTAAGACGATTTCTGAGCCAGCCTCATATTGACTACCATCTTCTCCCTTGAACACCTCAGGGTTTGCCTTAATAACTTCTTGCATCATCGCTTCTTTTTGTGCAGCAGTCAAATTATATTCTGCGTATTGTTCCTCAATTATTAAGTATAGGAGATCTCCCTCTTTAATTGTGTATTTCTTCTCGACTGGAGCCGTAGTTGTAGGCTCTGTAGTCGTAGTGGTTGTAGTCGTAGTGGTAGGAGGAGTTGTTGTTGGCGGTGGAGTAGTTGTTGGAGCCAAAGTAGTTGTTGTAGTTGTTGGGAACAATGAATCCATCACCCTGTCAGTAAGTCCAAAATATTTCCCTACAAAGTAAAGAGCAAGAAGTAATAAGATTAAAGAAAGAACTGCAATAAGGGCATTCTTTCCACTGCGTCTCTCCTCAAGATCATCAGAGAATGAACGAGCTCCATCATTACCATATTCGACACTTTTATGCATACCTGTATGCTGTGACACCACAGGAACTGCACCTGTTGTATCTTTAACTGCAGGCTCATACCCAGGTTTCATAACGGACTTATGCATCTTATCCTTAGCTAAAATATCTTCTACGAAGCCTATCATAAACTGTATATTTCTCTCGGGCATTCTGCTAGAACAAATGTCCTTTACTCTGCTAGCAGCATCACTCGCATCCTCGGCATCAAAAAGCAACTTGAGCATTTCTTTTTGACCTATACATTGGAGAACTTCTTTATTACACAAAATAATACAGTCGTCTGCTTGAAGCTGGGCGATATTTGAATAACGGATAGTAGCCGCACTACCGGCCTTATATATATTGAAATTAGGAACTTCATTACCAGCAGTATCAATTGGCTCCAGTGCTAATTCGACATCAGTTAATGGATATAAAATATCTTGTCTATATAAAAAGGCACAACCTCTACCTAAAGTAACAGCAGCAATTTCCGCATTTTTTACCATTAAACCAGCAAAATATGGCTGTTTACTCTCATCCTCATCTAAAGTCAAACGACCAGCAACATTTACTGCAGCATCCGCCAATTCATTTATTTCTTCATCTATATCCTTATCTGGATTATTCTTCATATCGTTCATTACACGATCTAAAGAATTTCTTTTGAGAGTCTCATTTCTATCATTTTCATCAACGCTTGTGGAAGAATAAATTGATAAAAAGAAGCCCCTATCTTCTCTATCAAGAGTTACATCAGTTGAACGTTCATTCAACCTGCGAGTTCTTCCATCAAGATAATAAGAATCAGCCGATCTTCCTAATTCTGGGTAAAGACCAGTTATTGTTGTAGCCAAACGAGTTAGTTTTGACATTGTTGCCTCCTAATATACAAGTTAACACTGAACTATGTTCAATAAATTATAAGCCATTATCTAAGGTCACATAGTAAAAAACTTTACGCTTCTTACTGCAAAGAGATAAACATTACAGAATTGTGACACTTGTAATCTTTTCTTAATATAATATCAATTATAGTGCTCATTTCAAGTGCTAATAAGAAATTTAAATAATATTTTAAATAATAAAACATCTCTTATTATTCTCAAGAAAAAATACAGGCTGCACAACTACAAGCCGTAGGTGACGCAGCCACCCCTCCCATTGCAGTCTCTCTCAAACTAGCTGGGAGAGAATTACCAACTTTATTACACACTTCGACCATCTCATCAAAAGGGATTAATGATTCTATTCCAGCCATAACCAGTTGCACAGAATTCATAGCTGTAATCGATCCGTTGGCATTACGAAGCTGACAGGGAAGCTCAACAAGACCAGCAACTGGGTCACACACTAAACCTAAAAGATTCATCAAGCTTATCGAAGCGGAATCAAATTGCATTTTTGTTGTTCCACCTGCTAAATAAGTTAAAGCTGCTGACGCCATAGCTGAAGCTGAACCGACCTCTGCCTGGCATCCTCCCTCAGCTCCCGAAAGAGAAAATCCGAGTTGAATCAAAAAAGCAACTGCAGCTGCAACAAAAAGTGATTCAACAATTTGCTCATCTGTATAGTCAAATTCTTCTTGAGTGGACTTGAGACACGCAGGTAATACACCAGAAGCTCCTGCTGTCGGTGCTGCAACAATCAGCCCCATAGAAGCATTTTGTTCAAGCACAGCTAGGGCATAAGAAATAGCCTTTGAACCAACACCTAAATATATATTCTCTTTTTCCAAGCTATCTATAACCTTCTTACCTTCTCCGCCTATCAACTTACCAATTGAAATTCTCTTGTTATTGAGTGCCTCTGTAATGGAAGACTTCATTACATTCCACATATATTCCATAGAAGAAATTATCTCATCCCTAGACTTATCACTAAGCTCTATCTCTCTTCTTATCATAAGTTCAGCCACAGAAATATTCTCGTCTTTGCATATATCCATCAATTCTTTGGCAGAAGAAAATATATAAGATTTACTTCTATCTAATTTATCTTGAGAAGTTTTGTCATTACATTCTTCATTTTTATTTTTATCAATAATATTATTTTCAAGAATCATAACCTGAGAAACAAGAGGATGTGACTTTATTTCCATAATTAAATCATTTGGTATGCAATTATCAGCCTCAACTAAAGTAAAAGCATCATCCGTTGTTTCACTTCTAAAAAGATTAAGAAAAGCGATATTTATCTTTCTTTTTGCACAGCAATTAGCGATATGAGCCAATAATCCTGGTTTATCCTTTTGATAAACCAGCATAGAATTGAGTCTGCCATTAAATTTAACAGATATCCCATCTATTTGTATAATTTTTGCTCTTCCTCCACCTATGGACTCCCCGACAACAGAAACACAATTGCCATTGTCAGACTCCAATTCAATTCTCACAGTATTTGGATGATCTGTAATTGTATTTTTATCTTCGATAAAAGAATATTCAATCCCCTTATTATCAGCAATGACATAAGCATCTCTTATTCTTGGATCGGATACATCTATTCCCATTACTCCAGCCAAAAGAGCCCTATCAGTACCATGTCCACGCCAAGTATTGGCAAAAGAGCCATAAAGAATAAATTTTACTTTTACTGTATCAGAACCACTTATTTTTCGCGCCCAATTACCAATTCTACATGCTCCAGCTGTATGAGAACTTGATGGACCAATCATCGCCGGACCTATCATATCAAAACAGGATACTGTTAAACTCTTATTAACTAGCATTTATCTATCCACCACAACAAATCTAAAAAAATAAAATTAATTATCCATTTGAAATAAATTAAGCTGATCCTAGCTTACTAATCTCTAAAAATAGAATTAAAAATATCGATATTTAAAGATAGATCTGTCCAAAGAGTTTGATCGGCAATTTTCTTCGCTTCTTCTTTACTTTTTAGAACAGAAATCACTTTAAGTGCCAAAAGTCCAGTAGTAGCTGGTCCTCTACTTGTAACAACTCTTCCATCCTCTACAAATAGTTCTTTGCTAAATTCTTTGTACGAAACTTTGTTCTCAAATCCTGGATAACATGTGCCTCTTAATTTGGAGCTTATTCCAGAACTACAAAGTACAAGTGGGCCTGCACAAATTGAAAAAATGAACTTATCTTCATGATAAAATTTTTGCACAAGCTCTATTACTCTTGAATCGGAGGCATTAAATTCTGCACCAGGAAGTCCCCCTGGCAAATAAATAGCGCGATAATCATTGGCATTAACATCTGAAAGATTTATATCGCAAAGTATTTTCACCTCGTGACTTGATACAAAAAAACCTTCGTCTGTTACTGAACATAAATCGACAATTAACCCCGCACGTCTAGCAAAGTCTAATACTGTAAGAACTTCCAATTCTTCACTTGATTTATTAGCTAAAATCAACAAATCCTTCATATCAATGACCTCCTACTTATCAATTACTATTAATCAACCCAGTATATCTTATTGATAAATATCATAAACACAATTTACTTTATTCTTCTATCCTATCCTTTTCCCTTGCTGCCATATCCAAAGCCGAGGCAATCACCTGATCCATATTGTAATATCTATATTCAGCTAATCTTCCTCCAAAGATAACTTTATTTTCTTTGTTGGACAATTCCTGATATTTTGAGAATAATGCTGCATTCTTATCATCATTTACAGGATAATAAGGCTCCATTCCAAGCGTCCAATCTTTTGGATATTCCTTGGTTATTACAGTCTTCTCTTGATCTCCAAAATTAAAATGTTTATGCTCAATAATTCTTGTATATGGAGTTTCTCTATCCGTATAATTTACAACCGCTACACCTTGATAGTTTTCTATATTCAAAACTTCTGTTTCAAATTCAAGTGAGCGCCACTCTAGTGGCCCAAAACAAAAGTCAAAATATGCATCAATAGGTCCTGTATATACAATTTTATCAGCCAAGGAATTAAATTCATCCTTATTCTCAAAATAATCTGTACCCAGTCTCACTTCAATGCCATCGAGAATGTTCTTTACCATCGCATCATATCCATCGACAGGTATACCTTGATAAGGATCGTTAAAATAATTGTTATCATAGGTAAACCTGACAGGTAATCTCTTAATAATAAAGGCCGGAAGTTCCTTGCAAGATCTTCCCCATTGTTTCTCAGTATATCCCTTTATCAATTTTTCAAATATATCACGACCGACTAACTTAATTGCCTGCTGTTCAAGATTTTCAGCTTCACCTCGTATTTCAGCTCGCTGTTTATCAATCATCTCTCTTGCTTCAAGTGGAGTTCTAGTGCCCCATAATGAATAAAAAGTATTCATATTAAAAGGCATGTTGTACATTTCACCTTTATAATTAGCTAGTGGAGAATTTGTAAAACGATTAAATTCCGCAAAACGATTAACATAGTCCCATACAGCCTTACTATATGTATGAAAAATATGGGCACCATATATATGAACATCTATATCTTCTACTTTCTCGGTATGACAGTGTCCAGCAATATGATTTTCTTTCTCTATTACTAAGCATGTCTTTCCATAATCTGTCATCTCTCTTGCAAAACACGCTCCAAATAGACCGGCTCCAACTATCAAATAATCATACTTTTTCTTAGCCATACTTTACCTCCTCAAGCTTATACTAATATCATATCCGACTTATAACATAATAGTGATAACAAAATTTAAAACTTGCACAAAAAAAGGACGAATTAAAATTCGTCCTAATCTGGACCCAAAGAGGATTGAACTCTCGACCTCTGCATTGCGAACGCAGCGCTCTCCCAGCTGAGCTATGGGCCCATTTATATCGTCAACTAACTTAGAAAATTATACACGCAGCAGTATTTCAAATCAAGCATAAATCGTATTGGCACTAAGCAAAATATATGACAATAAAATAAGCAGGAGATTCTCATCCTGCTCATTTTGCTCCCTGGGGGAATCGAACCCTCAACTAGCCCTTAGGAGGGGCTTGTTATATCCATTTAACTAAGAGAGCCTATACTCTTAATTCAATAATCTACGAACGGCAATTATATCACAAGATTTCCCTTTACACACTTTGCCTATATTCTATTTTATTATTTTTTAGATTTTGCCTAGTGCAGTAAGAAATCGCTCACTTAGATCTTCAATAAATGATATTTTAAAACGTCTATTTAAAAAAGCAAAATACAAAGTAATTATTAAATACGTAATTAATATTATATTTACGATGAAAAAAACTTGTCCTATCTTATCAGCAAATTCAGTAGCTATAATAATTGCATCTCCGCTCAAACTCCTTCGAGCGCGAATCATAACTATATTTACAATAAAAGTGCTAATAAGGCGAGTTACAGAACATATCCAAGATATAAATAGCGCATATGAACAATTGAAAAAAATTAGGCGGCTGCTTTTTTCAAAAATTATAATCAGAAGAAAAATAAAAGTTGAAATATATGTGCTAATAGGGATAAAAAGCAATAAAGAAAATATAATTATTGAGATGAGCCATAAGTAAACTTGATGTCCCATCGTAATTGATGAGTACTTACTTTGTTCTTGAATTAGCTCAAACACTTTTTTTCTCTTCATAATCAATACTTTCTCCTGTCATTTGCAAACTAAAGGGGATTGTTTTTTGCCTGACCATTTTTACGTGGAAACTTATTACTAGTTTTTGTATTCTTTTTAATGAGATAAATACATCTTTCCGATCCATCAGTCAACTTAAGTTCTATTGTTCTAAATGGCGATCCTTTGAGTTCCTTTAGAGCATTTTGGGCGAAATCAAGTTCACCACTTTTACTTTTCATAGCTATTAACTTAGCACCAACCTTTAACAATGGAAGACAATACTCTATCAGTGTAGGCATAGAAGCTACAGCTCTAGATATCACGATATCGATATTATCACGATAGATAGAATCTCTGGCCATATCTTCAGCTCTAGAATGAATAAGTTCAACATTTTTAAGTTCTAATTCGGCACAGACCTCAGCTAAAAACTTTATTCTTTTTGACAAAGCATCGGCTAAAATAAATTCTGCTTGAGGTAGAAGTATCGCTAAAATTATCCCTGGCAGACCAGCGCCTGTGCCCAAATCTAATATTTTCAATCCTTTTCCATAACTATTTTTACATTCTTGAAAATTATCGGAATTAAGTAAAATAGGAATGACAGACATACTATCTTCTAAATGCTTAACATATACTTCGTCAGCTTCGACGATAGCTGTTAGATTCATAACATTATTCTTTTCAAGTAACATCTTAAAATATTGATATATTTTTTCAGCCTGTTCCTCATTCAAGAAAGTATTCTCAGCTATTCTCTCACGTAATCGTCTTAAATTATTACCAAAGGCTTCCTCATCTAATACTTTTTTCACTTAATCTTCATTCTTTCTACTTCTATTGTATATTTCAAGTTTAATAAGTAATACTGATATATCAGCCGGGGTCACCCCAGTTATTCGTCCCGCCTGACCAATATTTAAAGGCCTAACTCTATCTAAAATTTGTCTGGCTTCAAGTCTTAAACCATCCATATTTAAATAATCAAAATCAGCCGGTAATAATTTGTTCTCCAGCTTCTTATATCGTTCAATACGTTCTAACTCAAGTCCAATATAGCCCTCATATTTAAGTCTTATATCGACCCCATCAATAATATAATCAGGCAATACTTCTCTTG
This sequence comes from Bacillota bacterium, assembly GCA_023420115.1. Taxonomy (GTDB): domain Bacteria; phylum Bacillota; class Clostridia; order Saccharofermentanales; family Fastidiosipilaceae; genus JAEZWR01. Next base: position 130,811 of record JAEZWR010000048.1, on the reverse strand, counting down.
ATGAATCGAACTCTTTCAACGAACGATAATCTATATTTGGCCTGCGCATAAGTTCAGATAAATGACTAACCTCTTTTAATGGTGCAGATGATCTATCTTGAAGAAACTTATTAATTGTATCCGAAGGCTTGACCTTTTCTCTGCTAAGTCTCTGGATTTCTTCATTTATTTTGTCCATTTTATATTTAAAAGCTAAATATCTTTCATCATCAATCAAACCAAATTCATGGGCAATTTCAGTTAATCTCTCATCCGCATTATCCTGTCTTAAGACCAATCTATATTCTGCTCTTGCTGTCATCATACGATATGGCTCTTGACTTCCTTTTGTTACGAGATCATCAATCATCACCCCTATATAAGCATCAGCTCTACCGAGAATCAACTGTTCTTTGCCTTGCACCTTTCTCGCCGCATTGATTCCTGCAATCAAGCCCTGTGCAGCTGCCTCTTCATATCCTGATGTTCCATTGACCTGTCCTGCAAAAAACAAGCCTTGGGCAAATTTTGATTCGAGTGTTAATTCAAGCTCTTGTGCATCTATGCAATCATATTCAATTGCATATCCTATTCTATGTATTTCAGCATTCTCAAAACCTGGCAGTGTTTTTAAAAATTGGATTTGCACTTCTTCTGGCATACTACTAGAAAGTCCAGATAAATATATTTCTCCACAGTCTAAGCCTATAGGTTCAACGAATATCTGATGTCTCTCTTTGTCTGGGAATTTGACTATCTTATCTTCAATTGATGGGCAATATCTTGTTCCTGTGGCTTTTATCATTCCACTAAAGAGAGGAGATCTATCAAGATTCTCACGTATAATTCGCTCTGTATCTTCATTAGTATAAGTGACGTAACAAGGAAGCTGAGGTAAGCTTTCTGGACGGTCTATGCCATACTCGTGTTTATATGATAAAAAGTGTTCACCTTTATCGCCGTCTTGAATTTCAAGTTTTGAGAAATCTATGCTCTTAGCTTTGACCCTAACAGGGGTCCCTGTTTTGTATCTTCTTAATTTATGTCCACTCTCTTCAATAGATGCAGATAGCTCAGAAGCAGGAAAAAGATTATCTGGTCCAGAAGGATATGCTACCTCTCCTATTATTACTCTGCTTTTTAAATAAGTTCCACCCGCCACTACGACTGCCTTGCATGGATAAAAAGCCTGAGTTCTACTACTCACGCCAATTACTGACTTATCTTCATCTGAATAATAAATATTACAAATCTCTGCTTGTCGGAGCAAAAGGCCTTCCTGTTGCTCAATTAAAGACTTCATTTTATGTTTGTATATATCTCTGTCAACCTGTGCTCTAGGTGAATGTACAGCTGGACCCCTAGATGCATTAAGCATCCTAAATTGAATTGTAGCCTCATCGGCGATCTCTGCCATCACACCTCCCAAAGCGTCAACTTCTCTTGCTAGCTGTCCCTTGGCAGTACCACCTATATTAGGATTACATGGGAGATTGGCTACAGCATCAAGACTCATACTAAATAGAATACAATTTAATCCTAATTTAGCTGCCGCCATAGCCGCCTCAATTCCAGCGTGACCTGCACCAATTACTGCAATATCATATTCATCTGCCAGATATAATTTTTTATTTTTAAAGTCATCTGATAATTTAGATGATAACTTGAGTAACTCATCAAACATATTTAACCTCGCTATATTTATACACGGGAGTGCTTTTGTCCAAAAGTGTGTGCATTGATATGTAATATTTGATCACATTATTTACCAACACAAAAATTTGAAAAGATCTCGTCGAGAAGAGTCTCAGAAACTTCTTCGCCTGTCAATCTTGCTAGTTCTTCAACGACAAATTTTATCGCTTGACTACTTATATCTAATGGAAGAAGTATCACATCTTCTATTAATTTATCTAACATATTATTTATATTAACAAGTATCTGATATTGTCTCTGATTTGAAATAAGACTGCTCTGTCTAGCTTCGTTACTAAGATTTTGACAATAATTACGCAAGAATTCTAAAACCCTATCCACTCCCGCTTCTTCAATATTGGAAAAACTTATGACTTTGTCTTTACCATAAATCTCCTTACAGTGAGAATATACTTGTTGCCCTAAATTATTCTTAATATCTAGATCTGTTTTTGATATAAAAAAGTAAATATCTCCCGTAATTTCATTTCTATATTCTTCAATTTGTTTAAGTTCATCTTTGAGTGTATCTTTATCTTTAGTCGCCTCTATAAGCCAAAGTATAAGATCGGCTTCTTTTGCCGCCTTTATGCTTCGCTCTATACCAATCTTCTCGACATAATCATCACTTTGTCTCAAACCAGCAGTATCGATCATATTTAGAATTATTCCGTCAATCTCAATTTTACTCTCAACTGTATCTCTAGTCGTTCCGGCTATATTACTGACGATCGCCCTATCATATCCCAGTAGCGCATTAAGTAAACTTGATTTTCCAGCATTTGGCGCCCCTAATATTGCAACTTTAATTCCTTCATCAATTAATCTAGATTGTCTATATCCACTAGCTAACTTATAGAATGAATTGCGAATATCTTCTAGTGATATTCTCAAGAGATCCACATCAACATCATTTTCTTCATACTCTGGATATGCTATAGATACTTCCAATTCACTCAATATAAAATAGAGTTTATTCCTAAGTTCAATGAAACGCTCACTAAGTTTACCATCCAAACGATCAAGCGCCGCCTCTCTCGACTTCTGTCCTTCTGAATTGATCAACTCTAGTACTGCTTCGGCCTGCAAAAGATCCATCTTCCCATTTAAAAAAGCTCTTCTTGTAAATTCACCTGCTGTAGCCGCCCTAGCCCCAAGTTTAAGAACAAGTTCCATAAGAGCTCTCTGACTAGCAATAGAACCGTGAATTGATATCTCAACCATTTCTTCGCCAGTATATGAGTGTGGCTTTACAAATCTAGTCAGCACGGCATCGTCAATCTTCTCTCCTGTGCTCGGATCTAATATGTATCCATATGCAGCCCTATATCCTTTCATATGTTCCACTAAACTGCGTTTGTTAGGAAGCTTCTTACCATTACAAGATTCTCCTCTGCTATTCTGCTCCATAGAATCAAGGTCCTTATAAAAGTAAAAAAACTTATCTGCGAACTTACCCGCTCCATCTCCAGAGATTCTCATAACCGATATTGCTGACTTAGCAAGGGCAGTACAAAAGGCTGCAATTATTTCACTATTTTCCATCATCATATTATTACATCCCAAGTTTTATCTAAAAACTATCACCAACATTATCTAAAAGCTGCCGCCACTCAAATTTTACCTCTTCGACAAAATAAAACCGCAGTCAAATAAAATATTCGGCTGCAGTATTATAAGTCAGATACAAATTATATTTATTAACATAAGTTATATTTTTAATTCAACTCAACTTCAACAAATAAATATACTAAGCTTCGTTGTTTCCATTAAAATATTCATCTGTAAGATCAATTACAACATATCTTCTGGGTTCGTCACCCTCACTATAAGTTACGATCCCCTTGTATCCCTGCAAGGCCTCATGAACAATACGTCTCTCGGACGATTTCATAGGACTCAATTCAAATGCATTGCCAGTTTTCAAAGCTCTATCAGCTGTTCTCTTCGCCAGTGTAACTAGCGCAGCACGGCGTTTCTTGTGATAATCACCAATATCAAGTTGTAATCTTTTCTTGGTTTCAACCTTTTTGATCATTGCAAGCGAAGCCAAATATTGCATAGCCTGTAAAGTTTCACCATGTCTCCCAATCAATATTCCGCAATCATTCCCTGAAATTGCTATCTTGATATAGTTTCCCTCAATTTTTGAACTAATTTCAGCCTCACTATGCAGAAGATCTAGAATGCTTCTAATAAAGTCACTAGCAACCGTCATAGCCTCTTCATCATTAGATTCGTCAAGTTTATCTTCCTTTTCACCTTTTAAAGAATCTTGTTCAAATTTATATGAGTCGTTAATATCCTGTACAGAGCTATCTTCTTCTAATTTCGACTTAATTTCTGTCGAATTATTAAGATTTTCTTTTACTACCAATCTTACGACAGCCGCTCTTCTCCCTATTCCTAAGAAACCACCTTCATCACCTTCATCAATAACTTCAGTGCTAACTTGTTCTTCGTTCAAATTAAGTTGTTCTAAACCTTTACGAATAGCATCAGCAACGGTCTTACCTTTAACTTCAATACTTTGCATATATACACCTCGACTGAATTAAATACCAATTAATACATATACTTTCATTTATCTATAAAAATGATTTTTGAAAAATATTATTTCATAGAAAGATTCAAATCATAAGTTCATATAGTTAAACTACGTGATATTAAGTCACCTTAAAATAGATACTATCTCTTAGTATTCTGCTCTTTCATCTGCTCCTGAAGCTGTCTCAATTTCTCAGTTCTCTTCTTAGACTTTTCAATTTTAGCCAACTGTCTAGGACTCATTTTACCATTAATTTTTTCTAGCTCTTCCTCACTTATTGCTCCACTTTCATAAGCGACAAGAAGATCAGCAAACGGTTTGTTATAAAGATAATAAGAAATTATACTACTAAAAATAAATGCAAGCGAACCGACAATAATATAAAGCCCCATACCAGCAGGCATAGTAAATGCAAAAACAATTGACAAGAGAGGCATCCACTTCATCATTCTATTCATAGATTCCATTTGAGAATTGTTATCGCTCTGAGCCTGTCTCGCTGGATTATTCTTAGCAAGTTCTTTTTTCTTCTTATTTAACATCATTACAGGATTAGTTTTCTCTGCAAGCCACTGGGGAATATACGCAGTAACTGCCGTGAGAATTGGAATAATTAAGAGTGGCAACCATATATGCATTTCAGCCCCAAAAAGTTGCCCAACATTAATTGTGGGTATAAGACCCAAATTCAAACCAAGAAAATTAAGGTCCATCATGTCAGTAGCCCTAATCAGTCCTTGGTTTATAGACTCAGCCAGAACTGACGGATTGGCATGCAAAGCCTGTAAAACTGGAATATTACTCACTTCAACTGGAGCTATATTTCCTATCAACCCTTTTGATTGTAAATTTTCAACTATTTTTTGTAGATTTTCAGTAGGAACACCCATAATATAAGTTAGAGGACAAGAAATGACTCTATACATTGGCCAAATTAGAACTAACTGTATCAGAGATGGCAAACAACCTCCAGCCATTGACACTCCATTTTCTTTATAAAGAGCCATCTGTGCTTGGGCGTACTTTTCTCTATCCTTACCATAAATTCTCTGTAACTCAGCCAACCTAGGTTGAAGAGCTTGAGTAGCAAGCATAGACTTACTAGACTTAACACTGAGAGGAATAAAAGCACCTCTAACAATTAATGTAAAGAAAACAATAGCCAAGCCATAATTTCCAAGCAAATGATAGAACTGGGCAATTAGCCACCCAAAAAGCTCATAAAGCGGTCCCAACATACTTGCAGTAATAACTACATTCATAAACATTCCTCTATATTTATATTAGAAATCACCAAAATTGCATTTAACGCATATAAAGTTAGCGAAAATACAAGAAAGTCGCACAAGCTATATAATACGAAAAAAAAACAATTTTGACAAAACTTTTTCTATTTTTATTTTAATGGATCATATCCACCCTTGCAGCATGGATTACATCTCAATATACGCAAGAAACCCTTAAACAATCCCCGAAAAACTCCATATTTTTCTATGGCTTGAATCATATATTCAGAACAAGTAGGCTCAAATCTACACTTAGAAAAACCGAGCATCGGTGACAAATATTTTCTATAGTATTTAATTAAGGAAATACATATATTTTTCATATTATATTCTCATCTCGTAACTATATAAAACAAGCGAAGATATTTCTACTTTAGCTTATAAATATATCTGCATCTTTAAGCAAAGTCTCGTAGGTTTCTTTCATTCTAGCAAAATTCATCTTTTTCTGTGGTCTCAAACAAAGTAGAACTATATCATATCCAGGCTTTGTCCTTGACTCAAAAGTATAATAAAGTTCTCTCATGATTCTTTTAGCATAATTGCGTATCACAGCATTGGGAACAGTCCTACTAACCGCAACCCCAACACGATTTTTTCCACAATCTTTACGCTTAAAATACCTAATTGATATACCAGCGGCTTTTTTTTGCTTACCTTTCTGAAAAACTCTATTAAAAGCTCTTTGATCTTTTAGCCTGTTCAAAATAATCCCAACCTACAAAATCGATAAATTATAATAAAAAAGGACCGTATTTATTACGGCCCCTTCACTTACTAAGCACTAAGAATTTTGCGTCCCTTCTTACGACGACGGGCCAGCAACTTACGACCAGATGAGGTTCTCATTCTCTTACGGAAACCATGCTCACGGCTGCGCTGACGTTTCTTAGGCTGAAATGTCATCTTACTCATTCTTACCTCCGGATATTACAAGCAAACATAGAAATTATATTCATCATTTAAAATAAAGTCAAGATACTAAAAACTAGCAGTCTTACATGAGAGTAAAAATTCTATATTATTTCGCATATCAGACATCATAAGTCTATCAAAAGCTCTATCAGCATCACTTTTATTAATATATAGTGCAAAAAAAGCACTTCCGCTTCCGCTTAAATTCGCATAAATACACGAAGACTCTTTTAAACTGTCATAATAAGCAGAAAAGTCCATATTTTGTTTCAATAGAAGAGGATAAAAATCATTTTTGCCATTGATAAATAACTTCCTTGAAATTTGCTTAATTTCTTCTTTAGTATCACTGGAAAACTTTGAATGAGTAATAGAATGATATCTCTTAATAATCTCATAAAATTTATTTGCAGCTATAACTTTTTCGGCACTAAGCAACTCTCTATTCTCTATACTCATCTCCATCCAAAATCTATCATAGTCAAAAAAAGCCTTCGCGGTACTAACAGATACTTTAGGTTTCATAATCAGACAAGGCAGACCAGCTAAGGAAGGAAATTTACTTATATCATCTCCAATTCCTCGGCAAATTCCTGTCCCTTTATGTATAAAAAATGGCACATCAGCTCCGATGGAGCTTGCCATACTCATCAAATCTTCCCTATTTAAATAAGGATAGGTTTTGTCAAGGTATTTAAGCAAAGCGGCCGCATCTGATGAACCACCACCAAGTCCAGACATAAATGGAATTTTCTTCAGCAAATAAATATCAATCTGAGCAATATTATATTTTTTCCAAATACGACTCGGCATCTTAGAAAAATATTTAGAAATAACTTTCATTAGTATATTTTGTCTAGCTTCTAACTTAGTGACCCATGAAATAATCTTTATATTGACATTAATTAGTCTATCATCTTTAGACATTTCATCATTTACTAAATTCTCAGAAACTATTGGAGTAAGGTTTAAATCTTCATATACGACGTCATTATCAGGATATTTATACTTTGCCCCTATCTCACTATAGTGCAATTTCAAGAGAAGACCCGGTTCGCAATTTAAATTCAGTTCAGAAAAGACCCCTTTAATCCTATTTGTAATTTCAGTCGGACTATATGCTATCCGTCTATCCTCTAACTGATTCAACGCAGTATATTTATCTCGTTCTAATTTCTTATAGTTAATTAACTCTCTCTTATCTAATACCCGAATATAAAGACTATCATGAAGGTCAATCTTCTCCATAAGAGTAAGTAAATCATGATAATTATCTTCTCTCTTATTCAAAATCGATAATTGTAGATTAATCTTTGCTGGTGCCTCAAGATAATCAAATAACATATTGTTCCTCTATATGACATGTAGCACAAAAGCATTCTATGTACTATAAATAAAAGCCATATTGACATCACATTCTCTATTCATCAACATCAACAATATTATTCACATCACCATTAAGCTCATCAGTAGATGTAGCGATATTACTTTCACTATTTTCTATATTCTTAATGTCATCTGAATTAGAATTAATTTCATTATTAAATTCTACCTTAGGACCAACTTGAATCTCCACAGTTCTAGTAACTACATCAATATAGCTAAATGAAACCATTTCCGTCTTGCGTGGAGAAGCCAAATCGCCATGTGTCTTGCGCTGAATACATCTGACCATAAAAACATTCGGGTAGCAATTCTCAAGAATTCCCTCTCTAACAACGGTCCTGCGTCTACCGCCATTTGTTGTGAGGCGAACTTTGTGTCCTACACAAGTCTCAATTTCTTTTCGACAGGCTTCCAAATCACTTTTTATTATCATTCTAATCACCTTTTAAGAATTATGAATTTTACATTTATAATGTCTAGTCTAACATCTAAAGATTAAAATATCAAAAATCACTGCCACCATGGAAGCCCTCTCCAACAACCTCCCTTGCATCAATAACAAACACAAAGGCTTTGGGATCAATCTCTTCGGCAATTGTTTTTATCATTAGTACTTGCTCTTGCTTAACAACACAAGTTAATACATCAATATCTTTTTTACTGTACATACCTTTACCATAGAGCGAAGTCACCCCACGTTTCATATCAGTCATAATTCTTTCTGCAATCTCATCACTTTTTGCAGAAATAATATAGGCGACTCTTTTATAATTGAAACCCTCAAGAATAAAGTCTATACATGCTGAAGTGCAAATCATTGCTATTGATGAATATAGTCCAAGCTTAAACTGTCCAGGCTCTCTAAATTGATAGACAATAGCTGAAACAATAATAATTGAGGCATCTAATATCCAGACTACTTGGCCGACACTGAATCGACGAGAGAAACGCCTGACAATAATGGCTATCATATCTGTACCACCGGTCGTAAATCCGGCATAGAAAACAAGTCCTAGTCCAATACCATAAAGTGCACCACCACCAATTGAACAGAGAATCAAATTGTCTACATCACTCGGATTTACAAAAAAATATCTATGGAGTGGAGCAAATACAGGTTCCCAAATATCAATGAAAAAACCGTAAGCTAAAGTACCAATTAAACTGAGTGCAAAAAACTTTTTACTAACAAAATAAGCACCGGCTATAAAAATTGGCACATTGAGTAAAATCGTAGATAGACCAAATGGAATAGGGACATCAACTATGCTATATATTAAAGTCGATATACCGCTGACTCCACCAATAATAAGACCAGTTGGTAAATAAAAAATATGGAGTGCAAGAGCTACAATTGTTGAACCAACAAATAGTATAAAAAAAGCTCTAGTCATATTCTTAACTGGAATTGTCTTAAAAAAACTCTTCAATTCTTCATTGTTCTTCGTCATATATACCTTTCATGCACTTTATCTGCAATTAAAAATCCTAGGTAAGTTATTATACTTATAAATCAGCCTAATTTTCCATCAAAGATATTTATTGTATCCAAAACTATATGTTATTTTTGCAATTATATTTAATTTTCCAAACCTGACTCTACAAACTTGTTGAAATTATTTAAGTAAAAAGCATTTAACTCGGCACCTAACTGTTTAGGATTATCCTTATTAACTTCATGTCCAGCATTTTGTATTATCCTTAATCTTGAATCATTTAATAATTCATTCAATTTTCTTGAAGCCTTGATATTGGCAATATCTTTTTCTCCGCAAACAACTAGCACTGGGCAGTTTATTTTTGTTAAATCTTTTTCAAAATTACAATTTATCATTGACCTAGTAAGCGAAAGTATATCTTCCTTTGTCATTCCTATTTTCCCAAAATATTTTTCAGGTAACAATTTAAAAATAAAATTTTGCAAGTTAATTATTTTTTTAGGAATAGAATATTGAGTACCTATGAGAACTAGTGAATGGACTTTGTCTGGATTATCAACTGCATAATTCAAGGCGAGCATACCACCTAAGGACAGGCCACATATATCCAAAGCATCAGAATATTTGTCACAGTATCTCGAAAATGCTCTATACAAATTATTATAATTTAATTCACCTATACACAAATCAAATAAATCCGGGCATAAAAAATTTGTTGCTACATTTAATTCATCATTTGTTTCTTTCCAAACAGACGAGGTCTGCCCTAATCCATGAACAAATATATAACTCAAATAATCTTCTCCAAATATTCTAATTCATCTAGATCTTCAATATTGTCTTTCTTCAATTTATGAATGTAACTACTGCTACTTTTATTAGTATAAACACATAAGGACATAGATAATCATATACTATCTCATATATTAAACTCTTTAAAATAAACCATATTCAATCACAAGTTCTAATGTGCATACAACAAAATATATTCTATCCACGACCAAATCTGCGTCTATATTCTAAGGGAGTCATATCTACGTTTCTCTTGAATATTCTATTGAAACTCTGAATAGTTGAGAAACCTACTATGTTAGCTATATCTGATATTTTTAATTTTTCATTTTCAAGTAAATCTTTTGCTTTTGTTATACGAAGATTCGTAATATAGTTCATCGGGGACATACTTTCTTCAATAGTAAACATTTTCGAAAAATAACCCACACTCATAAATACATACTGTGCAATATCACTAACCGTAAGTGGTTCCGCATAATGCTCATGTATATATTCTTTGGCAATCTCCAAAAGCTCACCGACCTTACGTCTTTGGATTTTGAGACTCTCTTCCCACTCTTGATGAATAGCCCTAGCAGCTAGAACTAAAAGTTGCGTAGCGAGAGCTCTGCACATCATTTTACTACCAAACTTATCTTCCTTTACTTCCCTAACTATAGTATCTCCTATATCAGAAATTCTTTCCTTTCCTTTACCTCTTATAATTAAATATGGGTGCTTCCCATAATTAATATCTTCCTCATTTTTTTCCAAAGCATATGCAAGAAATTCATCGAAGCACTCTTTTGATCTACTATCTCTTATCTCATCATCTAAAGTTTCCTGATTAAGGAAATCAAAATATATCGTTATCGCCTCGCAAGATTCATCTAATACCTTAAGTCTGTGTGGAACATCAGGCTTGATGATTATCGTTCCTCCCTGATTAATTACACATTGCGTATTACCAAAGTCAAATTCAATTTTCCCCGTTCTAAGGTAACTTAATTCATAACAGCTATGTATGCTTCTTTCTTTTTTGGGAATCGAAAAAGACAGGTCTCTCTCCACGCCGTGCAAAATCATCGGCATCGGTAAATTAGCTTCGAAATCCCTTGAGTTATTGTCTTTTGTATCTGTCCCTTTTACAAACATAAAATTTTCCTGAAATCTAGAAATATATTTTCAATATTGTAGCAAAAAATAATCAAATAATAAAAAAGGAGCAAATTATATATCTGCTCCTATACCTTATAAACTATATCTTTAGTAATTTTTCACGCTGCTAACTCTTCAAAATCAACGTCCTCGAGAAGCAACATCAAATTTCTTGCTTCATCAGCACTAAGTCCAATTCCTCTACTCATTCTCTCATGGTCTGGGTCCCAATCCCTAATATCTAATTTGGGTGGTCTCTTATTCCATGAAACAACGTTCACTTCCCTTGTCCATCCAGTTCCACTTGTACTCAAAATCCCAATATGTGATTTAAGATCATAAGTGATTTCTCTGTCCTCAAATTTTCTATTACTCGCCATATTTCGGCTCCTCTCTATTAAATTCTCATTTATCATATTCGTTTTATGAAAAATCAATAGAGAAAATTACGAGAAAAATCTTCTCTTATTAGAAACGCGTTTAAGGAAGTATGACTATTGTATTAAGATACATTCTCATATTCAAAAATTGCTTCTGCTCTCTTATTCACACAAGCCTCACTGATAATACACTTTTTTATATTATCCATTGATGGTAAATCATACATAATATCTAACATTAGATTCTCCATTATTGCCCTTAAGCCTCTTGCGCCTGTCTTTTGTTCTAGAGCCAGTCTAGCAATTGCTCTTAATGCCTCATCTTCGAACTCAAGCTCAACACCATCCATTGAAATGAGAACTTTGTATTGTTGCACTAATGAACTTCTTGGTTCAACAAGAATTCTGACAAGGGCTTCTTCATTCAAAGCCTCAAGCGACACAATATTAGGAACTCTTCCAATAAGTTCTGGAATCAAGCCATATTGCTGCAAGTCGCGTGGCATCGCCAGATGAAAAATCTTACTTTCATCTGTCTTATCACTATTATGTTCAGCCCCGAAGCCTAAACTTTTTTTACCAACTCTATCTTGTATAACCTTCTCGAGACCCTCGAAAGCGCCCCCACAAATAAAGAGGATATTTTCAGTATTAACTTGAATAAATTCCTGCTGCGGATGCTTTCTTCCACCATTGGGTGGAACATTGGCTATAGTACCTTCTAATATCTTAAGAAGAGCCTGCTGAACCCCCTCTCCAGAAACATCTCGTGTAATCGATCTATTCTCAGATTTTCTTGTTATTTTATCAATCTCATCAATATAGATGATTCCTCTCTCAGCTCTTTCTACATCAAAATCAGCAGCTTGAAGAAGTTTCAATAAAATGTTTTCTACATCTTCTCCAACATATCCGGCTTCAGTTAGAGTAGTAGCATCAGCGATGGCCAAAGGAACATCAAGAATTTTTGCTAAACTCTTAGCTAGATGAGTCTTACCAGTTCCAGTAGGACCAATGAGAAGAATATTAGATTTTCCCAGTTCCACAGTAGAGCGTTCCATTTCTATCCTTCTTTTCCAATCATTCTCATCTTTGATCGTATCTAGCTTAAGCCTAGCTTTATCTTCGTTAGATGCGTCAATATGCATAAGTCTTTTATAATGGTTATATACTGCAACCGCGAGTGATTTCTTAGCGGCCTCCTGTCCAATAACATCAAGATCAAGAGCCTCTTTTATTTCATGTGGAGTAGGAACATAAAAATATTCGTCCTCACTAGAATTATCTTCTATGTCTTCAGAATAAGGACTCATCATATTCTGACTCGAGAAAATATGCTCCAAAAAATTAGCATCATTATTCCTTTCTGCAGAAGTAAATCCATTGCCATTCAAATTTCCATTTCCATTGCTAGAATCACTCATCTCATCTACTCCTATCAAATTATCAGCTGGAACTAAAATATCAGTCAGACGTTTCAAACACGACTCACATATGACACTAGAATCATCACCATTCTTTTTTAATAAATATAGGAATTCTTTCTTCTGTCCGCAGATATCGCAGAAATTATCTTCCATAATTGAGCCAACTTTCTAAACTCATATTAGAGATACATATTTAAAATATAAAATTAGCCAATACTAAGATTGGCTAATTCAAGGGAGTTATTATATCAGATATCACTTAATTTTTTCTCTCCATAATATGATCAACTAGACCATATTCCTTTGCCTGAAGAGCATCAAACCAGAAATTACGGTCTGTATCTTTTGCTATTCTGTCATAATCTTGCCCCGTTCTTTCAGCCAATATTTTATTTAGCTGTTCACGTTTCTTCAATATCTGTCCAGCTGCAATCTCAATATCACTTGCTTGTCCCTGAACTCCCCCTAAGGGTTGGTGTATCATAACTTCAGAGTTTGGTAGGCAGTATCTTTTACCTTTAGCACCACCAGCCAAGAGAACTGCCGCCATACTAGCGGCCATCCCGCAACAGATCGTTTGGACATCTGGTTTAATATATTGCATGGTATCATAAATCATAAGTCCACTATCAACTTCTCCGCCAGGGCTGTTAATATAAAATTGAATGTCCTTCTCCGGATCCTCATATTCAAGAAACAAAAGCTGTCCCAGAATCAAACTTGCTGTAGCCGAATTGACTTCCTCACTTAGAATAATAATTCTTTCTTTAAGCAATCTAGAAAATATATCGTAGGAACGCTCTCCTCTGCTACTCTGCTCAATAACCATAGGAACAAGAGCAGCTCTATGCTCCGATAAAAATTCAGATCTTAGGCTATTCTCATTCATCTTAGAAGTAAAATCCTTCATTGTCTTACCTTTCAATTTAAAATTTAATAGTCAAAGATAGTCAAAGTTAAGAATAATTTACCATCTTTATAAAATTTCACAAGTACAATTTGCTAAAAAGTTAGTTAGTTTACCAAATATTAAAATAAGGAAGAGCCACGCTCCTCCTTATCTTAAATATCTATATAGAAAATATTACTATTCCTATTACTTTTCGCTATCTTCTTTGCATTCTTCACAATCGCAATCTGCATCATGATGACTATGGTCGTGGTCGTGATCACAGCCACAATCACAGTGGTCATGCTCATGATCGTGCGTATGTTCATGCTTAACAATATGACTCATCTGAACCTCTTCAGATAATTTCTTCATACGCTCTGATAAATCACTATCATACTCTTCAACCTTGTCAGCTGAAACTTCTACTGTCTTGGTTGACTCTTTAATAAGATCTTCAGCTTTAGTCATAGCAACCATATGTTTGGTCAATTGATCATCGAAGCTAAGTGATTTTTTGACATTATCAACTGTCTGATTATTTTCAGCTGCAAGTCTCTCACAAAGTTTATTGTAATCATCTTCGTTAACTTCGATCTTCTCTTCTTTGACGACAGCACGGAGCAAACATTCCATAAGCACATTTTGTTCAGCAGATGATCTAAGCTGAGCAAACGCTCTCTCGGCACCGCCCATAAAGTATTGGAAGAATTGGTCAACAGGTACACCCATTCTTTCGGCATAATCTTTGTAACGGCCATATAACTTACGGAGTTCCATATCAACCATAGGCTCTGGTGCTACAAATTCAGAATCAGCCATTATTTGTAACATGAGATCAGACTCAAATTTGCTACTATACTCTTTTTCCATTGCCTCACAAGCGGACTTTCTAAGACTTTCCTTATAATCATCCAACTTGTCGAACTCACTGACATCAGCAGCAAAATCATCATCCAGCTCTGGAAGCTCTAACTTCTTGACCTCGTTAATATTAACCTTAAACTGCGCGTCCTTACCCTTGACATCTTCTCCATGATAATCATCAGGGAACTTGACATTGACAAGAACTTCTTCTCCTGACTTGTGCCCTACAAGTTGATCTTCAAAACCGGGAATAAATGAACCTGAACCAATCTCTAAGCTATGGTTCTTGGCACTTCCACCAGCAAAAAGCTCACCATCAATACTTCCTTCGTAATCAATAACTGCAATATCACCTTTTTCGATCAAATGTTCATCATCCATGGTCACCATTCTGCCAGCATCGCTACGAACCTTCTCTAATTCCTTATCAGCACGTTCAGCTATCACTTTATCACTTACTTTAGGAACTAGCTTATCTACTTTTCTACCTTTATATTTTCCGAGTTTGACATCAGGATAAAGACAAATATCAAATTTAATATTTGCACCCTCTTCCATGTTGATACTCTCAACATTGCTATCTGTCACAGTCGCAAAATCCTCAATAGCCTGAAGATCCTTACTTATAAGATCTTCCATAAGATGCTGCAAAGCATCGTCATATAAAACAGCTTCACCATACATACGCAAAACAACACCCATAGGTGCCTTGCCTCTGCGGAAGCCAGGAACTTGGAAACGGTTCTTTCTCTCAGCAAATGCCTTTTTCATTGCCGACTTTAACTCTTCGGACGTCACATTTACCACAGCTTGACCTTTTGCACTTTCAAGCTTATTAAAATCTAATTGCATAAAAAGCCTCCCAGGAACGCTCATACTTAAAAACTAGATTAGTTTACACAGATTTATACGATTAGTAAAGACAAAAGCCTCAGAACTCTATCAGATTACGAATAAATCTCAAAAGTCCAATCATAGTTAATCTATACAAAACAAACTAATTTACAAAAAACTACTTAGCACTCCCATTATATTAAAATAAAAAAGCATCCAATAACTTGGATGCTAACGCGCCCTGCAGAGATCGAATCCACAACCTTCTGATCCGTAGTCAGACGCTCTATCCAGTTGAGCTAAGGGCGCAAGGAACGTTGATTATTTTATAACATTTTTAAAATTTGTCAAGTTGAATCTTTGTTAACAAAAAGTTAAGCAAATACCTAAATCGATTCTTCACACATCTTAGCCACTAAGCAACTCAAAATCTAATTCATATCTGCAAACAAACTATTAAACAAGTCCCCATAATTCACCCAGCTATCGGTAAAATAGTTGGTATAAAGGAGCTTTCCATCATCAGTAAAATTAAATTTTAACCTAAGACCACTTCCAAGATATGTCTGATCATTATTCACGTCTAAAAAGGGAGCCATTTTTAATATTTCATCTCTGTCCATATCAAAAATACTCTTTGCATAAACAAAATCATCCGTACTTTTTTCCTTGTATAGAGCGAAAAATAAGAGTTCAGTTTCTCCGGATTCAAATTTAACTGTAGCAAGCCTATAATTTAGTCCCTGATAATAATCAAATGCTTCTATACCAGCCTCTTTCAATTTTTGTATATAACTTGCATCAAGTTCTGAATTTATATTTAAACCTAAGTGAATTTGTTTATCATCTGTAACAAAATTATTGAGTTCATCTTTAATTTTACTAATCTCAAAATAAACATCATTACGATATATCTTCTGAAAAAGATTTGAACTCACATCAATAGGATCTTTTACCAAGACCTTATTATCTTTTCTCAAAATCCAAACCTTACGCTCTTTATTAGTTTTTAATTCATCACTTTCTGAAAAATTTTTTTGATCCGTATTCTCATTATCAGATAAACCATAAGGAAGCTCATCCGACAAGCCCTGCTCTTTCGCTTTACTTCCATTAAGATTCTGCAAAAAGCATATCGCATCTGGTCTAAAAACACTTATCTTATACGAACTAAAATTTCCCGACACTGTCTCTTTGTAATATTCAACTGTTTCAGTAGCCTTTTTTTCTAATATTGACTCATCATTCGATTCGGAAAATAAAAGTTGCTTCAGAGTACTAGTATCTTTATTACGTATAGCAGAAAAATAAAGATTGGCATAGGAATAAAGATCGATAGTATCCCTAATATATTTTGTAGGCAGGACATAAGTATTATCATCTCGTCTCTCAAGAGCAAGCAATATCCTTATACTCTCATTTTTATTTTTTACACCATCACTATCTATAACATTTGAGTCAGTTGAATCGGAAATATTTGACTCTCCATTATTTTTTCTAATAACATCATCCGTCACAGATATCATTTTTTTACTAGACTCGCTAGATGACAAGTCATTCTCTTTAGTCATCGGCACGGAGTCGCTTTCGAAAAAATAAAAATCTAGTTTGCTCAAATACTCCTTATACGCTGGCTGATTATTAAGAATATCGGACTCTATCGACTGTCTATCTCTCTCAGAAAGTTTATAGAAGCTGCTATATTTATAATCAACGCTTCTTCGCATATATTGCAAATATTGAGAAAGCTCTGCAAGAGTTAATCCATTAAGCTGCTCTTCATTTAAATATTGAAACATGTCTTCTGGAGAAGACTTTGAATTGATAACATCTAGCATATTTTGTAAAAGCTGATTGTCAGTATTATTTGTAGTCGCTGCACTAATCAAACTATTATCGGAAGTCTCATGCAATAAAGTCTTGACACTAAGTCCCAAGCCACCATTTATATTTATAATCATTAGGCTTAGTAAAAAAAAGCATAAAAATAGAGATAAAAAAAGTTTTCTCTTACTTCTAACTAGATAAAACATTTTTCTATCTCTAAACATTGACCTATCTCCTATACCTGCTTCAATTCATACTATAGCAGTATAAGCCGAAATTAATATTAACGATTTTCAAACTAAAATAAAATTAAATATTCAAAACCAATCGCACCTTATCTTCACTATTCATGATTCGAACTAATAAGTCTTCTTCTAAACACCTCATACGCCACCACAGCAGTAGAAACAGAAGCATTCAATGAACTTATTTTCCCTTTCATCGGTATTGACAATGTGAGATCCGCTCTTTCTTTTAATTTATCAGCCAACCCCTTGCCCTCATTACCAATCATAAGTACAACTTTCCCATATGCCAAGCGAGAAAGAGTCTCACTCGTATAAAGATTCTCTCCGTCCATATCTGCAGCAAGAATCCAATATCCAAGCTCCCTCAATCTATCAACAGTTTGACCCAAGTTCTGCACTCTTGAAACTGGCACATATGAAACGGCTCCAGCTGAACTCTTCGCAACAGTATAATTCAAGCCAACAGATTCGTGTTTAGGAATTATAATCCCACCAACGCCTACTGTATCCGCTACCCTTAAAATCGCTCCGAGATTATGAGGATCTTGAATTCTATCTAATAAAATCAAAAATGAACTGTCATTATCCATCTCTTTTTCCAAAAGCTCCTCAAAGCCCAAGTAATCATGAGCTGGGCATTGCGCCACAATCCCTTGATGTGACTGATTATCAGCCAAACGGTCTAAACTTTTCCTATCAACCTCTAGGATAACTGCATCATTTCTTTTTAAATCATAAATAAGAGCTGAGAGTCGCTTATCTCTCCCTCTTTCATCCTTTCTCAGCACCCAAACCTTATCTATCGCTTGGCCAGCTCTCAAGGCTTCATTGATCGGGTTTCTGCCAATCAACAAGGACTTGTCCTCATCCTCTGACCTTTTCAGTCTACCAGATACAACTCTATCATCCCTTCTTGATCTAGTACCTAACTTCTTTACTAAATTATCAGATCTCATATTGCTTCCACTGGCGAAATGAGCAGTCTTATCTTTAATTGATTTATTTCTCCCACCCCTATTAGGGCGTTCAGTCCTCACTTGCCTCTCATTACTCTTTTGCCTATCATTTCTGACTTGTCTATTTTTTTTCATATATAACTTAAACCCTCTAATACACCAACTTATTATTAATCTATAAAAGTTATTTCTTAAAATTCTTATCTAAATGTTTAGTTGCCAAGGCCAAAAGTTCTGCCAATCTTTCGTTCTTTCCAAGAAGATATAAATAAGCACAAAGTGCCTCTACAGCTGTCGCCATATGATATGTTTTGCTATCAGTATTCTTTGCAAGCGATTTGCTTTTGAAATTTTTAGCTCGTTTAAAAAAATCCAATTCTTTCTCTTCCAATAATCCAAGCCAAGTATCATAGACTTCTGCCTGAGCCTTTGCTGACACATAAAACTTAGCTGCATTATGTAAAGATAAATTCTTGCTCCGAGAATATTCTTCAAAAAGTTTCAAACGAAAGTATTGTTCATAAATAGCATCTCCTAACCAAGCTAAAGAGGAAATGCTAAATTCCAAAATTTCTGAAGAACTTAATTTTCCTATATTTCTGAGCTCATAATTCAAAAAATCATGAATTTTCTCGAACTCAACTGTTGAATCTACAGGTTTGATATTCTTATTTAGAGCCTCATAATCTTCCTTACTCATTAATTCTCTCCAGCTGTGCACCTTGAGGCGTATCTTTTATAAGATAATTCATTGAAAGTATCTTATCTCTCAACTGATCAGCTCTAGCATAATCTCTATTTTTTCTCGCTTCCTGTCTCTGATTAAGAAGCTCTAGCACTTCTTCTGGAATTGCTAAATCTTCCTTTTCAAATAAAACTACACCTAAAGTCTCAAGACAAAGGTTCATATTATCCATAAAAGATCTGCAGATATTACCATCTAAACCATTACTACTGTCAGTAAGATTAAATAATTTAACAAGCTGAAAAATTTCAGCTATTGCTTGAGGGGTATTAAGATCATCACGAAGTGCCGCAAAAAATCTCTCTACATATAATTTAATTTCTTCTAACAATTTACCTTCATCAGCTATACTTTCACTGAATTCATTTTTTTCCAGCAAAAATTTCATTCTCTTAGATGCCTCTTGCAGACGAGCAAGTGCCGTCTTGGCTTCATCAAGAGCTCCAGGATAAAATTTTAAATTGGAACGATATTGAGCAGTTAAAATAAAGAAACGAAGAACGTTATAGCCATAATTTTTACCAATTTCATGAACGAGCTTGAAGTTGCCGAGCGACTTACTCATTTTATTTTCACTACCATCATTACTGACGATTGTAATATAAGCATTATGAAGCCAGTAATAAGCCAAATTGTGATGATGACAACACTCGGTTTGCGCAATCTCATTCTCATGATGTGGGAAAATAAGATCCTGACCTCCAGCGTGTATATCAATAGGTCCGGAAAAAATATCCTCTATCATCGCAGAACATTCAATATGCCATCCAGGTCTACCCTCTCCAAATTCTGCTTCGAAATAAGGTTCGTTCCCTCTTCTAAATTTCCACAAAGCAAAATCTGCACTGTGCTTCTTATCAGATGCCTGATAAGCTAGCTCTCTAGTTCCACTCTGTAATGTTTCTTGATTAAGTTTGGCGAGTTTCCCATAATTACTATGTTTAGATACGTCAAAATATACGCCCTCTTCACCGATATATGCATATCCCTGATCGATTAATCCTTGAATCATATCCTTGATCTGCTTCAAACTTTCACTCGCTCTAGGACTAAAATCTGGATCCATAACATTTAGTGATTTTCTATCATGGATATAAGTGTCAATATACCTTTCTGCAACCTTTTCGAATCCAATCTGCTCCTCATTGGCCTTGCGTATAATTTTGTCATCGATGTCAGTTATATTCATAGCAAATTTGACATCATAACCATCATGAATAAAAAGTCTCCGGAGCACATCAAAGACAACTAATGGCCGAGCGTTCCCAATGTGTATATAATCATAAACTGTAGGTCCACAAACATATATGGAAACACATTTTTCTTTTAATGGTTTAAATTCCTCAACTTTGTGACTCAGAGTGTTATATAAATATATCTTATTTTGTGTCTCCATCATCTAACCCTTTCATTCACTATACAATTTTCTTTGAACTCAACTAATATAATTCAGAAGCTAATAGTATTATCTCACATTATAAGTTTGATATAAAAATAAAATTTAATATTAAAAATATAAAACCGTATCCAGGAAAAACTGAATACGGTTAAAAGCATAACAAACTCAACCACCTAACCCCCTTTTGACACCTCGCGTAAGTGCAAGGTGGGTGCCCTGCAATGGTCGGCAATCTTCCCCTCGAGAGGGCCTGATTTTCTTCCATATTAACCCGGGCTCCCGTTTCTGTCATGAAGGTTCAAAAATAGGAGCCAAGCAATTGAGCAAATATATTATATCACAGTATCGTCTTAAATTTTATTATTGTCTTTGAAATAAATTCTTCTCCAACATTGAGAACCGTACTGGGAAAATGACTAAACTCTGGACTATTAGGGCAATGTTGGGTCTCAAGACAAAAGGCTGAATTAGGTCCATATGTAGCATCATCTTTACCAGAATCAGAATTGAGTGCATTTGCAGTATAAAATTGCACAGCTGGCTCTGTTGTATATAGGTCCATTGAAATTCCAGAGTGAGAAGAAATAACAGTGGCAGTCTCACTTAGCTTCCCTTTCTCATAACCATCAATCAAATAATTATGATCATAGCCAGCCATTCCCTGTTCTTTCATTTCAACTAATTTATTTTTAATATCAGACAAAGTTCTAAGATCCAAGGCAGTCCCTGAAATTGATAAAATTTCTCCTGTAGGTATTAGTTTAGAATCTGAGGGTGTATAAAATGATGACTGAATCTTAATTTTGTGATTATCCAAAGTACCATAATTATGACCATCAAGATTGAAATAACTATGGTTAGTAAAATTAACAATAGTTTTTGCATCTGTTACGGCTCTATATTCAATAGTCAAACAACAAGCATCATCAAAAGTATATGAAATAGAAAAGTTTAGATTACCAGGGAAACCGCTCTCTCCATTCTTAGATAGATAATGAAATACAATTGTTGATTTATCACGTTTCTCTACTTGGTAAAAAACTTTATTAAAACCACACAAACCACCATGGAGAACATTTTCTCCTTCATTAGAATCCAGAGAAAAAATTTCACCATTAATTTCTAGTTTGTTCCCTCTTAATCTATTGGCATACCTACCGATACAGGCTCCAATATAAGCCTCGTCGTAATAATATGGGCTCAATTCATCAAAACCCAAGACAATATCAACAAGCTCATTATTTTTGTCTGGCAATACGAGGCTCTGAATTATCGCACCAAAATCACAGACAGTTAGCGAGGCGCCTATATCATTTGTAATCTTATATAGCGAAACTTCTCTGCCATTTTCTAGTTTTCCAAAAGGTAGTTTAATAACATCTTTCATAACAAGCTCCTATCACTTAAATATGTACTATAAAAGCTAACTATATTATAACAGTTATATTTTAAATCTAAGCAAGTGAGATTATTCATATACAAACCAGTTTAGATTTTCTTTAGCTTCTAGCTATGTGTTTCTCATCACTTATTGTAATTATACGATCTTTATTACTTGCCAAAACGAGAGCAAGCACAATTTTTGCTCCAGCAGCATAAAGTGACTTCGCAGCCTCAGTTATACTCGCTCCACTAGTCATAACATCATCAATTAAAAGAACTCTTTTATTTTTAAATTTACTATTATCACAGCTAAAAACCTCCTTAAGATTCTCTTCTCTGTCTTGCTTATTTTTCATCTCACTCTGTCGCTTAGTATATTTTCTCCTATAAATATACGGACTCAAATTTTCAAGGCACAAATATTTATTAAGCTCCTCGAGAAGTAGTTCAGCCTGGTTATAACCTCTCTCCTTGTACCGTCTAGCATGTAAAGGTACAGACACCAAACAGTCAAATTCAGTCATATCATATGGAGTAACCCACAAATTCCCCTTATAAAGAGACTCAATATATCTAAAAAAAGCTAAGCCTATTAATTTGCCTGCAAAATCACAAACATAAGTTGCCGAGTTGAATTTTAAAAGTCTCACTAGAGCAGTAATGGGATGAACATAGTCACAAGAAACAATAACAGAAAGATACGCAGGATAAGTAGCCTTTCCTTGATTATGTCTATTTATTGGAATAAAAACTCTGAGACTAGATAAGGTCCTAATAACTAAATCCTTGTAACAACAGGGACACAAAAAAGAACTACTCGTTATCTCATATAGAAGTTGATACAAAATATCTTTGTTTGGAGAATCTGTCTCAACTATATCACGTTCTCCATAAGAAGATTGTAAACACAAATTTGGTAGAGTGGCACGTTCAAGCGCCCATTTATCTATATAACTAGAATAACTATCAGTCATTGCCAATTCTCTAAAAATATCAGCGAAGCATGTCCTATCTAAGTCATCTTCTTCTAAAAATCTCCGCCTACAGGCAATACATGAAGTTGGGAATATAATATCTGAAAAAGCAGCCAAGCAATTTTTACAATTAATTCTCATATACTATGCCTCATTTTTTTGCTCAGTATATATTGATAAAATTAATATCGCAGCAGAATTTTTTCTCTATATTTCTCATCTGAGAAAAGTCACACTTCATAATAAACATGGCAAACTTGTTAAATAAAAAAGCACTCCGTGAAATAATTGGAATGCTAAAAATTTAAAATAAAAATTACAACTAAGTACTACTTAGCAGAAGATATCGACTCACTAACATCACTAAGTTCATTTTTAGCAGTCTCTGTCTCATCTGACTCAGTCTCAATATGTGAGTCACTCAGCTCTCCCATTTCACTAGATCCATCAGTAACTATCTCTTCATTCTGAGCCGAATCTAAGGTAGTAGAGACTTCAGTTTCTTCCATTTCTTCTCCATTGTTTCTACCTGGTATATCAAAAATGAAATAAGGGGCTTCTTGATTTCTTTCTAAAAAAAGTATTCTTACAGTTGGGTCTTTTTTCTCCTTTTGGAAAAGAACCTTCATCTTTATATTACTGCCTGCTCTTAGATCCTTTCCCTTAGACTCAATATTCTTAATACCTAGAACCGAAGGGTATTCCTTACCATTTGCATCTACTAGTGAAAAATTTGCAGGGTTAATATTACAAGTCTTTCCGTCACCATAAACATTTTCAACCTTTATTGAAAATTCAGCAATAATATATTCGAAACCATCTACTGGCTGTGGATTATTCTTGTGTGCATTTTTAACTGTAGACATAGCTTCGTCGCCATAACTAACATTATCCAATCTCAGCTTTGCTTTGAACTTATCGAAAATACTATTCTTTCCATCAAAATTTGTACTTTCTCCGAGCTTGGTCTCTTTTCTCGTCATATTACTATCAGAAAATAAATCTAACAAATTGATATCTTCACCCGAAGTTTCGGAGCTAAGTTCTGAGCCCGCTTGCTTAAATATATCGCTATCTGTAGATAAAGTCTTTGTTCCTAAGTCTTCAGTACATGAAGTTAGAAGCAAGCTACAAACTAAAATAGCTAAGATAAATATCATCCCAAAAGGCAAATTTTTGTTGCCAAACATAAAATTATATTCCCCACTATTCAAGTAAATAATAAATACTCGTGTACAATTAGAATAAATTATTCTTCAATAACTCAAATAATATAAATTAAATATTAAAATATTAAAACTTAGTAAAGTTTAATAATAGCAATCTTCTCTGTCAAACAAAAAGAGGCCGGTGGTTTATCAACTGCCTCTTTGATACTGG
Source organism: Bacillota bacterium (assembly GCA_023420115.1). Lineage (GTDB taxonomy): Bacteria > Bacillota > Clostridia > Saccharofermentanales > Fastidiosipilaceae > JAEZWR01. The sequence goes on along the minus strand of JAEZWR010000048.1, from coordinate 106,322 downwards.
ATATTTCCCTTTAATCTAGAAATTCAATATTTTTCTTACCTTTATATGTTTCTATACTCTGTTACTTTTCTTAAAAGAGTTTTTGTAATTATTTACCCTTATCCGTAACAGGCTCAAGACCCTTTTTTTCCTTAGCATCATTGATAATCTGTTTGAGTACATCTTCAGAAATAGCTCCTTGAGCAACACCAAAAATATGCCCATCAGGAAGAATAACAATCGTCGTAGGAAAGGCCATTATTCCGTAATTGGTATAAAGCTCTGCCTTGTAATCTAAAAGACTAGGATAATTAACATCTTTCTCCATCAAAAAATCCTTAATCTCAATATCTGTCTTTGTCTCATTTGTAAATTTTTTGTTTTCGCTATTATTGGGACTCGACACTCCGAGGATAATTACATCCTCTTCATTTTGACCATAATCTTGATAAACACGCTCAAAGTCTGGCATTTCTTTAAGACAAGGACCGCACCAAGTTTGCCAAAAATTAAGGATGACTATTTTCCCCTCATAGTCCTTTAAATTATGTCGTTTCCCATTTTGGTCACGCAAAGAAAAATCTATCGCCTCATATATATCTCTTCCCTCGTCATCCTTGCCCACTGCTTCTTTAAAGTCAGCAACAAAGTCCTCGGCCTCCTCTGTAGCGGATGAACCATCATTCTTACTTTGCTTCGTCTCTTTTGGATCTACCTTTTCAGCATTAACAACAGCTTGACTAGATAAAATAGCTGTTAATAGCAGTGATAAACTGAGACTGAACATCAATATTTTTTTCATAAACACCTCCCTAAAAATATTTCTCTCAATGATTCCTAATACTGCCACCTAAGACATTAATTTAATTAATAAAGACTAAAACTTGTATTTCAAATATGTATAAGCGAAGTAAGTATCAATATGGCAAATATAATCATGAGTATTGAAGTAAAAATCGGGACATATTTCATAAGTTTTCTATTTTTCTTTATAAATCCAAGTAAAGAATCCGTAAATATAGAAAGAAGAATAAATGGAATAATGAAGCCCAAACAGTATACAGCCAAATAGATAAACGATCTTGCCCTGTCGCCTGTAGTAGCTGACATTGACAAGACAGCAGCCAGTTGTGGACCAACACAAGGTGTCCATGCAAATGAAAAAGTGAAACCTAAGCCGAATGCCACCAAAGGATTCATACCAAATTTAGACCAATCAAAATTAATTCTTCTTTCTGCACCGAAACTCTGTTTACGCAAACAAAAATAAAGCTGCATCACACCTAGGAGCAATATTATAGTACCAGTTATATTTTTAAATAAATCTTTATTACTAACAATAAAAAATGATATGGTTGATGTAGCCAACGCCAAGAGAAAATATGTCATACATATTCCCAAAATAAATGAAAAAGAATTGAGCATAAGCTTCATCTTATTTCTCATTTTATCCTTTTTGCTCAAGTCTTCATTATTTCCAAAACTCGTCCCGCCTGATAAATAGGCAAGATAAAGTGGAATTATTGGTAGTACGCAAGGTGAAAGAAAAGATAAAAGACCAGCTAAAAAAATAGCAAAGGACGATACATCGACTGATGTTTTTAGTCCAGGTAGTGAACTGAGAATAGAATATATATATGTGTGCGAAACCCAAAAAATGTTTATCATAATCTTACCCTGCATTTTAAATTCAAGTAAATGTTAACACGCATTAAACTGTAAAATTGCTATTTGATAACCTTGTTATATACAGTTTCATTAAACGCAAACTTTTCTTTATCATATTAACTTTAAAAGAGCTTTTTGAATATCAGAAATTGCAAGCATTTTATTAAATGCATATTAAAATCATATAAACAAAATATTTCTCTTAACTATGCGGCAGCTTTTTTGAATTATTTTTTTTGAACCCAAAATATATACAAAGCAGCAAGAAAGATTAATAAAGCACCTAAGTAACTATATACTGTCGGATACTCGCCTATAAAAATTGCACTCAATATAGCTGTAAATACAATTGTACTATAATCAAAAATCGATATATCCTTTGCAGCTGCATATCTGTACGCAAATGTAATTCCATACTGTCCTATACTCGCACCTATCCCGGCTCCGATTAACATAACAACCTGCTCTAGTGTCATTTTTTGATAAGTAGCAATGAAACTTGGCATAATACTCAAACATGAAAAAGCAGAAAAGAAGCATATTATTAAATTGGGATCGATATTTCTTTTCCCTAATATTCTAACCATTGTGTAGGCCAAGGCTGCAGACATTCCGCCAATTAGGGCAATAAGATAGGACTTATAATCATGAGTAAGTTCATGGCGCATTCCAGAAAATGAAATAATAATAACTCCAATAAAAGCAACTATTATCGCTAAGATCTGATACACTTTTATTCTTTCCTTAAGAATGAGAAATGAGAAAATAATCATAAAAAAAGGTGCAGTCTTATTAAATAAAGAGGCTTCTGCCACCGGTATATGGTCAATAGCATAGAAGTTAAAAAGAATTCCAATCAAGCCAAAAAATGAACGCAAAAAAAGAAAAAGCAAGGGAAGCCAAAACATCTCTCTATTTATATATTTATGCCAAGACTTTTTAACTTCAATTATCTCGCTATTAACTTTCTTCTTATCTCTATTCTTAAATGAAATAGTAATCGATAAAAATATCATAGCTACTACAAAGGCTACTAAATTTCTAAACATACTTTTCTGCACAGTTGGAAGATTTCCTGACAACCTAACAAAAAGATTCATCACTGCGAATCCACAAGCAGAAAGGAGCATAAAAAATACTCCTTTTTTATAGTCATCATGAATTAACTTTGAGGACACAAGCTGGTTCTTATCTTGCTTCTCCACTTCAATATCAATATCAGACACGGTCTATCTCTCCTTAAATATTTTTTTCATAATAGCATATAATAAATTCATATTTAGACACGCTAGTATTCATATAATTTACTACCTATGATAAAACTCTCACAAAAATACACTTTTCATATTTTTTATTTATTTTCAACTATCCTATAATTTTGTACTTCTCACACTTTCAATTAATTCCTAATAGTAGCAAGCCGTTCACATATATAAGATACGTTAGTTTTGCTAGAACTAACGTAAAATTTCAAATTCATAAATACTAATCTATCGACCATAAACTCAGTCTCTGTTACTATAGCCTAATCGTACACTTACTATAAATATTAAAATTCAAGGAAAATCTAAATGTTTAGGTGCAAGAGCTTTTTATATAATAGATTTAAACACCAAAATATATCAGTTGATAGCCAAACAAGTAGAAAAAAATATTCTTCAATTAAAACTTATAGCAAAAAAGATTTACTTTGGCTTATTCTTCTAATCACTCTTCTTATCTTTTATTTAGTTTATCGCCTGATATTTACTAATAATACGAAACTCTATGCATCGATAAATCTGTACGATAAGAGAATAGATAAAATAGCCCTAGAAAAGTCACAACAAATATTCGAGTATAATGAATTACCTAATGTTATTTTTGAGCGCAGCAACGATGGCTCTTTTAGAATCAAATCATCAGATTGTCCTAGACAAGTCTGTGTCAATACAGGCTTTATATCAAAAAAGGATGAGATGATTGTCTGTCTTCCTAAGGGAATTATCGTTAGGATCATTGATGATAATAGCTCTACAGATACGCTTCTACCTAGTGAAGAATAAATTAAAAACTTTAATCATCTAGAGCTATCATCAGCTTATAACTTGTACCTAAGTTACCTAAAGTCGACAATATTCCTTAACTATGAGGCTTGTAATATGAACTTAAATAAGAATTTAAATGATAATATAAATGAAAATATCAAAACTAATAAACAAGCTAAAATAAAGAATTTAGCTTTGGCTGGAATATCTTTCTCGCTAGCCCTCGTTCTAACATATTTAGAAAGTTTTCTCCCTGCAATCTTCCCTGGAATCCCTTTTAGATGGGGACTTTCTAATATAGTAGTAATGTTTGCACTTCTCAGACTGGGTCTTTCTTCGGCAATTGTCATCGCTATAGCAAAAGCTATATTTAATTTGGCATGGAGTCCTATCGCCTTTAGCTTAAGTTTTAGTGCCGGCCTTGTCTCAGTGATTCTTATGTCTATACTTCTTAGAAAAACTAGTTTATCAATTAATACTATATCAATTACATCAGCTTTGACTCATAATTTCATTCAGATTATTATTGTCTTTTTCTTCCTACCCTCTTTTCCTCTTCATCTTTTCATCATCCCCTTGCTAATTATCAGTATATTATCAGGTTTTCTCTCTGCCACACTTTTGGGCCTTTGTCTAAAAAATATAAAATTTTTATCTCATAATCTACTTATATTATTTTCTATTACTTCCATATTAAGTTTATCTTCATGCAAACAGACTCAGATAAAAGAATATACCAAAACATATCTCAACTTTTTCGACACAATTTCACTAATAAGCATTTACGCTGAACCCAAGGATGAAGCTAAAATTAATGAAGTATTTAACGAAATTGAAAATAGATTGAATATTCAGAATCGTCTATTTGATAACTTTAAACCATATGAGGGTGTTGTTAATGTATACAGCATAAATGAGTTCGCAGATAAAAGAGCTATGGTTTTAGATGACGACTTATATCAACTTATTAGTTTAGCGAAAAAACTTGCCTATGATACAAATATGGCCTTTACTCCTACCGTCGGATCGCTTTCTTCCATTTGGCAAAATGATTATAAAAAAGCTACCGCTACGAATCTCTTAATTGATGAAATAGCAAACAGCCAAACAATATCAGAAGCCATGGATACGCTTGACCTTTCCTCGCTAATACTAGATGAGAAAAAGCACACTATTCGTTTCGCCAAAAAAGGAATGAAACTAGACCTTGGTGGAATTGCCAAGGGATATGCTGCGGAAACAGTTGCAAAGATACTAAAAGATAATAATTTTAATTCCGCACTTATAAACCTAGGTGGAAATGTTAAAGTCTTAGGACAAAAACGAAATCATGAGCAATTTAGAATAGGGATAAATAATCCCTACCTAAGACTTGCTCAAACTTCAAGAAAAGATAGTGAAGAATATAAAATAATCGAGAAAAATTTTCCCAAATACACGGTCTTTGTCGAAAATCCTAATAATGAAGCAATAAAAGATTTCCCTTCATATTTAGACTATGTCAATGCTGCTGATGGCAGTGCAGTAGTTAGTTCAGGAATATATGAACGTTTCTTCTTCTCACATGGAAAAAGATACTCCCACCTAATAGATACAACTATCGGTATATCAAGTAACAAATACCTAGGCATAACTGTCGTTAATAGCGACAGCACAGTTTCTGATGCCCTTAGTACTGCACTCTACTCCCTATCAGTGGAAGATGGAAAGAAGCTACTTGATAAGATTGCAAAAGATTCTTCTGTCATTTGGTATAACTGGGATGGCAAAAAAGATATATATGGAGAAAACATTTTTGCATTTTCTGATCAAACTTAAGCTCTGGGACTAAATCTTTCGATAAAAATTACGATTAATAATATTCCAGCAAGAGCTATTCTATAATATGCAAAAATAGTCAGACTATGTTTCTTTAGGAACTTCATAAAAGCAGAAACCACTGCCAGCGCTACAGCCAAGGCCGCTAAACAACCAAATACAAGTGCCAAAAATTGCTCACGATTTATACTTACAGCATTAACTAAGTAATCATGCTTGATATATTTAAAAAGAGAATATGATGAGGCTGCAAACATAATCGGAATAGCTAAGAAAAATGAAAAATCAGCAGCAGCTCTAGTACTCAAACCACAGATTTGCCCTCCCATAATAGTTGAAGCAGACCTACTAAAGCCCGGCCACAAAGATAAGCACTGAAATACACCTACGCCCACAGCCTGTTTAATACTCATATCTTCCATTCTATCCACTTTATATCTATTCGCATATTTTCTTTCAACAATTAGAATGAGAATAGCACCAACAAGCAAGGCCAATGCAACGGTCAAGCTAGACATTAATTTTTCATCAATAAAATCATTAATTAGGAGTCCTAAAATAGAAGCTGGAATACAAGCTAAAAACCAGGCAAAAACGAAACGCCATGACTCTCTTTTCCCCTTAAAAAGTCCTGCAACTTGTCTCCATAAACGAGACCAAAAAATAATAAGTACAGCTAATATTGCAAATAGCTGAACAACTATAATATACATTCTATAGAAACTATCTTCCGGAAATTGAAGAAATTTTGCAGCGAGTATAAGGTGCCCAGTTGAAGAAATTGGCAAAAACTCTGTCAGACCTTCGACAATACCTAAGATTACTGCCTTTAATATATATAACCAATCCATTTTTTCTCCTATATTTCTTATTTATTTAAATATTAAAACTTCTATTCTATAACCTTAGCTTCAAAAGCAACAAGCTCATCAACCTTGGAATTAATAGACAAAAGATTCTCTCTGAGTTTATCATGTTCAGAATTTATACTTGGCTTAGCAGTTAAAATCTCCAATTTTTCATCTGATTCCAAAGGAATAATCTCAACGGAATTACATTTATAAGGCAAAAGTACTGAGTTGAACTTTTCAATTAGAATATGCTTCTCATCATTATTATCATCTAGATATTTAATTTCTGCTCTACCAGATAAGACAGATAAAGTCCTAAATGAATTACATGGTTTGAGCGCAAATTGTTTTTCTATTGACCACTTCTCCACTATAAAATATGCATTTACTACAAGATACCTTAGTATTCCAACTTTATGTGATGAATTATCTTCTAAATCAACTTGGAAACCATCAAATACATTTTTACCGCTTGCATCAAAATTTATAACTTCTATACCCTGCTCTAAGTGCAGCTCTCTTTTCTTTCCATCTTTATCCACTCTATCATAGTCATAAAGCCTATAGGTTATATCTGAATTTTGCTGAATCTCACATACAAAAAGCCCAGATGTAATTGCATGAACTGTACCAGCCGGAATATTTACAAGCTGTGATGGTTTAACACTCTGATAATTCAAAACTGAACTCATATCTCCATTTATTGCAGAAGCTCTAAGTTCATCAGCTGTAGTGCCATCTTTGACCCCAGCAACAAGCTTGGCAGATTCAGGAGCATCGATAATATACCAAAGCTCATTTTTACCGTAGGATGGAGGATTTAATTTTGCACCTTGAGTATTATTTGGATGAACTTGAACTGATAAGTCATCAGCAGCATCAATAAATTTAATCAAAAATGGAAACTTATCTTCCAATCTATTGGGACCGAGAATATCATCAGGATAACGCTGACAAAGCTCTGCCAAAGTCATGCCTTCAAATTTACCATTCTGAACGATCGATTCACCATTAGGATGTGCAGAAATTTCCCAACTTTCTGCTATTTTACCATTTGCATTCATTGGTCTATTATATTTACTAAGTCTGGCACCACCCCAGAGATAATCTTTTGTAACATAATTAAAAGTTAAAGGATACATCATTATTCTACCTCCTAAGTTTTATTATAATACCACGAACAGGAGAAAATACAATGGTTATAAAATCAGGAACAGATATTGTAAATATTGATAGAATTAAAAATTTCACTGCCGAACTGCGAAGTGATTTCGCAAAAAAAATACTTTGCGAGTCCGAATATGATGAATATATAAGCCTAAGTAACAAAGACCGGGCTGATATATTTCTAGCTAGTCGCTTCTCTGCCAAAGAAGCAATTTCCAAGGCCTTTGGATCTGGAATTTCAGCAGAACTTGGATTCAAGGATATTTGTATCAAACATAATAGCCGTCATAAACCTTATGTTGAATTTTCTGCCGTGGCAAATAATTTTATTAATAAATTTAAAATCATTTCTCACGACCTTTCAATTAGTCATGATAGTAATTTTGCCATAACATTATACTGTGCTTTGGTTGAAGAAGATCCAGAATTTTAATATTCTTCTCCATTTTCCATAATTTATTAACTTGTCTATCTTCAATACCCACATACTAATTGCATCTTTTTAAAATCAACTTAAATTGTTATATCATTTTTCAAAAAAATAAGCAGTCAAGATATGACTGCTTATTTTACTCAGTTTCAAATCCAATTTATATCATCAATTAGATGCGTGTTACCTTACCGTCACGCAAGCAACGGGCGCAGACATGAACTGTTTGTGGTGTTCCATTAATAACAGCTCTAACCTTACGGATATTTGGTTTCTGCTTAGAAAGAGCACGACGTGAAACCTGTGAACGCGTAATGCTGATCTTGCGACCGAATGAAATGCTCTTGTCGCAAACTTCACACTTTGCCATATATTACACCTCCTTCAAGGTTAAATTCCAAAATAAGCAGATGAAATTCTATCATAAACAACTTAATAAGTGAAGATTCAAAAAATAAATTATTAAAATTTTCAAATCATACCTTTTCTAGCTACTAAATTTATCTACTTTTCATCTACTTATATAAATAAACGCAATAAAAATAGTACTATTAAGATAAGCCGATATTAGATGGCATCACCTAATAGATTAGGACTATTCACTTAACCCCCTTGATAAGTGAGCAATAAGTTCGCCTGTGTCCTCTGCCGACATAGTCCCATGAGCAAGTTTAGCCATTAAATAAATTGTCCTAGCAAGATATTCAAGCTTATCTTTATTTTCATCTCCACTAGCGCTCTCTAAATCAAGAAATTTTTTATAAAGAGAGTTCTCACTATTAAGAAGCAACTTATATTTTATTTTAAAAGCCCCAGCCATATCTACCATGGATCCGCCGAAGCGCTTCTGGAATTCAAACATCTCCCTGGATTGCTCATCCTCAAGTAAAATTCCTGGCATATCAACATCAGCAAAACTCTTTACTTCTAAATCCAAGCTATCATCCTTTGACACCTTGCGGAAAAGTTCAAGCAAAGTCTCCTTATTTTCGGAACTAGCCGCATCTCCTGGAAGCTCTGAATCAACACGTACAAATTGAATATGTTTATCACCTTTATATGACAATTGTCTCATAAATGGCAAATCAATTTCGTGGTCCATAACAAGGACTATATTTCCTGCCTCTTTATGGTATTTTACATAAATACCCTGTTTGGCTAAATCATCTGTGTAATAAACTTTATCACTAAGTTCAGATAATGAAAGATACGAGCCTTCGCTAGTCTTAAATATCAGGGCTTCCTTTAATCTATCCATAAACTTTTCATTAGTCATACAACCATATCTGACGAAAAGTTTAATATCTTCAAACACCTCATAATATCTATCTTTATCTTTTTTATATATATCGAGCAACCTATCTGCCACTTTACGCACAATATGCTCAGATAATTTTTTCAAATAAGTATCACTCTGCAAAAAAGATCTTGAAACATTTAGTGGAAGATCTGGGCAGTCTATAACTCCCCTCAACAAAAATAGGAAGTCAGGTATCAAATCTTTTAAATTATCCGCAACAAAAACTCTATTGTAGTAGAGTTTGATACGACCATCTAAAGTTTCCACTCTCTCTTCCTGTTTAGGGAAATATAGAATTCCTTTAAGATTAAATGGGTAATCCAAATTAAGGTGTATTTGAAAAAGAGGATCATTATAATCATTGAAACATTTATGATAAAAATCTTTATACTCTTCGTCACTACAATCCTTTGGGGCCTTTAGCCACAAGGGTTCAAGATGATTAATAGCAGTCCTATCACCCTTACCTTTACTTAAGTCCTCTATCTCTCTTTCAAGTTCTTTTTTTCGTTCATCATCGCTTTCTGAACTAAGTTTATCACCTAAGTCAGCCAATCTTTCTAATCTTTTTGTTTCTGCTTCCGCTTCTGCATAAAGATCGATAAAATAAATTGGGTATTTCATAAAAGAACAATACTTTTGTAATGTAGAAAGAACGAAGGAAGCATCAACATCGTTCTTATTCTCTTCATCAAGATGAAGAACAATTCTAGTACCGTGAGTAGGTAAAATTTCTTCATCTACCTCGCTCATCTCAAAATTAATACCGTCCTCACTCTGCCAATGTACAGTTTTCTCTCCATCTCTACAAGATCTACTAAAAATCTCGACCTTTTCAGAAACCATAAATGCAGAATAGAAGCCCAAGCCAAAATGGCCTATAATACCAGCTCCATTTTCACCCTTATCTTCATATTGCTGTATAAAGTCCAAAGCCCCACTAAAAGCAATACTATTAATATATTTCTTAACTTCTTCAGAACTCATTCCAATTCCACTATCTTCAAAAATGAGCTCTGCTCTATCTCTGTCAAGAATTACATTAATCTTGAGAACCTCATCAGAACTGGCCGAAATCTCTGACAACTGAAGCAAACGTTCATACTTTTGAATAGCATCAGAGGCGTTTGACACTAGTTCTCTAATAAAAATATCCTTATCTGAATACAGCCATTTTCGTATTATTGGAAAAATATTTTCGGTCTCAACAGAAACCTGCCCCTTGTGGCTGTTAGAAAATTTGTTCTCATCCATACTTGGCCTCCCATACATTATCTAAAATCGACAAAATTCATTCATATATTTGCGCTCATAACTTATAATTTTAAAGGAAAAAAGCTCCCTGAGCAGCAACAAATCAAAACTTAAATATTATATCATCATAAGAAGCAGACAAAATGTCCACCCTATTGTCCACCTTATATTTTAATAAAAATTAAAATAAGTATTTACGTAATTAAAATTTGCAAAAATAAAGAGAAAAAAATGATTACATTATGTATACTTTATAGTATATATAACGAGATTGAGCAAGAGGTAAGTAAATGAAAAAAAATTACCCTGAAAAAAGTAATAATCATCCTTATAACATTGGAAATAATGTTGAATATGGTAATAATTCAAATTATTCCAGTTCTCAAAACTATCAAAGTAAACAATCAAATAAGACAGCAAAATTTGCAGCAGGTAATGGAAATATCCCCCAAAAAGCAAAGAAAAAAAAGTCAAAAAAGAATAGAGCAATGATTATTGTTCTAGACCTATTAATTGTCGCATGTATTGTCGCTTTTGCCTACTTGGTTGGTATACGTTACTACAACAACTATATGAATGACAAAAAGACCATGCAACTTCTTATTAACCAAGCTGAAGGCAAGCTTGATGAGAAGACTGGCAAGGCCGGAATTTGGATAGACCCAAAGGCCAATCCAGTAAGTGGCGAAGGTGGCTATGACACTCCCGACGGTTTAGTTGACTCAAGTCAGAGTAAACATGATGGTCCTGTTTTCGTTGAAATGATAGGTCAGATGACAATAGATAAAATCAACCTTAATATGCCAGTTGTTTGGGGCTGCGATTATCCTCAATTACAAGTGGGACTCGGTTGGTATCAAAAATCTGCCGAATTAGGTCATGAGGGAAACTCCGTCATCTTAGGTCATAGAATGCTTGAGTATGGTAGACATTTTAATAGGCTAAATGAAATGCAAGAAGGAGATATAGTACGTATCTCAACAAAAAATAACAACTATACATACAAAGTAAAGAATCAAATCATAGTATCCGTTCCTGAAATGTTTAACTACTTTGAAAATCATGATAACAAATCAGAGTTGACCTTAGTCACCTGCACCAATCAAGGAGACACGAGAATTTTAGTTCAGTGTGAATTAGAAAAAAGTAGCTCTAGTAAAAATTAATTTTATGACACGCTATTATCGATAGAGTTTTATTTATAATAATTGTCTAGAATAATCAATAAGGATATCATTTGAATTCAGATGATATCCTTTTAATATATATCTAACTTTTTCCTATATTGCAAAGGCGTGAGTCCATACCTATTTTTGAATTGCTTGATAAATTTAGATACATTGTTATAGCATAATTTCGTAGCAATTTCATTTATTTCTAAGTCAGATTCTCTAAGCATAATCGCAGCTCTAACTAACTTAAGTTCAATGAATGTTTTTTGCATTCCAATGTATCCAGCTTTCATTAACGCGTGATTTAACTGATAGGAGCTCTTATTAAATAAGTCCGAAAAGTCTGATACAGACATTTGCTCACCACTATCAATCAAGTCATTCATCTTAATTAGAATCGATCTACATAGCACACTCTCTCGTCTGCTTTGATATCTCGTCAAGAAAGTCAAGCTAGCTTCTAAATGCTGTAATATTTGCAATTTTTCTTTGAAAATTGTACTACCAAGAAATAAGGACTTCACTAAATATTCCAAGTTGTCCATTATCCCTTTGGTCTTAGGAACAATCACTGTCTGTTGGCTTTGGAATATTTCATCTAATTCGCGCTTGAACCCTCTTCTTAAGAAATAATTAAGTTCAGACTTCAAGTCTGGATATACTAGATTAATCTGCGCTACCATTGCAGACTCAAGTTCAAGAGACTCAATATTATTTTTATTTAGTCCTCTTCTTATCAGGACGGTTTCTCCATCTTGAAATGATACACTAAATCCTCGTCTAAAATTTATTCTTAAAGAACCCTGGATAATAGTGATTAATAGCATCGAAGCTTCGTCACTATCGTCAGAGTAAATCCCTTCTTCAATAGTTCCAGACCTTTTAGAAATTAAAGAGAAAGTAAAACCATTCAGCAAATTTTGTTTATAAGCAAAATCTTTATTCAAAGCAAAATTTTGTTTAGATCTTGTTGAATTCCTCTCTTGTTTTATTTTTGCTGTCAGTAGAGAGAATAATCTAATCAGATAATTATTGTTCTCTTTCACTTTTCCTCCTAAAAAAATCTCACAGCAAAGCCACATTTAATTAGCTCAGCTGTGAGATCTTCAGACATTTTATAAAGGATTTAAATCTTTTCTTTTACTGAAACAGGTGTTATAGGTTTGGATTCAATTTTCCAGATATCTTGAGCATAGTCATCTATTGTCCTATCCGAACTAAAACGAGGAGACTCAATAATATTTATAAAAGACTTCCTAGACCACAATTCTTGATCCAGATAATCTTTTGCCATCAGATCTCGTACCTCTCTATAATGATTAAAATCACCTAGCACATAATATACATCAGCTGGCTCCCAGCTACTTCCGTAAAGTAAGCTATTATAAAGATCTCTAAACATACCACTTCCGGCATCATCGAGTAGACCATTAATCAAACTGTCGAGTACTCTTTTTAATCCAGGTATATTTTCATACTGCCACTGTGGATTATAATATCCCATGGTTGCAGCAAAATCTTCACTTCTCACCCCAAAAATGTATGCATTATCTTCGCCTACTGCATCAACAATTTCAACATTGGCACCATCCATTGTTCCCAATGTTAGTGCTCCATTCATCATGAACTTCATATTCCCTGTACCTGATGCTTCCTTACCGGCAGTAGAAATCTGTTCAGAAATATCTGCCGCTGGAAAAAGTTTCATCGCCAAAGATACATTATAATTCTCAACAAAACATACCTGTAGTTTACCATCCATATCTGGATCTGAATTAATCAACTTAGCTATCTCATTGATAAATTTGATAATAGCCTTGGCTCTTGTATAACCGGGCGCGGCTTTTGCTCCAAAAATGCACACTCTTGGCACAATTTTAAGATTAGGATTATCTTTTATCCTAAAATACAAGTCCAAAATATAAAAAGCATTCAAGAGCTGTCTCTTATATTCATGAAGTCTCTTAATCTGAACATCAAAAATACCATCAGTATTTAATTTCATGCCAGTTTTTTCATAAATATACTCTGCGCATTCTTTCTTTTTAATTCTCTTTATTTCTTGAATCCTTTTGAGGACTTTACTATCATCAACTTTATTGCGAAGTTTATATAGCTCGTCCATTTTAGTTATCCACTTATCACTGCCAAGCAATTCAGTTAAATAAGAAGATAATTCTGGGTTACAAACTCTTAGCCAACGTCTAGGAGTTACACCATTTGTCTTATTATTAAATTTCTCTGGATAAAGGTTATACCATTCTTTAAGAGTATTGGCCTTTAATATATCTGTATGTAATTTTGCAACACCATTGATAGAGTAAGAAGCGTAGCACGCTAACCATGCCATACGAACTTTGCTATCTCCTATCGGTGCAATATAATCAATAAGCTCACTATATAGTCCGCGATTGCTCATTTCCTGACGGAATTGGTCATTGATTTTATAAATTATTTGTAATATATCAGGTACGAGATATTGGAAAATACCTATATCCCACTTCTCCATAGCCTCAGCAAGAATTGTATGATTCGTATATGCAAAAGTTTTACGGGTAATGTCCCAAGCTTCGTCCCAAGTTAGAGAATAATCATTCATCAATAATCTCATAAGTTCGGGAATCGCTATAACAGGGTGAGTATCATTCATCTGAACACAGTTATATTCAGCAAATTTACTCATATCATCTCCATGAACTCTTCTATATCTCTTGAGAATAACTTGTAAAGATGCAGATACAAAGAAGTATTGCTGTCTGACTCTAAGAACCTTACCATCGTAGGTTGTATCGTTTGGATAAAGAACTCTACATATATCTTCAACTCTATTTCTCTCACGAACTGCATCATCGAAACGTTGCGAATTAAATAGATTAAAATCAAATTCCTCTGCTGGCTCAGCCTGCCAAAGTCTAAGTGTATTCACATTATCTGTTCCATAACCAGTTATAGCGATATCATATGGAACAGCATATACATCTAAATCATTATAGTGAATTAACGCTGTATCATCTCGGCATGGAATAAGAAATGGATAACCTTGTTCTTTCCAAGAATCAGGATATTCCTTTTGAAAACCATCTTGAAATTCCTGCCTAAATAGACCATAGCGATATAAAATACCGTAGCCTGTTACAGGATAATTATTACTGGCACATGAATCTAAGAAACAGGCAGCTAATCTTCCCAAGCCACCATTACCAAGCCCAGCATCGTTCTCTTCTTCCAAAACATCCTCGATATCCTTACCAAATTCTTTGAGAACTTCCTTGGCTTCATCATATAAATCAAGATTTATTAAGTTATTTAGCATTGATCTTCCAAGTAAAAACTCAGCGGAAAAATAATGCTGACAGCGACTATTGCGATATATTTCTCTCGACTTCTGCCAATTCATGGCAATTCTTTCGTTAATTGTTCTCGCAAGTGCACACCAAAATTCCCAATTACTAGCTTTTTCCGGACTTTTGGCCACATTGGCAGCTAGCTGTTCTTCAATTGTACGTTTCAACCATAATTTTTTATTATCAAGACTCATTTTTACCTCTACATATCTCTAAAAATGTCAAGATATATTACAAAATAAAAGTCGACACAAAATTCAGCGTCGACCTTTATAATTTTTCATAGATTATAACATAAAAAACTCACAATTAAGCTTCTTCGTCTTCTTTATTGACATGAGTTATCTGAATATCAGCACCAGTTCCAGCATCATCGCGATAAGAAGTTGGGAATTCTGCTTCTTGCTTACGCTTAGCTGCTGCCACAGGATCTAATAACTCATCAATTGGAGCGACTTCCTTAATAGAAACACTAATTCTTCTATTCTCATAACTTACATCCATAACCTTAGCTTCGACTTCCATACCTTCTTTTAGCACTTCGTTCGGCTTATTGAGTCTGAGATTAGAAATTTGAGAAATATGACAAAGGGCGTCAACATCCTTATCGAGTTCAATAAAAGCACCGAAGTCGAACATACGAACAACTTTTCCCTTAACAATTGAGCCAACGGGGAAACGCTCCTCAATATTGTAATATGGATCATCTTCGATGCGTTTGAAGCCGAGGCTAATTCTCTTCTTCTCCTTGTCAAACTCCTTGACGTAGACTTGGATCTTGTCACCTACGTTGACAACTTCCTTAGGATCTCTAATTCTATTCCATGATAATTCTGAAATGTGAACTAGACCATCAACACCACCGATATCAACAAAGGCACCAAATGGTGTTGTACTTCTGACAACTCCTTCATAGATATCTCCAACCTCCAAGCTATCCCAAACTGCCTTGGCCTGTTTGCGTCTAACAACATTTAGAAGAGCTCTTCTTGATGCTGCTATACGAGGACGACGACGATCCGTATCGAATTGAGTAATCAAAACATCAAGAGTCTGATCACGATATGGCTCTAGGTCATCAACCTTCTGTGGTTCCAACTGTGTTCTATGAATATAAACATCACAGCCACTATAGCTAGCAATTACACCATCTTTGACGACGTTAGTTACACGTACTGTTACAGGTTCCTTGTCCTTGTAAGCTTGTTCGAGAACTTTGCGACTCTTAACTTGGTCGACACGCTGTTTGGAAAGAAGAATTTCTTTACCTTCTTGTGTGCTACGAATGCTCTTGATAAATACTTCAATTGGAGTTCTATCTGCAATGTGCTTATCCAAATCGAAGTCAGGATCTGATGTAAATTCACGCATTGGAATCTTGCCTTCTGACTTATCACGTACATCGACATAGGCAAAGTCAGAATCATAACGGACAATAACACCCTCGACGGTTTCACCACGTTTGATATGTGGGATATTATCGATAAAATCGGTAAAACTTACATCACTATGCTGGTCGGAGCTGGTTTCAGACTCAACACTTACCTTTGATTCTTCGGTCTCTAAAACACTGCTCTCTTCTTCCTTAGCACCTTCAGCGACACTGTCTCTGCTGCTCTCACTCATGAGTTCAGGAGGAAGTTGACCCTCAACAGATGCATCCGCAACTTCTGTTCCCTCCTGCGTAGCTTCTGTTACTTGTGCAGCCTCAGTTCCTACTGAAACCTCAGATACTTCATTGGTCTCGTTCTGCACTTCATTGAATTCCTTCATTATTTGGATAACCTCCGATATTATACTTCTCGGTGTAGATGCACCAGCTGTAATCCCAACAGATTTTTCCTTTAACAACCCCTCAGCCAAAAGTTGCCTAATCTCACTAGGATATTCAATCTGATAAACTTCACCGCAACACTGAGAACAGACAGCCGATAATTTACGCGTATTAGAACTGTGTTTACCTCCGATAACAATCATCAGATCACTAGCTTCGGCCAAGCTGCGAGCTTCCGATTGTCTGATTTCAGTTGCATTGCATATTGTAGCAAATTTTGTCAAATTTTCAATTTTATTTTCGAGTATTTGACAAATTTTGTTAAAAATTTCTGCCGAAAATGTAGTTTGGGACATCAAAACAGTAGGTTTGCCTACTAATTCAAGCTTATTTGCCTCAGCTTCGGTTTGAATCACTATAGCTTTTGTTCCATGCGAGCTACTTTCGTAATGACTAACTAAGCCTCTAACTTCTGCATGTGCAGGGTCACCAGTAATCACAAGATATGAATCATTGTCAGCTGCATTTCTGGCAAACTTCTGCGCCCTTTTGACGTAGGCACAAGTACCATCTACTATTTTGCAATTCTTCTTACTCAACTCTTCTTGTTCACTTACTGTTATTCCATGTGCCCTCAGTAAAACTATTGAGTCATTATCAATTTCTTGAACAGATTGAACTAAACTCATTCCCTTATTTAGCAATTCATCTACAACACCCTTGTTATGTATGAGTTCACCATACATATATATTTTTTTAACTTTTTCAGAATCAGAAATAATATCAAAAGCCAGACTAACCGCTTTTTCTACACCGAAACAAAAACCAGACTCATCTGCGAGGACTATCAAGGATGGCCTCAAATCATTTTTATCTTTTCTATCTATTTCCCATTTGGGCATGTAAACTCCTAAACAAAACAATTAATCATTAACATATTCTAATATCAATATTGAATTCAATCTGTCAGTAGCAAATCACAGACAGTACAAGCTCTCACATTGATTAAGTCTTTTGCATCAAGTTCAAGTTGCAAACCAATTTTCCCAGCAGAAACAAAGACCATATTTTCATTTAAAATAGAGTCATCTACAAAACATGGAAAATCTTTCTTCATCGCAAATGGAGAACAGGCTCCATGAATATAACCGACAATATCTTTTAATTCATTGTGCCTAAGCATTGCAAAAGATTTTTTTGAGGCAATTTTGGCAAGTTTCTTTAAATCTAAGTGATTGGGTGCGGGTATAATGGCTACTGCTATATCATCTTCAGATTTACACACTAAAGTCTTATATACAGAAGTAGGGCTAACTCCCAATTTCTCTGCTACTGTAGTAGCATCAAAATCATCGGGAAGCTCAATTTGATGCACATGATACTTAAGTTTTTTTCTATCTAAATATCTCATCGCATTTGTTTTTAAAATACTCTTTTTTGCCATATTACAGCAATCTTCTCCCCTAATTATCCCGAAATTATTTTCAATTTTTGCAAAATTTAAAAGAGAATAATTCAATCTCACAATATCAGTCAAAATCCAAAACTATTACAAACTATTACAAAATTTTAAGTTTTTTACATATCCAAATAGCTTAGACAACTAAACTAAATAAACTCTATATTCTCCGGATAATCTTCACCACAAGCTTGGTAAATATTTCTCATAAGCTCAATCGCAATTTCACCCTTACCCAAATTTTTCATATCTTCACTATAAACTTCTACTGCAGGAAGTACACGAATAAGCATCGGTCTAAAAATATAATATTTTCCATCTATAGCAATAGGTAAAATTTTAATCTTCCTTTTCTTGGCAAGGTCTACAAAGACAGTTTTGGGTTTATTTTTAATGATATCTTGATACGTTCTTAACCTTGTCCCTTCTGGAAACAAACCTATTATCCTACCATCCATCAGTCTTGACATGATTCTTCTGAGAGCCGTTATATCATTAAGCTTCCTATCAACAGGAATAACTCCCAATGACATCATAAACTTAGCCATTAATTTAGTTTTAAATAAACTCTCCTTACCAATCCAGTCAGGCCATATATCTGCATAAGCAATAATCAAAATAGGATCCCAAGCTGACTTATGATTAGCAATCACTATGAATTGTTCATCATTTGGTATATTTTCCTTACCTACGAGCTTAGGCCTATACAAAATTAGCAGCAAAAATTTCAATAAACAATATAATAAAAATCTCCAACCCTTTTTAAATTCAGAATTGGCAGGAAGCTTAGGCTCTTCCAAATCAACATACGTTGCAATTCTATTCTTATTCAAATCAAACTCCTACGAAAAAAATATTTCAGCCAAAGACATTTCTCATAATAAAAAGCAACTCCGTGCTATTTATCAATCTTATCCTTTATAACTCTTTCTATCTCCAAAATAGTTTCATCTAAACTCAAGTCGGTACTATCAATTTCTATAGCATCATCAGCCTTTTTTAGGGGAGCCAACTCACGGTGGCTATCAGCATAATCTCTTCTTATGATTTCATCTAAAATTTGCTCATATGGAACGGACTGACCTTTTTCCTCAAGTTGCTTGACTCTTCTCTTCGCCCGCACTTCTGGAGAAGCCGTCAAAAAAATCTTGCATTCAGCATCTGGCAACACATAAGTTCCTATATCTCTCCCATCAAGCACCATTGACTCATTTTGGGCAATATTTCTTTGTGCCTCGGCCATTTTTTCACGAACCTGTCTTTTGGCAGATATCCTTGACGCAAGTAGCGATATAGAGTTATCCCTAATTTCTTTACTAACATCTACACCATTAAGATAATTAATTTGTTCTCCACCATTAAACTTTATATCGAGATTCACCTCTTCAAGTAAATGATTCAGTTCAGCTTCATCATCAATATTGGTATTTTTTACTTTTGCAGCATAAGCTAACATTCTATACATTGCACCGGTATCAAGATAATTAATATCCAATACTTCTGCCAAAATTTTAGCTATTGTACTCTTTCCCGCTCCAGAAGGTCCATCTATTGCTACAGAATATATTTTTTTCATATCTACCTCTATCTTTAAACTTTATTTTTTACAAAAGAAAAAACAAGTTCATATATTGGCTATAACTTACAATATAGAATTATTAGCTCAAACCATTTATTCTTCTTCAAATAAAGAATCAAATCCTGCTTCATTAGCACTGGATTCAAATCTTCTTAAACTTTCATACTGGAGTAATTCCATAGTTGGCAAATCATTAACTGAACTAAGACCAAATGATCGCAAAAAGTTCTCACTGACCGAGTATAGTGACGGTCTTCCTGGAAGATCTAAAATACCACTTTGTTCTATTAAATTAACTTCTAATAATCGAGAAATAACCGAGTCTGAATTTACACCTCTAACCGCCTCTATCTGGAGCCTTGTGCATGGCTGATTATACGCAACAACAGCTAAGACTTCATAGGCAGCACGTGTCAATTTGGGCAGTGGTCTCTCTTGAAATAATTTAATTACACAAGTAGACAATTCTCTCTTTGTAGAAAAAAGATAACGATCCCTAATTTTTCTTAAAAAAAGCCCCCTGCGTTCATCAGTTTCTAACTGACTTCCAAGCTGCTCCAAAGCAAGACCAATCTTCTCTAAACTACTATCTGTATACTGCGCTAGCTCTTCAACAGTTAAGCCGTCTGACGCCGCAAATAACAAAGCCTCAATTTTCGCCAGTATTGATATCTTATCCTCTGACAAATTACTCATCACTCAAATCCTCAAAATCAATTTTTTCATTACTATTTTCTCTATTTAACTTTATTTCAATATCAGAAAAATTTTTCTCTTGTTTAACATGAATCAGGTTTTGCTTGACAAGTTCCAATAGTGCCAAAAATTGGGTTATTGTTAATAATTTATTTTTTCTTGAAACAAAACTATTAAAGAAAAAATGTACTCTTTTCTTTGCGTGACTAAAAAGAGAACTTACAGCTTCTTTAAGGGAATAACGCTCTCTCCTTAGGATATACGCATGCTTCTCTCTCAAATCCTGATATCTAGCTGCATTTCTTTTCTCTATATCTAAACAGGCCTCATCAAACTTATCACGAGCGAGTGTTGATAAATCAAACTCTTTTTTCTCAAATTCAATATCGAGAGACTTTAAAGTCTCCGGTATCTTAAAAGCACAAGTGGCATATTCGGAGAATCTATTCTCTAAGTTTAAGGCGATAACTTTACAACGCCTGTATGCTAACAATTTCAAAACCAACTCATCGCGCGGATCATCTTCTATATCACCCTCAATCTTATCAGTTGGGAGCAACATCTTAGACTTTATTTGTGTCAAACTTGCCGCCATGAGAAGAAACTCAGATGCAGAAGCTAAATCCAGTTCTTTCATCTGATCTAGATATGCTAAATATTGTGAAGTTATTTCAGCTATAGGAATATCATATATATCAATTTTATTTCGACTTATAAGATGCAGAAGCAAATCGAGTGGCCCCTCAAAATCACTCAATTTTAATTCCATCACCTTGCTATCAGAACTCTTTGAATCATTAAGCATATTATTGTCTCACCTTAATTAAAACAAAGAAAAAATCAAATCTATAGGTTTAGTAATTAAATAAAAAATAGGCAATCTAA
Organism: Bacillota bacterium; assembly: GCA_023420115.1. Classification (GTDB taxonomy): domain Bacteria; phylum Bacillota; class Clostridia; order Saccharofermentanales; family Fastidiosipilaceae; genus JAEZWR01. The sequence goes on along the minus strand of JAEZWR010000048.1, from coordinate 84,919 downwards.
TCACATGCATAATTCTAGAAAAAACACCCGGCAAAAAAGCCACCAGCATAAACATAGTTATCATACATAAATTCGATTTTGCATATATAAACTCATATATATTTCTAGGAAGTAATCTGCCATAAATATTAAATCCATCCAACGGAGGAAAGGGCAAAAGATTAAATACAGCAAGATTAAGATTGACTATGATCATTACATTCAAAAATTCAAGCAAAAGCGCCATCAGTCTACCCACACCTACAGTTCCCACTCTCGATGATTGTAGAACAAATATAATTGCCAGTGAATATATAAAATATGAAACCATCGCCAAAATCACATTAGATAATGGTCCAGCCAAAGCCACCTCCATAAATCCAGTTCTTGAATTCTTATTTCTCCTAAAATTCGCTGGATTTACCGGGACTGGCTTCGCCCAACCTATGGGTGCAAAAAGCATCATCAAGAAACCTATCGGTTCTAAATGAGAAATAGGATTAAGCGTTATTCTCCCCTGTCTATAAGCAGTATCATCACCTAACCTATAAGCCCAAAAAGCATGTGCACACTCATGAAAAGATAGAGAAAAAATAACAGCTAACATCTGTATAAGAAGTGACACTATATTAGTATTTGTTAAGTATCTAAGCATTGATAAACCCCATTTTCTATTATCGAATACATTCGAAGTTATATAAAGAGTCCATAATCATCTTCAATTCTATTAATCAAATAACTATTATAACAAAAATAGCTATCTCAAAATTAAAGAGATAGCTATTATAATTTATGATTTATGTAACGACTCAAAAACTGTGAGCATAAATTAATCTCACTTCAATAAATTTAATATATTAGTCTACAATCAAATTTTAACCAACTTTATCTTACATGAAGATCCATTGAGATCTTTATCCTCATATCCATCATCTGAACAAGATGACATTGAAGCAAGCTCAAATTTATCAGCAAGAACCTCATGACAAATTAGCTCTTTAGCATCAGTTAAATATTTCATCAAGACCTCTTCAACGATAATATATAGTGCTATATGATCTGTAACCTCAAGCCCCGAACTCTTGCGAAGATGTTGAACTTTACTTATAAGTTCTCTTACATAACCTTCAGCAATAAGTTCCTCTGTCAGAGTTAAATCAAGTGCTACAGTAAGATTGTTCTGACTTTGAGAAGCAAAACCCTCTCTCTGTTTGTTCTCAATAATGAGATCTTCCTCCTCAAGGTACACAGTTTCATCAGAAATGGCAAGAGTTATTCCACCTTTTTCTTTTAACTCTTTATACGCCTCGATTCCATCAATATTCATAAGAGCATCTCTTACAGCAGGCAATAAACTTCCAAGTTTCTTACCTAATGTCTTTAACTGTGGCTTGAAACGGTAATCAAGTAAATCATCACTTCTACCTTCAAGTTCTACAGACTTTACATTTAGCTCATCCTTAATCAATTCAATCAAACCCTCATCAAGCAAACTAGCTTTTTCGGATTCAAGGTCCGCAACAATAAGTCTTGACAAAGCTTGTCTATTTTTCATTTGAGAACTATTTCTAGCAGATCTACCTAAGAAAACAATGTCCCTAGTTAAACCCATTGCCTGTTCAAGTTTCTCATCAATATACCTGCCTTCAAAATTGGGCCAAGAGCAAAGATGAACCGACTCACTATCATCAGATTTTCCTTCATGGAGAGCCATATATATATCTTCAGCAATGAAAGGGGTAAAAGGAGCTGTCATTTTAGCCATAGTATCCAAACAAAGATAGAGTGTCATATAAGCACTTATCTTATCTTCTGTCATCTCTGAACCCCAATATCTCTCGCGCGATCTTCTAACATACCAATTCGAAAGATCATCAACAAAGTCAATCATTGCACGGCTCGCCTGAGTAATTAAATATTGATCCAGATTAGCACTTACAATATTCAATGTACTTTCTAATCTAGAAAGTATCCATTTATCAATAATTGATAAAGATCTATCCTCCATATTGTACTTAGTATGATCAAAATCATCTATATTCGCATATAGAGTGAAGAAAGATAGAGTATTCCAGAGTGTGGACATATATTTTCTAATTCCTTCTTCTAGAGCATCAATTGAGAAACGACTAGGCAACCAAGGATTAGAATTACTATAAAAATACCAGCGCAGAGCATCGGCACCTTTAGAGTCAACTACTTCCCAAGGATTGACAACATTTCCAATATGCTTACTCATCTTGGCTCCATCTTTATCTAAAACAAGCCCCAAACATATGACATTTTCGTAAGGACTCTTATTAAATAGTTGCGTAGAAATTGCCATCAATGAGTAGAACCAGCCCCTGGTCTGATCCTGCGCTTCAGAGATAAAATCAGCTGGAAATTGTTTATCAAATAAGTCTTTGTTTTCAAATGGATAATGATACTGCGCAAATGGCATCGAACCAGAGTCAAACCAACAGTCAATAACCTCTGTCTCTCTCTTCATTGAGCCAGAGCATTTTGGACATTTGATATGAACATTATCAATGTATGGCTTGTGTAATTCGATTTCATCAGGACAATCGTCACTCATACTTTTAAGTTCATCTATAGATCCTATACAGTGCATATGCCCACAGTCCTGACATTTCCACACAGGTAGAGGTGTTCCCCAATATCTCTCTCTAGATAGACCCCAGTCAACAACATTCTCAAGGAAGTTGCCAAATCGTCCCGTCCTCACATTGTCAGGTCGCCAATTAACTGTATTATTATTGTCTATCAAATCTTGGCGAACTTTTGTCATAGCTATAAACCAGCTATTTCTTGCATAGTAAATAAGTGGTGTATCACAGCGCCAGCAATGTGGATAATTATGCTCATATTCTTTGGCAAAAATAAGTTTGCCATCTTCTCTTAAGGCCTCAATTATGCTCTTATCGGCCTCTTTACAAAATATTCCAGAAAATTTCCCACACTCCTCACTCATCGTTCCATCTGTCTTAACCAATTGAAGCATAGGAAGATTATTTTCTCTCGCTACCCTCGCATCGTCCTCACCAAAGGCTGGAGCTATATGAACTATTCCTGTACCGTCGGTCATTGTTACATAGTCATCACAAACAATGTAATGAGCAGGTCTTCCATCCTCTTTTAATATATCATTCCCAAAATCGAACAGAGGAAGATACTTTTTCGAAACTAAATCCTCTCCAATATGCGAAGAAATAATCTCGTCATATTCTGGCAAAACATTTTCCAAAAGCTCTTTGGCAAGATAATAATATTCTGCACCAACTCTAACTTTCACATATTCAGCCTTTGGGTTGACGCAAAGAGCTATATTGGATGGCAAAGTCCACGGAGTAGTTGTCCATGCTGCAAAATAAGTATCCGTTTCTTCTGTAGACTTAAATCTTACAAAAACAGATTCCTCTCTGACGTCCTTATAAGCCTGGGCAACTTCGTGGCTAGACAATGCTGTTCCACAGCGTGGACAATAAGGAACGACTTTATATCCCTTATATAACATTCCCTTATCCCACAATTGTTTAAGAGCCCACCATTCGGACTCAATATACTCATTCTCGTAAGTAGCATAAGGTTTCTTCATATCAGCAGAATATGCCACTCTTTCAGAAAGCTTCTCCCACTCACTGCGATAAATAAATACATTCTCTTTGCATTTCTTGATAAAAGGTTCAACACCGTAGGCTTCTATCTGTTCTTTACCGTCAATACCCAGTTGTTTCTCCACTTCAAGTTCGACAGGAAGTCCGTGCGTATCCCAGCCAGCCTTGAATGCCACTTTTTTCCCGAGCATCCTTTGGTACCTTGGAATCAAATCCTTTATCGCTCTAGTTAACACGTGACCAATATGTGGTTTGCCATTTGCAGTAGGTGGTCCGTCATAAATAACAAAATTTTCCCCATCAGGATTCATTTCGAGACAACGCTCGTGCACTTGCCTCTCTTTCCACACCTTGAGAATATCCTCTTCTCTTCTGGCAAAATTTACTTCATTTTTGATATTGCGATACATTGTCTCTCCTTATAAAAAATCATAGATAACATATAGAATTATCTCTTAAATTATTAAATAAAAAAAGCACTCCCGCGTATTTTGTGCAACACTTAGGATATGAAAAAACCGCCACGTAGGCGGTTATCGGAGTAACTGGACTCGAACCAGCGACCTCTTGGTCCCGAACCAAGCGCTCTACCACCTGAGCTACACCCCGAAAAAGTACAAGCACTAAAATTTTAACATCACAATAAACTATGTCAATAAATATTTCCAATAAGGTATATTCACCATAGATTTCAACTTTAAATTTCCCCAAACACGCTAAATTTTGACATAAAAAAACCTTCAATTCTATTTACACTAAACCTATACACATAAATATTTGTCAATTACAAGTAAAAAACATAGAATTAATATATCAATTTCTCAAATTACGATTAATATATAGATAACAGACAAGCTTGCGATAATTTATCGATACTATAGAAAGACAGAACATTAGGGACAAGCTCTTTTCCTTATGGAGAGATGAATGAAGAAAATACTAGGAAAATTTAATTCATTTATTAATAGGACAATTAAAATCTATAAGTCCGACAGTCGAATATCCTCACTGAAACGTGTCTATACTAGATTTTCTAGCATTTATGTTGCAGAGGCTTCTGCTGCAGCGAGTTATTATCTTCTTCTTTCCATTTTTCCAATTTTGATATTCCTTGTATCTATCTACTCAATCCTTAGTCAGGGAGAGTTACAAGAATATATGTCCAAGTTGGCTTTTCAGGGCTTCATTCCTGATGAGGTCTACAATGTAATCAAGAGTATACTCGACGATATTATTAGTGGAAGTAGATCTTATTCTGTATTATCCATCTCCTTGATCACCCTACTCTGGACAGCAGGCAAAGGTATTGGAGCTTTGCTTAATTCACTTAATCGAATATATCAGCGCCCACATTTGAAAAATGCCTATATAAGACAGCTAATAAGTTCTCTTGCAATTTTTATGTTTGCTTTTGTCCTTGTTATTTTTCTATTTATCTCTGTCATAGCTGACAGAGTATTTGAATGGCTGAATACCCTTCTGCCCCAAACCCAAAATTCTCTTCTCCCCAGAATAAGTGGAAGATATGGAACTACTTTTATTGTCATATTAACTTTATTCACTTTTCTCTACTACTTTATATCCGGAAGAAGAGGAAGATTAATAGATGCTGTTATAGGCGCCCTATTTACAACATTATCATGGATCATTTTTCCATTTTTCTTCAGTATCTATGTTATTGGCAGGAGTAGCTTCAGTTTCTTGTATGGTTCAGTAGCAGGTATTATTATCCTATTATTATGGATATATTTTTCATGCACTATGGTTCTTATTGGTGCTTTTATTCACACCGAGGCCATACGACATTCAATAAGAAAAGGACGAGTTAAAATAATAAAGGCTATCCCAAAAATTAAAAAAAGACAGCTCTTATCTTACGAAAAATATAAACTGAAATATCAAAAACAGAAACAACTTGGCGAAAATAAAAAAATAAGTAAATAAACTCTAATTCGGCAAATAAGCTACCTCACGAGTCGCAGATCTATAACACAGCGTCTCTTTTTTTAGGCAAGCTCCCTATTTTCTAATATATCTTTTATATTTAAAGGAAATCGTCTCGCTCTTCTTAGTTAAAAAATTATATGCAATTCCAGTAAAAACTTCAGACTCAGCAATTAAAGAAAAGCAATTCTCATCAATATATGGGAAATAACTATCTGCGTTCTTTGCCGCAGTCAAAATTTCTGTTATTTCCAAGATGTCACTTTTATCAATAAATTGACTATAAACACTGTCACCACCGATAACATAGGCATCAACATTTGGAATATAATTTATGTCTTTAATTTTATCCAAGTCTATTGTATGAGAATCTTGAACTAAGTCTAATTTCGACTCATCTGAGTTGAGATATTTCAATTCAATATCAGTTCTCAATTTGTCCATTAACGATTTAAGATTATCACAAACAATACATGACTCACTATATTCGTTATTGATAACGAAGCCTTTTTGGCTAAGAATATAGTGCTTACGCTCTGCCAACGGTTTAGAGCCTGGAAGTGATTGATACGTTTTTCTTCCAAGGATTACAGCTCGTCCCTTGGTCAAAGTCTTGAAACGCTTAAGATCTTCTCGTTGTGAATATAATAACTCTCCACCAGCACCTATAGCACGATTCTGATCAACTGCGGCTATCATTGACAATATCATAAGCTTCCCTCTCTATAATTTCTATTGGACTTGTATTATTTGTATATATTCTCTTTTGATAGCTTAATTTTAAATGGCAACGGGTATATCTCTAATGATACCCGAATGCTGATAGTTTTCTAATTTAAAATCATCAACTTTAAATTGATAAAAGTCTTTGACATCATTATTTATTATTAACTTTGGTGCGGGATATACATCCCTTTCAATCAAGTCCTGAACAATACTAATATGTCTATCATATATATGTGCGTCAGAAATAATATGAATCAATTCCCCAGGTTTAAGTCCAGCTTCATTTGCTAACATATGCACCAGTATCGCATACTGAACAACATTCCAATTATTAGCTACTAACATATCCTGAGAACGTTGATTGAGAATAGCATTTAGCTTCCCATCTATCACATTGAAGGTTACTGACCATGCACAAGGATATAAATGCATCTCATTTAAGTCATGATGATTATATATATTAGTAAGAATTCGTCTTGAACTAGGATTATGTTTCAAATCGTATCGAACTCTATCTACTTGATCAAATAAACCTTCCTTATATACACTCTTTTGAGCCAATTGGTACCCGTACGCCTTGCCAATACTTCCTTCTTGGTCAGCCCAACTATCCCAAATATGGCTAGAAAGTTCATTCACATTGTTTGATTTTTTCTGCCAAATCCAAAGAATTTCATCTACAGCATTTTTAAAAGCAGTTCTCCTGAGCGTAAGTATCGGAAACTCTTCGGATAAGTCATAACGATTACAGATGCCAAATACGCGTTTAGTTCTAGCTGGCTCTCCGTCATCCCACCTCGCTCTTACGTCATCAGAAGTCTCAAGATAGCCCTCATTTAAAATTCTCTTACAATTATCAATAAATACTAAATCAGCCTTTGACATACAATCCTCGCAACTAATATCTTAAAAAATCAAGCAGCACATATTTAGAATACTAATTAATATTTCAATGTATATTTTTAGAGTAGAATAAAAAAAGAATTGAACTAATTTCTTATTATCTAACATCTAAAATGTAAATTTTTTCACCTTTTATATATTTTACTAGATTTTTGTTACGCAATTATTACAACCGCAAAACAAATTCGCTCTGCTATCTTCCCAAATGAATATTTGGCTTACGTAGCTTTTTTATATTATTAACATACACTTTATCTATATATTGTATCTCTAACAATACTCACCCTAAATATAGACAATAATTTAATATATCAAAAACTAGTGCCTAGTCAGCAAAAAACTCCAGTTAACATTTATTTCTAGATGGTAAAAAACCATTTTATTTTATTTCTATTGTGTTACTTCGCCCATATTATTTGTAAAGGAGCAGTAACACACCCGCAAATTAAATTATCTATAATCAACTTCTATTATGTATTTATTTATCAAATTTTATTAAGTAGTTAACTCAGACTTACCTATTTACAGAAAGGAATATGCATGTTTCTTTCCATTTTTAGAAAGAAGAATAAACCAGCAAAGGCACTTAATGATGATGTCATAATCTCTGTGCGGAATTTGTCCAAAGTTTATATTATTGGCAAGCAAAAATTACGTGCACTAAATGATGTTGATATCGATATCAAAAAAGGTGAATTTTGTGCGATCACTGGTCCCTCTGGCTCAGGTAAATCAACTTTGCTCAATATGCTTGCCGGGCTGGAACCACCTAGTAAAGGTACTATCATAATTGATGGTGAAGAAATTAGTAAACTAAACGAAAAAAATCTTGTTCGTTTCAGACGCAGAAAGGTCGGCTTCATTTTTCAGTCTTTCAATCTGATCCCAACAATGAACTGTCTGGAAAATATTGCTCTTCCTCTCACCTTCCAAGGTCAAGCTAAATATAGACGCCTTAAACAGGCAAAAGAATTACTCAAACTTGTTGGCCTTAGTTCCCACGCCAAGCACAAACCATCTGAGATGTCAGGTGGACAGCAACAACGTATCGGTGTCGCAAGAGCACTTGTAGCTAAACCTGCAATTATATTCGCTGATGAGCCAACAGGTAATTTAGACTCTGCAACCTCACGTGAGATTCTCACACTTATTAAAAATATTGCAAGAGAGCAGAAGCAGACAATTGTCATGGTCACTCACGACCTAGATCTTGCTCAATATGCAGATAAAATTTTTATCATAGTAGACGGAAAAATTACCAGAGTATTAGGAGGTAAAGATCCCTCTCTAGCTCCACCACTCAGGCGCCAGAAACTTGATGAAAGAATTGATAACTTAGGCTTATCTGAACTAAAAGGTGCTAGGGCTGAGGATCAAGTTCCGATGAATGAAGAAGAAATTGAGACTTCAAGGAAGAAGAGAAATATTGAATTCTCAGAGGAGCTTCACGAATTAGAAAATAAGAACGAAGATACTTCTGATAATAAAAGTTCAACAAAAAGTTCAGCTAAGACTTCGTCCAATACTGAAAATATTACAAAGAAAAGTAGCAGCAAAAAGTAATCATCACGCATATATAACCACTGCTATCTTTAAATAATTATTAAAGAAATAATTTAAGTCATAAATATAAATAAAGTCTGTGAAAGGTAATAGAATGATGAAAAGACACAAACATTTTCAGGACAGATTAGTAGCTATAGTCAATTCAAGTCTCGTCCTTGGTCTGATGATAAGTAGTTTATATTATCCAAACTCACTTCGTGCAGACGAAGGTCAGCCAGAAGATCCGGCACCTATTATTGAAGATAATTCTCCCGCAGAAGAAACACCGGATGATTTAATCGTAGCTGAGGACATGGACAAAAATGACGAAAATGCTTCTGAAAATCCACCCCCTTCTTCTGATGATAATACATCTAATAATCAACCATCCACAGATGGAAGCAACGGCCCAAATCCATCCACTTCACCGAGTGCTCCAGATAGTAGCAGTACCGTTCCAGGCATTGAGCCAGATCTTCCCAAAGACCAATCACTTTTAATTGGTGATATTAGAATTAGATATGAAAAAAATAAAATTCAAGTATATAAAGATCAAGAAGCATCTGATCTTATCTTGACATTGCAAAATTATGGTCGAGATGTCGCAGAAAATGTTGTCATTACACCAATCTTAGACAGTAGTACGGATATTTGGCCTTTTGAAATTGAATCGAATGACTATTCAGTTGAATTAAAAGAGCTCAAACCAATTTCTCAGGTAAAACCAAAAGAAAAATATAAAAATGAGGAAGGGGAAGAACTTCCTTATGGACAAGTGGTAATCAAAGGCCTAAAAGTTAGAGAAGGTGTAAAGGCTGGTTATTTACCATTAAGATTTAATATCACCTATTTCAATAAAAAGAGCGGAATCAAAAATGAAATTAAAGATCGCAAATTTTATATCAAGCACGAAGTAACTGAAGTTCCCGTTGAAACTCCTAGCGTTGATAATGGAGCTGACTTTGGCGGCGGTGGTGGAGCCCCTATGGAGGTAAAAACAAATACCCCAAGACTCATATTGCTCAGCTTTGAAACACGTGCAGAAAAAGTCCAGGCTGGTCAAGAATTTACACTCAAACTCAATTTCCAGAACACCTCAAAAGAGACTCTTCTACAGAATATTAAAATGACTTTATCAAGTGATGAGAGTTCCTTCCTCCCCAAGAGTGGCTCATCAACAATTTTTATTGACAAAGTAGATCCCGAAGCGAAGGTAAGTGCAGAAATAAGCTTGCTTCCACTAGCAACCTTGGAACAAAAACCTTATCCAATATCAATTTCACTTGAATTTGAGGACAAGGATCATACCGAACTCAAGGCAAATGAAACTATAGCTGTTCCTGTATATCAAACAGCTAGGACAGAAATTAGCAAGCTAACTGTTTCTGAAGAAAACACCGTTGGAAATGAATCCAATGTTAGATTTAATATTCTAAACAAGGGCAAGATAACACTTTATAACTCAGCAATACGTTTCCCAGAAAATGGACCCTTTGGCAAATACGAAGAATTTGTTGGCAATATCGAAGCAGGCAAACAAAGTGAATTAGATCTATATCTCCCCCTATTAAGAGCACCTGAGCCAGATGAAGAAGTATATTTTGACCTAGTCTTTGAAGATGAGTTCGGAGAATTGACTACAGTCAAGCAGGTCATAGAGCTAAAGAATGTTATTGATAATAGTAGTGACTTTGGCAATGAATTCGGTGAAGATGGGATTACTGGTTCAGGCAAAGATCAATTCAATGGTTCGGATCCTGAATTTTCAGAAGATAATTTAGATGCTCATAATCCAGATCAGGGATTTAGAGCAACATTTATGAACTTACCAATATGGATGAAAGTGACACTTCCTATTTTGGGCATTGCAGCGATTGCAGGCGTTGTTAGCTTGGCGGTTAAACGTCATAGACGCAGGAAGGACTTATTCGATAATGAGATTTAGTGATTTAGTCGCACTTGCTCTGAGTAATCTATTCAGAAGAAAGTTTAGAACCATAATGACTATTATGGGTGTCATAATTGGAACCGCTTCCATTGTATCGATGCTCAGTTTAGGTTATGGTTTACAACGCAGTACATTAAGTAATTTCAGTGATAAGAAGTCACTCCGAGAGGTAAAGATACAATCAGAATCAAGTTGGAACCCCTCCGGCAAGCAGAATTTTGATAATGTCTTGACAGATGAGGTTGTCGAAAAATTAAAAAAAGAACCAGAAGTAAAACTAGCTATCCCTGTATATTCGGTAAATGTTCAGCTAAATATTGGTAAATGGCAAGGTGGAGGAAGCTTGATAGGCTTGGACAAAGAAGCACTTGATTATTATGACTTCGTCTTTGATACTGGCGAAATGCCCAAGGAGGGTGACAGTTCAAAAGTGCAGATGCTCATGGGTCTTGCCGGTAAATCTAACTTCTTCTCCCCTGACAGCTTTAAATCTTTTGAAGAGTCCGAAGAAGCCAAAGATGACCTGACGACCAAACTATTTCGCGTTTCTTTCTACAACGATAGTCTTATGTCACAAACTAACCAAGCGACACAAGAACTTCTTACCAACTCTTCAAACAAGAAGATTCCCGGAATAATCACTGGTATTGTAGGACAAAAAAAGTATACCGAAGAAGAAAAAAGTAGCTATCAAATATATTCTGATCCCTACGCAAATAATTTCTTCATGTACAAGGACGATCTTATTAAAATTTTGAATAAGTATTACAAAGGTTACGCAATACCAAATCAAAAGGCAAATCGCAATGGTAAACCAAGTGGTGGTATCTGGTATAGCTACATTCTGCTTGTCACAGATGGTCCCGAAGACACCAAAACTCTATATGATAGATTACAGAAAGAAAATAAATATATAATTTCAAGTCAAATAGACTTCGTCAATAGCTCACAAGAATTTGTGCGCAATATTCAATTAGTTTTAGGTGCAATAGGTGGTATTTCATTATTAGTAGCCGCTATTGGTATCGCCAATACAATGATGATGTCTATATATGAAAGAACAAAAGAAATAGGTATTTTCAAAGTCCTAGGTTGTGATTTGTCCAAGATACGTAATTTGATAATTTTTGAATCTGCCGGCATAGGATTTATTGGTGGTATACTTGGTGTCATTGTTTCTTATGGCGTTTCCACTATTATCAATCAGACTACAGGTGGCGGTAATATGTTCTTCGGTGGAAATGGAGGCTCTGGGATATCATATATTCCTCCCCTCTTAGCTCTGCTCTCAATTATTTTTGCTGGTTTCATTGGAACTCTATCCGGCCTACTTCCAGCAATAAGAGCAATGAAACTAAGTCCACTTAAGGCAATACGAAATGAATAAGCTGATTTAAATATTATTCAAAAGCACTTTCGTGTATTAAGTAAAAATCACGGAGGTGCTTTTTTATTCTGTCAAATATTTTTTGATTTTTTGATATTTTTTATCTTTTATTCCCTTTATAGATTTTAAGTCTTCAATAGTAATCTTCCCTCCTTTGGATTCACGATAACTTATAATTGCCGAGGCAGTTTTTTCACCGATACCAGGGATATTACACAATTCATTTATACTAGCTGTATTGATATTAACCTTACTATTATTTATAGAATCTTCTTCACTTATACTTTCTTCAGATTTTTCATTATTATCATTGAATATTTCTTCTGAATCCAACTTAGTATTTTCACCTTTCTTATATATCTTATAACGCGAGAGTGCTTTTATCTCCATTGCTAAATTAACACTCTCTTCATCTGCCTCATCAGTCAAGCCACCTGCTAAGTCTACTAATTCATATAAATACTTCATTCTGCCTATTTGGTATACACCAGCCTTATTAACTGCCCCGACAATATATACCGGCCTAGTGTCAAGTCCTTCGCTACTAGTGGCTGTGCTCACTTCTAGCTTGCTCGTCGTAGAACTTACCAAACTTGTTTCAGATATATCATTCTTCCTTTGTCTAGATTTATTGCTATCTATTTCAGCTAAGGTATCTATATCTTCCTGACTCATAATAGCTTCCATAAATTTACTACTTTCATCTTTTGCTCTGCACGCACGCAAGATCAATATAAAACTTATCAGTAAAAATGTAGCCACTACAAAAATCGTCTTTGACTTTTTCATTTCTAGCCTCCTAGAGTTATTTTAGTGAATGAATTAATCAAAGATTATCGCGTTATTTTTCTTTTTTTCTGATAATAGAAAAGACCGAAACGTATATATCTCGGTCTTATTTAATATTATTTTTTATTATATTGTTAGATGATGGTAGTTATATGCCATATTAATTATTAAATACAATCTTAGAATACTTATTCATCTATTTCTTCATATTCATCAAAATTGTCGAAATCTTCATACTCATCAATAAAATCATATTCATCGGAGTCAAGATAATCTCCATCTTTTTCCATATCCATAAGTACCTTGTCAAGATCATCTTCATCCTTAAATTCCTCTGATAAAGATATTTCATCTTCATTTGGTCTTGCGTTCCACAACTTTGATAGAGAGTAAAATTGTCTTTCTTCTGTATGGAATATATGGACTATAACGTCATTATAATCAAGCAGAATCCATCTTGAACTTTCATATCCCTCGGCAGCTCTTGCCAAAACCCCTTCTTCTTCAAGTTCATACTGCACATGGTCAGCCAAAGATTTTACTTGAGTTTGCGATGAGCCACTACAGATAACAAATCTATCCGCGAGGCTAGTTTTTTTCTCTATATTAATTATTTCTATATCTTGAGCCTTGTGAGAATCTAAGATCTCTACTATCTTTTTTGCTAAATCATCTGAATTATATTTATGCATATCCTATTCCTCTATTGACTGCTATTTACTTATATATTTTTTATTTACTGTATTTTATATGAATTACTTAAATATTTCACTATAAATATAATTTTCATAATTTTCTTCTTACTTAAATTACAAAAATGAAACCATCTAGATAATATTTTCTCTCTTATCATCTAAGTGCCTGATCGCTTCATTTGCTTCGATGCTATACTTGATTATTTTTTTGCCATTTTTCTCAGCCATCGCCACTATATTATCTGAAGTCAATCTTGTAGCATGAACTAAGTCTATCTTACTACACTCTCTTATTTCCAAAAGGTCACTATAAGGTCTCGAAATTTCAATCTTATCTGCTAAATATACTGCTTGAGTTACACTAGATGGCTTGTTATTTAAAAATACATGTGATCTTACAGCTTCGATAATTTCCATATCATCTATTTTGAACTCTTTCTCAAGAAGATAGGCTGCTAGAGGACCATGAATGCAAGATGGAAAACTCAAATATTCATCATCTAATGTAGTTTCGATAAATTCAGGATATTTTTGCCAATCTAGTTCTTTTGCCATATCATGCATCAGCGCCGCGATAGCTATTTTTTTTAAATCCAATTTATGTATAAGGCCTATAGCAATTGCAGCATACATAACATTGACGCTGTGGCAAAGCCTATAAAGGGATAATTTTGACCACAGACTTCTTTCTAATTCTTGAAGTTCCTTAATTAAGTCAGCATCTAAATGTTCCCTTAAGTCTATGCCATAATACAAACCATTTCTTTTTATGACACTTTTACTTTCTTCTGGAAGAAATTGCTCATATTTACCAAAGTTTATATTCGCTTGACCATCTGGTCCAGGTACTCCATATTCGCTCTTACCACACAAGTGATTTCTAATTTCCGATGAAGACATATCAGGTAAATCAACAGCAATAGTTCTAATTTTTGCTCCATATCGATTTCGCAAAAGTTCTAATTCATTTTTAAATTTACCTTCCTCTACTCCCTTTCTCCTAAGAAGTATAAATTCTGCTAAGTCACAAATGCGATATAAGTTCTTCCAATATGAAAAACTAGATAAAAAATCACTTCCATGTGCTAAATATACTTTGTATTTCTTATTTTTTTCACTGGCAAGTCTCGCTCTCTGTTCTAGACTTATATAGGTATATGAGGGAGCAGAACGCATAATTTCTTCATCACTGAGAAGGAGCTCTTTCACTCTTATTTCTGCCAAAGCCAAACTGCTACCATCAGAAAAATAAAATTGTTTATTTTTTCCATCTTTATCGAGATTTTTCTTTAGTTCTTTAAAATCTAGCTTACAAGATTTTGAACCTAGCTCATTATGTTCAATTAACTTAAATTCTTTGCCAAAAATTTTTTCCAAGCAATTTTTGACCATTAAATATCTATATATAGAAAATATGCTACTATGCTTCTTTTTAATGTCCTGTCTGCCTGACACTGCAATTATTAGTCTATCGGCCTTTTGCCTTAGTAATTCTCTAATAAAAGTTTCATGTCCAGAGTGAAATGGATCAAATGATCCTCCATAATATATTTCTTTCATTCCATTACCTATATATTTCCTATGACTAATATTGAAACATAAGTTTAAGCTTAATTCTCTTTATCCTTGGCTTTCATCGATAAAAATGCATTAACAAAACCGTCTAATTTTCCATCCATAACATCTTGAACAGAACCTTCTTCATATTCGGTTCTATGATCTTTTACCATTGTATATGGACAAAAAACATATGATCTAATTTGGCTTCCCCAGGCAACCTCCTGCTGATTCCCTTTTAACTCATCTATAGATGCTTTTTGTGCGGCTTCAGCTAAGGCAAACAATTTTGCCTTGAGCATCTTCATTGCTGACTCTTTATTTTGTATTTGTGAACGCTCAGCCTGACAAGCTACGACAACGCCTGTTGGTATATGTGTAAGACGGACTGCTGAATCAGTCTTATTAACGTGCTGACCTCCCTTTCCTGTTGAACGATAAGTATCAACTCTCAAGTCCTCCGGTCTTATATTTATCTCAATAGAAAGATCCAGTTCAGGCATAACTTCACAGCTAGCAAATGATGTATGTCGTCTGCCAGAAGAATCAAAAGGTGATATACGAACTAATCTATGAACACCATTTTCCGAACGCAAGTATCCATAGGCATTATCACCACTAACCATAAAAGACACACTTTTGATTCCAGCTTCATCACCATCTAAATAGTCCAATTCTTTTACTTCAAACTCATGTTGGTCTGCAAAACGAAGATACATTCTATATAACATTTCTACCCAGTCTTGTGCTTCTGTACCACCGGCTCCTGCATGTAGGGTAAGTATTGCATTATTAGCATCATACTTGCCTGTGAATAAGGTCTCAAGTCTCATATTCTCATAATTTTGCTCAAGTTCAGAATAAGAAGTCTTTATTTCTTCCTCAAACTCAGCTTCGCCAGCTTCTTCAGCTAGTTCCAACATTAGTTGAATTTCCTCATATTTACTCTCTAATGACATAAATCTGTCAAGTTTTTTCTGAAGATGGGTGAGCTCTTGCTGAAGCTTCTGTGCCTCCTCAGGCTTATCCCAAAAATCTGGTTCTTGACTTAACTCTGTCAACTCTGATATACGATTCATGCTATCTTGGATATGTAGAGCAGACTTAAGCTCTGCTAGTGGTTTGTCAAACTTATTTAATTTTAGTGAATACTCGTGTAAATCTATCATTATCAATTCCTTACATTTTCAACTTTTGCTTTAACTATTATTTATATTTTCTTTAAACTCAAATCAAAATAATCTCAATCAAGTAAAAACTTATTAGCTTATATATACTGAAAATATGACCATCATATTCATTTCTTAGCATCTTCATCGCTATTATTATTATTATCGAAAGTACTTTCCTCAGAAGCCTGATTTTTTTCGGAATCTATAAGTTCCTCAAGGTCATATTCAGCATTATTCTTATAATTAGTTGTTGAAGACTCATTACTTCTAGCAATTTCTGTAATTTCATCCTTTGTTTCATTAGTTGATGCTTCATTTTCACCTCTATCAGTCCAACAATCGTTATTCTCATTCGATTTCGATGAGGCCGCGTCCAATTTATCGTCTGAAGCACTATTAATATCTTTATTAGACTCTTTATTAGGATCTTCTCTAAAATCTTTTGCCCTTGCTAATTCTTTCTCCTCGGCTCTCTTTATTCGCTGATATAGTTCAGGGAACAAAGACTGAATTTCCTTTTCAAGCCTATCTTTCTCCTGATAATAAGAACTATCTACCCGAGGGGCTTTGCCACTATCAATATCAACTATCATTTTACGTGGATCACGCCAAGTAAAAGACGAAGTAGACTTAGGACAATACTTTGTAAAATACATATATAATAGAGCATGAAGTCTACCTAAGAATAGAAATTGGAATGTATTTATAAGAGCGGATATAAGTGCAGCTGAAACTATATTAGTTCCAGCAAAGTTAATAAGGACACTTTCTATCCATGATACACACATAAACCAAAGTATCAAACAAAGAAAAATACTTGAACGTTTCCCTCGACTATATTCTAAACTCTCTCGCATAGATTGAAAAAGTCCAGCTTTTCTTTCAGTAAAAAAGAGTGGGGCAAAAATAAAACTAGTAATAAAAAAGATATAGGGTATGGTCAAGAGTAAAGAAGAAAAAATGAGCACGATAATACTAATGAGAGAAAAAAGCAAAAATTTTCCCATTCCCTTTAAACATAAGACAACACCGTAGCCTGGTGATAAACCATCAGCTTCTGATGAATAAGCATTGGCATACATGAGTGCGAAGAAATAATTTATGAGAATTATTAGTACTCTGGAAATAAGATAAATTATATGGCCCTTACTTATACTAATATTCATAATTCCCGAGTTAAAAATATTATCCTGACTGGATAGCAATAAAAGTTGAGCAAGCAAATTTACAATATTTCTATCCCCGATTGGCAAGATAAAAAACACAAAATTAAAAATAAAAATACCAAAGAAAAACAATTTAACAACAAGGGAATTCTTTAGCTTATAAAATTTTAATGACTCCCACAAAAAATAAAAATACATTAATTAACCTCTCTATTACGGATGAATTCTAAGACTTCCCTACACGCCTTGCCCCTGTGCGAAATAGAATTCTTCATATCAGACGCAAGTTCTGCCATGGTAAGGCCATATTCAGGCAAGAAAAAAATTGGGTCATAACCGAAACCATTCTCTCCCCTAGGTTCTGGTTTAATTCTTCCATAGCAATGCTTCTCAAAAATATTTTCACTTCCACTTGAATCAATCAAAACTATTGCAGCAGTATAATGACAGGTCCATAGATTCTCATCTTCGTCCTTATCTCTCAGTAATTTGCAAAGTTCCTCATTTCTTTCCCTTACACTCAGCTCTGCCTTGAATCTTGCTGAATAAATACCAGGTGCTCCATTTAACAAATCGCAAGATAAGCCAGAATCATCTGCTAAGATAAGATCATTTTCTGACATCTTCTCTTTCCAAAACTTATATACAGCTTCTGCCTTAATCGAAGCATTTGAGATAAATGAGTCCCCATCTTCTACAATATCATCCGTAAATCCTATATCATCCAGCCCCATAATCTCGTAATTAATATCTTTAAAAATATTTTTAAATTCCTCAATTTTATGCTTATTCGAACTGGCAATAATAAGTCGTCTCATCACAAGCTCCACATATCTAATAATTAATAACAATTTTAAAAATTAATTATATATCACTCAAACTTTTCTTTTGTCAAAAAAACTTTAATTTATTCTAATCATTAAGCCAATTAGATATAAAATTTTATTCTAACAATTCTCTTTTAAATAATCTTCGCTTAAATCTCCTTTTGTCAACTTATCCTGTAAATAGATAGGGTATAAATTCTTAAATATATTATCTTGTCTCTTTAGTAGACCAAGTGAAATACCATCAAAAGTAATAAGCAAGCAAGTTCCATTCACCTCATCCATTCTTCTCAGGCAGTCCGGATCAATCTTTTCTAAATCAGTATATGTAAGAGTCTGTCCAGATAAATATTTATTTGCCAAGATTGCATCAGACGAAAGATCAATATTATGTAAAAAAAGCCCTGCGGGAAGCGATGAAACCAAGTCATGTCCGGGAGTAAACTTAGCACCAAGTTTCTTATCCATCTTCACTTCTCCAAAACTCATCCCACTATAAAGTATATGTATTCCAGGAGCGCTATTCCTGTCATAATTATTCCTAAGAACCAAAGTATTCTCTACTAAATCTAATTTTTGAATAAAATCATCTCCAAAGATAGCATAAATTTTTTCCGATATATTTTCTTTGATGAATTTTCGTAGTGCTGAGCGACCTAGCTCCAGCAATTGAAAATAATCTATATTTTTATCATATTTATTTATCTTAGATTTTTTTCTACCTTTCATATTTTTTTTCTTAGAAATATATTGCTTCTCACTATTAACAATGGAACTCTCAAAATTTTCAAAATTATTATTTCTAGCAAACTCTTCTCCACTTCTTCCTTTTCTTAAGAGAATTGCAAAATGCCCATCACCTTCTGCTCTATTGGGAAAAATTCTAATCGCCTTTTCCAATTCCTTTTTTCCATCAATAGCAAAAGCTCTATTTAAATGGTCATTTCTCTTTATCTTATCTGCTTCAATCTCACATACTATAAATTCAGGATGTGCATTAATAAAGTTAAGCACCTGCTTCTCATTTTCTTCAATATTAAAAGTGCAGGTCGAATAGACAAGATATCCTCCCTGTCTAAGCAAGATGCTAGCCGTATTAAGCAAGTCTTTCTGTAATTCAACTAGCTCTGCAATCGGATACTTGCTCCTGGCAATTCTAGACTCTCTATTCCGTCTCATCATACCTTCGCCAGAGCATGGAGCATCGAGAATAATCGCATCGAAACTTTCGCGCATCGAGCTAAGCATATCCTTTGGATCAGCAGAAACTACAGTAGCATTATTAATACCAAGTTGTCGAAGATTGAAACGAAGCACCTTGGCCCTTGATCTAGAATAATCATTTGATAGTAGCTTCCCACTGTATCCTACAGCTTCAGAAAGCCTGAGGCTTTTTCCTCCTGGAGCTGCACATAGGTCTAGTACCGAAGATGAAAATATATATTCCGACAAAATTTCTGCAGGCAACATAGCAGAAGCCTCTTGAATATAAAAATATCCTGCGAGATATTCCAAAGTTCTACTAAGACTCAACTCCCTTGGAAAGTAATAAGCATAAGAACTCCAAGAAACTTCGCTAACTTCCGTCACCTTATATTTCTTAAAAAAAGTAGCAGCAAAGTTTCGTACAGCCTTATCTGAAAGTCTCTTATATTCTTCAAAACTTAATTTCTCTAATCTATCCAGTTGCTCATTCTTACACAAATATTCTCTAAGAATTTTATAAGAATTAAATCTAAGAGACTTTCTCTCCCTTTTTTCAAAAAAACTCTGCCAGAATTCTTCTTCAAAATGCGAATCAATATATTTATTTATAGTATCCGACATTTGCTCTAAAAAATCAGCTGGATAAGACTCTTCAATCAAACTCTTAAATAATTCATTTCTACTCAATTAATTAGCCTCCAAAAATTTAGCCAGCTGATAGGCCAGTCTTTTGTGCACAGCTTCGTCAAAGCAATCAAGATCAAATATTTCCTTCATCAAAGTATAAAAAGATTGATGTCCAGAATTTTTGACAAAATCACTATACTTTGTCCCACTATTTACCAAATTAACTTTTGCCTTATCCCAAAGAAGTAGCGCAGAATATAAAGCTAGCATTCTTTGTTTACTATCAAATGGCCTATACACGAGTTCCTTAAGAACAATAGCATCATTCAACTTGTAAATCCTAGACTTATCTTTTTTAAAATATTTATTATGAAGTTCATTCCATATTTCTATTAATTTTTCTTTATCAAAAATTCTATTTGTATATATTATAAACTGGTACTCACTTATTAAACACGATCTAAGAAGTTCCTCTATCATTATTGATAGGCGTCTTTTTACGAGTCGATCCTTATATTCAATTTCTTTTTCAATCTTCAATCTGAATGGTGATAATCGCTCAAGCTGCTTCCTGGCAATAACGGATTTGTAATGATAGTTATTTATATCATCATATCTAGCTCTTCTCGATAAATTATCTATATATTGCTCAAAAGTTCTATTTGCCTCATTAATTCTTTGCATAGCAATTACTTCCAAAGCTAATCCAGAAAAAAGATCATTTACACGGAGAGATTTCTCCTCTAAAAGAAGCAAATCGACCCTCGCAGCTTCGGACATTCTATATGATCTTCCAAATGAATTTATGATATCCCATATATCATAAGAGTGTATAGGTTTATCGAGCAAACAAAAACCAACCCTAGTCTGTGGCAAATAAATAACTGAAGATCCATATGTCCTAAGTTCAGAAAAAGGCAGATGCTCGAAGCGTCTTTTCTTCTGCTGGAAGCTATATAACAATCTATCCTTTTTTAAATACCTATTTCTACTACTGTCAAAGAAATAAACCAAACCCTCGTTAGTAGCTGAATTTGGATAGTCATTCTTATATTTATTAATGAATCTTAAAAAAGAACTCCCTTGTTTACGCTGTTTATATTTATCATCACTATTTAAATCATTGTTGTCATTCGACAAATAGGAATTATCATCAACAGTATAAATTCCATTGATATTACTTGATTCATTGGAACAATCATCAAATAAAAATTGCGAATTTAGATCTAATTTGTGTTCTGATTCAAGCTCAGCTCTATATACCGAATCAAGATCTGTCCTCTGTTCATCACGGAGATCTTCTAAATCAGACCAGACCCTATTATTAACCACTACACCAGAACTCGATAAGCTATCAACTTCTATAGACTTATCATCATGCCCATATTCAGTCCTATTTTCTATCCCGTAAGCTTTGGCGTCTTTAGCCAGAATATTTTCTCGCGAAAAGTCCAAATTTCTATCTCTAATAGAGCTAAATATATCATCAAGCAGAAAAAGTATATCTTTAAGAACTCCATCAATGTCAGCAGATATCAGTGGAAGTGTCAGTTCATCCTCAGTATCTTCAATGTGCTCAAATGACACAACTCTATTACTAGATAAACTCTGCAAATATATCTCTCTGATTCTATTAAAGTCCAAAAAACTTTTCTCATCTCTCGACTTTGACTCTTCTCTATCAAGAACCAAGGCAAAACAGTCAGCCAGATGATTACTTATATGTTTATGTAAGAGTTCATATTTATCTCTATTTAAATCCAAACTCTCTTGTAAACTTTCACTCATCTCAAGATAATTACTATAAGAGAGACTCTCCGCTAAACTAGTTCTCGCAGCAAGTAAGTTAGAAATAAGTTCACTAGCAAAATCCAAGCTAACAAAACTCTCTGCACTCGCTGAAGCGGCTAGCTTCTCGAAATTTTTTATATACTCAATTTCTTCTCGATATGCTTCGCTATCTTTAATAATCTCATATGTAAAATTCTGCTGTAATCGCAACAAAAATTTCTGACCTGTCAACTTAGCTAGGTCCAGAATATCTTCTCGCTCTATTAATCTCTGTTTGACTCTATTGGCACTTATTTCATAATTATATGCTTCGTCAGTCAAGCGCTTACTTCTCTCATTAAGCTCTAGATCAAAGATCTCACTTATCGCCAGAATTTCCTCTATAAGAACTTCTTCAAAAAAACGTCTCTCGTACTCATCTAATCTGAGAAGTGCTGCATATATTTCTTCTGTTGACTTATTCTGACTGATTTTATCATCCAAATTAGCCAATTCTCTATATAAAAATTTGATAGATATTTTGCCTGACCTAACTCTTGTCTTGAGCTTGTAAATACTATTTAGAACTCTCTCATAATCTAAACTATATCGAGACTTTATTTCCTCAGCTTTACGTCTAAGTCTAACTTTTTCCAAATGTTGAGGCTCTTCTATCGTTTCTTGAAGAAGGGAAAAATCCTCCGCTAAAATTGGAAGCTTCTCTGAAATATTGCCAATATCTTTATTATCTTCTGAATCATTAATATCACTCTGAGAGTCGGCTTGTAAATCAATGATTGTCTCGTCAATATCATTTGCTTTTTCATCTAAAAAATCATGTTTAAGCTCAGAATCATCTAAAGGCAAATTTGCATTTTTCAGCAAAAAAGCACCCTGTGCCGCCCTGATTCCCATTCTTTGCAGCCGCTTTAATCTTCTCTCAAATTTCTCATTAACTTTACTAGTCATATTTATCTATTCATCAGAAACAAATATAAAAACTACTTTTTTAAAATTTTAGGATACCTATGCCATAAGCTCTACCTAGTATGCATAGATATCCTAAAATATTTTCTATTAATTAAATCTATGTATTACATTCTTTCGACGGCCTCAATACCTAACAGAGCAAGTCCTTCTTTGAGAATTTTGAAGAAACACTTAGTTAAATAAAGTCTAGCCTTTCTCACTTCAACATTGCTCTCATTTAAAATATGGCAATTGGTATAGAAACGATTAAAAGCTCTACACAAATTATTCAGCGCCCTCGCCAAAAGGAAGGGTTCATTCTGTTTAAGCGCCGACTTTATGGAATCTTTATAAGCAATAATGGACTTCAATAAATCTATTGCAAAGTCAGAACTTACTGTCTCAACAAAGTCTTCATTATCGAAATAAGAAGAAATATCTTCACTGGAATCAGAATCTATTCCAGCCTGTCTAAGTATGCTATGTGCTCTCGCTCCACTGTACTGAAGATAAGGGGCAGAGTCACCGTCAAAGTCTAACATTTCTTCCCAAGAGAACATTATATCTCTTTCTCTACCATTCTTTATATATTGATAAAGAACAGCCGCCACCGCTATCTTTTCAGAAATTTCATCCAATTCATCTTCAGCAAAAGCACTACCTCTAGCTTCTGCATTTTTCTTCATAATATCTCTAGTTTTAGCTAAAGTTTCGTCAAGAAGCTCTTCCAAGGTGATGACATTACCATTTCTTGTGCTAAAGTGACCATCACCGAACTTAACAAGCCCAAAACCTACGAATTCACAATTCTTAGCAAAGTCAAAACCCATTTTATCTAATACAGCAAACACCTGTTTGAAATGGAGACTCTGAGGCAAACCTACAACATATATATTCTTCGCAAAATTATATGTCCTATATCGATAAAGGGCCGAGGCCAAATCTCTAGAAGCATATATCGTTGTTCCATCAGACTTCTTAATTAAACACGGAGGTAGGCCAAGCTCATCAAGTCTGACAACAAGAGCACCTTCACTCTCTTCCAGAAGATTTTTCTCATTAAGAATATCTACAATCTCATCTATCTTATCAGAATAGAAACTTTCCCCATTCCAGTTATCAAAATCGACGCCTAATCTATTATAGATACGCTTAAATTCAGCAAGTGAAATATCTCGAAATTTTTCAAATAATTCGCGCTCCTTCTTCTCACCTGCTTCTAGCTTGCGGAAACGCTCTCTCGCCTCAGTCTCAAGCTCTGGCTCCTCCTCAAGTTTCTGATGGAAAAGGACATAGACACGAAGCAGTTCATCGATCGGACTCTTGAGAAGTTCATCTTCATTTCCATATTTTTCATATGCTACAATCAACTTGCCAAATTGAGTACCGTAGTCCCCTAAATGATTCATCCTAATAACATTGTACCCTGCAAAACCATAAATCCTAGCGAGAGCAGCTCCAATCACTGTTGAAAAACCATGTCCAACATGAAAAGGCTTAGCTATATTTGGTGAAGAATATTCAATGATAACAGTTTCATCTTCCTCGCTCGCTCTATACTTCCCATAATCAAAATTCGACTTCATAACCGAAGTCAAGACATCTTCTGCCACACTAGTTTTATTAAGGTAAAAATTTAAATAAGCACCAGCTGTCTCTATTTTATCTATAACTTTGCTATCAACTTTTTTCAGCATTTCTACTTTCAAGTCTTCCGCTATCAAGTTAGGTGACTTGCGCAATACTTTCGCTAGACTGAAACAAGGAAAAGCATAATCTCCCATTTCTGACCTGGGTGGAATTTCTAAAAGTCCATATGTATTTTCCTTATCCATTTCAAGAATATCACTTAAAAAATCACTCAAATATTTTCTATAGTCCATATTTACTCTATTCTTACTTCCTAAATAATCCTTATCCATAAATAAAAATCATAGTATAAGATATTCAATTACTTGTTTATAATTATTATTTGTATATTATATATTAAGTTCACACTTAAAGTTAAGTTTAATGCTGTAGTAAGTCATATCTTATTCTCTGAACAAACTTAACATTGTATATTGATATATTAATTTTATATATAAATATTATTTAAAGGAGCTAACTATGATTTGTCCAAGATGTGGTCGGGAAAATAAAGGAAGAAATGTCTGTTATCACTGTGGGCAATTCCTTCAAGATGGTAATAAATTAAATAAAAGGAAGCTCCTAAGTCCTGAGGAGCGCAAAAAATTATTGTTCAAAAACACATTTGCATTTATCAAGAATTTTGCAATATCTGCGATTGTATTATTTTTGAGCTTCATAATCTTATCAATTATATTTATTTATGGTTATCGCTTTCTCATCAATGTACTTAATCTAGACGACTACCCAACTAATGAAGAAATAGAATCCATTCAAAAAGAAGAGATTACCGAAGCATCTTTAGCGCCCGCTCCAAGTTTAAAATAAATGTGCTATTTTATACTTTCGCTGCTCTTAAGTTAAATATTTAAAATAGCCCTAAATCCTTGGTACTAAACTAAGCCCATTTGTTTATAATCAGACTCACTTAGACTAAAGTAATATTCTTCTCTATCAAGTATCCAAAGTGCACAAGGTCCCTCCACAGAATAGAGTTTCCCAGAAAATTCATAATCGACCTTTGAATTATCTTTAACGACAATTACTGCAGCTCTTCTAGCTCCTGAAATTGGGTAGGCAAAAGCATCTTCTTCTGCCCTGCCGAAGCGTTCAAAAATAAAAATTGACTTCATAGCATATGAAGTCCTGTAATACCCCGTCTGAAGAACTGTATTATTTGCTCTAAGACTAGCCATTTTTCTTATCTTATCTGTAAATGCTTTCATCTTGTCTGACTTAGACCAATCAAAGGGACGACGATTGAAAGGATCCCTATATCCTTCCATACCTATCTCATCACCGTAATATATTGACGGCATCCCTGGATACGCCAGCTGAATAGCCGAGGCCAACAAATAATAAAGTAGACCTTGTTTCTTTTGTTCTAGACTAAGTACGGTCTCAAGCTGAAGTTCCCTGCTCCCTGGATCTGGCTCACCCGCTACAGAAGTAATAAACCTTGGGACATCATGGCTTCCTAAAAGATTCATTGAAACAGCAAAAATTTCAGGAGGATAATTTTCTCGAAGGTTCTCAAGCCTGTCATTAAGTCTTGTCGCATCAATATTCCCTCTAAAAAAATCAATAATGCTATTTCTAAATGGATAACCCATTACAGAATCATGGGTGTGACCATATATAAAATCACGGTAACTACCATAACTTATTTTATGAGAGGCATCTTCCCAAACTTCTCCTAAAATGAGGGCATCTTGCTTCTCACTTTTGACACTTAAGTAGAGGTCTCTCAAAAAATCATCCGGGAGTTCATCCGATACATCAAGCCTAAATCCTGAAGCCCCAAGTCTGAGCCATTTTCTGACAACCCCTCTATCACCTAAAATATATTCTCTAAAATTCAAATCATTCTCATTTACTGAGGGTAAATCTGGGAACCCCCACCAACTCTCGTAAGTAAGCTGTTTATTATCATCACGATAGAAGTTATACCAAGAATAGAAATCAGATACACCTTTTCCTTGGGCATCTTGGTAAGCACCTACAGTAGAAAAGCGCGAAAATTTGTTAAAGTATTTGCTGTCTGCACCAGTATGGCTAAAGCTGGCATCAATAATAATTTTAATTCCAAATGTCGCCGCCTCTGCACATAATCGCTGAAAATCATCATTTGTTCCCAAAATAGGATCGACCAGTTCATAATCTGCCGCATCATAACGATGATTGGATCTAGCCATAAAAATAGGATTCAAATAAATAATAGCTATCGACAATGAATTAAGATAAGATAATTTCTGTCTGATCCCTTCTAAACTACCTGCAAAAAAATCACAAGCTATATACCCAGTTGATGGGTGACCCTCTATATCGACCTCTTCGTCCCAAGACTGATGCAATATTTGTTCGTCACGAAGCTCAACTACGTCCAGTCTATCTTGATAATTCTCATCTCTGTAAAATCTATCTGGAAAAATCTGGTACATTATTTTTCCCTTAAGAGAATCAGGAGTCTTATGCTTAGCATCATAAATTGTTATTTGGAATGGTCTTCTTCCCTCAACTAAATTTTCATAGATTGGCGATTCATATGTGAGAACACTTTGTCCCGACTCTTCATCTCTTCGTAGCACAAATAGAACAGTTCCATCTCTCATCTGAAGCTTAAAACAGTAAAAAAGAAGACCAGTAGTAGCAGGAACCCTCAATCTAATCTTATATTCCAAAAGATCTTCTTCAATTAAGCAAGGAACGGGACTAGCATTTTCTTTCAATCTTATTCTCGAACTACCATAAGAAAAACGCTCCAAACCATAGGCATACTCCAAATAAACCCTCTCAGGCACCTCTGGGCAATCACAAAGATATAATGATAAATCCACATAGGCATTCTGAGCCAAAGCCCCAAAGGGACTGCGGCAAAAAGGATCTCTTGTATTATGATAAACTTTCATAAAATTCCTTCCAAAAGCTAAAATTCAAACTCAAATTCAAAACCTATTATATGATATCTGAAATTTCCCCTTAAATATAATAAAAATCCATTCAAATTATTATTTCAGCAAATAAAAATCTCTGAGCTTCCCAAAATATAGAAAAAAGCCCAGAGATTCAAACTATATTTTAATTAGTTTATTTATATGAATATTCATAAGTAAACTTATTTTACGCCAACAATAAGTAAATAAATGCCATTTCACTATGCGTAAAGAGATTCATATAAATCCTTGTATTCTTTAGCAGATCTCGACCAACTAAAGTCCTCTTTCATTGCCTGTTCAATCAAGGCTTCAAATTTAAACTTATCTTCTGAATAATAGAGTTCTATCGCTCTCTTAGAGGTAAATAGAAGCTCATGAGCATTTATATTTGTAAATGAGAAACCATTACCTTCGCCAGTGAAACGATTGTAAGGAATGACAGTATCTTTAAGTCCACCGGTCTCCCTTACAATTGGTAAGGTTCCATATCTCATAGATATCATCTGTGATAAACCACAGGGTTCGAACAAACTAGGCATTAAGAAAAAATCTGAAGCTGCATAAATTCTATTAGAAAGTTTAGGATCAAAGAAAATACAAGCTCTAAATTTTCCTGGATATCTCGCTTCTAGTCGACGAAGATTCTCTTCATAATGATACTCTCCAGTACCGAGAACAACACACTGAATATTTTCCTGCATCAGCTCATCTGCGATGTGCAAAAACAAATCAATTCCCTTTTGATCAACCAATCTAGTGATCATAGAAAATAGTGGCACATTATCATTAACTTCCAGCCCCAGCTCTTCCTGAAGAGCTCTTTTGTTAACAAGCTTCCCTTCTTTATAATCTTCTAAGCCATAATTCCTAACCAAATCAGGGTCATTTTCTGGACTAAATTTATCTACGTCTATACCATTGAGAATACCACTCAATTTATATGAAAAGGTTCTGAGTATAGCATCTAGTCCTTCACCATAATAATCACTAAATATTTCTTTAGAATATGAAGGTGAAACAGTTGTCACTCGATCAGAATATACAATCCCAGCCTTCATCATATTAGGAACACCGTCTTTTAGAACCCCATATTCTGTTAAGAAGCTATTAGGCAAATCACAGTAGTCTGCGATTCTCTCTACTCCATGAATACCTTGATATCTTAAATTATGTATTGTATAGATAGTTTTTATTTCTGTAAGATAGCCATATGGTTTGTAATGAGCCTCGATCAGGCATGGAATCAAGCCAGACTGCCAATCATTACAATGTAATATATCTGGCATAAAATCCATAGGTTCGCCTAAGACCTCAAGAACAGCCCTTTGGAAGAAACAAAATCTTTCAATATCGAAGCTATATTCCTTATATATTTCATCATGACCAAAATAGTACTCATTATCTATAAAATAGAAAATAACGCCCTCATGCTCCAGTCTAAAAAGCCCCGAATAAAGTGAACGCCAACCCATTCTTATCATAGACCAGCGAACAAATTCCAGCCTATCCGAAAAATTTTCCCTTATTCTCCTATAAAGCGGAAGAATCACTCTTGCATCAACCCCTAGCTCACAAAGGGTACGCGGCAGAGCTCCTACAACATCCGCCAAACCACCTGTCTTGGCAAATGGAACAGCCTCGGACGAAACAAATAGAACTTTTCTTGCTTCACTCATACTATGGCTCCTTTACCTATAACTGATGGGTATTGCTCCTGTCCTATGAGCTTAATACCTGGTCTTATAGTTACATCTTTGTCAATAATAACATTTTCAAGTTCACAAGCTTCGGAAATATGTGTATCTTGGAAAACTATGCAATTTTTTAATTTGGCTGATTTCGCAACGGTAACTCCTCTAAATATCATAGAATTTTCTATTTCACCTTCAATTAAGCAACCATCAGATATCATTGAATTTTTTACCACTGCATCTGAAGAATAAAAAGTCGGAGCCTCATCTTTTATCTTTGTATAAACTGGATCGACCCCATGGAATAGTGTATGCTGACCCTTTTCCTCTAATGCCTGCATGGTACTTTTGAAGTAAGAGGATATATCATTAATATAAAATACTGGCTCTCTATATTCATACCCTCTAACTTGATATTTATCACACAATCTTAATAAATAGAGAATACTAAATTCATTGAGTCCCTTACTTACAGCTTCGCTAACTATTTCAATAAAAAGCTCCCTGCGAATAACAAGTGTTCCTAGGCTCCTATAATTACTTAAAGGTCTATCTGGGGATTGATATACTGCCTTTACCCTATTTTTCCTATCCATATCAAGAATAACCGATGGATTTCCACCTTTAATTCCATCTCTGTTGAAAAGAATGGTCATATCGGCCTCTGACTCCTCGTGAGCTTTGATCATGTCATTATATGTCATTGACATCAGAACATCACTTCTAGTAATCACCATATATTCTTGGGTGGCATGCCTGAAATAGTGAAGTATAGCTAAGAGGTCATCGCTCTCGCCTGCGTATGTATCTGTACTAATATATGGTGAGATAATTGATAATCCCTGTTTCTTCCTATCTAAATCCCATGCACTTCCTGTACCAAGGTGATCCATCAAAGACTTATATTTAGTAAAAGTTGAAATACCAACTGTACTTATACCAGAATTAACCATATTTGAAAGATTGAAATCTATCAGTCTGTAGCGACCTCCAAAAGGAACAGCCGATAGAGCTCTAGGGCGAGTGAGTTCCCCTAAATGAATATGTTTATCATCAGCTAATATCAAACCTGCTGCATTAAGTATCATAAGTTCCTCCTACCAGACGTTCTACCAGACATTGTGAATTTCTTCAATTACAGACTCTTTATCACTAATAGAGTCTATATAATCTACCATTGAGTCATGAGCAATCTTGCTATTTTCTTTAATTGTAAGTCCATGATTAAATACGGATATGCCATGACTGCAATATTTGTTGTAATAAGGATTATTAGGAATATCCAATTCTGAATATGCCTCGACACCATCTTTAATATATGTATAAAGTCCGACAATACACTTCTCCAAGTGGACTTTCTTTCCAACTCTTGCTCCAGGCATCAATACACAATCTTTAACTACAGCACCCTCTTCAACCACTACTGAGTGCCCCAAAACTGAATGCTCAACGCTTCCATAAATTCTACATCCATCGGTCATACAAGAATCGACGAAGCGAGCCTTTTTGCCAATATAATGAGCTGGTTTAACAGGATTTCGACTATATATTCTCCACTCAGGATCTCTAAAGTTAATCTCATCAGGGTGGTCTAATAAATCCATATGAGCCTCCCAAAGACTCTGAATAGTACCTACGTCCTTCCAATATCCTGCAAAACGATAAGCCTGTAATTTTTTATTCTGTTCCAACATGGTAGGAATGATATTTTTACCGAAATCGTGAGATGAAGATGTATCTTTCTCATCAGCAATAAGAGCGGCTCTCAAAACTGACCATGTAAAAATATAAATACCCATAGATGCAAGATTACTTTTTGCGTTCTTGGGCTTCTCTTCAAACTCAATAATAGCTCCATTCTCATCAGTATTCATAATACCGAAACGATATGTTTCTTCCCACGGGACTTCTAAGACAGCTATTGTGCAATCAGCCTCACTCTTTTTATGTTCTTCAAGCATCTTGGCATAATTCATCTTGTATATATGGTCACCTGAAAGAATCAATACATAATTAGGATTATAATTATCTATAAATCCTATATTTTGATAAATAGCATTTGCAGTATTCTTATACCAATCACTACCCTGTGTGTGCTGATAAGGAGGAAGTATAAAAGCTCCGCCATTCGTTCTATCCAGATCCCAAGGATGACCATTCCCAACATATGTATTAAGTGCCAATGGCTGATACTGTGTCAAAACGCCAACCGTATCAACACCAGAATTAGTGCAATTACTAAGAGGAAAGTCAATTATCCTATATCTGCTGCCGAAAGGAATTGCCGGCTTAGCCATCGAATTAGTTAAAACACCTAATCTTGAACCCTGTCCACCCGCTAAAATCATGGCGAGCATCTCTTTTTTTGCCATATCAACCTCCAGAACATCCGTTATTTGTGTGATATTTATATCTTTTGTTGAGATTATAACAGATTAATAGTAATTTCTGTGGATTTTTGCTAATTTTTTTATTTTTTTAGCAAATAATATAGTTAGTTCATCTAATCATCTTTATAAATATAAAGTCAATATCATACTTTTATATAGTAAAACAGCCAAATAGCAAGCACTATTCCTCAATGCAATTGTTTTTTTTTAACATTAACTAAGTCCTAATAACATTAAAAAGTCCTAATAATGGTTTGAGTAAATACTTAGCAAAAAAAATAGGGAGCAAACGCTCCCCATTTTCATATCTAGTTAATTAACATTTATCATTCAACTTATTTAAACAAGCTATTTATCCAAGAAACTAAATTGTAGTGTGCAAAAATTGATCCCATCGTAAGAGATATAACACTCATAATTTTGATTAGAATATCAAGAGATGGTCCTACAGTATCCTTGAGAGGATCACCAACAGTATCTCCAACTACAGCCGCATCATGAGCCTCACTATTCTTGCTATGGCCTTCTACACCGCCAATCTCAATCAACTTTTTAGCATTGTCCCAAGCTCCACCAGCATTACCTGTATAAACAGCCAACATAACAGCACTCAGTGTCGCGCCGACCAAGAGACCTCCAACAAAATGTGCACCGAAAATGAGACCCGAAACAACGGGGAAACTTACTGCCATAAGAGCAGGTACTGTCATTTCTTTCAAAGCGCCCTGCGATGAAATCTGTATACAAGTACTATAGTCAGGAAGAACCTCACCTTCCATAAGCCCCTTAATCTCTCTAAACTGTCGTCTGACTTCAACAACCATGACTCTGGCAGTCTTTGTAACAGCATCAATTAGCATGCCAGAGAATAAGAAAGGTAATGAAGCTCCAACTAGGCCGCCTACTAGAGTTAATGGATCTACCATATTTAGATTTATGACTTCATGTGCTGGGGTAAAAGTATAAAGATATGAAACCATCATAGATAGAGCCGCTAATGCTGCTGAACCTATCGCAAATCCTTTACCTATGGCAGCAGTTGTATTTCCAACAGCATCTAATGTATCTGTAATTTCACGAACAGAAGGATCCAAATAACTCATCTCAGCTATGCCACCAGCATTGTCTGAAATCGGTCCATAAGTATCAACAGCAACCGTTGCCGCAACGAAGCTAAGCATACCTGTCGCAGCCATAGCTACGCCATACATACCAGCAATTGAATATGAAAAAATAATAGCTAAACCCAAGACCAAAACAGGGAACATCGTCGACTTCATCCCAACTGACATTCCTTCTGTAATTGTAAGAGCAACACCCTCGCCAGTTGCCTCGGCGATACCTTTAGTTGGCTTAAAGTTGAAACTGGTATAATACTCGGCTAACATTCCCACCACAATTCCTGCGATGATACCCATGGCAGCTGCTAAAATAGGTGATACCCAACCTAAGGCAAAATTTGCCGCCTTGAGATCTGCTAAAGGAAGACGACCAAAGGCAAAATAGCTCAATATAATACCAAAAATCAAGCTAAGACCAGCTGATATCCATGTAGATAAATTTAGTTCTTTGTGTGGGCTATCTGATAGATTTTTCTTAATAAAAAGTGAAAGTATTCCGATAACACAAGAAAATAGTCCTAGAGCAGCAAAAACAACAGGGAAAATTATCATTGAGTTTAGCAAATCTTTACTTACAGCAGTATGCTCACTTCTAAATAACTCACAAGCCAAAATTGCAGCCGACATTATTGCACCGACATAAGATTCTAATAAATCAGCTCCTAAACCAGCAACGTCACCCACATTATCTCCAACATTATCAGCAATAGTTGCTGGGTTCCTTGGATCATCCTCTGGTATGTGAACTTCTGTCTTTCCTACTAAGTCAGCACCCATATCAGCAGCCTTGGTATATATACCACCACCTACACGATTAAACATTGCAATAACTGAACAACCGAGTGAATAACCTGACAATGTTACGGCAAAGGAAATTGGCAAGCCCCACCAGTTATGGCTCTCTACACCATTCAGAACTGCATTTAACTGTCCCATGAAATGACCAAACACAAGATATACAATAAAAATTCCGAGTAGTGCAAAACCTGCCACACAAAGTCCCATTACAGAACCACCCTTGTATGCAACTTTAAGCGTTTCAGAAAGACTAGAAGTAGTCCTCGCTCTATTTGCAACACGAACATTCGATATAACTGCAATTTTCATGCCTACATACCCAGCTGATGCACTCATAATAGCGCCAATCACAAAGGCAATAGCCATGTGCCAATGAATAAGCACCGCTAGAAGAATAGCAATTACAGAAGCTATTATCGCCACTATTCTATACTCATAGTTAATAAAAGCCGCTGCACCAGTTCTAATCGCAGATGCAATTTCACGCATTCTCTCCGTGCCCTCATCCATTCTTTTGACAGAATAGAAATTGATAGCCGCATAGCCAAGACCCAATACGACTGCAAATATGAGAGCAATGATCGCAATTCCAAAACTCATATTCATCTTTCCCTTCAAAACTTATCTTTGCCCTAGCAATATCCATTTTACTAGAATAACAAGCACCAAATATTTTATACCTTAGACTATTTTTTTCAATATTTTGCATAAATTTTATTTATGCTGACATTAAATAAACTTGTATTTTTTAAAATTCTCAACTAATCAAAAATTAAAAGGTCCGAAGCAAGATGTAGCTTCAGACCCTTTATCATTAATATTAAACTTAATTAATTACTCATTCAACACGAGCTAATGCTCTCTGGTAAATTGGTAAAATTACAAATAAAGATATCAATACTTTTACTATCGCCAGAGCCAAGATAAGTATGTACAAAATTTGGCTACTAAATAAATGTTTACCAAAATATAAGTAAGCAACTATAACTTCAGGTATATTAAGAGCCAATGTTATGAGTAGCTGACCATACACTGCCAATACGGTTTTTCCTGACTTAAATATCTCCTCCTCATTTTGCCATTCCAATCTAGGTCCAAATACATCTATAGACATTGAACTTACGAGTGAATTGAATGTACCCGCAACAAGAATTAGAATCAAGAATATAATCTTATCAATTCCGAGACCACTCACAAATAAAATAAGTAACATCAGAACAACTGATGGCAAAACAAATAATCCATTTACTATTAGCTTGCTGAATAAATATGTTCGCATACCTATCGGCATAGACTTATAGTGATAAAAGTTTCTACCATCTCTACTAATAGATATAAATCCAGCACTATTGCCGAACATAGTAAACAAAGAGACTACCAATGTCCCATAAACTATAAATGGGAGTTCAACTGACTGCCAATTAATCCTACCAACTAAATCTCTTAATAAAGAAATATCCTTGAAGCTGAATCCATCCTTGGCACGGTACAAGCCTATTGCAAAAATTGCAAGATAAAATAGTGGCATAATGATAGGAGTTAAAACAACCTGCTGTTTAAACATTGCATTTCTCATAATATTTTTAATGTCAGCCCCAATCATAGTTCTTAGACTGCTACGTTTAAACATCTTACTTTTAAATTCACTATCAGAATAAACTTTATTACTCTTCTTCGTTGGTGCTGAAAGTAATCTGACAATAATTTTTAAATAATAATTTTTGCCAAATATCTCATTAAGTACAACAATCGCTACCATAGGCAAGGCTGCCAGTATGATCGCAATAATATAATATAGATTTAATGCTATAAGATAGTTATATACAAAAGATGGCATTGCAAATATAAATACAAATACATTTGCCAGATTAAACTGTTTATAATTGTCTGTTAGATTTACCAAATTAGATAACTGCTTACTTATTTGTCCACTCTCTCCATTATAATAAGACCCTAAAAATTGGCTTCCTATACCTATCGCCAGAGCAAGTATCATAATGACAATGGATATCATGCTAGTAAACTTGTCTTTGTTAAGTCTCTTAAATAATGAAACTATGAAATTTATTAGCATCAAGCCCAAAAGGAATTGATAATGAACCGCAAATAATAAGACAATACCACTTCTTATTGCCAAGCCTAGCTCAGCTTGAGAACCAAAAGCTGCTGCAATATAAAATGAGAGACAGCAAGCAATATTAAACCACTCTATCGCAAAATAAACAGATACAATCTTCCCTCGATAAAGATATTTCGAATCAATTGGCAAACTCAAATAAAAAGACGTGTCGCTCGAAAAATAAAGTGCACTAACAACATAGTAAGAACACATCATAACGAACAAAACTAAATGTATCATAATAGCAATGCTCGAATATAAATTTAGTGAAGGAACTGACTTTCCGAGTAAATATCCCTGTCCCCCAGCAAATGCCACCATGATCACCAAGGCAAGCATCTGAAAAAAGAGACTTGTGCCTTTAGACGTAAACTTCTTTAGCTTATATAAATTACCTAATTTTTTAGCTTTTTTTTCTTTCTTTGAGCTAGTCCCACCTAAAGAATATAAACTTGATCCGCTCATATTTGCGTGAATAAGAGCTCTGAATGTACCTCTCGACTTCAGTATTTTATTTTCAGACCTAGACATTAAACTCTCCCACTAATATACAATACCAAATACATTTAAAACTAGATACGTATGACATTCTAAGTTATCTATATAAACATATATCCAACTCAAAATTTATATCAAACGCAAGAAGCTATCTGCTTGCAAATAATAAAGCTCACTCATCAAAATCATTAATAATCTTGACAAGTAGTAGACTCCTTATTCTTCAATAATATCTGTATTCTCTTCTGTTATATTCAAGAAAAGCTCTTCGAGAGAAGTGTCACTACCCTTCTCTTCTCTAAGTTCTTCTATAGTTCCAACAAATAGCAACTTTCCTTTAGATATAACAGCAACCCTATCAACTAATTTCTCAGCAACTTCCAAGACATGAGTGGAGAAGATAACAGTCTTTCCTTTATCCGCATGCTCTCTCATCTTTTCTTTTAAAATATAAGCTGACTTAGGATCCAACCCAGTCATTGGTTCATCCAAGATCCACAAATTTGGATTAGGAAGCAAGGCTCCAATAAGCATTATTTTCTGTCTCATACCATGAGAATAGGAAGATATGGGATTATCCAAGTCCTTGTCCATAGCAAACTCTTTTGCCAAAGTATGTATTCTATCCAAACGATTCTCGCTAGGAATATGATAAACATCCGCAATGAAACGCAAATATTCGTAACCAGTAAATCTTATAAGATTATCAGGTGTATCACTTACATAACAAAACTCATTTTTGACCTTAACAGAGCCATCCATTTTTAAATTGTTAATTGCAATTTCACCAGAATCAGGAGCAATAATACCTACCAACATTTTAATTAATGTTGACTTACCAGCACCATTTGGTCCCAATAAGCCTAAAATTTCGCCATCTCTGACCTCGAGACTTAAATTATCAACAGCCTTACTTGCACCCTTGTCATAAGACTTTGAAATATTAGTAAACTTAATCATATTCCCTCCTCAAAAAATTTAATCGCTCAGATTATAACATTCAAAATAGGTAATATATATATTACGTTTTTGTTACATTTTATTGCATATAATACGATATCTCATTATCATTATATTAAATACTAAAGTTCAACTAGAATCTTTAATTAACTAATCATCACAAGCATCCTGTCTTTTTTCATTTTGCCTGAATTCAAATATTTTTTTAAATATATTTAAGTTATTCTAAACTAGTACTTGCCAAGACATAGTGAGCAGTGGTATTATATCCAGCACCGAGGTGTAGCTCAGCTGGTAGAGTGCCTGCTTTGGGAGCAGGATGTCGCAGGTTCAAGTCCTGTCACCTCGATTTTTTTATGCCTGAAAATAATATACGTCATAGTCTATAGTTATCTTAACCTCCTTATTATGGCTCGCTAATTCGTGACTTTTTTCTTCTTAAGTAAATAAGTTAAATGAAAAATAGGCAAACATCACCTATGCTCTCCAGCATTGCCAGCTTATGTTAAACTGTTGAAAAGGAGTGCTAATATGAATATAAAGTCCAAACTAATGGATGCAAGTGCTATAGACCGTAGTCTAAGTCGCATATCCCACGAGATAATAGAACGAAATACTGATATAGGTAATTTATGTTTAGTCGGTATTGAAAGAAGAGGGGCTGAGCTTTCTGATATCTTAATCAATAAGATTGAAAAATTTTCTGGTCTTAGACCAGCACATGGGAAAATTAATATTCGCTTTTATAGAGATGATCTCAGCAAGCTTAATAGTGAACCATATTTGGAGTCTAGTCCATCTTTGCCATTTCCTGTTGATGGGGCAAATATAATTCTTGTTGATGATGTCCTCTATACTGGAAGAACTGTTAGAGCTGCAATTGATGCAATCTTTAGTCTAGGTAGACCCGATAAAATTCAACTTGCCATACTTGTCGATAGAGGACATAGAGAATTACCAATCAAGGCAGACTATGTAGGCAAAAATGTGCCAAGTTCAAAAAAAGAACATATTCTTGTTTGTACACCATCTTTTGATGGAAGCAGTCAAGTTCTATTAGTAGAAAGAGATGACGTATAGATATAATAAGCCCAGCAATAATTATACATATTACTAGAAAAGGATAAAAATGTTCAAAATAGATATATGTGGTACTGGTGGAGCTATGCCACTTCCTAACAGACGACTTTCAGCTTTTAATCTTTCATATTTAGGAAGAAATATTTTATTTGACTGTGGTGAGGCTTGTCAGATATCCTTGCGCGAACTTCACAGTGGTTTTAAAAATATTGACATCATATGTATCAGTCACAAGCATGGTGATCATCTATTTGGGCTTCCTGGCCTACTGCTCACAATGGCAAATAGCAATCGCTTATCTGATCTTCTTATCATTGCCCCATTCAATATGGGTGATGATATAAGATCGCTCATAAATCTTTGTTATCTGCCCTTCAATATTTATTTACTCACTACTAGGGCAAAGTCCAAGCAAAAATTGTACTTCAGCATAGACAATAGTGGTACGAGATTACTTGCTATAAGTAATCCTCCCTACTCTTCTCCTATCAACTCACGCCCTAAGCTCAATTCTGAATCATCAGAAACTTTACATAGAACAATTAATAAAAATCTTGAAGAATTAATCGACGATGAAACTAATAATAATTCTGAGATGCAGAATAGTAAAAGACCTTATATTCGCATCGAAAAGGTATACGAAGCTAAAGGACCTATTCTACAGGGTAATATCGCCGAGTCACTTTTAGATACTGCTGATACTATTGATACTGATGATACTGCAGAGACTCTGGATTCCAATATTGCCTCAGATAGTTCTTCTATAAGTCCAGCAGATAACTCATTCTGTGATTTTACTTCTTATAAATTGTTAGAAGATGATTTAGAAATAGCTGAATGGGAGAAAAATTAT
The DNA here is from genome assembly GCA_023420115.1 of Bacillota bacterium. GTDB lineage: Bacteria > Bacillota > Clostridia > Saccharofermentanales > Fastidiosipilaceae > JAEZWR01. Next base: position 46,017 of record JAEZWR010000048.1, on the reverse strand, counting down.
CCATATTCAAATAAATATTCTAGACCACTAGCTTCTGCAGAAGCCACAGCAAATCTAATCATTAGCTTCTCTCTTCAAAATCATCGTTGCCCTTGCTTAGCTTTTCGCTTAGATTTTCTGAGACGTCCACTCTTCGACAAAGATCTAGCTGCAAAAGCTAATATTGATAAGAGCAAATGGTCAGTTCTTCAGCGAGGAGAAGCTGTTGATGGTATATCTCCATCTGAAGTTATGTCAGAGCCTAGACCCGGCTTCACTCTTGCCTATGTAACAGATAGCAGACCTGTATTAAGTAATAAATCCTTTTTGAAACAAGCAGATTTGCTTATTTCCGAGGCTACCTTCGCCAAAGATGAAGATTTAGCCAAGGCAAAATTTCACAAGCATATGACATTTAGAGAGGCAGCCAAACAAGCACGTGAAGCCGAAGTTAAACAACTAATACTTACACATTTTTCAGCTTCACTTAAAAATCCAGATGAGTACATACATCTAGCAAAGGAAGAGTTTGAGAATGTAATTTGTGCCTCTGATCTAGATGAATTTAATTTTAAATTTCCAGGATAAAATCAGGTTCAATTAGTACCTCTTTAGCCACGTGAGTGCTTTTAATTAAACGAAGCAAATATAAATTTTACAAGCTATAAATAAGACAAGAAATTCTGAGGTTTTATTATGACTATATCTACAGATGAAAATTTTCTCTTCCCCACCGAGGAACGCTCAGCCCTTCTTCTCGGTAGAAAAAATATTATAAGACTGCGAAATTCTAAAGTTGCGATCTTAGGTTTAGGTGGAGTTGGTGGCTTCTGCGCGGAGGCGCTTTGTCGATCTCATGTTGGTTCTTTGCTCATTCTCGATAAAGATGTAGTATCTCCGTCTAACCTAAATAGACAAATTATTTCGGCTAACTCAAATATTGGATGTTCCAAAACAGATCTCATGGAGTCTAGGCTTCTTTCTATTAATCCGAAATTAAATATTATTAAAAAAGAAGAACTTATAAGTAAAGATAGCGACCTTTCTTTTCTCAAGGGTATGGATTATGTCGTAGATTGTGTCGACTCGGCTGGTGCAAAAATCAATATCGCCTGCTATTGTTATCAAGAAAATATCCCCTTGCTCACCTGTACTGGAACTGCTAGGAAACTTGATCCAAGTAAACTAGAATTTATAGACCTTTACCAGAGTAAAAATGATAAACTCTGTAAGGTTCTTCGTCACGAATTACGCAAACACAATGTATCTAAATTAGATATCTTATATAGTAGCGAAATGGCCCAAGGTGTTCCTCCGTCAATTTTCAAGGGAGAAAAAAGACTAGGCTCACTCATTTTTGTTCCTGCGACAGCTGGACTTATGTTAGCTCATTTTGTGATAAATAAATTAACTAGCAAGATGTCCGAAGAAGAATTGTTAGAAGAGAATAAGTTTTACTCTAATACTACAAATAAATCGGATGATATAGTATGAAATAAATCTCCTTAATTTCAGCTTATATAATTTCCCACCATGGCTCAAATTTCTATAAATTTCTCGTTGGAATCAGCATAATAAATATCACAAGCACCAAATTGCATACGAATTTCTTTGGCAAGGATTTTGCAATATTGAATATTACAATCAAAAAGCCTACCGCATAGTACAAGCTTCAATCTATCTTCCATTATACTAGCTGTCTGTACCTGTCTATAAATCTTTCTTACATAAGGAAGAAATTGCCTAAGCTCATCCCTAAGCAAATTCAAAGCAGTCTTGTCTCGCTGAATAAATATATCGTTGAATTCTTTTATTTTTTTATGAAAAGGACCTTTTTCATCCCTTAATTCAACACTTGAATAAACCAGCTCCTTAAATTGAGCATAATCTAAATTACTATCAAAAAGTGTAGCTAGTGCCGTAGGCTTTGCAACAAGATCTCTGCCGGCAGCAGCCTCCCTAAACGCTCTAAAAAGTATATTGGAAAAACAAGCAGTTGAATTAAAAAAAATGGGTCGATAATCTAATTTAGAACTTAGCCGAAAGTTATCTATCAAGTTAGACAAGCTATAGATATGTTTATTCTGATTATCTTTAAGTTCATCAGTAACATTATCTATTTCATTACTTCTAAGCCATTTTCTCTTCTGTATTTGACTAATCTCAGAAGCTTTCTTCATTTTAGCTTCAACTGTTTCTTTTTGACCCATAGCTGACGATGTATAAATATCAGAATCAAGCGCAGAATTTATATTATTTGACTTATTGAGACCATCAAGAATAGACGCAATATTCACATCATCATTTCCAAAAGAATTAACTACATTCTTCTCTAACAAACAAAGCCCGCCAGTCCAAATGCCAGCTTCTAATAGCAGAATTGAAGAACTATCAAAATAATTGGCTATTAATAAACCTTTATCAAAAAAAACTAAGTCATGATCAGCAAAAACTTTTTTAAAGCTCAACCTGATAAATTTTTCTGTTATCTGATCCAGCCATCCTGGCAAAGCAATATATATTAATTTCTGCTGAGATATAAAATCGATTTTTCTAATTCGTCTACCGAGTAACTTGATTGTACTACTTAATTCTTCTTGCTTAGAATGGAAAGGCAATAGTGGAGGATAATCCATTTGATACAAATAAGTACTATCATCCTTTAACCTCAAGAGAGTTGACATCTCATCAATAACTATCAGGACTTCAATATTATCCATATTCCACCTAGGCTCTAAGCTAATACATTAAATAATTCTAACGTCACTAAACCAATCAAATACTAATCTTGTATATATAAAATATTATAAAAAAGCACAGACCGTGTTATTTATCTTCCAAATTTTCTTTGTCATTATTTTGAATATCAACATTTCCTATTTCACTATCAACTATATCTTCTCCCTTTAAGAAAGAAATGATTCTATCTTCAATTTCCTCTTTTTTAATTAAGGGAAGAAAGCTCTTATCATCAAAATTCACCTTATATATGTCGGGAATCTCAATCGAACTCTCTTTTTCAATCTCTTCCATATAATGTATGTAAGCCTTATCAGAAGACTTTTTAATTCCGAGAGCCTTTGCTGATAGTATAGGAAAAAGCTGTGGAGACATCATAGACAAATAAACAATGGGTATATTTTTCTTATCGTGAGACGAACGGAGTTCTTCCATGCTAGAGATCATTATAGCTGTCGCAGGATCCATGAATTGATCAAATCTATCATAAATTTCAGAAACCCTATTCTGTACATCATGATCTTTAATAAATTTTGATGAAAAATACTTCTTCAAAGGAGACAAGAGTTCTCTACTAAAATCGAAACGCTTATTCTTTTCGAGCAACAAAGTCATTTCTTTTACCATATTTTCATCCCTATAGCTCAACTCATATATGAAACGCTCTAGGTTAGCGGGCATTAAATTATCAATATATGGTAAAAAGTTATTACTTATTTTATGACAAGCGTTGTACTTCCCAGTCCTAATAAATTCAGAAGCGCTACGATTTTGATTATTGATAAGAAGAAACTTATGAATATCAATCCCCATAGCTTTTGCATAACAAGAGGCTAAAGAAAAATCTAGGCTTGTCTCGACTATCGCAAAATCAAACGAGTTAATAGATAACTCATTATCTTTAAAATATTTATATAGTTCAGTATATATATAAATCAAAAGCGAGGTACAAATTAATATATGCCCCCATGAATGACTAGATAGTACAGCAAGGAACTTAGCTTCCTTATCCGCAATTTTCTTTATTGTTTGTCTCGAATAAAGACTTTTTTGATAATCATTTATTTCGTCCAAAGAACAAGCTGTTTTTAGATGAAGAAGCTTATTGCTACTCTTGTAGCTATTGAGTAGATTTTTGTAACTAATATCAACGTATTTGGAGCGACTGAAAAGAATAAGATTCTCACTATTAAATATATTCAGTGCAGATAGTGCCATATTTCCTGGACAAAAGAGAAGGTATGCTATCTCATCTTGCTTCCCATTTTTCTTCATCAATTCCTCAAGCAAAATCTTATAAGAAAAAAAGACAAAATCATACAATGTTGCACTTTGATTATGCCAAGCTTCAAAAATAAATTCCTCATTTAGGTATTTGTTCATACTATGAAGAGTGAAACAAGGATTACTTTCAAAATATTCAGATAATCTATTACTTACTTCTCTTACGTCCAAGTCCTCAATAAAAAAAGAAAAAATGGTCGCCATACGCATAGCAGGATCTAATTGAGTCATATTTTCTATTTCACTATCTGAAATTTGTCTCAAACTCTCTGGCACATAATATGATCCATCCTCAGCGCAAGGCCAAGCAAATACTTCCAACTCATTATCACTTTTCTTGCCACTCGTACTTATAAAATTCAATGTTCTCTCCTAATATAACAATGGTATCAACTATAAATATCCACTTAAAAAGTTAAATGTCATATCTTCTTTTAAACTCTGATATCAGATAAAATGAACCACTAACTATCAAAATAGCTCTTTTACTTTTTACCTCAAGTAGAAGCTCATTTACCTCATTCTCACTATCAATATGAATTGATTCTATCTCAAGAGTATTAGATTCTCCAACTTTTGCTACGTCAGACCTCAAAGCATCTTCGCTATCAATATCCAAAATACGAAAAATACTATCCATATCATCTTTTTGCTTATTTGCATCTAGACTTTTTGGAAGCTTACTATCTTCGTCGGTCAAGTGGGTAGAATTTTTATCTATCGAGCTAAGTTTGCTCTCACAAGAATCTGCCTTATAGAAATTAGACTCATCCTTTATTTCATTAGCTACTTTAAATAACTCTTCTAACTTGCAAGCCCTAGGATAATCAATCTCACTAAGTACCAGCTTAAGAAGATTAAGTCTCTTATCATTGATAATTAGCGACAACATTCTTCGGTAGTCCTTATCAGCTAATGAAGAATACCAAAAATATATCGGCCTATTTCTATATGTTGTACTAATAGAATTTAACAGACTACTAATTGCCTGTGGATTATGGGCTGCATCAATAATTACTTCTGCTTCTGTATTAAGCTTCTCAAATCTTCCATACATTTTTACAATCGCCAGCGCACGAACAACTGGATCCTCAGATAAATTAGCCCTTTGATTATTTAAATTATCATCATAGGCCAAAGCTGCCGCAACCGCTAGTGCAATATTCTGTAACTGATAATCTGCAATAGCAGAAGTATGAAGTTGATTAGGATAAAATTTAAGCTTGAATTTTTGCCCATCAGGACCCTTACTTACACAGTTAATATCTGTACTTGATACCAGTCTTAATGGTATTTTTAACTCTTTTGCCTTTGCCCTTATAAGATTCAACTCAGTTTCAGCATCTTCCTCGCTAATAAGAGAATCGTTAGGATCATAGGCTACAATTTTAGTGCCACTTTTGCATATCGCTAACTTTTCAGCACATATTTCTGCAATTGTATTACCTAGCCTATCACAATGATCATAAGATATGGATGTAAAAATAGTAAGTTCAGCCCTTCTTATTACATTCGTCGCATCGAGTCTACCGCCTAAGCCAGTTTCAAATACAACCACATCAACCGAACTAAGAGCAAAATGAATTAGAGCAATACAAACCAAAAGTTCAAAATGAGACAAATCATCAATAGAAAAATCTGCCAATTCTGCACTTGTCTTATGTATATAATTCAATATATCGCTAAGGTTTTTAGTATTTATCTCCCCTTCTTTTTTATTATTTTTCCAATTAAGACAAGCCTCGCTACCGTCAATTATTCTTATACGTTCACCGAAACTCTCAAAATATGGGGATGTAAAAAGACCAACTTTTTTATCACTCATAGCCAGAATCGAAGCTAGATATGTAGATGTAGAGCCCTTACCATTGGTTCCAGCTATATGAATAAATTCCATGAACTCATCGGGGCGATTAATAAAATCAAGATAATTACGCAATTTATCTAAGCCAACAAAAGTTTTATTCTTTTTGCCCTCGATATATTTTAGTGCATTCGATTCAGTAAAGAATTTTTCATCTTCACCCATTTTCTCAATCTGGTATATTCTTTTATTCATCATTATTTTTACTTGAAATGTACTAATAATTCCCTATATGTAATTTCTTAAATTAAGTCGCTACAAAGGAGTATTTAACGCAAATTATAATTCGCAAGTTTACTCTTCGTGGAGACAAGCTATCCTCAAAATAATAAATTAATCTTTTATAGCTTGATACCCGATAAATTGCAACTATTTATTTTTTTTCATCTTTATCATATCCATTGTAGTAAGCATCAACTAGAGCGTCCAAGTCAAAATCATCATCTTTTCTGTCACTCACTATACCATTTTCCAATCTGGCTCTATTCTTAAAGCTACTAGTCCTAACACCCGAGCTCCTATATTCATCCTCATTGAAACTAGTCTTGGCTTCTTTTTTGTCTAAATATGGATTATACAAATTGCGACTGTCGACTCTTCTCATCGCATACTGCTCTTCCTCAAGTCTATTCCTCTCTTGAAGTTCTTCATAGCGTCTGTGTCTAATTCTCTGAATAATAATTACACCAATTAATGCAAGAATAATAATCAAAAGAGCAAATAGTATTTGAGTCATATACTTATCCATAAAATAAAGCATACCACTCAATCTACTATTATTGATATTTCTATCGTTCTTAGTAGATGGATACTCACTATTATTAATAGCACCTACCACGTTCGCCGAACTTGAAACTTGAGTAACTATGGACGATGACACTTCGCTATCTCTATTTTCTACTTGAGAACTGCGATTAGCATTTACTTCTGTACTATTATTGTGCTGTAACTTCGTATCAGCAGTATTTGCCAAATCGCTAGAGGGCATTTCCAAAGTAATTGTCTCTCTCTCAATAGGGCTAATTGTCACCTTCCCATCATTTGCTATAGCGTCACTATTATCAAAAGAATTATTTTCACTATCTTCATCTGAGTTACTACTACCAATGGTAACTGCTGTGTTATTTGAGCCTGTTAATAAACTCAAACTATCAAGTTCTATTGCAGATTTTAGATCATTAATACCAGTTATAATCTCCGCCCTTTTGCTACTATCATCAATGTCCGTAATATATAAATCTTTATTAGCCTCACTTGTACTTTGATTGATAAGCTCAGTTCCGATAACATTCCTATTGATGAAAAAGGAAGGATAATTAATTGACTCTAGTTCATCCAATTCTAAATTTGACTTGCTTAGATCAACTTTAAACAACTTTGGATTTGCAAAAACTATATTTCCCTCTAACGAAGCTAAGTCATCCCATGATACATCATTATTAGATGAAGTATCTAAAGAATCTTCATTATTAGAAAGATCCAAAGAATCAAGACTTAAATTAGAATCAATTATTGGATATGCAAAAAGGTAAGCAAGAGTCTCATTAGTCTGCTCCGTCTTATTTAGTGAAGCAGGCAACTCACTAAACTTGTACTCATCTTTATCTAAATCGAGTGCGGACTTTAACATATCATTTAGATTATCTGTATCGCCTGTTTCACTTGCTATATCTTGTAATGGAATTCTGCTGAAATATATCAAGGAGAATTTATTTCCATTATCATCAACATTGATAAGTTTGTAAGGATAAGGCATCTTCATACCAGGCAAAAATTGGGAAATGATGAAACGTTTATTTCCTAATTTATAAACCTTGGCATCTTTATATAAGATAGCTGTACTATTATCAAAATCAACAGCATAAAGATTCATATTCCCATCAGTATCTTTTAAATATACTAGATTAGATGGCAAAGGAAGATTCTGCTCTAAGCTTAGAATTGTATAACTGTCTGAATTACTATCATTCCTAACGATTTTTCCATATCCATAGGGAATTAAACTATCTGGTATCTCAGAAATTATCTCAAAGTGTTTGACTGAACCATCTAACATCGTCAAATCGATGCTACCATCTAGTGATTTATTAACTGTGTTAGATGTTTGAGAACCATTACGATTTGCTGTCCCTTGTGAATTATTACTAGGTCTACGGTTATTATTGTTACTTATAGGACCAGAATTATTATTCGTACTGGGTGTAACTACATTAGTATTTTCTGTATTGGTATTTCCACTATTATTCGAGTCATCTGAAGGCTTAGTTACATCACTTGTCCCATCTCCATTCGAATCTCCACCATCATTTGTGGTAGTTGAACTTGGTTTTGGCTCTTCACCACCGCCACCATTATCAGTGCCAGGAGCAGGACTAGTCGGTATATCTGTAACAAGATTCGAATTCTTATTTGAGTCTGGAACATCTGGCACTACTACAGAATCATCATTTGTATCCTCCGCATGTAAAATTGGTGCAGTTATCGGTAAGACGGATATACATATAGCCAAAACTATCGATATTTTTTTATTCCCTAAGCTAAACCATTTCATAATAATTAATTTTCCTTTATATTATTGCACTTATATATTGTGTATATCTTAAAACTAATATATTTATAATTTTACCATCTACTGTATATTTTATATAACTTGCCTCATTTTTGTTCAAAAAATTATTAAGTTACAGCCAATTATTGTCTCTCAAAAAAAAATTTAAATGGCAAGCTTATTTTTTTCTACCCGTTCCCAACCTATTACTTCTCGTCTTAGAATACTTACTCTTCTTTTGCTTCTTCTTAATATTTTTTCTATAACTAAACATTGAATAAATAAGAGCAAGTGCAGCAATACAAGCCAAGACGAGCGCAATATATATAATTTTATTACTCGATCTTCCTATCCTCTTAGGATCCGTTGGATATAGATCCTGCCTGTCACTATCAGTTCCATCCACACTTGACTTAAGCTCATCAGGATCAGGATTAGAAAAAGCATATTCACCCAGATCTCCTGGTTTATTTGTAAATTCAGACTCAGGTCTCATACCTGATTTGGCATATAAAGCAGAATAGAAAAAGGGAGTTACATTAGTTCCAGTTCCATCCGACTTGATAACCTCTACATTATTTATATAAACATCTGTATACCCCTTGGATAATTGTTTAAATTTCAAGCTCGCAACAAGCCTTTGCTCACTACTAAAATCAGCAATAGAAAATGAAAGCCTAACTCCACTGTCTTTATCTTCTTGAGTTTCTAAACTAATTGAAGTAGCTACATCAGCACTAATAAATTCAAACTTGCTTTTATCATAAGATAAATCAAAACTGAACTCATCAACTGCGCTGTCATTAGATATATAGAGGTCTAAAATTGCATCTTCCCCATCATATACAGTATCTCTATTAGGTTTAAGTGAATACTGTATATTCATATCTGCCATACAAGTAATAGGTAGAAAATACAACAGAAGCAACACTATCGATAAGGCTCGTACTAAATATTTAATTGAAACTCTGGTATATGAATTAATTTTAATATTCATTTCATCCCAACTCTCTTATTGCTCTCCTCACATGGGTCTACTCACCAATTCTATATGCAAGAAATTATTTTGTAGTTGCTGAAGTCTCTTTGGTTTCTGAAATCTCAGGCAAGGTAATCGGATTTGGGGCAGGCTCGTCTGGCATTTCAAGATAAACAGGAATTTTAAAGTTAATATTTTCTTGAACTAAGCCAGTATCTGAATAGAGCTTATACTGATTTTTTCCCTCAATTATTGGAGCTAGTACAGATCCCATATACTGATGCCAAAACCTAGGTGTATCTCCTACTACATCCCATTTCTGAAAATAAACGGTATCTTGTCCCTGATCTATATATTGCTCACTAATCCATTTAACAGCTCCTCTTACAGCCTTTTCCTGGCTATTCCATGGTAGCTCATAGTATGCTTTTTTCTCTTCACTGAGCCCTGTATTATATCCCATAGCATAGTAGAGAGCATTTATAGCTGCACCATCTACGAAACCAACGTTAGGATAAGCCCCAATATTGGCGACATTATAATATCTTTCTGACCCCTCGAAGACCTTATCGTAAGAACTAGACTCAAGCAAATCTTTTAAATACATATATCTAGCTGGCAGTTCAGATCCCCTAAAATTTAATTGTTTCTCGTATCTTTCAATAGCTGATCTTTGTTCATCCTTTGTTAGTAAATTTAAACTACTTTCGTTAGGATGAATTGGCAAAAATTTAGGATCTATTCTACCTTTGGCAATATTAGTCACACCATTATTAATACCGACTTCTAACTTTATTCTGCTAGCCATGGTATATGCATTGAGATTGAGTTCAGAACAAATTTTATATATAGCTTCCGCCATTTCTAGCAAATCATTATTATCTTGAAAAAGACTCTTCACGCCTTCTACAGTCTGCTGAATCTGTCCTGTCATACTTTCAAATTGAAAAATATCAACCTTATTTAAAAAATTACGAGGATCCATAAAAAAAGCTGTCGCATCTTTACTTATTGCAACATATCCGCCACCATCATAGACAGTCATATTTTTTATCATGCTCACTGAATCAGGATAATTGTTACTATTTGTAATTAAATTCCTAGCTTCAACTGAAGCCTCATTTTCGACAGCAGCAGCGAAAGTAGAATTAACATTGTAAATTTCAAATGTCCATTTCGGAAAATCCTTGTGAAGCAGTCTTAAATATGGCTTATAACTCTCCGGAAATGAAGCTATCATATTTTCAAAATCAGAATCAGCAAGTTCTTCCTTTTCAGGTACTTTAATATTCTCCGCTTTGAAACTATCTTCATAAGTATCACTAATAGTAAAATCCGTACTTGCCACGATATAAGCATCATTATTAAGAACCCTTATCTTATACCAATTTTGACCATCCTCACCTTTTACTATATCCAAAATTTTAAAACTAGCACCTGGATTAGCACTGAGTAGAATTTTGGCATTAACATCAGCCCTAGCTCTAATATTCCATGAATTTCCTTTAATTGTAATATACTGCCCCTTTTTAGCCTGAATCTCTCCCGCATGCGTCAAAGTAGAAAAAACGAGCAAAAGCGGAAGCACTAAAAATATCAAAGCAATAAAAAAAATAAAAAACCTATTTCCTTTTTTCATCAGCACCCCTTTTTTGAGTTAACAAGCATAAGCACTAGCACTTTCAAAATTTACAAGTATGATTTATTGAAAATAATTTAGTACAACAAATTATCTTCAGAAGATTATTTATGCCTTTTGTAGCTTAGCATTTTTTAAGACTAGTCGTTTCGCACCAACTGAAAATTTTACTGTTACGACAATATCATTCGCAACTTTATCGCTATCTATAATCTCACCTACACCATATCTTGCATGTCTAACTTTGAGTCCTTTTACCACGTCCTTAGTACTAATGTAATTAATAGCACTATCATCAATCTTATGTATAGCTTTACCTGTACTTATTGCTCGTTTGAGTTCTTTCTCCAGATTCCCAGAGTCTAGAGATTTACTCTTAGAAAGTAAATAAGCATCTGCTTCTTTTTTCTTATATGATAAATCTCCTCTAGACGAAGAAAAATAAGATGTCCCATATGATGTCGAAAAATCAGTATCAAATGGACTTTTTGAGAATATGTCCTTTTTGTCATTAAATCTGAATACTTTTGTCCCTGTGTAGTTTACTACTTCATCTGGAATTTCAGATAAAAATCGTGATACCATACAATGACTCGTTCTACCATAAAGAAGACGTTGTTCTGTTGAACATATATACAATTTTTTCTTAGCTCTGGTTATTGCAACATATGCCAATCTTCTTTCTTCTTCTATCCCATTTTCAATATTCAAACTCTGAGCAGATGGAAATATCTCCTCCTCAAAACCGATTAGAAATACATACTCATATTCAAGTCCCTTAGCACTGTGAACTGTACTTAAACTAACCTTTTCAATTTCTGGCTTATCCTTGTCATTGGACGTCGCAAGACTTGCATGTTCAAGATAAGAACAAAGCAATATAAAATTCTTTGATGTTTTCAAGCCTTTAAGATTATCTTTTGTCTCTTTTGAATCTTCTTTAGCCTTTCCATCAGCACTAGCTAAATCATTATTAATTGAATTAATAAATTCTTTCTGCTTATATAATCTTTGCTTCTCACCTTCATCTTGAATAAACTCAAGTTCTTCATCTGTAAAACTTGGTAAAATTTCTTCAGAAGCATTCTCTATAAACTCCAGTGTATCTGATAAAAACTCTCTCAAGTTCTCTATCCTATTATTACTTTCTTCAATGCTCTTACTATTTTTCTCATCCAAGTACCAATCTATAAGTCCAGTTTTTTCCTGTACTAAGGAAACGAACTCGGCAAGGTTATCGCTATCTGAGAATAGACGTTTTCTGAAATTCAAAATCAATTTGGCAAAATTTTCTAATTTAGCAGAGTTTCTACTGAGAGAATCAAAGCTACTTGCATGGTAGGCTACTTCAAGATATGACTTTCCATAATGCCTAGCTATCCTATCTATTTCATCAATACTTTTCTGACCTATTCCTCTTCTGGGAATATTAATTACTCTATTGAATGAAATATTATTCTGAGGATCAACTATTAAATTCAAATAAGCGAGAAGATCTTTTATTTCTTTACGATCCAAGAATCGTAAACCACCGTATATGGCGAATGGAATTCCTCTCTGTGTAAGAGCCTTCTCAACATGTCTTGTCAAAGCATTATTTCTATATAAGATAGAAATATCAGAATACTTGACTCCGGAGGATTTTAATTTATCAATCTCTCGAGCGATGAAGTCACCTTCTCCATATTGATCTGCACATTGTCTATATTCAATGAGTTCCCCATCACCAGCATCTGTCCAAAGTGCTTTTGCCTTTCGCTTCTTATTTTTAGAGATCAAATGATTGGCTGCAGTTAATATATTTTGACTAGAACGATAATTCTGTTCTAATTTGATGACCTTACAATTTGGGAAACTATGCTCGAAACTCAGGATATTCTCCATATCTGCTCCACGAAAAGAATAGATAGATTGATCGTCATCACCCACTACACAGATGTTATGATGCGCTCCACTAAGAAGCTCAATAATTCTATATTGCACATGATTGGTATCTTGATACTCATCAACCATTATATATTGAAATCTATTCATATATATTTTGAGAATATCTGTTCTTGTCTCAAATAATTTGACTGCAAAAACCAAAATATCATCAAAATCCATCGAATTCAATTTACTAAGTTCAGCTTGATACATAGCATAGACATTTGCTAACTCCAAATATTTAATATTTGACTGATAATTTGATTGAAGTTCTTCCGCTGTAACTAATTTTGATTTCATTGAAGATATAAAATTGATAATATCCTTAGCCGTTCCCAGATCCGTCTGGAATTTATTATTTTTCAAAATTTCATCTATTACCTTAAGCTGACCATCCCTATCTACTATCAAAAAATGTTGATTAAACCCAATAGCTTCAGCGTGCATACGAAGAATTCTTGACATAAGAGAATGGAAAGTGCCAATAAATAATTGCCTAGTACTCGTACCTAATAATTTCTCAACTCGTTCTCTCATCTCACTTGCAGCCTTGTTCGTAAAGGTAACAGCTAGTATGTTGCGAATAGGAACTCCATGATACTCAACCAATCTGGCAATCCTATGTGTAATAACCCTGGTCTTACCTGAGCCAGCGCCTGCCAAAATAAGAAGAGGCCCATCAAGATGTTCCACAGCCTCCTTTTGCTCCTTATTAAGACCTTCTGTAAAAGTTCTAGGCTCAGACCAAGCTGGTCTATCACTCGTAGATCTATCTACATTATCAAGCATTTCAAAGCTTCCAATATTATTAGAACTATCCTCATCATTCATATTAAATAAACTATTAAGTTCATCAAACATAGGCCTCTAGTCAATCTTCCCCACGTTAAGAAATTTTGTCTAATAATACCATTTTTAAAAATGTATCAGGTAAACTTTTCCTTAACCCTAACTTATCTTGTATTAACTAATTCATAATTTTTTATAAAAAGGGAGAAGCAAATGCTCCTCCCTCATAAATCAAACCATTTAAATCATCTTTAAATTAACTAATATCACTCTATACCATGAAATATTCTATATGAATTATTAATTTGTTTATCACACATATATAAAAATATAGTATTAAGATATAGAAATTTAGTATTCAGGCTCTATAATTCCATATGAATTGTTCTTTCTTTTATATACTACATTACATTTTCCAGTTTCTGGATCAATAAAAAGAAAGAAACTATGCCCGAGCATTTCCATTTGCAGAATTGCTTCCTCATCTGTCATCGCATAAATCGGGAATTTCTTATATCTTATTTTGCTCTCATCATCTTCATCATCAGCAGAATGTGTGCTGAGTTCACGAAGATAATCCTTCATATAAGCATAATCTCTAATTTTCTTTTCGAACTTAGTCTTATGCTTACGAATCTGACCCTCCAGAGCATTTAGAGCAATGTCAAATGCTGTATCTGTCTGCTGTGCAATTGCCTCCGCTCTGTAATAATGTCTGTCAACTTTGAGTGTTATCTCCGAACGAAGTTCCGCACCCTCTGGTCTGAACTTGACTCTCATTTCGGCCTTGTCATCGAAATAACGCTGAAATTTTGCCAATTTCTTCTCGACACGTTCTTCAATTCTTTCTGTCAACTTGAGACCTTCGCAATCAATCAAAATCTTCATAGTTGATCTCCCTCTAATCTTGTGAAAATTTTATAAATAAAAGCAATCACAAGAATAATTTGTATACATATTATACAACTGAAATTGTCATCATACAAATAAAAGCTAACTATTCTTGTAAACAGTTTTTGAATTGAGCAAATAATCAGGTTAGTAAAATCAAGTCTTATATTGATATCAATTATTATCAATTGTTAAGGAATATAAAAAGAGGTAGCCAATAGCTACCTCTTATACTTTTATGAGAAATAATAAACAAATTACTCAGCGTCTTTCTTCGCCATATAACGGAGAAGATCAACAACTCTATTTGAATAACCCCATTCATTGTCATACCATGAAACAACCTTGAAGAATCTCTTCTCACCTGGTAGGTTATTTTCAAGTGTGGCCTTTGAATCGTAAATTGAAGAACGACGATCATGAATAATATCTGTTGATACTAAGTCATCATTGCTATATCCTAAGACATTCTTAAGATATGTTTCGCTAGCTTCTTTCATTGCCTTGTCAATTTCTTCAATACTTGTATCCTTACTTGTTGTCAGTGTAAGGTCAACAACTGAACCTGTTGGGGTTGGAACGCGGAAGCTCATACCGGTCAATTTACCTTTGGTCTCTGGTAGAACCTGACCGACAGCCTTTGCGGCACCTGTACTTGAAGGAATGATATTAACTGCTGCTGCACGACCACCGCGCCAGTCTTTCTTTGAAGGACCGTCAACGGTCTTCTGGGTAGCAGTATATGAATGGATTGTGGTCATAAGTCCTGTCTCAATACCAAAGTTCTTGAGTAATACATAGGTAATTGGAGCCAAGCAGTTTGTTGTACATGAAGCGTTGGAAACAACGTGATCCTTCTTGGGATCATAAACATCCTGGTTAACACCAAAGACGATTGTAGGCATATCACCCTTGCCAGGAGCTGTGATCAAAACCTTTTTTGCACCAGCTTCTAAATGACCTTCAGCAGCTTCTTTCTTGGTGAAGATACCTGTTGACTCGATTACATAGTCAACACCTAGTTCCTTCCAAGGCAGATTCTTGCACTCGCGCTCAGCCATGATGCAACGTGTTTCGTGACCATCTACAACGAAGATATCATCTTCTTCCAAGTCTGGAGAGCTCTTCTTAGATGTAACTTCACAATCTAAACGACCCTGTGTTGAATCATACTTTAGCTGATATGCGAAGTATGAAGCATCAGTTGACATATCTGTTACTGCGACAACGTCAACTTCCTTACCTAGTAAGCCCTGATCATACAAAGCGCGGAAAACTAGACGGCCAATACGACCAAAACCGTTAATTCCTACTTTAATTGCCATTTTATCCTCCTAATCTCTTCACCAAGTGAAGCAAAAGATCCAATTAAATTGACTTTACAGCCACAAATTATTTTAATGCAGTTACCCGCCTTTTTCAACTGATAATTTAATAGCCATTGTCGTCTTTACTAGTAATCTAATTATTTTATGAGCAATTTCACAATTTATTAATGGAATGAATTCTCATAAAAAGAATATATGAGAAAAAATTATAATAACTCATTACGTTCTTTAAAATTCAAGATCAAGCAATAATCAATCGTTACTTATTACCGTCACCACTATTCTTTTTTCTTATCTTGCTTTCTAAATATTTTCACTTTTACTTTTGAATAAAATTTTAAGATTCTCTTCTTAACTGGAATCATAAATTTTAATTCCTGCTCATTCCCCTGCTTATCTATTAAGCGTTTATAACGAATCAAAGAATCCCTTTTATTCTGAGCCTGTCTAAACACTTCTCCATCAGAACTTTCTATTTCAGTCATTTGTTCATAGAGGAGCTCTAAATTAACTGAAGCAGCATATTTTTCTGGTCCTATACTTTTGCTATCAACTCTCTTGCTAGCATTGTATTTTATTAGCGAATATGCCACCGACGTAAATGGAACACATAATAGCAAACCCAAGAAGCCAAACATACGACCACCTAAAATAACTGAAGCTATAACAAGAATCGGCGGAAGTCCAACTTTATTTCCTACTACATGTGGATAAATAATATTCCCTTCAAATTGCTGAATAATCAAAAGTAAGATTAAAAAAGGTAACACCCTAGATGGATCAATAATAAGAATTAAGAATGCCCCTAGAACTCCAGAAATGTAAATACCAAAAATAGGAATCAATGCACATAAGGTAACAAATGCAGAAATAATTAGTGCATATGGAAAAGCAAAGACAGTAAGAGCAAGAAAAACAAGAGAGCCTAGTATCATCGCCTCCATAACTTGGGCTGAAATATATCTAGTAAATGTCTCAACACTAAAACTGATTACCTCTATAAATTTCTCAGCCTTGCGTTCTGGCATAAATGCATAACAAAGTTTGCGTGCTGCAAAGCCTAATTGTTCTTTGCACAAACTTCCATATATAGCTAGTATCATGCCAAGTAGGAATAAAAAGAAGCTATTAATCACAGCAAATAAGAAATTAACTGTTGTATTTAATGATTGAGTAGCAAAATTCTGAACTCTATTTAATAAGATATTACTTAGCTTATCGATTTGCAGGTTCGAAGCGCTCACTGCGGTCGAGATTTCAGGATGTTTATCTAAGAACTGATTTATATACTCTTCCCCTTTGGAAAAAAATGATGGTAAATTTGTAGCCAAGAGTCGAATTGTATTTTGAAGCTCTGGTAAAACTAAAATTAATACAAGAGCGACAATACCAAATACAATTATCAAACCACAAAGCAAACTTAAGGGTCTTTTTAACTTAACCCTATATTTATCATATTTACCCCAAGGTATATTAAGTAAAGAATTCTCAATAGCTGCAGTTGGAATATTGATAATAAATCCGAGAAGAATTCCAATTATCAATGGAGCCATCATATTAAAAATTTGATTGATCATGAGTGGAACTATAGTCAAGTTCTGTGCTAACCAATAAAGAACAAATGCAAGAACCAAAAGTTCTACAATATATTTGAAGTTCTTCCTATTAAAATCCATTTTAGCTCCCAATTTTTCATAATTACTATAATTAGATATTCTTCATGAAATAACAGCTACTATTATATACGCAAAACATAGAAACAGTAATAATCATTAGGCAAGATTTATTTGAAATTTTCAATTTAAAAAAGCTGCGCATCTTTTAGTACTTGATTCTGTATCATCTAATCATAAAAATTCAAGAAAAAAAGATATAATAAATCTATACAAATAATTACTTAAAGGAGTAAATATGGAACGAGACTTATCCTTTCTTCATGACCCTGAAGCTAGAGCTAAGAGAGAAAAAGAATTAAAAGAAAAGGCTGCTCAGTACCTTGCCGAAAAAGGTAAGTCAGCAATTCAACAATTAGAAACTAATAGCGCAAATAGAATTAAAAATGTTATTGCTGTAATGAGTGGTAAAGGTGGCGTAGGCAAGAGTTCAGTAACTTCAATGCTTGCCGTATCTCTTCAGCGTCATGGATATCGTTGCGGAATTTTGGATGCTGACATAACTGGTCCATCCATCCCAAAAGCATTTAACGTTAGTGGACAAATTATCCAAGTTGAAGCTGGAATGTTACCTCAAGAGAGCAAGACAGGGATTAAGGTTCTATCCGTAAATCTTATGGTAGAAGATCCTAGAGATCCAGTAGTATGGAGAGGTCCCGTCATCGCCAATCTAGTCAGACAATTCTGGACCGATAGCTATTGGGATGAATTAGATTTTCTTCTAGTTGATATGCCTCCTGGTACAGGAGATGTTCCACTTACTGTATTCCAGTCACTTCCAGTCAGTCTAGCCGTAGCTGTAACTAGCCCTCAAGATCTAGTATCTATGATAGTAACCAAGGCAATACGTATGGCTGATAAAATGAATATTGAGACCCTAGCACTGGTAGAAAATATGAGTTCTTTCCGTTGTCCTGATTGCGGAAAAGTTCATAATATTTTTGGCAAAAGCCACGCCGAAGAATATGCAAAAGAAAATAAGATTCCTGCTTTTGCTTCACTTCCCATTGACCCCACAATTGCCTCAGCTATGGACTGCGGTGCAATAGAACTTGTCGACACTTCAGCACTAGACTCGATCACAGATGCTATCTTACAAAAATGCATCAAATAACAATTAAAATAGCTTAATTAAAATAAGGCACTTTCTATCACGGGAAGTGCTTTTTTATAGACAACTTATCTACAAAAAAAGGAGGGCGGGCATCATACCCGCTCTCCTTATCAATTCGAATCTAATTTAAATTATTGTCATTTAATCATCCCAGGCGAACTTAAAGAAAACAACACCGTTATATTCTTCAACTACTTTGAGTTGTGTTTCGTCTCGGAAATATGGATTAGTTTCATAACATTCTTTTGTACAGAAACCAATTACCTTATCATCAAATATATCGCTTCCAGCACCATTCATCGCATCCTGAGCAGCCTTGATTTGAATCTCGGATGGCTGACGACTCATATATGTCCCATCTTCAACTGGTGTAAACTGTTTGGGATATGTGATTACGTCTTCCAAGGTATTGCCATATCGTCCAGAATTAAGTCGATTAGCTACAACCCTAGCTATTCTAAGCTGTCCATTATAATCCCAATCGTGACCAGCTTCTGCAGCTACTAAGTGATATAACATATTCATTTCTTTTTCACTATGTTTATATCCCTTTGAATTTGAAGATGATGAAGATTGGTCAAGGTCTATAACATCTCCATTTATCTTATAATCAAGTGGCTGAGTAGTCGTAGGAACTTCTGTCTTAGGCTCAGTTGTAGTGGTGGGCGACTCTGTCATTTCCACCTTTTGACTCGTACTCTGCGTACTTGCTGTATCAGTAACTAATTCACTTTTAGCCTCTGTAGCAGGTACTTCTGGCTGTTCAGTTACATTAGCTACTCTATCAGCATTGACTGGTCTATTTATTTCTTCGATATTGAGATTCTCATTACTCTGAGTACTCTCATTATTTACTGAAGAATTGATCCCAGAAGCTACTTTTGTATCAGCGGTATTAGTATTTTGTTGTGGCTGAACTACTGGAACTGCTGTCGTAGATTCTGCCATATTAGCTGTATTGACTTCTGGCGTTACAGCAGATGTTACTGTCTGTGCAGGTACATTTAATTCTGCAGCAACAGGTGCATAAACTTCGGCAGAATCAGAAATAACATTAACTTTCTTTGCCTCTTCATTAGCAACTGTCTCAACGCTAACTTTACCAGATCTATCAAGCAATTTAATACTATCATTATCTGATAATCTCAGTACAGCAGGTCTAACATTCGACTCTTGCTTCGTCTTAGCTTCTTCACTGAGATGCGCCCTTGTTAATTTAAAAGGTTGCATCGCAATAAGTGCAGTAAAAACAAGGACAAAAGCGGCTCCCGCCGATAGATATCTAATAACTTTCACCAATTTAAATGGTGTTTGTTGTTCCTTATTGCTGATTCTCTTAGGTATCGGCACATACTCACTACTAGCTTCAGACAAAATTAATTCTTCATAAGACTTACCTCTATAGTTCTCAAATGAAGAATAGAAATCAACTGTATTGTCATCCACCTTCTGTTGTTTAATTTTTTTCTGGCTTCTTCTAACATTTGCACCGATACTACTTGATATATTTGATTCTTCGGCTGACTGATTCGAATTGAATTCACGTTTATGATTCTTCAATCCTTACCTCCTTCCCCACGAGCACACTCGCCCATGTGCATCAAAGATGCATTCAAATAGTGCTCATAGAATAGCACATAATATTCATCTGGCACGAAAACAAGCATTTATTTGTTTATTTATCATAATTTTATATATGATTTACTATTCAGTTTTGTTCATTGCGCATAATGTACTAAATTAATTGCGTAAATAATTTAATTTTTCACATCTATGATAATTAAACTTACATGTTCAACGTCCATTTTTTCATTATTAAGTTTTATGTAACAATGTTGTAACATACAAAATTTAAAAACAATTTGTTAACGAGATCGTTAAAATACCTACTTATCATGATTAAGACCAGGATCAATATATCAAATCTAAAATTAACTATCGACTTACTGTAGGAGCTTCCACTTGATTTATACTACCCTCACTTGCTTTTTCTTCCGTAAAATTTTCCTTCCTCGTCTCAGCCTCAAAATAATTGATATTTCTCGGCTTTTCATTCGTCGGACCTATCTCTCTAGGATTGACAAAAATAAACTTTTTTTCTTTTATTCCATCCACTATCGCTGGCATAGCTTCGGCTGTCCAAGATAAATCATGGAACAAAATATTCATTCCATTCTTAAGAGGAGTCTGATTCAATATAGCATTAATTAGATTATCCTTATCTTGATAAGCTTCCATCCAGTCATACGAAAATGACCATGTCATATTTATAAGCTTATTTTCCTTACACAGTTCTATTGTTGTCTCATCTATTTCACCTTGAGGATTTCTGTAGAAGCGCGGAGCATCTCCAATGATGGTTTCAATTTGCTTCATATTCTCTTTTATCTCAGTTTCTTGTTCTTCTCTGCTAAGACCTCTCATATTTAATCCACGTCTGCCATTACACCCTATACTATGCCCTCTATCATATAATTCTTTTACTACATTTCTCGAGCTCTCTTCTTCTAAATTATTTCCACTAACGAAGAAAATACCTTTAACTCCCGCCTCATCAAGAGCATCTGCTATCTTCAGAGAATTGCCATTTGGCACATTGTCAAACGTAATTAGGCAATAACTATTCCTATCACTAGCAGAGTTAGGCTTCACAAGTGACAAATCAGGATCAATATAAAAATTATAGTTCGATATATTAATATCATTTACATCTTTACTAGATAGCTGTCCCTGCCCAGCTTCTACACTACTAATACTCGATGAAGCTAAAGTATCACCATTTGAAACTTCCGAACTTGAATTCTCCAAAGAAATATCACTTTGACCAGTTTGTCCACTATCTTCATTATTATATCCACCTAGACCTGTATATACAGGGTCTTGAATTCTATTACACGATGTTAAAAAAGAAAAAGAAAACAAAGCAAAACAAATAAAGACCTTTGCACTTATTCCATACTTATTTATATTAGATACTCTTTTAGACAATCTCATAACTTAAAGCTCCCTATTTTCTTCCGAGAAAATAAAAATTAATATTACTTCTAAGATTTATTATTATAAACAAATTCTAATCAAAATTAGAAATCTTATATTTTTAATCTATTATCTAATATTAATCAAAAGACAAATAAAAAAAGATGCCTCATTTGGGCATCTCTCTTATAAACATTAATTTCAGCAAGAGACGGGATTAGGAGAAACTATGTGGTGCCACTGATTTTCGTTTAGTTGCTTCTTTATCTCCTCATCTGAACATGCATTATATGTGAGTAATTCATCTTCTAGTGTCTCAATTTTACTAATCTTCCCACTAATATAATCTTTAATATCAAGCTTTACAGTCTCTAATCTTCCCAGAAGTGCACTCAATCTTATATCGAAGCTCTCAAAACCATGCTTCTTACTAGTGAGATACCATAAATCTCTTGCTGCTAATTTTAGTTCCTTACAATATTCAGCTGCACTATCAATATCAAGAAGAACATCTTTAAATAGCAAATTCCTATCCTTATCTTCTTTCTCAGAAACTTGGTATGCCTGTCGTAATTTCAAACCTAATTCAGCCTTTTTGGAAAGTAATTTAGCTAAAGCAATATAATGTTTGAGCAAGGACAAATTAATCTTATCCCCCTCGCTAACTGTAGTTTGATCCCCGAGCCTACTTATCATCTCATCATAGATAGTATTCAAAGACTTTGCTAACTCGTCATACTTTTTATTTAGTTTACCCTCAAGATGCAAAATATTCTTATCAAATAGCGCAAGTTCTAAATCCTGATATAAAAGATACTTAGCAGTATTTGCACAAGTGAGATTTTTCTCTATGACTCCCTCAACAATATCAAATTGAGATAATAGCTGGTATGCCTTTTCTGGCAAATTCAATACACTCTCAATCTCTCTGTTAAATTCCACCTCATTTGGCACTCTACCATGAAATTTATAGAAAGAATATCTGAGCAAAACAGGTAAAATGGCAAAATGATTCGTCTCGGCCCCATTATCCTGCCAACAGGTACAGAAAATAGATCTTACATTCTCATTATCACAGGCCTTTAGCTGAACATCTGTGGTGTGGTAAGCCTTTTGTAAATTTGGTGCTATTCCATTCCAGTTCCAAGCACCACCTGCAAAATAAATCTTATTACCAAAGAATTTATGACGTCTGATCATTTCCTCATATTCTTCCTGAACATTGTGATAATAATCCCAATAAACCAAGGAAAGATCATGCGGTACAAAATCCTTACTTTTCTCTTTGAGAACTTCTACGTCATCCTTACCTATATAATAAATATGTTCACTTGTAACCGCTCTAAATGGCATATCAGACCAAATCATTGACTCCAATCCAAGCTCTCTACAATATGCCTGAACCTTTTCCATATGGGACTTTAAAATTGGTCCCATATCCTTATACCCATTTTTACTCAGATATCTTCCTAACCCTATACCAAAGGCCTCGTCCATACCAAGGTGTATTCTGCGACTTCTTAATACAGAACTACTTTCTTTGATCATCTGCTTAACAAATTCGAAACTCTTGTCATCCTCAGCTAACAAAACAGCATCTGTATCTTTAATTTCAGTAGCAAAAGGCCAGCGGAGAGCTTTTTCCAAATGGCCCAAAGTCTGAATACATGGAATAATTTCAATCCCAAATTGATAAGCATAGTCATCTATTTCCTTCAATTCGGCCTTAGAATATCTACCTCTCATATATCCAAAATATGGGTAATTATCAAGTTCGTAAGTATCCTCAGTATAAAGCATTAACATATTAAGTCCCATTAGTGCCAATTTCCTAATAATAACTTTTAGTCCCTCGACACTTGGAACAGCATTTCTCGATGCATCGAGCATAACACCACAGTCATCAAATACTGTGGTCTTTAATATATCTGACGGCTTCTCCCCTGTATTTAAATAGTTAATCAATTTGCCAAATAAATAGTAGAAGTTAACCGGCTCAGAGAAGGAAATAACATAAGAATTTTCAGATATGCTAAGTTCATTAACATTCCCCTCAATTAATTCAAGATTTATATTTCTTCCCATAAGCCTATCACTCAATTCACCAGAATTAAAAAGCTCCTTGAGCCCCAAGTCCAAATTTGGGAAATCAGCAATATTACTTACCATAATCAACACACCTCCACCGATGCCCTTTCAAAAACCAAACCCTATAAACGATAATTCATCACAATTTAATAAAGAAGATCAAAATCAAATGCTCTGCTACTTATATACTTCTAAAATAAAAACAACTTATAAACTATTGTTTTTTAACCAATCAAGTAAAATATCAATTTGACTGAAGCAAAGTGATGTCACAGTATCCGCACAACCATAATAAATTGCAATTCTTCCAGTATCAGAATCAGTCAAAGCAGCACATGGGAATACACAATTTGGAACATCTCCCGTTCTCTCATAATCCATTTTAGGACTTAGTAAATAATCCCTTGATCTATAGAGAACCTTCCATGGCTCGTCTATATCTAAAAGTGCTGCGCCAAAGGCATAAACGAAGCCATTGCAGCTATTTAAAACTCCATGATAAATCATAAGCCAGCCCTCGTCAGTCTCAATCGGAATAGGACCAGCACCAATTTTGGTTGACTGCCATGCGGAAGTATTCCCCTTTATTGTAGACATAACATGCCTATGCTTACCCCAGTAAACCAAGTCCTTACTGTGAGAAATAAATATATCGCCGAAAGGTGTGTGCCCAGTATCGCTAGGTCTAGATAGCATCACATATTCGCCATTAATTTTACGCGGAAAAAGAACACCATTACGATTATATGGAAGAAAAGCATTTTCTATCTGATAAAAGTCCTTGAAATCATCAGTATAAGCCAAACCAATTGTAGGACCATGATAACCATTACACCATGAGACATAGTATCTGCCATCTATCTCGCAAACTCTAGGATCGTAACGATAGTCAAATTTAAATATTTCTGGATTTTCACTCTCATTGACAAAGCTGAGACAATCTTCACTTATATCAAAATTAATACCATCTTTACTGAAACCAACATGTATATCCATCGCTCTCGCTCTGTCATCACATCTAAAAACACCTGCAAAGCCATCCTTAAATGGCACGACAGCGCTGTTAAAAATACTATTTGATCTACTGAGCTGATCCTGTTTGATAATCGGATTATTACTATATCTCCATATAGGAAGACTAGAGCCAGCAGGTCTCTCTTCAAAAGGAATATTTGCCAATTTAGCACCTATAATTTTGCTCATAATAAACTCCTAGCAAGGTATTTTACGCAAATTTTTTTTTGCAGACTTATTTTACAATAAGTAACAAAATAAAAAGAGAGGCAAAGCGCCTCTCTTCAATAATATCAAACAATTGCTCTATTGCTTAACCTTTGTTAACTTTATTCGCTCTGTGATTCTGACTCTGAAGCCTCAGAAGACTCACTATTTTCTGTTGTCTCAGAAGATTCCTGCCCAGCAAGATACTCATCAACTTGCTTCTGCATTTCTTCGAGAACTTGATCGAGACCTGCTTGCTTCAGTTCTTCATTCATATCCTTGAGCATTTCTTCTACTGGTTTGTCGCCTAAACCTGTCATCAAGTTTGCGTAATACTTATCATTTACGATTGAAGTACATGCTGCTATCTGATCTGCAACAGGCTCTTGGTCGAAGATGAAACCTAAAATCTTGGACTGTTCAGCGGTATCAACCTGAGCAACAACTTTCTTGAACTGCTCTGGATCTGTCAAGCTAGGATTGTCAGTATTTAGCCAGATGTGAAGGAATTCAAAACCACCCTGGGAATATGCAGGTACATTATATCCTGTGTCAATACTACCATCAGCATTCTTCTCACCGAGTCTCTTCATGATATTGGACTTGCCATCAACCTTTGCAAACTCGACTGTGTTTCCACTTGCATCTTCGGCTGAATCGACTAATTCATATTCTTGACCCTCACGACCATATGCGAGAAGATTTCTTAGTTCAGGATCAGTATTTACAGCTTCAAGATATTTGAGAGCTTCTAACTTGTGATCACTTGCCTCATTGATAACCATAAATGAACCACGGATAGAATCACCTGTTAGGATTGGTCCATATCTAAGATTAATTGTTACTGGATGACCACTGCCATTTCCCCAGATTGCCTCTGCTCCATCCCATCCTTGGCCGGAATAGATAACTTCAGCACCCTTTGGAAGCTGATCACTTGTCTTAACATTAGCATCTGGATTGATATATCCAGCTTCCTGCCACTTGCGTAGCATCTTGAATTTCTCAACTACATCCTCTTGTTCGTAAAGATTGACAACTTTAGTTGTTCCAAACTTAATGTTGAATGGATTGTTATTGTACTCATACTCACAGAGCATTGAGTTTATACCGTCATTTGCCATTACAAATGGATATCTACCAGGTTCATCGCTAATTGCTTCTTTAATTTGAGGTAGAACCTTATCGATATCTTCCATTGTCTTGATGCTCTTCACATCAACGCCAGCCTTTTCAGCAACAGCTGTATCAAATACCCAGTACTGTGCAGCTGCAGAGTCCTTAAGTGCAGGAACACCATAAATCTGACCTTTGAATGAAACACCATTCCAAAGTTTCTCTGGAATATAGTTCTTAAGATCTGGGGTCTCTTCCAAAAGCTCGTTGAGATAAGCAAAGTTGCCATTCTGAGCAAACTCTGACCATCCTTTAATTGCTGAACCAAACATTAAATCCCATTCTTCACCAGAGTTGATCATTCTTGATGCGTCATCACCATATACGCCCCAATCGTGATATGTGTACTTAACAGCAATTCCACGAGAAGCTAATTTCTCATTAATTGCAGTTGTAATTTCATCCAACTTTTCTGGTTCTCCACCGATCATATGCACACTTAGTGTCACGACTTCGTCTGCATACATATGCTTCGGAGTAATAAAAGCAAATGCGAATGCAAAGACTAATAAAAGTGTCCACAAACGTCTTTTCATAACTACTCTCCTCTTCCTTACCTTGATCTCTTAGATCATATTTATCAGCTCTGAGGCTGAAATATTTCAAAATGACTCTGTCATACGAATATATGCAATTCATCTTACATTGTCATTTGATATCTATGTCATTTATTTTAGTTAGTATGCAATTATTTTCAAGCATTTATTAAAACATTTTGAGAAAATTTAACTAAAACTTATAAATTTTTCAAACGTAAACTAAAAATATATTTTTGATATGTAAAATGATAAACTCTAATGTCAAATTTAAATTACCCTTTGACTGCACCTATTGTTAGGCCGGATATAAAATATCTTTGGAAGAAAGGATATATACAGGCTATCGGAATAACAATAACAACAACTAATGCCATACTCATAGACTCTGGTGGTATCTTAACTGTTCCCAAGGTGGATGCTGTCTTTGATGCCTCTCTTAAGTAATTGATATTATTCTGAATTTCCATCAGCAAATATTGTAAAGGCTTGAGATTTTTCTGAGAAATAAATAGCGAAGCATTATACCAGTCATTCCAATATGCAAAAGCAAGGAATAAGCCTATTGTAGCCAAAACAGGCTTAGAAATAGGAAGTACAATACTTCTGAATATTTTATACTGACTAGCTCCATCAATCATTGCAGATTCAATAATAGAGTCTGGAACTGATGTTTGGAAGAAAGTTCGAATAATAATAATATTCCAAGTCGAGACAGCCATAGGCAAAATCAAAGCTAACAGATTATTCTTTAGTCCCAGAATATTTGCAATGATATTGTAGTAAGGAATCATACCACCACCAAATAACATTGGTATTGTTATAAATAATGTGAGAAATCTTCTAAATGAGTAAGTTCTTCTACTCAAAGCATATGCCAACAGAGAGTTAAGGATCAATCCCGTTACTGTACCTGCTACGGTGACAAATATAGATACTAGAACTGCACTTATAATTTCTGTTCCAGATTTAAACAAAGCAACATATGCATCTGGTGAAACTTCTTTTGGAATAAATTGATATCCATACTTAGCTAAACTTGTATCCTTACTAAAACTTACTGCAATTATCAAAATTAATGGTAGAACACAAGCTAACGCACAGATAATAACAATAATACTAAATAATATATTTACTGGCTGAGAGACTCTATTATAACGCTCAAGACCACTTAATGATTTTCTTGACATACTTCAGACCTCCCTAGAACAATGCTGACTCTTCATCAACTTTAGTTACTACCCAGTTAGCTATCATAATAGTTATGAAGCCAAAGAAAGACTGGAAGAACCCTGCAGCCGCACCCATACGCAATTCTCTCGGGGCACCACCTTTAACAACACCATAAACGTATGTATCAATCGTTTGCCATACATTAATTAAAGTTGGTGATTGTCTGGGAATATTCCAGAACAAGCCAAAGTCAGAACTAAAAATTCTACCAATAGCCATTATAAATTGGATAATTATAATAATTTTCAAAGCTGGTATGGTTATATATTTCATTTGTTGCCATTTCGAAGCACCATCAATAACGGCTGCCTCGTAATAGCTATGATCGATACCAGCTATGGCCGCAAGATAAACTACCGAGCCATAACCTATCCCTTTCCACTGACTAACAAAAATAATTATCCCCCTCCAATATCCAGGCGTATTGTAAAATGGAACTTTATTGTGGCCAGTCTCTAGAAGCATCTGATTTATGAAACCTTTGTCATCTGATAAAAAGGCAAAAACAAAGAAGCTAACAACAACCCAGCTAAGGAAATGTGGAAGAAATACTGCAGTCTGTGTCACCTTCTGTAGTCTTTTACTATGCACCTCACTGATCATTATAGCAAATAGAACAGGTAGTACTGCTCCTAGTAAAATGAAAATAATATTATAAACAATTGTATTTGTGATAATGGTTTTAGCCATTGGAGTTGTAAATAAGAATTTAAAGTTATCCAAACCTGACCATTTACTCAAGAATAGGTTCTGGAAAAAATTCTGTCGCGGTTTAACAGTATATTGTTTAAATGCCATAATCAGACCTGGCATCGGAAGATAAGAAAAAATTATAAACCATAACACCGTAGGAAATGCCAAGATAGACAGCTGCAAATCGTCACGTCTAAATTTGAATTTTTTCTTCTGTTTATTCCCGCTTAATTCAACATTTGGTCTACGAGAATCAACCTTGGCTATTGTATTAACATTAATATCAGAATTAGCCACATTACACCTCCAAAAATAATCTGTTGCAAATGGATGATGCATATTACATCCACAGCATATATAGGTACTAAAGAACAATCCAAGCAAATAGAAATTCAAATATTTTAAGAAAACTCACACCTACTTTAATCAATATCCTAAAATATTAAGTAAAGCACAGGTGGCTCAATTAACAATACAATTTGAGCAAAAAAATCAAGGCAATATATGAATTAAAATCAATATACGATAGCAAATGTAGTTATCAATTCGTATAAATTATGATTATATCTCACAATATTTGATACAGTTGGAATTGTGTTTTTGTATATAATATCACAAGTCAGTATTATTTTAAATTTTCATCTAAATTTTTTTATATTTTCTTTCACTGACAAAAAATAGATTTACAAATGTTAATTTATTTTCTATAATATTAACATAATTAAATATAACAGCATGCAAAATATTGTACGCACGAGCATTTCTTGTAGATGCTTGTAGATATATAAACACACTCTACATATACGCGGTTTTTAAATACACCTACCGATAGCGCTATTTTTTCTTATGCTAAATGTAATCTTGAGGTAGGTCTTTGCTAAGTATGGGAGTCCCATTGGAGATATTTAAATGGACAAGAGAAAAACCCTTAACGAAATCGCCGAAGAAATAGGCGTTAGCCGTATAACAATATCCAAAGTCATCAACCGCAGAGAAGGTGTATCGCAAAAGACTATAGATAAAGTTGTTGAGGCGTTGCAACGTAATAATTATAAGAATTTAAGGAGCATTGGTAATAATAATTTCATTTTAGACGAAGATTTTCTCTTGCAGGATATAGACGAAAATAATGACGAAAAAGACATTGCACTTATATGTATAGCTCCAAGTGTGTCTGATTTCTGGATGCAAATAACTCAATCAATAACTAAGGAAATATCTCGTTTCAACAAGGAAGTTAAATGTTATTTTCTCAGCAGAGAGAATAGATCCAACTATAAACTTCCAATTAATCTAAAAAAAGACAATACGTCTGGTCTCATCGTCATTAATGTTTACGACAACTTATTAATTAACGATATTGAATCACTAAATATTCCAACAGTATTTCTCGATGTTCCACCCTACCGAACCCACAAGACTCTGCCAGGAGACATTTTTATACTAGATGGTTATTACAGTATGATGGAAATAACAAGTCAATTTTTACGTAATGGACAAAATGACTTAGGATTTATTGGAGATATAAACTACGCTCAAACAAATTATGATAGGTGGCGTGGCTTCAAACAGGCTTTTAAAAATTACAACTTTGATATACAAAAAAGATATTGTTTAACAACGGCACCGCAGCATTTTTTCAGTTACGCAGAGGTAAAAGAACATCTTGACAGACTCGATAGACTTCCCCGTGCATTTATCTGTGCTAATGATGTTCTGGCTAATTATATTGCCCATTACGCTATCGAAAAGGGTTATAAAATTCCTGAAGATATTATGCTCGCCGGATATGATAACAATCGAAGACTGCCAAATGGAGTTGGTCTTACCTCTGCCGACGTCGATACAGAATTACTAGGTCTAAGATTAGTGCAACAACTTTTCCTTAGATTAAAAATGGAACACGCCCCAAAAGAACTAATATATTTACAACCTAAAATATATTATCGAAAGTCGACCGCGGATATTAATCCTAAGCAATTGAAAAAATACAAATAAAAGTCATCTTTTCTCGCAACAAAAATGCGAGAAAAAGATGACTTTGAATACAAGGCCAATAATTATTAGAAACAAATCAAATTAAATACTAATACTATAAATTGCTACAATCTTATCCTTTATTGATGAAAATGTTATTTTATTTTCAGAATCTTTCCTATGCTGTGGATCTATAAGACTGACATACAAATTTTCATAACAAGCATCAATAATTGCATAGTGTTCAAAGTCTATTTCTCTTCTAGCAGGACTATTACCTTTAAGTTTGACAATAATTTTATTTCCCTCGGCTAAATATGCTCTGACTGTATCAAAATCAGCCGATATCTTTTTGCATACCAAAGAATATCTCGAAGAAAAGTCCATAAGCCCAGTTTCACTCATATATGAAATATCATCAGTATATGAATTATCACTCATAAATTTTGCAATATATGTCGGAGTAAATATCTTTCTTCCCTCATTAACAAGAATCATACTCAATACAGTAGGCCCCGAAGCAGTCAAAGCAAAATAGTCTCCTCCATATTCCGAGCTTGCCCAATGAAGATCAAAGGTAGAAAAGTATTTAATTGTACGAATCTTATTCTCTTCATTTAAATAGCTCTGAACATCTCTATCTTTCATTCTTTTAACACTAGTAGAATCATTACTCGAAACAGCATCAATAGTATTTGTACCGACACCATCCTTACTATTCGCTAAAGAAAGAACAAAATCTATTGAATCTATATTACGTCTTGCCAAAGATTGTAATTCTTTATCAATAGTTGTAGATCTTTCAATAGTAATAAGACTCTGAATTTTATCTAGGGTATATCCTTTATTCCATAGATAAATAGATATAGTTATCAGAAGAATGATAATAATAAAAAAGGAGTATTTCAGAATACGAAAAAATGATATAAGTTGTGCAAAAAAAGATCTCTTATGCAATAACTCTTTTTTACCACTAGATGAAGTAGTAAATAAATATCTATCAGAATTGTCATTATTTATATTCTGATAATTATATATTTCCCTATATTTTCGAGCTTCAATGTCACTAGCCACTAAATCTTTATAGTCATCTAAATAAGGATTTCCACTTACCCTTGTAAGCTCTACATCTTCAGTATTTTCAGGATATTCAAGTGTCTGATTTTTACTATGATAATTAGGAAAGTCGTCCGAATATTTATTATTTAGTTCATTTGGAATTTCTTGCTCACTGCTATAAATAGATGAGCTCTCTTGCCTTTTAGATATATAGTCATTAGATGTAAAATTGATATTGTTATTTCTCTCATTACGCAATCTATATTTTGCTATTTTACGCGAAGTATTATTTCTTTGCGGAGCAAATCTAAGTCCAGTTTCCTTATTCTGCTTATCATCATCTATAAGCAAATTCTGAAACTCATCCATACCGGAGCCAAGATTTCTAGCTCTATTTAAACTGTCTAAAAATTCATCTTTTTTACGTTCGGACATAAACAACCTTAAATAAAATAAAAAACTGAAATCACTACCTATCTACTTAAAGCTAAAGTTTATTTGTAAATGATTTCAGTTCCTTATTATAATTCATTAACCATCTTGAATGATTAAATCTGCTTTAAATTATTTTTTCTTTGACTTGGTAGATTCACTATCAGATTTCTTACTAGAAGTAGATTTTATTTTCTTTGTAGATTTACTTTTCTTATCTAATTTTTTAAGCTCTTTTTCAACTTTTTTGTCAGATTTTTTATCAGCTACTTTAAGCTCTTCATTTAAAATATCTTCACTACTTTTTTCTTCTAATTTTTTATTTTTCTTCTCTTCTTTTCGCTCTTGATTACGTCTAATGACCTCAGCAACATCGTCACCCAAACAAATACCAAGATCAATAGCACTATGTATAGCATCACATTCAAGATCAACATACTTGAGTTTGCCTGCAACCTTTGACAATTCAAAGCAAGCCATGCGACCATTTTTTTGACCGACCATTATTCCAAAATTTCCCTTTAGAATTTGTTCAGCAGCAAAAGTTCCACACTTAGTTGCAAAGACCCTATCGAATGGTGCTGGTGTTCCACCCCTTTGAAAATGTCCAGGAACAGTAACCCTTACTTCTTGCTTCAATTCTGTCTCTAAATCTTTAGCCAACTGATATGAGGCTGGCAAAGTTCTACTTTCTAACAATTTTTTCCGTTCTTGTTTAGGTAACAAAGAATCTTCATAACTTATTGCACCCTCGGCCATAGCAATAATTGAAAATTTCTTTTTTGCAGCCTGTCTCTCTTTAAGTGCGTGAGCAATAACCTCCATTTTATATGGGATTTCTGGAAGAAGAATAATATCAGCACCACCAGCTAAACCAGCATAGAGCGTTAACCAACCGACTTTATGTCCCATAATTTCAACTATAAAAATACGACCGTGACTAGTAGCAGTTGTATGAATACCATCAATAACAGCAGTTGCTATATTTATTGCACTTTGAAAACCAAAAGTTCTCTCAGTTCCCCACAGGTCGTTATCTATAGTCTTTGGTAGTGTGACTACATTACATCCATTCTCAGCCAAAGCATTTGCAGTCTTATGTGAACCATTGCCACCCAGCATAACCAAGCAATCTAATTTTTGCATTTTATAATTTCTAACCATCGCCTCAAGTCTTGTCTCTTCAAAACTTGAATCTGGATCAGCTGGGAGCATCAGCTCCTTAAAAGGCATCCTACTTGTACCAATAAATGTACCTCCCTGTGTCAAAATTCCAGAAAAATCACTATTGTACATTTTTTTATAGTTGCCATTCATCAGACCCTTATATCCATCAAGATAGGCAAAAATCTCTACATCCTTACCTTTCTCAAATAAAGTTCTAGCAACTCCACGCATGGCTGCATTTAGTCCTTGACAGTCTCCACCACTAGTCAACATACCAATTCTCAGCATAGACACCTCCACTGCAAGCAAACAAATTAATAATAACTTTCAAAAGCAAATATCTTAAAACACAATCCTTTTAAATTGAAAGGATTATTTCTAAGTTAATTTGACTAATAATATATCATAAAATTGCGTACGTTTAAGCAGATTGAATAATCATTTTTGCCAAACCTGCGCCGACCAAGCATTCATTCTATTCAATGCCAGTAATTTTAGGCCTGCATTATTGAATCGCTCAATAATCTCATTTTCTCTCTCTTCAATAATACCTGACACAATAAGGCAAGCACCATCATTCATCACCCTAACATACTCATCAGCAAATTTAAGTTGCAGATCACTAATTAAATTAGCAATTACTAAATCATATTTATCATCTATAGTGTCTATTGACTTAATACTTGTTTCAATTCTTCTGCAGTCATTTTTCAAACAATTTTCTTTTGCTACCCTAATTGCATTGCTATCAATATCACAGGCAAAAATGTCAAAAACCTGCTGGGGTCTCTCTCTTCTAAGAAGCTTCTCAGAAATAATCGCCAATATCCCAGAGCCCGTTCCCAAATCTAAAATTTTAAATATATGCTCATCAATAATTCTATTTTCAAACGAAGCCATTTCCCCTGTAATATAAGATTCAATAAAGTCAGCGCACATAGCTGTACTTGCATGCATTCCTGTACCAAAAGCACTTTCAGGATCCAGGTTAATAAGAATTTCAGTTCCACTAGCCTCATACGATTTCCAGCTAGGGCAGATTATAAGTGATTTTCCTAATCTAACTATGTCATAATGCTTCTTATAAGCCTCAAGCCAATCCTTTTCTTCCAGCTCCTCAGCACTCCAATTAATTTTTTCATAATTAGAAAAAAAGGATAAAAAATCATTTAAATGATCATCGAAAATTTCACAAAATTCTTCCACAGTATGTGCTTCAGTACAATATTCTTGCCCTCCAGCTTGAGGAAAAAATTGTTTCAGATTCAAGTCAGAATTTTCTTCTTCTATTTCAAGATTGTTATCAACGTAATATGGATTTACGTTCATCTCATTTGAAGAATCATCTATATTTTCTGAAACTTCGTAACAATCTTCATCTGTTATTAAGTCTTTAGCATCGCGATAAATATAAATTTTATTAGTTCTTGAAAGACTTCTGATTCTTTCATCATTTGAATTAGTAATACAAGTAGCAAGTCCATCTGCTAATCTCTCAGATTTATAAGTAACTTGAACATAGGCCTCATCATCTAAATCATCAAGATAACTAGGGTCAAAAAATATAGACGCATCTTCGTCACCATTTCTCTGACCTTCTATTATTTTCAGTGCATCTAAGGGATCCTCAAAAGCTACTCCGCAGGCACCTGTTCTTCTAAGATATAAATCAAGAGCCTCTACTAACTCACTATTTATTTTAAATTTTATATTTATTAACTCCATTACCTACTCCTCTTCAGATAAATCACTTATAAAATTATTATCTCATAAGTTTAGAATTAAACTTTATAAAAAAAGCCGAAGCTTCATCAAGCTCGGCAATTTTTGTAATATATTCCATATTATTTAAAGAGATCCTTTAGCCTTGAGAAAAAGCCCTGTCGCTCACTATAATTATCATCAGACAGAGTTCTTTCAAATTCTCTAAGCTTCTCTTTTTGTTCTTCGGATAGTTTCTTTGGGACTTCAATCTTGACTGTACTGAACTGATCTCCTACAGCAGAACTATTAACAACTGGCATACCCTTTCCTCGCTGAACCAAAACTTCACCAGCTTGAGTCCCTTCTTTTAATTTAACTTTCATTGGACCATGAACCGTTGGTATTTCTATTTCTTCACCAAGTGCAGCCTGGGCATAAGTTACAGGTATTTCGCAATATACATCACTTCTATTACGTCTAAATATTGGATGCGGCCTAAGACGAATCAAAACAAGAAGATCTCCATATGGTCCACCCTCTTCTCCTGGAGCACCCTCACCACGAAGAATTAAACTTTCTCCACTATTAATTCCAGCTGGAATCTTAACGTTTATATTCTTATTTTTTCTCTCAATTCCACTACCATGACACTTGGTGCATTTTTGCTTAATAATTTTACCTTTACCTTGACATCTAGGGCAGGGATGAGTAGTCATCATCATACCGAGAAGTGACTGTTGCTGTCTTCTGACTTGACCTGTACCATTACATTCTGGACAAGTCTCAATCTCTGTACCTGGTTCAGCACCTGTACCATGACAGTGGCTACAATGCTCATCTTTAGTTATATTAATTGATTTTTCACAACCACTCACGGCTTCCATAAAATCGATACTTAACTCATATTGAAGATCATGGCCTCTGCGAGGTCCTCTAGCTCTCCTTGCATTATCACCAAAACCAGAGAAACCACCAAAACCTCCAAAAATACCGTCAAAAATATCTCCAAAATCAAAATTCATATTGCTAAAGCCGGAGAAGCCCTGTCCATCCGCCCCAGCAAATCCGAATCTATCGTACTGACTTCTTCTTTGATCATCACTAAGAACGCCATATGCCTCATTAGCTTCTTTGAATTTTGCTTCTGCTTCCTTATCTCCAGGATTCAAGTCAGGATGATATTTTTTCGCTAACTTTCTATATGCTTTTTTTATATCATCGGCACTTGCTGATTTTGATACACCAAGAACCTCATAATAATCTCTTTTTTCTGCCACAACTTTCTCCCAAAAAACAGTGATGAATCCCCATAGTTATTCTACGGGGATTCTTTTTCAATTTGTAAACTACACTAAAATTTCTTTACTTAAAAACCTTATCTATAGATTATAGATTCTACTATAGGAACAAACATAATTATTAATTATTTTTGTTCGTCACTATTGAAATCTGCCTCATAGGAATTATTGCCAGCCTGGGACTTATCTGCACCGTCTGACCCTGGAGCGGCTTGACCAGCTGCAGCATACAATTTTTCACTCATTGAATATAACTTTTGTTCAACTGCCTCTGTTTTTTCTTTCATAGACTGATAATTCTTGCTATCAATTGCAGCTTGCAAATCATTAATTTCTGCTTCAACTGCAGTCTTATCATCTGCACTTATCTTATCGCCTAAGTCATTTAATGTCTTGCGAACAGAATATACAGTGGTATTTGCCTTGTTTTCTATTTCTGCTTCTTCCTTGCGCTTCTTGTCTTCTTCTGCAAATTGCTCAGCTTCCTTAACTGCGCGATCTATCTCTTCATCGCTTAGGTTAGCTGATGCTGTAATTGTGATTTTCTGCTCTTTTCCAGTTCCCAAATCTTTTGCAGAAACATTAACAATACCATTTGCATCGATATCAAAAGTTACTTCAATCTGAGGTACTCCACGTGGTGCAGGTGCAATACCATCTAAGATAAACTTACCTAAGGTCTTGTTGTACTGAGCCATTTCTCTTTCGCCCTGTAAAACATGAATATCAACTTGTGTCTGTCCATCAGCTGCAGTTGAGAAAATCTGACTTTTCTTTGTAGGAATTGTTGTATTCTTTTCAATAATTTTTGTAAATACGCCACCTAAGGTTTCAAGACCTAATGAAAGTGGTGTTACATCGAGAAGCAACAGACCCTTTACATCACCTGTAAGTACGCCGGCTTGAATTGCAGCACCCAAGGCTACACACTCATCAGGATTGATTCCTTTGAATGCATCTTTTCCAAAGAACTTTCTAACTGCTTCTTGTACTGCGGGAATACGAGTTGAACCACCTACCAAAAGTATTTTTCCAATATCATTTACTGATAAGCCAGAATCTTGGAGAGCTTGTTTAACAGGAGCCATAGTAGCTTCTACTAAATCAGCTGTCAGTTCATCGAACTTAGCTCTTGTAAGTGTTAAGTTAAGATGTTTAGTTCCAGTGGCGTCAGCTGTAATATATGGTAAGTTAATATTTGTTGAACTCAAACCAGAAAGTTCAATCTTAGCCTTTTCTGCTGCATCTCTCAGTCTCTGCATAGCCATTTTATCTTGGCGAAGATCCAGACCCTCTTCTTGGCGGAAGCTGTCAATCATCCATTGCATGACCTTTTCATCAAAATCATCTCCACCCAATCTATTATTACCATTGGTTGCAAGAACTTCAAATACTCCGTCTCCAATTTCTAGAATTGAAACATCAAAAGTACCGCCACCTAAGTCAAAAACCAATATCTTCTGATCTTCTTCTTTATCAAGACCATATGCCAATGAAGCTGCAGTCGGCTCATTGATAATTCTCAATACTTCAAGACCAGCAATTTTACCTGCATCCTTGGTAGCTTGACGCTGTGCATCGCTAAAGTATGCTGGAACTGTGATAACAGCCTGGCTCACAGTTTCGCCTAAATAAGCTTCAGCATCAGCCTTTAGCTTCTGTAAAATCATTGCTGAAATTTCTTGTGGTGTATATTCTTTATCATCAATTTTTACTTTTCTTGCAGAACCCATATCTCTTTTTATTGAAATAATTGTATGATCTGGATTTGTAACTGCCTGACGCTTAGCGACCTGACCGACAAGTCTTTCACCATTTTTAGTAAAAGCAACAACTGAAGGGGTTGTTCTAGCACCCTCAGGATTAGGAATAACTTTTGCCTCCCCAGCTTCCATAACTGCAACACATGAATTTGTTGTACCTAAATCAATACCAATAACCTTTGCCATATTTCCTCCTAAAAAAACACAAACTTAAAATTATACTAACTATATTTACTATATTTAAGTTACTTTATATGATTCCTATTTAATAAATATAAACTTCTCAATTTGCAACTTTTACTACACTGTACCTAAGTACTTTGTCACCCTTCTTATATCCCTTTTGGAACACCTCGGCAATTGTAGCTTCGTCATACTCAGGATCTTCAATATGCATAACAGCCTCATGTAACTCAGGATCAAATTTTTCACCTAGAGCCTTTATCTCTTCAACCCCGAGTGACTTCAATACTTCCAAAGCCTGATCTCTAACCATCGCAACACCCTCAGCTAATGTCTTAGCCTCAGATGAATCAACCTTAGCCGAAGCGTCTAGCGCTCTGTCTATATTATCAAGGACCGGAAGCCACGCTGAGCAGACATCAAAGAGAGCGTCATTATATCTATCTTGCTTCTCCTTTGTACTGCGTCTGACATAATTATCATATTCAGCTCTCAGTCTTAGATATTGTTCATTAAGGTCGACTTTTTCATTCTCTAGCTTTGTCACCTTATCTTCTAAGTCTTTTACTTCAGAAGCTAATTTGCCAGCGTCTAAATTCTCATCATCTTGAGAACTATCGGCTTCAGAATTGACACTATATTCACACTTAGAATCAGTATCTACAGAATTTTTATTTTCTTCAAAAGAAGCATCAACATTTAAATTATCATTTTCTTGTCTCTCATCATCTAACTTTTGTTTACTTCTTCCGGAATTTTTCAGCTTATTTAATTTATCTTTCAATTCCAGTCTCCTCTCATTTATCTATTAATAATTTCGTACCTATTAATTAATTTATATTAAAATCAAATCTCTATAGTGTAATTCTCTCGTTTCCTGCGAAGCAATTCATTTATGCCTCTCCTGAGTTGGTCCAAGCAGTCAAAAACTTTTTTATAATTCATTCTCTTAGGACCTATTACCGTCAAATATGCAAAGTGCTCATTATCATCTTCAAAATAACTACTAATCAAAGAGCAAGACTTCATATATTCCACATATAACTCTTCGCCAATCCTGACAACAAATGGATAATCACTATTTTTCCACGGCATAGCCTCAGCAGAAATATATAATCTACTATTATCCCTATCATCAAATCTCAGCCTATTTTCAACAGTCGGCGGCATAAATGGACAGTCACTTTTTATCTGTGAGATTAGGTCTGATATTTCTTTACCTGACCCAAGTTCTGGATAATTATAAAGACTATTCTCACCCTGATAATGCCACGGTTTAAGCTTGTAAGAATATATGATAGAAAAAATAGAGTACGCAACCATATTAAGAACATCTGCAACAAGGAAATTAGCAAAAGCAGCAAAAAGACTTTTGCGAATATCCTGAAGTTTAATATTTCTAATCAACATTCCAGCAAAATGCCGCTCTAAAAAATCGCCAATCTCCTGATATAGACTCTCCTGATAATCAGCATCCAATCTAATCACTAGGTCTTTGTAATTACCATCAGAAAAAATTAGAAGCAGTAAGAGTCTATTATTATCCAATCTAAATATTCGAATTTTATTTAGCATGACATCATTCTTTGCCGTAGCTACCGAAATAACAAAATATCCAGTCTCTTTTTGTAAAATTTCAGCAGCTCTATCA
The DNA here is from genome assembly GCA_023420115.1 of Bacillota bacterium. Taxonomy (GTDB): domain Bacteria; phylum Bacillota; class Clostridia; order Saccharofermentanales; family Fastidiosipilaceae; genus JAEZWR01. Next base: position 6,107 of record JAEZWR010000048.1, on the reverse strand, counting down.
ATTAGTGAATTTTCACTGTCACTTCCTGAGTCAAGATATTTTAAATATTCAAGACTTATTGCAGCAGATGCTTCACTCATATCAGATAAGAGGCTATCAACATAAGCTCTATATCCTCTGTCACTAGGTATTCGTCCAGCTGAAGTATGAGGTTGATATAAGAAATTACCATCTTCTAAGAATTTCATGACATTGCGCACTGTAGCAGAGCTCCAATTTATACCATATTGCTCAACTATAGTCTTTGAGGCAACAGGCTCACTAGTCCTTATATACTCTTCAACAAGTAAATTTAGAATTTCTTTATCTCTATCCTTTAACTTCACTGTCATACCTCGTTTAGCACTCTCAAGCTTAGACTGCTAAAACTATTTTAAACCCTTATTTTTAAAAGTCAATAAAAGTTAAAGACAAAATTTATATTTATTGTGAATGATTTTTGAATTGAGAAGAATATCCTAAATTTAATATGATAATTCTCTACTAATAGCAACAGAATAGCGAATTAAAATAAAAAGGCAAATCACTCTCTACTATTAAAATCCTATATGGGTAGTATCATAGGTTCTGTAAGAAACAATCCCAGCATTTATTAATGGCGAATCAAATTAGATAACCATAACCATAGCCACAGGCACAACTGCAACTACAACTACAACTGCAACTACAACTACAACTGGAACTACAACCTAGCATAGCCTAAAACTAACAAATCAAAAAAACAACTCCCGTGACACCTCATCTGCATAATCTTTACCTAAATTCGAAAGAATATATGAACCGTCCCCTAAATTACGAAGCAAACCCTTGGAAACTAAGCTATCAAGCGTTGCTTGTCTCTCATCCGATAATTGAGTAGAAAACCTAGATAAATAATCCTTTCCAGAAAATGGCCTAATAAGTCTAGGAGAAAATGCAAAATACTCTTTGATAGCTTCATCCGGGAAATCCAAAACATCCTCCACTTTTGCGGCAAGTTTAGCATCAATCTCCTTTTTATACTCCCTAAAATCTAAACATCTCTTCCGTCTGGTAGCAAAAGTATAGGACGAAGCCCCTAAGCCGAAGCCATAATAATATTCATTAAGCCAATATGCAGAATTATGTCTACTAACCTTCCCAGGTTTACAAAAATTAGAAATCTCATATTGAAAATAAGAATGTTCAGCCAAGAATTGCTCGCAAAAGTGAACAAGGTCCCTCTCTTCATCATCTGAAGGTAAGTCTAGCCTCCCCTTTTTATACAAATTAAAAAAAGCAGTCCCTGCCTCTATAATCAATGAATAAGCAGATACATGATCGACCTCATACTCACAGAGAAGACTAAGGGTCTCCTCGAGTTCATCCTTGGTCTGATTGGGAAGAGCTAAAATAATATCTCCTGATATATTATCAAACCCAAGCTGCCTAGCCCTTTCCACCTGAATACAAAAATCTTCTTTACTATGTAATCTACCAAGAAACCTAAGCCTCTCTTCTTGCGCTGCCTGTAAGCCTAAACTCAACCTATTGAAACCACTCTTTCTTAAACACCTGATATAGTCATAAGTAACATTTTCCGGGTTCATCTCAATTGTAATTTCGGCATCTTTAGATATACCAAATGTTCCATTTAAGGTATCAATAATTCTGTCTAAATTAGAATTAGACATCACACTGGGAGTTCCTCCACCGAAGTAAATAGTTTCAAGAGGAAGCACAAGTTTTCTATCTTGTTCTAAAAATTCATTTTCAATCTCACTACAAAGGTACCTTGTATACTCATCTTCATTCATCCCCATTGCTTTGGCCTTGTGAGGTGCATAAGATGCAAAATCACAGTAAGCACATTTTCTTCTACAAAATGGTATGTGAATATATGCAGAAAGGGCGGGTCTTCCTACATCATAATGTCGAGGTACAAAAGGATATTTATCAGGAAATATATTTTCCATAATCAAAACGCGGGAGTGCTTTTTTTAATTAACACTTAAATATTGCCAGAATCTCCCATCTTTCTATGATTTATTTTTTAATCTGTTCACTGCCTGTGTCAGTTCTTGGCGAAATTTTATATACGAAGGAGAAGCATTACGCCTACAGTCCAAATGCAAAGAAATATGTTCTGCCCATTCAGATTTATAACGACCTGTAATCTTATAATCTGATTCTATAATATCTTCTGCCTTTTCCCCCTCTATAGCCCTGCACAATGTTTCCCATGTACCACATACTGAATCTTGCACATAAGCATCAAGGACATTTCTATCACAATTAGGATAAGCTTCTTCTATCGCTTCTTTGTCTCCAAGTAGCCACGCTTCTAATTCTTCTTGCGCTATACCAATTATGCACTGAAATTCATTTAAATAATAAGAAAAAACTTTATTTACACCATTATAAAGCTCCTCAGGTTCATGAAAATCAGAATCAAAACAAACTATAATAATATCTCGTTTGTAATCTAAGCTCCTAGAATAAGCCCTACACTTAGCAGGCAAAAGTTCTAATAGTGACGAGGCAGACGCTCTTAAAGGTTCTTCCCAGTTCAAAGGAATTTTTCCAACTCCACGATGAGGTCTATAGTGCAATTCATATTCAAAATCCTTCTTCCCACCTAAGTCATTTTCAAGAATTTTAAACTCTTGATCAATAAGCGAAGCTGCAATTATCGCCCCAGACCTATCCTCTATAAGTATTTCTGCTGAAATTTTCATATTATTTCCTCTGCCGGATAAAGTTGTCATTTACAAAACTAAACAGTCGCAAAATTTAATGCATTTATTGATTTAGTTTACATTTAAAAATATTGACCATACCAAAGATTTGAAATTGATATGCCCTCTTTCGTCATTTCCACCAGGAGTTTATCCTGAGCCAAACAATAGGGAACTCTATCTACACCGTGACAATTCTCTTCTGATTTACAAGACATGTTGCCAACAAAATTCCATATTTCCTTTAGTGAGAAATGATCTAGAAAACTTGGATAATGTGATGTTATAAGAAACTGTTTATTTTCACGTATAGCAATTTTACAAAAAAGCTCTGCGAGCAAGCTTACATTCTCATGATAGAGATTGATATCAGGATTCTCAATGGCAATTATTCTATGTTCGTCAGTAGCCATTTTATTTAATATAAGAATTGCTCTTTTGTCCGCATCAGATAGATCATCGAGTTTAGTTTTTATTAAGTCATCTACATTATTAGTAGCAAATATTCTAGAATCTTTCTGATACTTCTTTTTCTCATCTACAAAAGCTACCGCATCTTTGATTTTACTTAATATATTAAAATGCTTCTTGTCCTCATAATGAAAATCTTTAAATTTAATACAAATTTGTCTAAAGTCATTATCGTTTAGATTATTCCACTCTTCTTCATCATCAAAACTAAAATCAACACTCAATCTTAGTATCTGTTCTCTTAATTCATTTAACATGTTACTAAGCTGAATCCGAAAGTCTTTATTAAACACATTTCCCAAATCACTTTCATTAATAAAATTAATTAAAAGACTCCCATCGTCAGTAGATTCAAGCTTAATTTTTATCTCCTTATCGCTACTATTATCGTGTATATTAAGTTCGTTCTTATCTCTGCTAATATCAAAAATTTGTTTAGCAATAGCTTTTTCATGCAAAATATTTTCAGGTGATGAAGACGAGTAAGAGTCATTTTTGCTGTGTCTTTTTTCACTTTCAATTTCGTGCAAAATTAAATTCTTAACTTTTTTTCTCTTCTTCCCCCTACATAGCGAATCCAAAACCTCGTCTATTTCGTACCCATCCAAGTGCTCCTTTATTACAGACATATTCTTGTTGAGCTTATAAGAATTGTCAGCCTTGTTCCCATCAACTAATTCAAGAATTAACTCATAACTCACTATATGTCTATATTCTTCAAGGTAGAAGAAACAAAGTATCCTAAACTCACCCTGATTGTAATCTTGTTCATCTTTGCTATCTTTGATATCTTCACCTTTTCTTTTCTGTCCGAGAGCTAGCAATTTGCTATTATCTTCTGACATCCCTAGCATTTCAGATTCACAAAGTTCTTGTAGCGCACTCAAGGCTCTAAGCAAGCTGGTCTTTCCTGAAGAGTTTGGGCCAACTAAAATACTGAGTCTACTTAAAGGATAGATAGCATTAACAATTTTCAGTCGCTTCTCAGCATCGGCTTGAATATAAAATTTAATATCTTCCGACCTAAGCCCGATAAGCATATGATTCATTTGGTTCTCAATTTCAAATCCTAGTAACATATTTCCTCCTCAGTCAAATAAGAAAAGCCACCGCACGATTAACCTTAAGGGTATTGTATCAGTTCGGTGACTTTTTGAATTATTATAGTTTGCTAAATTTCGATTATTTATCAATCCAATAATTTTTATGGGAGTTTGGAAAAAGCGAAGTTAATATCTACATTCGTATTAATTCCATCGACCTTTCCAGTCTCTGAAGCCTGCCAATATTTACTACTCAAACCGGGCTTAGAATGCCAGTGGGCAAGCCAAATATCATATTTGGATACAAGCTCATTCTTATTCAAGTAATTGTTCAGCCAATTCAAATTAGAATATACAGCAACCTTATATCCAGCCTTCTGAATCTTATTAGCAAAAGCATTAATTATATCGGTTCTAGCCCTATTACTTGCAGTATCACGCAAAACCTCAGCATCCTCAATATCAAAGGCTACAGGCAAATCTATCTTATGCTTCTTGAGAAGATTAATTATATAATCAGCTTCTTTTTCGGCATCAGCTGTGTTCTTTGCCATAGAGTAAATGTAAACTCCAGTCTTCACTCCAGCTTCTCTTGCCTTTTGAATATTTGTCTCGAAGTTTCTGTCAGTATATGTAGTATAAGCTGCTCTTATAAAAGCAAATTCAACATCATCCTTTCGAACCTTGTTCCAATCAATATTTGAATTATGAGAACTTACATCTATACCCTTTGCTTCGGCCTTGATCTTTCCACCATAAGCACCATTTACATAATACGCTCCTACTTTAGCATATGGCTTAGCAATACTAACTTTATCTGTAAAATAAAATTCTTTATTACCATACCAGTGCCAACCGAGTGGTGAAGCAACTTCAAATGTACCTGGCTTAACAGATATTAATGTTCCATTTATGACAGCTGGAGTATCCAATTTGGCATTATCTACCATCAGATATAGTTTATTATTCTCTTCAACATATTTTAGTGAATTTAATTGTGCTTGGGACAATTGCTTGCGGTCAGTCCAGAAACCATTGCTTCCGATATTGTAGATTCTATTATTCAATTTTATTTTCTTATTGATCACAGCTTCTCCCATTTCTCCTAGACCGAAACAGAAGCCACCATCATTATCATAATACCAACCTTCGTGGGTATATCCTTTTTCATTAAATATATGTTTCTTGCCACGAACAGTTTTCATTCCATCTTTAAGTGCAAGACCAGTACCATTTTCACCAAAAGCATAACCTTTTTTATCAACATGTACCCAGCGATTCACTGCCAAAAGACCATATGGATCAAAGACATAATCTTTACCATCTAAGACCCTAAATATATCACCCGTACAAGCCTCACCTGTGTCCGGCTTGCCATAATATCTTCCATACCCTGGTTCATCTACCCACTCACCTTTGGCTAATAAACCATACATATTAAAGACATAACGCATACCATCACTTACAGTGAATCCACCACTAATATATGCGGCACCAGTATTGGGATCGCCATAATATCTTCCATATCCTGGCTCATCTACCCACTGACCTTTGGCTAATAAACCATACCTATTAAAGACGTAACGTACGCCATCACTTACAGTGAAACCACCATTAATGTATGCGGCACCAGTATTGGGATCGCCATAATATCTTCCATATCCTGGCTCATCTACCCACTTACCTTTGGCTAATAAACCATACATATCAAAGACATAACGGATACCGTCACTTACAGTGAAACCACCATTAATGTATGCGGCGCCAGTATTGGGATCTCCATAATATCTTCCATATCCTGGTTCATCTACCCACTAACCTTTGGCGAATAAACCATATCTATAAAATACATATCTAATACAACCACATACAGTGAAACCACAATTAATATATGAGG
>JAEZWR010000042.1 GCA_023420115.1 Bacillota bacterium | reverse complement strand
GTCTGTGAAGAATAGACTGGATAAGGCTTTTCATCCGTTTTTGTTGGCTCTGTTAAAGTTGCTGCAAGGACATATCCACGAGTAACTTTGAACAACTCTGATACCTTCCGCTGTTCCCAAGCGTCAGCAAATCCATGAAAACGAATTTCGGGAACAATTTTTTAACATCGATTTCTTTGTGTTGATCAGTTTATTACACTTGCGCTAATGAAAGGTGATGAGACGGTCTAAGTGGGGGAAAATGAGCCTATTTTTGCTTGCTTGGGACTTTCGTAATTATCATAAGCGTCTAAAAACTCGAATATCAGCAATCATTTGTTTCTCATGTAAGACGTACGCATTACTCTTTACCCATATACGACCTTTTACATGATTTACTGGATAGTTCTTTAAATTATTTGCACAATCTTCTGCAACGAGAACGAATTCACTTTCATGAGTAAATCCATCTACACAATCATGGTTATAAAATCCCTAACAATGTTGTAAACAAATAGTCAAGTAAACACAAGGGTTTTAGAACTTCAAACAAAGTTTAAAATCAAAAAAAATGAATGATTACTGCGTCATTTAGTGTAACTATTACGAAAATAAATGATGTAAGTCCTTAATTAGCATAATGGAGGAACTCATATGTCCAAGGTGAAAAAAGAGACGATTAATGCAAAAGGATTTTCTATTCAAATTTATACTGAAGACTTAAAAAATGACTACATATGTCTTACGGATATTGCTAGATATAAAAGTGATGATCCATTTATTGTTATTAATAACTGGTTGAGAAGTAAAGATAATATTCAATTTTTAGGTTTATGGGAATCAATGCATAATCCTGATTTTAAACCTATCGAATTCGATAGGTTTAAAAATGAAGCAGGTTCAAACGCTTTTACACTATCTCCACAAAAATGGATTGAAAAGACAAATGCAATAGGTATTGTTTCTAAGTCAGGACGATATGGAGGCACATTTGCTCATAGTGATATAGCAATGGAATTCGCTTCATGGATTTCACCAGAATTTAAGCTATATATTATTCAAGACTACAAAAGACTTAAATCAGATGAAAACTCAAGATTGTCATTAGGCTGGAATCTTAATAGAGAGCTATCAAAGATAAACTACAAAATCCATACAGAGGCAATAAAAGAATATCTCTTAAAGGACCTTACCAACGAGCAATTATCTTACAAATATGCAAGTGAAGCAGATATGCTCAATGTTGCCCTATTTAACAAAAGAGCTAAACAGTGGCGTGAAGAAAATCCTGACTTGAAAGGTAATATAAGAGATTATGCAAACCTAAATGAGTTATTGGTGCTTGCTAATATGGAAAGTTATAACGCAGTTTTAATCAGTAAAGGCATGGCTCAAAAAGAAAGAATGATAGAACTCAGAAAACTTGCTAGAACTCAACTGATGTCAATCGAAAAGTTGAATAATACAGGAATTAAAAGATTAGAAGATAAGTCAAAGAAATAGAGTAAAAGTTAAAAATTCTTTCATTGATGTATTGTTTGGTCATAGTTTTGCTAAACCTATATAGACTTTGCCTATATCTCCCAACTTCTTTTGTTCCCAAGAATAACAAGAATAAATATAGAATCGTACTATCGCCAGTAATTGAACTACAAAAACTTGCTCAACTATGCCCCAGCGTGGTGTAAAATAGAGTCTAAATTACTATGGCGAAGGGAACAAGAGAAGTATGGAAAATCATAAATATGAAGAAATATTTAGAATAGAATCTGATTCGATAGGCGAGATAAAAGTTCCAGCAGATAGAGCGTGGGGTGCACAGACCCAGAGAAGCTTACAGAATTTTCCAATCGGTGAAGAAAAAATGCCCTTTCTTCAAATATACTCCCTTGCCTTGCTAAAAGAACTTGCCGCCGTTGTAAATGAAAATAATGGTCGCCTTGACGCAGATAAATCAAAATATATCAGAGAAGTGGCAAGAGAAGTTCAGGAAGGTAAACACGATATAGAATTCCCTTTATCAGTTTGGCAGACAGGAAGTGGAACACAGAGCAATATGAATGTAAATGAAGTGATAGCAAACTTAGCTTCTCACCGTCTGGGGAAAAAAGTGCACCCAAATGATGATGTTAATTGCTCACAAAGTTCAAATGATACCTTTCCAACAGCTATGCATATATCTGCTGAAGCAATCGTTAGAAAAGAACTTTTGCCATCTATAAAGACTTTAATTGATGAACTAGATAATCTTTCGGAACGAGAAAAAGGGGTGATGAAGCTTGGTAGAACACATTTACAAGATGCTGTTCCACTAGCTTTTTCTCAAGAAGTCTCAGCTTGGATTAGCATACTCCGTTCATCAGAAGAAAATATCAAACATGATTACTCGGCCTTGTTAAAATTAGCTATAGGTGGTACAGCAGTAGGCACAGGCTTAAATGCAGCCAAAAATTTTGATATTGATATATGTAAACTCTTAAAAGAACGTACAGGAGTTGAATTTGAAGCTTCTGAAAATAAATTTGCTGAATTATCTTCCAAACATGCTATAACACAAATTCATGCATCTATGTCAACCTTAGCTACACACCTTTTAAAAATAGCCAATGATATCCGTTGGCTAGCTAGTGGACCGAGGAGTGGTCTAGGAGAACTTATTTTACCAGCCAATGAACCAGGATCTTCCATTATGCCAGGTAAAGTTAATCCCACACAGTGTGAAGCAATGAGCATGGTATCTCTTAGAGTTATTGGCAACAACAGCACTATGCAATTTGCAGAGAGTCAAGGAAATTTTGAACTCAATGTCTATATGCCACTTATGATCTATACTTTCATTCAATCTGCCAGATTACTATCTGATGCAATGAAGTCTTTTGCAGAAAGATGTATTAGAGGGATAAAGGTTAATAGAGATGAGATGAAGAGAAAATTAGATCAATCTTTAATGTTAGTAACTGCACTTAGTCCTAAACTTGGCTATGACAAGGCTGCAGAAATTGCTAAGCTTGCACACAAAAATGGAAGTACTTTATTAGATGAAGTCCTCAAACAGAACTTGCTAAGTTCCGAAGAATACAAAAAAATTATGGCTGATGCTTTTGGTATCTAGCATAGCCATAATTATTTATTGAGTAAGTATTTAATCAACTTGCTTGATTACAATTAATATATAAGTAGTGTCATTCGGCACTACTTATATACTTTCTATACATTTTCCTTGAATGTCCTTGAGAGTATATCCTAATTCATCTAAATTCTTGAGAGTCTTCTCAAACTCTTTTTGTCTTTTTAATTTAAGAGTGGTTGTTCTTATGAAGTCTGTTTCTGTCATATAGTATGACTTGATTCTTTTGAATGAAGGTAGACTTTGGTTTATCTCATCGATAGTGCGTTCTAATTCTTCTTCATTCAAATGTTTCTTGTCTATGAGGAATTTAGCGGTGAGAATAACGTCGCCCTTTTCTGCTGGATGGGCATATACGAAGACGTCTTTGACTGAGCTAAGATCCTTATTTCTTATTTCCTCCTCGATTTCTTCGGGGAATACCTTTTTACCATTATCAAGTACAATCATGGACTTTAATCTACCAGTGATTTTGAGACAGCCAGATTTAGAATTAATAATACCAAGGTCACCAGTGTGGAAGAAACCATTATCGTCTATGACAGCTCGAGTCGCTTCGTCATCTTCATAGTAGCCAGACATAACACTTTCTGACTTGATTAAAATTTCTCCGGGGGTAGATGGATCCTCACTATCAATATAAATATCAATATTACTCAAGGCTCTACCAACTGTGCCAGATACAAATCTTCCAGTATTACAGCCAGCGACTACCGGCGCCATTTCAGTAAGTCCGTAGCCCTGACATATTCTCAAGCCAATTGCATCGAAAAAGTCGATTATTTCTTTTTTTAAAGAAGCGCCACCTTGAATCGCCCAATGAAGCTCACCACCAAGCGGTCCCATAATTTCCTTGAATAAGAATTTTCTTAAATCAATCCCTACCTTTCTTAGGATGTTGGATACCTTTATTGCCTTTAATAATTTAGTGTCCTTGTTACTCTTTTTTGCTTGAAGCATAATCCGTCTATACATCTGCTCAAAGACGGCAGGAACGGATACGATGAGGGAAATTTTAAATTCTTTGAGATTTTCCTGTATATATTTGAGACCGTCACAAATATATATTTCTGCTCCAATCTGTGTTCCACAAAGTAGAGTGCAAGTATTTTCGAATGTGTGACTCAAAGGAAGCAGAGAGAGCATTCTTGTACCAACACCAAAATTGACAACTCCCATTAGAGAATTTACATCAGATGCGAGTGCATATTGACTTAATAGCACCCCTTTAGAATTAGCAGTAGTACCAGAGGTGAAAATTAATACTTGAGGTTTACGGTTATCTATGACAGTTTCTTTGTCGATAATAGATGAATCTAATTTGTATTTGCTGCGACCATTTTCTATAGCCATAGCAAAGGTTGTGAGTTTGTTTGATTCTAATAAATGCGTAAATTCAATTTCTTGTTTATCACTTAATTTTTCAGCATTCATTATGATGACATTACGAAGTGTTTGAACATTTTTAAGTTCTTGCCCAAAATCTAAATAGAATTTTGCATCTATAACAAAAGTATCAACCTTGGCCCTAACTAAAAGTTGAATAATTTCACTAGATTTTAGCATCCTATCCAGAGGGACTACACAATCTAGATGAAGAAGAGTTGCAAAATATGAGACAATCCAAGCGTAAGAATTTTCGCCCATAATTGCTAGACGTGAAGCTGAAATATCAGCACCACTTAAGTATGTAGCAAAGGAGTTAACATCTTCCTCGCAGTCCATATAAGTTTTGGTAATTACAGCTTCCTTGGGTTTGTTGCGCCAGTGAATATAAGGGAAATCGGCGTGTTTCTTACAAGATGTATAAAAGAGTTCTTTGATTGACTTTAGTCCTGGTATCGGATAAAAATGGTCACTTTGTAATTTTTGCATAATTGCTCCTTTGGAATATCTGCATAATTTAATTTAATCGCATTATATTAATCATAGCTTAGAGTGTACTAGAACATATCACTTACAATAATTAAAAAATCAAAGCGTTCGCTCCGTGGGAATTTAAGTCCAAACTATAATAGTGCGTACTAATTATACCATATCCATAATTGCAAACGAAGAATGCTTGCAGTTTTTTCTACCCTCGGCCGAGCTTTTTTACTTTAGTGATACTACTTATCGTCATGGTAATTTTGACAATTTAAATGTAAAAAAGCACTCCCGTGCTATTAATTATCTTGCCTATATAAAAAATAAATGCTAGAGTTTTAAAAACTTAATTTATACATGATTAAACACGATGAGGGAGACTAGTAAATACTGAGATGAGGCTAAGAGAATTGTCGTAAGATGCGAGACATGCTCTATCGGTATTGAATACACTCCAGAGTGGCCACCTGAAGGTGATATTAGATATTAGCTAATAGAAATAAATATTTTTATTACTCGTAGTTAAACTGATATTTACTGTGTAGACGTGGCTGGGTTCGCCCATTATAGCGAGAGACTGTTATTTCATTTAAATGTATTTATATCATACATTGTTGAATTGGCAGTTGCTGAGATTTCTGCTGCGAGGTAGGAATGAACAGAGGTGGTAACGCATTTGAATATGCCCTCTCAGGATAAATAATATCCCGAGAGGGCTTTTTTATATTCTTACATTCGAACTTATGTGAAAAAATAGTTGGTTTGGCAAAACTTATCATTGTTTAACATAAGCTTCGTCACACTAATTTAATGAGGTGCTAAATATGAGAGTAACAAAAAAGGCGATGAGTTTAATTACTTGCTTACTTTTGCTTGGAATATTTATTTCTTTTCTTCATCCGAGCAATGTCCAAGCAAATACTTCAAAATCTAAAAATGAGAAAAAATATAGAATTGCTGTACTTCAATTTGCTGAACATCCTGCATTAGATAGTTCAGTGGCGGGCTTCAAAGAAAAATTAGAAGACTTAGGATTTAAAGACGGAGAAAATTTAGAATTTGTTATCAAAAATTCTCAGGGTGATATTAGTAACGCTCAAACAATCGCTAACCAATTTGCCAATGATGATTATGACCTATATCTAGCAGTTGCGACCCCAGCAGCCCAAGCGCTTGCAATGCAAATCAAGGATAAACCTATCCTTGCTACTGCTGTTACAGATTACGAAGCGGCAAGATTGGTAAAAAGTAATGACAAACCAGGTAGAAATATATCTGGAACATCTGACCTATCACCAATAAAAGAACAAGCTGAATTAATAAAGAAGTGCTTAGGGGATAAGGACGGGGCGACTGTATCTATTTTATATACGTCAAGTGAAATAAATTCGGAGCAACAGGCTAGGGCGATGCAAGAAACCCTGGAGGGCTTTTCTGTAAAAGTAAAATTATTCACACTTAGTGCCAGCAATGAAATAAGACAAGTAGCAGAGACGGCAGCCCAAGCAAGTGATGCAGTATATGTTCCGACAGACAATTTGTTATCTTCATCTATGGCTTTGTTAAAAACTGTGCAGAGCGAGCTTAAAGTTCCTTTTTTTGCTGGAGAAAAGGCTCAAATTGAGGGCGGTGCTGTTGCTACAATTGGGATTGATTATCACGATCTAGGAGCCCAGACTGCTGATATGGCAAAAAGAATTTTAGAAGACGGAGAGGACATTTCTGAAATGGCGATAGAACTTTCCAAAGATAATAGCTTATATATTAACGAAAGTTCGGCTGATGAACTTGGTATAGATTTAAGTCAAGATTTTCTAAAGGACGCAAAAATTATTAAATAATGGCGATAACTTAATAAGAGTACAATTTACTGGTGAATATAGAGAAAAAGCAGCGTAGCTGTTGATTGTTTTTGAGATTAGGCTTATACTACAAAAGAAATTTTATATTTTTACAGGCTGTGATCGGAAAGTAGTAGAAGAAATGATTCATCTAAGAGAGGGGGACAATAGCTGAAAGTTTCCCGTTGAAAACTTCTTTGAATTCATTCCGTAGCTGCTCACTGAATGTCAGTGCTTCTCAATACCAATTTCGATTGATGAGTTTCTGTCTTGTAGGATGAGCCGGGTTCTCCCGTTATAGAGAACGAGTATAATCCGTAGTAAGGACTTCGGACGTACTTGCAGAGGCTTTCATCGTGAGGTGGAAGTGAACAGAGGTGGTAACGCGATATTTTCGCCCTCTCAGTAAATTTTTACTGGGAGGGCTTTTTTGTTGCCAGATATGGTTCTTGAGTATTTAAAAATTAACTTTTTGAATGGCATCATAGGGCAAAAAAGTTAACTCCCCAAAGGAGGTTTATGATGAGAAATGTAGCAGAAAAATGTCAGGTGGTTAAGAAGCAAGTGTTGATGATAATTTCACTTTTTGTTTCTGTCGTCATTCTTATTTGTGCCCTTATACCAAGTTCAATTATGGCTGACGATAATCATTCAAAAGAGAGCCTGAAAAAGGTGATTAAAGTTGGGATACTTCAACAGTTAGAACATCCGTCTTTGGATCAAGTGAGAGAAAATTTTATAAATGATCTAAAAAAGGCTATAGAAGAAAAAGGAAGTAGTTTGGAGCTTGATATTCAGAATGCTCAGAATGATGTATCCAATTGTCAGACAATAGCCAGCCAATTTGCTAATAAAGATTTGGATTTAGTTATGACTTTGGGGACAGCAGCTTCCCAGGCCGCGGCAAAAGAGATTAAGAATGTGCCAATAATCGCTTCGGCAGTAACCGATCCTCTGGCCTCTAGGTTGGTGAAGTCCCTTGAAGAGCCTGGTTCTAATGTGACAGCAGTAAGTGATTTGAGCTCGGCAGAAGAACAGGTTAAGCTTCTTCTAGCATGGAAAACTGATGCAAAAAAGGTGGGAATTGTTTATTCCAGCAACGAAGCCAATTCAATTCAGCAGGCAGAGCTAATTCGTAAGGAACTAGAAAAAAATGGTTTAGAGTCAAGTGATTACACTTTCTCTAATTCATCAGAATTAAATTCTCTATTAGAAACTGCGATGCAAGCAGCAGATGCAATATATATACCGACAGATAACACGGTGGCATCTTCAATGCCTCTAGTACATAAGCTTGAACTTGAGTACAAAACAGCAGTTATAGTAGCCGCACAGGGGATGTTAGAAGAGGGCGGTCTATCTTGTGTGGGAATTGATTATAGAAAATTAGGATCCAAGACAGCCGAAACAGCGATAGAAATTCTAATTGACGGTAAAGACGCAGGAAAGATTCCTGTAAAATATTTAGATGAACTTGATGTTATGTATAGAGAAGATACAATGGAAGCTCTCGGTCTTAAGTTGCCCGATGAGCTAAAGAGTAGGGCCGAGGCTGTTGAGAAGAGTACGGCTAAATAAATAGCTGGAATCTAACGAGAAATTATTATACTAATTGCGAAAAGCTACTACTATAAGAATTGCTATGCTTTTGTGATTTATGAATATCAGTTATTTATATTAAAAATAGATGAATATATAAATTTATAAGGAGATTAAATGAACTGGGGAAATATTATTTTATCGGCATGTATGCAAGGAGCGCTATGGTCACTTTTAGCGTTAGGTGTGTATTGTACTTTTAGATTGCTAAATTTTGCAGATATGACTTGTGACGGTTCTTTTACACTCGGTGCGGCGGTGGCAGTTGTTCTTATTGATAGGGAAGTTCCAGTTCCGATAGCAATATTGCTTAGTTTGCTTGCGGGGGCAATAGCTGGTCTGGTGACAGCTTTTTTCAATACAAAAATGAAAATACCAGCACTTCTTTCTGGTATTTTGACACAGCTCGCACTTTATTCAATTAATTTGAGAATTATGGGTAGGGCTAACTATCCTCTTTTATCTGATAGTTCAATTTTTGAATCTTTCCACAAGCTATTTCCATTTCTCAGTACATACTGGTCAGATTTGATTTTGTCTATGTTGATAGGGATACTAATTATTTCTTTCTTATATTGGTTCTTCGGAACGGAACTCGGAAGCGTTATACGTGCCTCAGGTCACAATCCTGCCGTCGTTAGATCATTAGGGGCGTCAACTAAGTTAACCACAGTTATTGGACTTATGATGGGCAATGCTCTCATAGCGATGTCCGGAGCACTTATTGCTCAAAATCAAGGCTTCGCTGATTTGAATATGGGAACTGGTGCTATCGTGATAGGCCTAGCTGCTATTATGATAGGTGAAGTCGTATTTTTTAAAAGAAATTTCTACTTGCTTCTTCTCAGTATAATTTTCGGTTCCATTGTATATAGGATAATCGTTGCGATTGTCTTGGCTATGGGGCTTCCTACGCAGGATATGAAATTATTTAGTGTAATAGTTGTTGCGATTGCGCTTTTTATACCAGAAATGAAGAAGATGCAAAAAGAGCAGCAGCTCAGGAGAAAGAATAACAAGTTTATGAATTTAGGTTAAAAGCGCTCTGCGTTAAGAAAAGTGGCTTCTATTTTTAATAGTAGTCGGTAGAGTTGGTATAGTCTGTAGAGTCGATAGAGGGAAATATGTTGACAATTGAAAAATTGAGTAAGACTTTTTACATAGGTACAGTAAATGAAAATTCAGTAATAAACGATCTTGATCTTAAGATTAATGAGGGTGATTTCATAAGTATTATTGGTGGAAATGGTGCTGGTAAATCAACTTTGCTGAATTTAATTGCAGGTGTTCATTTTCCAGAGGCTGGAAGAATTAGTTTGGACTCAAATGATGTTACTCGCCTGGCAGAACATAAACGAGCAAAATATATATCGAGAGTTTTTCAGGATCCTCTTCTTGGTACAGCAGGGGAGATGTCAATCGCCGAAAATTTAGCGATGGCGAAACGTAAGGGCAAAAGGAGAGGGCTATCATGGTGGACTAATAAAGAAGAGGAAAAAGAGTTCAAAGAACTTTTAAAAACTCTTGATTTAGGTCTTGAACAAAGAATACAAACAAAAGTCAAACTTCTTTCTGGAGGTCAAAGACAGGCCTTATCTCTCATAATGGCTACAATGACAAGTCCGAGACTTCTTTTGTTAGATGAGCATACTGCGGCCTTAGATCCAAAAACAGCAGCTACTATTATGCAGGAGACGGAGAGAATAGTTAACGAGAAAAAATTAACTACACTTATGATTACACACAACATGAGACATGCTATTGAGTATGGCAATAGGTTAATAATGATGAATAAGGGTAGGATTGTCTTGGATATTTCTGGGGAGAAAAAGAAGGAACTTAGTGTTCAGAATCTTCTTTCCTTGTTCCAAGAAGCTGTTGGCGAAGAAATGACAAATGATAGGATGCTTCTTCAGTGAGAAAGTAATATAGGAAATAGTTGTTGTAAGTTTAACTTGAAAAAAATAGATGCTGGTGCTAGAATGTTCTAGCTTTGATTTTATTGAAGCTAGAATATTCTGGTTGTGGAGAGTTGGCCGAGCTGGCTGAAGGCGCACGATTGGAAATCGTGTTTACGTCATAAGCGTAACGAGGGTTCGAATCCCTTGCTCTCCGTCATAGTAAGGAATATGGATATGTTCCACGAAGAGCCCCGATTTTGTCGGGGTTTTTTGTTATCTGAAGCCAAGGTTCAATAATGATATTTTAATAGAAATAAGTTGTTTTACTTAGTGAAGTTTCTTATCTGCTGCCTGTTTTTTTTATTCGCAAGGGTAGTAGGCGAATAAAAAAGTAAAAGAACTTTGTTTGAATGATTTTTTCTTTGTATGTTATTTCGGTGTGACGATATAATATATAGGGGGGATTAGTATGATAATAAATATCTTGCTCAAAAAAAGAAATATGACAAAATATCGCCTAGCAAGTGTTGCGGGTATTCCCTATTCTACGCTCAATGATATTTGTAGTGGAAGAACGAAGCTTGAAAAATGTTCTGCTGATACGGTATATAAGTTGGCAAAGGCGTTGGATGTTTCAATGGAGATGTTGACTCAAAGTGGGATAAGAGAGAGTGAGCGTGAACGCTCATATGAATATGGTCTTCCAGCTTATCTTCAGCATGATTTGGATGCATACAAGGAGGGTCTGAAAGATAAGTCAGCAATTCTTGATTGTCTGTGGGGAGAACTTTATGGAAGTATTAATTTGGCAGAAATTACTGAAGGTGTAATTACGCCGGAGCACGCTGATTATCTCAGAAAAAAGTATTTATGGAAATGAGTAAGAGTATGATAAAAGAGATTGATTTTACAAATTGTCGTCGTGTATTTGCTCGTGCATATAATGGGGCTAATGGCAAGAAGATTGCGGTAGAGTACAAAAGAAAAATATATATGCTAAAGTTTCCTGTTTCTGGGGAAGGACGACCTACTGCACTTTCTTATATCAATAGTTCTATAAGTGAACATATTGCCAGTAGTATTTTTAATATGCTAGGAATCGAAGCGCAGGAAACAATGCTAGGGACATTTGAAGTAAATGGCAAAGAAAAAGTTGTTTGCGCATGTTTAGATTTCACAGAAGATGAGAAGAAGTTTTATGATTTTTGTTCAATCAAAAATACTATCTTAGAATCAGATTCAAACGGTAGTGGTACTGAGTTGAGTGACATTTTAGAAGCTATAGAAAAACAGCAATATGTTGATCCTATTTTATTAAAAAAACACTTTTGGGAGATGTTTGCAGTAGATGCATTGCTTGGCAATTTTGATCGTCATAATGGCAATTGGGGATTTTTATTTGATCCTAGGAATAATCAGCGTGAGATTGCACCTATTTATGACTGTGGAAGCTGTCTGTTGCCACAAGCCGATGACCATATTATGCAGTTGATGCTAACTAATAAAGACGAACTTAATTTGCGAATTTACCGATTTCCTACTTCTGCAATTAAATTAAATGGAAATAAGATAAATTACTATGATTTTATTTTTAGTGCCGAATGTGAAGATTGTAATCAGGCAGTTAAGGATATTTATGCGCGAATAGATATGAATAAGATTAGTGAGTTTATTGACGGAGTGCCTTATATATCTGATTTACAAAAAAAGTTTTATAAAATTTATATTGAGTCAAGACGAGATTTAATACTTCGTCCAGTTGTTGAAATATCATAACTGATAGAAGTTATAATAGCTCTATACAGGATCTTCTTAATTCGTAATTTGCCAAATAGGCTTTTCACTTCTGCGAAAAAATATTTGTTTTTCATAGCTCAATTATTCTTCAAAATGATTACAATCTGCCTGATTTTACATTTTGGTGGGAGCAAAAATGAGAATAAATGAGATTAGGGAAAAGGATAGACCATACGAACGTTGTTATTACAATGGAATTTCATCTTTGAGAGATACAGAGCTTCTTGCGATTCTTATCCAGAGTGGAAGTAGAGGGAAAAATTCTTTGCAGGTAGCAGAGGAACTCTTATATAAAATAGCGGAGGGAGATTTGGCAAAACTTTCGAGTTTGTCGGTGCAAGAATTAAGAGAGCAAGAAGGAATAGGATTGGCAAAAGCCTCGAGAATTGCGGCAGCTTTTGAACTATCTAAGCGTATTAATTCGTGTTATGAACCTAGTAAGATTAAGTTTGATTCACCTAAGGTTATCTATGAGTATGTCAAGGGAGATCTCGCTTTCTTGGAAAGTGAGAAAGTTATGGTTCTTTTACTTGATGTGAAGTTGAGGTTGATTCAGCGTTTGGAGATTGCGGATGGGGATATATCAGCAGTTAGGCTCAGTATTAGGGAACTTTGTCGCAAGGCACTGAAAGTTAATGCTAGTAACATTGTATTATTACATAATCATCCTAGTGGTGATCCTAGACCATCAGCGCAAGATATAAGTTCTACGCAAAGTATTGTAGGTGTTTTGAGAAAGATTGGTTTGCAGCTGATTGATCATATTATTGTTTCAAGGGACGGCTTTAGTTCTATAGCAAGCACGAATAGAAATATTTTTACAGATCTTATTGAGTAGGGTATTTAAATAGCTCAAGTATTATTTTTTAGATAACTGAGAGATTGATGAGATTTTATAAAAGCAGAATACTTAAAAGTGCGTGCATTAGAATAACGGCAATTAGATTTGTTGCATATATCTAGTGGTAAACAGTTAGAAGTTCATATAAAAATTGCGAAAAAATACATATTTTTTGGTTAATATGCTTGTGTTTTCTTTGTAATATGAATACAATTCATATATGATATGTTTTTAAATTTTACGGAGGATCGACAGTGAAAATTGTAGTATTGGCAGATAGTCGTAAACAGGAGCTGCTTATAAATTTTTGTATTGCATACAGTCAGCAGCTTTCTACTCATAATTTGTATTCTACGATGAATACAGCCCGCTTAGTTGAAATGGGAACTAATCTGAGATTTATTGCTATTCCGAATGATCTTCTAGGAGCGATGAATCAGCTTACACAGATGGCTTTTTATAATGAGGTTGATGCGGTTATCCATTTAAGGGATCCTCTTTTCACTTCATACGATCAACCTAATCCACTTATGGAGGCCTGTGATAGAAATAATATTCCATATGCCAGTAATTTGGCTGCTGCAGAGATTTTGGTTTTGGCGATAAGTAGTGGTGGTCTTGACTGGAGAGAGTTGGTTCACTTTTGATTTTTTATATTTGTAACTGTGATCCCTTTTACATATTTAACTATGAAACACGGCTAAGTTAGTCGTGTTTTTTCTTTATTAAAAATAAATGTGTTTATAGACACAGCATTAAGTAATAAGCTAGTTCATTCTAATGATGGGAGGAAATTCATAGTATGACAATATTAGATATAAATGAATCAGTTTATAATTTAACTCAAGCATATCCAGAGTTGATCGAAATTTTAGCCGACATCGGCTTTACAGAAATTAAAAATCCACTAGTTAGACAAACTATAGGTAGACAAATGACTTTACCACGTGGAGCAAAAATGAAAGGAATATCTTGGCTCCAAGTTGTTGAGACACTGAAAAAGTCAGGTTTTCTTCTCAAGATGACTTCGTCTACTGTCAGTGAAGAAAGAGTACAGCAACTCAAAGAGCTTTTACAAAGTTTACATAATGGCGAAAATTTAGAAACGGTGCGAGAACGATTCAGAAATCAGTTTAAAGATGTTGCTATTGATGAAATCATGGCGGCGGAAAAAGCCCTTATGGACGGTGGTGTCCCAGCTAAAGAAGTGCAGAAACTTTGCGACTTACATGCTGCCTTGTTCAAAGATCAACAGGCTTATGACTGTCATATTATTTCGCCAGAATTTGAAGCTTCACATCCTTTGAAATTTTTTGAAGAAGAAGTAAGTCAAATAGAGAGAGTTTTGGATCAAATAAGTGAAATTTTACATACGAAGAATTTGGAAGACTCTAATAGAATTGATTTGTTATGTGAAAATCTCGCACAAATTCCTATCCATTATGCAAAAAAGGGTGACTTGATTTATCCCCTACTTAATTATAAATACGGAATTATTGGACCAGCTAAAGTTATGTGGGCAAAAGATGTTGAATTGAGACAAGCTTTGCACCGTTTGTTGAGAGACATTAAAGTTGACCGCAAGGCTTTTTTTAATAACGAACTTTTTAATAATTTAAGAGAAATGTGTCAAAAGGAAAAAGCCTTTTTGCTGCCACTGTGTGCGAAACAACTGTCTAATGAGGATTGGGAGCAGATATATGAGGATTTAAAGTCTTATGAGATTTGTTTCGGAGTAGAGCAAAAACCTTGGAAATTGAAGAATATGGACAATTCTGATAATTCGGTGTTGGCTGAAAGTCCTCAGTCTGATATGTTGGAGCAAGAGCAATTATTGTCGGAGTATTCTAATTTGGTGCAAGGAACAGATGAAAGAATCGATTTAGGCTATGGTTCTTTAACTAGAGAAGAATTAATTGCAATGCTCAATGCAATACCTCAAGAAATAACTTTTGTTGATGCCAATGATATCAATCGTTATTTTAATGATACGCCTGGATTCAAGCATTTTAAGAGACCGAAACAAGCTCTAGGTCGTGATGTATATAGTTGTCATCCGCCCCAAGCAGAAGCTGTTGTGAGAAAGATGATAGCGGCATTTAAGTCAGGTGAAAAAGATTTGTTTGTACGCGAGGTTAATAAAGGACCTATCCATTTAGTTGTAGAGTATCGTGCAGTGCGAAATGAGCGTGGTGAATACTTAGGGGTATTAGAATTGGTTAGAGAAGAAAATGAAGAAGCTACTGAGTGAAATTGAGATAGCATATAAGGAAGCTTGGTAATTTAAGAGTAGATAGTTGATGAAACTTAACGCTATTGCCTCCTCTATGGAGGCTTTTTTATTTTATTAAAAATATGTGTGCACGTTTTTGTTTAGGAAATACTTGTTCAAGGAGAACAACTAATGGGACAAGATTTCATTTGATGTTTGTGTAGAGTTTTTTCGAGAACTGAGGGAAATAGCTAGTATAGATACTTACTGTTGATTGTATAAACTGTATCAAAAAATTTAAGATTGCCAAAATGCCGAATGAATATTCGTCAAAATGCCGAATGGATCATTTCTAAAATGCAGAAAAATTTTCAATATACTAAGTTATCATAAAATTATGATACTGATAAATTGTAGTTTTGCTTTATAAGCCATCAACAGTAAGAATTTCGAATCGTGCAATCGTGTCAAATTTAATTCTCTTCGTTTCACAAACTAGTCATCCATATTAGTACTTGTGTCAAATTAGGGTAGATCCAGACAGAATGCTGTCTAATTAGATCGTTTCTAGTAAACTGCGACCTATATAGTGATTCGAAAAATGAATAATATAATACCTAAGCCAGTTTCTACTGCTACTCTTGATATATTCTAATGTCACAAGTTAAAAGATAAGAAAAGTCTTCTCTTATGAGAAAATATATTGCCAGATGAGAAAAAAGTCATAGACCTGCAGCATATACACTTTCGCAAGGAGGTGATTATATGTCAAGAACGTTAGAGGCATCAATGGTAATGCCGTTGACTTTACTAATATGTGTTTTCTTTATTTATCAAATGCTAATGGCTGTTTCCTCATGTTGGCTTCTCACTTTGGCTACAGTCAAACTTGAAGAAAGAGCCAGATCATATTCTTCCATTATATATAAGAGTGTAGAAGGACCAGCTTCCTTGGATCTTTTTGGTAACGGACTCAATTTAGAGCGATACCATGTTAATTCAGCTGCAGTTAATTATTTGGCACTAGCTTTAAGTGACGATATCAATTCTGTAAAACATATTTTCAAGAATAAGTCAGAAAAATAATAGACGAGGTGAAATATGTATGAGAATTGAAATGAAAAATAGAATATTCGATAAGGGTTCTATAAGTCTATTTCTTGCCATTTTTATCTCGGGTGCAGTTGTGCTTTTTTATTTACTAAATATGCTGGTCGAATATAGATTATTTCAAACGGCAATTCAGTTAGCCTGTTCAAATCAGGCAGAGCAGATCTTGGCTTCTTATGATAGACCTCTGCTTGAACGCTATGGGCTTTTTGCTTATGAAAGTGACAATTTAAATAGCAGTGTCTTTGATGAATCGATATCTGTTCTCAGAAGAAAGAATAATGCTAATATCACTGTTACAGAACAGGCTTCTCTTTTTTCTAATAAAGAACTTATGGACCAGATAAGAATGTTTATGCGGCCGAGGTTCCCTGTATATGCCGCAGGCAATATTTGGAATAGAATTAAAGGCTTGTTACCCGGTAAAGAAGAGAGCAAGCTTCCAGCACTTCCAGAAGATATAAATGGTAAATTGTTTTATTCAAGAGAGAGTCAAGATGAACTTCAGAGAGCTTTTTCTTTTGATGACAATTTGAAAGGGGCTTATAGTGATAAATATTTAGCTCCTATCCATTTATATAAATCAGAGATACCTAGATTAAAAGATGTTATTAGTATGTCCACTGAAATAGACAAGGCTGGGTGTAACGAATTAAGTTCTATCTATGAGAAACATAAATATGGAAAAGAACAGTATAGTTTAGTGAATTTAAAAGATAGTTCTTTAGATTTTTTGAAGTACCTAGAAAAGTCTAAAGAGTTTTATGAGCGAAGAGCAGAAATAAATGATTTAGTTATAGACGAAGGTGACGAAAATGGGGTTGAGAATTCAGATAGTGATAAAAAAGAGAAAGATTTTTTGAAAGGAAAATTGACAGAACTTAATTCTAAAATTCAAGACATGATCTTACTTGAAGATGAAAATAAATTGCTAGCAGATGGCTTGATAGATATTGATATAAGTTCAGTTGAAACTGTTACTAGGGCGGCTTCGGAAATTTTTGATAGGCTTAATACTATAGAAATACCCATTTATGATAGCTTGTGTCTCAATGAATATATTATTAACCAGTGCTCATCTGCTGTGAGAAATGGTGGAAATTCACTCAAGGATACTTCTTTAAATACCAATATTACTTTACGTGGCCATGCTTTTTCTTCTCTTAATTTTAAGTCTAATGTTGAGATCGAAGAAATTATAACGGGCTTAGATGGCAAGGCAGCGGAAAGACTTTCAAAATTATATATTTTTTTAATAAGGTTTCTTATACAGGGTTTAGATATTAGGTCTAACAAATTTAGAATGTCGACATTTACATTTATTGCCAATACAGTCACTCTGCTAGCCAGTTTAGTAGGAGTTCCAATATCTCCTGAGTCGGTAGTTGCTACGTTGGTATTTATAAACGCCGTTGGTGGAGCACTCAGGGATCTTGTGACATTATCTTCCGGGAAGGTAATTAAATTATTCTCATCAAAAGACTTTTATATAGATTATATTGACCATTTAAGATTATTTCTTCTTGTTATTCCAGATGATATTAAATTGACAAGACTTGCTGAAAAAATTAAATCTAATACTAAGGACTCATTTTATACAGCTGTTGGGATAAGGGCATCTTGGGAGTCTCGTTTAGGTAAAAGATCTTTGGAATTTGATAGTAGATACCGATTTAATTTGGCGGAGGTTCTTTCCAATGACTAGATACAGAGAGAGTTCAAGAGCGAAGAAGGCTATTTGTTCAGATAAAGGAGGTCTAACTCTAGAAGCAGCGATAATTCTCCCTATGATATTTTTTCTTCTTATATCTGCTGTATATGTGCTCAGGGCGAGAGAGGCAGAAATGTTATGGAAAGAAGCAGGAAGAAATGCTGCAGAAGAGATGGAGTTATTGCTTACTCTAGCTGGAACACAGGATTTATCAAATATACAAGGTAAATTACTAAATAAGATTCCAGACTTTCTTCAGACAAAAGTCAGAGATAGCGTAATGAAGATTATAAGTGAGCAGGCGATTCGTTTATTGCAGATAAATTATTTTAAAAGATTTATCAATGGCAGAGAATATTTGGGAAGAATACTAGATGGCCAGAATTTGAAGATTGATAGTCATTTTGATAGACATTATATAAGTGTTCACAGTACATATAATCTTAATTTTTTATTTTTTAAAACGAGAGCTGAAAGTAGCGATATTATAAGCTTGTGGAATATTAAAGATATTTCCCAAATAGCTAAAAGTGACAATAAAGGGGAGCTTGATAAGGACAATATATGGAGTGAAAATAATTTTAGTAGAGGTAGGCAGTTTAGAGATAAGTACAAGGCTAATCTACCCTCTAATTTCCCAGATATTTCATATTGGGATGGAAGCAAAGTAATGAAAATAAGTAGTATAGATTTGACTGCTCCATACTATAAATCTGATTTCGCTCTGGGAAACAAATTGACTTTGGAAATTAATAGGATTAAGAATTATCGTGGGACAGCTGGCAAAAGCCCCCACGGGATACAAATTAGTTCTGAAATGATAAGGTCTAGAGAATTGATTATTGTTGTTCCAGAAAATAGTCCAG
Source organism: Bacillota bacterium (assembly GCA_023420115.1). Lineage (GTDB taxonomy): Bacteria > Bacillota > Clostridia > Saccharofermentanales > Fastidiosipilaceae > JAEZWR01. The sequence goes on along the minus strand of JAEZWR010000042.1, from coordinate 94,800 downwards.
AAGATAGATTATCCTATCTTGAACAGCTTGTTAACTCTAGCCAGACAGGGAACTTCCATGTAAGGATAGAAAAAGATCAAAAATCATATCGCTACGAGAAACTTGCCGATGATGAAGATGCAGGTTGAGTTTTATAATAAAGATAAAGTGTTATAGAGAAGAAAGGTGAAGCATTACAGAGAGATTAGTAACTATACTTATTTTAGTAGTGTGGCGAATATATAATTTAAATTATCTGTGGCAAAATTATTATCAAATGGTTATAAATAACAATTTGTTCATTTGAAATACTCGATTATTGTTGTATGCAGATGATTTAGGTGTTACTATTTTGAGTGGCATTTTATCGATATTACAGGAAGTGAAAATTACCAATGGGTTTGTTTAAGACAATATTTAAGTCTCACAGTGACAGAGAACTGAAGAGACTTGAACCAACAATTAAGAAGATAGAAGATCTTGAAGAGTCTTTCTCGAAGCTTACAGATGATGAGCTCAGAGCCAAGACTGATGAGTTTAAGAAACGTTATTCAGATGGAGAAAGTTTAGATTCATTATTGCCAGAGGCTTTTGCGACTATTCGTGAGGCTGCATACCGAGTGCTAGGTATGAAACATTACAGAGTGCAGCTTATAGGTGGTATGGTTCTTCATCAAGGTCGTATCGCGGAGATGAAGACGGGTGAAGGTAAGACCTTAGTTGCTACACTGCCAGTTTATCTCAATGCTCTCAGTGGAAAGGGAGTACATGTTGTAACGGTAAATGACTATCTTGCAAGACGTGATAGCGAGTGGATGGGTAAAGTTTATCGCTGGCTTGGCTTATCCGTAGGTTTAATAGTGCATGGATTGAATAAAGATGAAAGACGCAAGGCCTATGCCTGTGATATTACCTATGGAACTAATAATGAGTATGGTTTCGATTATCTTAGAGATAATATGGTCAATTTTAAACACAATATGGTTCAAAGAGAATTGAACTTTGCTATTGTTGACGAGGTTGACTCAATCTTAATTGATGAAGCAAGGACGCCACTTATTATCTCTGGTCAAGGTGATGAATCAACAGATATGTATCAGCGTGCGGATTTGTTTGTTTCAGGTCTTAAACCCTTTGTTATTGCAGAAACAGATACAAAAATTGATATGGAAGAATTGCTCCGCGAGGCAAAGGCTGATGCTGATGTTGATTATATCGTTGACGAAAAGGCCAAGACAGCAGTTCTAACACAATCTGGTACTGCCAAGGCTGAACAGTTCTTTAAGATTAGCAATTTAGCGAATGAGGAGAACTTCGATATTCAGCATTATATTAATAACGCCCTCAAGGCTCACGGAACTATGCATAGAGATGACCAATATGTAGTTCAAGATGGGGAAGTCATTATTGTTGATGATTTCACAGGACGTTTGATGTATGGTAGGAGATATTCCGATGGTCTACATCAGGCAATAGAAGCTAAAGAGGGAGTTAAGGTAGAGAGGGAGAGCAAGACCCTAGCTACTATTACATTCCAGAATTACTTTAGAATGTATTCAAAATTGTCTGGTATGACTGGTACAGCTCTCACCGAAGAAGATGAATTTAGAGATATATATAGTTTGGATGTAATTACTATACCAACTAACAAACCCGTAATGAGAGAAGACCTTTCAGATGCTGTATATAAGACCGAGAATGGTAAATATAGAGCAGTTGTTGAAGAAGTCAAACAGGCTAATGAAAAAGGTCAGCCCGTGCTAATTGGTACCATTAGTGTAGATAAGTCAGAGCGACTAAGTAAATTATTCTCAAGAGCCGGAATTAAACATAACGTCTTAAATGCTAAACAGCACGCAAGAGAGGCTGAAATTGTAGCACAGGCTGGTAGACTAGGGGCAGTTACTATTGCTACTAATATGGCAGGTCGTGGAACGGATATTCTTCTTGGTGGTAACTCTGAATACATGGCACGAGAAGCTATGAAAAAAGAGGGTTATGATGAAGAGTTGATAGAACAGGCAACTGCCCACAATGAAACGGACGATGAGATTATATTGAGAGCCCGTGAACGATTCAGCGAGCTAGATAGTAAATTTAAAGAAGAAACAAGAGAAGAGCATGACAAAGTAGTTGCAGCTGGTGGTCTTTATATTGTCGGTACAGAGAGACACGAATCAAGACGTATAGACAATCAGTTAAGAGGTCGTGCCGGTAGACAAGGGGATCCTGGCAAATCTAAATTCTATTTGTCTTTGGAAGATGATTTGATGCGACTTTTCGGTGGTGAAAGACTATCTCGTCTTTTCGATACGTTAAAAGTTGATGAAGATATGGAAATTGAGCATCGTTTCTTAACAAATGCGATAGAAAGTGCTCAGAAGAAGGTCGAGGGAAGAAACTTCGGTATTAGAAAAAATGTTCTTGAGTATGATGATGTAATGAATCAACAGAGAACAGCTATTTACGATGAGCGTAGAAGAGTGCTTGAGGGTGAGAACTTAAAAGACGCATATATTTCTATGATTGAGCAGGTAGCAGAATCTATCGTAAATGAGCAGACAGAGGGAAGAGATCTTCTTGGAGAAATTAACTATCCAGCTTTGAGAACAGAAATTGAATATCGATTCGGAACCTTGCCAATTTGTGAAGAATTGGATGAGGAAAAGGTTGATCCAGAAAAGGCCATTGATGCGGATAAAATTTCTGAAAAATTAGCAGAACAAGCAATTGCAAAATATGAAGCGAGAGAGACTGAATTCCCGAGTCCTGAGATTATGCGCGAAGCTGAACGTGTTATTTTGCTTAGGGTTGTCGATAGTCTATGGATGAATCATATTGATGATATGGATGATCTGAGAGATGCCATAGGTTTACGTGGATATGGACAGCATGATCCAGTTGTTGAGTACAAGAGAAGTGGATATATGATGTTCCAAGAAATGAATGAGCAAATTAGACGTGATAGTGTTAGACTTATAATGCTTGCACAGTTCAGTGAAGGTGAAGCTCCACAGAGAAAAGAAAGAGAATTGAGAAATGTCAACGAATCAAAGGCTGATGACTCAGGCTTTGGAGCGGCTAGGCAGGAAGAGGCTCAAGCTCAAGTCCAGGCTCAGGGAGGACAAGTGAGATCATCTCATTCTGTAAAAGGACAAGGAAATACAAATATTCCTGCACAAGCACAGACACATGAGGCGATAGAACCACAGAGACGAGATAAGACTAAGGTAGGAAGAAATGATCCTTGTCCATGTGGCAGTGGAAAAAAATATAAGAACTGCTGCGGAAAATAATATTAAAACTGATAATAGACGGTTAAAGGAGTGTCCTTGATAGGGGCACTTCTTTTTTATTTCTTGCTTAGAGTTTCGATTTATAGAAAAAGTGGCAGCCTCTGCGATGATTAAGCGTAAATAACAAAAATTAAACTTCTTTTGTAATGAACAAAGGAAGGAGAAGCGGATTTTCGCTACAGCTTAAAGATGTATATATCAGCGTTGTTTAAAGGAAAGAAGTTTCGTAAAAGATTTATTTGTTGTTTGATTTTGCTTAGCCTGCTTATTAGTAGGATATTTATTTTTAATAGAATGGAGGCTGATTCGGTATACACAGGTAAGTTCAATTATGTATTACCTTATTCGCATAATGTAGGCGATAAAGTATACAAGTTGTCAGTTTTGGAGAATGGTAGGCACTATGGGACAGCCTTTTGTATAGAGCCGAGAGTGGCGATTAAAGATGGCTACGCATATACAAAAAATAGGACCTTATTAGATGAAGAAAAAAAGAATATTTTGAGCAATATAGTTTATTTGTGTTGGCTAACAAGTGATAGGAGCGACTGGTATTATGCAAAGACACAGGTAGCTATTTGGAATTATCTAGAGCCGGGATCAAGCTCACCAAATTTTTCTAATGAGGAAATAGATAGATTAATAAGGGCTGCAAAAGATTTGAGTATGGGACCAAATTTTTCTCAGTTTCTTAAAGATGGGAAAATAGATTTCACGGATAAGACGGAAATAATAATGCAAGACGCACGCCATGTTCTCAACTATTTTGAAATAGCCACTTGCCCAGAGGGTATAAGTGCCACAATAGACGGCAATACTTTGAAATTAAAAAAGACGGGTGAGCTAAAAAAGGGGACGAAATTAGGCTTGATAAGAAAAGCCCCCAGGCAGGAACCATTTATGTTCCTAGCTGATAAAAGTCAGAATCTTATGGTTTCAGAAATGGCGATACCAACTAGCTTGATTTTTGAACTTAAAGATGAAACTCCAAAGACGCACGATATAAATATCCAAAAATACAATATAAGTAATATCTATGATAGAGATATAGATATGTCGTCTTTAAAGTATCGATTAATTTTGGCAGATATACACAAGGGGCGTGAGAATGTTGTTTATCAATCAAATATATATAGAAAAGGTGAGAGCTTAGGTGATTTTACAGCTGATAGCAAGGGATTCTTAACTATAAAAGGCTTAGAAGAGGGAGAGTATGATCTTGTAGAAATATCCGCTCCCCTTGGTTTTTGCTTGAATCAGACAGCAATAAGGATATCTGTAACGGATGATGGTCAAGTTCAAAGTATACAAAGAAGTGCTAACTTGTCTTCAGCCATTGACGAACTTAAAAAGCTTGAATCTTCTTACAAAGAGGGATTGAGACTAGCGGGAATAGAAATTCATGGAGAGCTGCCGTCTACTTCATTAATTAGAGAAAGTGATGATCAATTCAATAATAATGAAACCATTAGATTTTATGATAGACAAGAATATGCCTATTTTATTATTGAGAAAAAACTCGACAAGCTTATAGGAGAAGAAGCAAATAGTACAGACTTGCATTCTGACTTGAGTCTAGTGGAAGATGGAGCAGAATTTGCGGTCTTGGATGAGACGGGCAAGCAAATAGATCATTTGATTACAAATAAAAAAGGTTTGGCTGCTTCGAGACTTCTTCCATTAGGCAAGTATATTTTGAGGCAGACTAAGTCACGTGATGCTTACAAACTGAGTGAAGATCAGGAAATTATTTTAAATAATGAGAGAAGTGTATATCGTTATAAACTTGTTAATCCTGCCAAAGAAATGAGTCTCAGGATAGTTAAATTGGATAGTGAAACAAAGGAGAGAATTGCTATCCCAGGCGTGGCTTTTGAGCTATATAGACAGGCTGAAGGTGGAGAAGCGATTACATTTAAGACTGCCTCGGGGGAGCAGAAGACTATTTTTGTTACAGATGATGACGGTGTGGCATATTTCCCAAATAGATTGAATTATGGAGATTATTATCTTCAGGAGATAAAAAGCCCTCGCGGGTATTTCTTGGAACCGGGGAAGAGACAAAAACTTAGCTTCAATAATGATTCACTGCTTCTTGAAGGGGAAGTGCTTGAGACCGAGGTTTATAACGAAGCACAGAAGGGGAGAATTGAGCTTCATAAGACGGCAGATATTTTAGATTCAGCTAGTGTGGAGAATTTAAGTCTAGAAGAGATATTGGAAAAAAAGAATATGCTGGATGTTCTTGCTAGACTTAGACAGATTTCTCTACCTAAGATGGACGGTTATGATGATATACCGGAGATTGACGATGAGGAAGATGTTGATGTTGAAAGTGAAATAAGTGGTGAGGAGTTTAGCGATAAGGAGGGGGAGAATACTGGCAGTGATGAGCTGCTTGAGAGCGTAATAGAGTCTGAAGAAGATATAGTGGAAGAAAATCTTGAGACGACGGGAAATTTGAACAATGGAAATGAGAATGAGAGCAAGAGTGAGAGTGAGAGTGGATCAAATGAAGATAAAGTAGACAAGGAAGAACAATCTACAACATTAAATGGAAGCGAAGCCTTTTTGACCGATAATCCATTACATAAAAAATACAATTATGTATCTACTTCATACAAAAAAGACTACTTAGCCGATTGTGAGTTTATTATTAGAGCGGCGGAAGATATTTATTCAGCTTCAAGCAGAAAAGAGGGAGGAGAATATAAACCAGTACTTATTTATCAAGCTGGTACAGAAATAGAGCGTTTCCGAACAAATGAAAAGGAATATCGTTCCGAGCCCTTGCCTATAGGAAAGTATGTATTAGAGGAAATCTCTGCAAGAGCTCCATTTATTAAGGCTGAACCTTTGACCTTTGAAATTAGTGAGAAAAATCAACTAATAAAGATATATGACCAGGCGTTAAGAGTTCATAATAATCGCCAGAAGATTGCTATTAATTTTAAAAAGACTTTTCTAAAGGATCCTCGTCTAGCAGATATTTCATCTGATGAACTGAGAGAAAAGACAATCTTCGCTCTATTTAATAAAGAAGACATTGTTGAGAATGGTGTTATCGTAAAGAAAGATTCTTTGCTCGATATTGCAATACCTAATGAAAATCTGATTGTCAATTTTGAGACTGCTTTTGCCACTGATTATTACATAAGAGAATTAACTACTCATGAGGCGTACGAGTTGAGTCCTGATCAAATTATAAGTTTGGACTTTGATGAAGAACCAAGACAGCTTGTGCGTTATGAAACTATCCCAGATGTGGAAAATAAACCTGTGAATGCCAAGATTAGGATAAATAAGGTTTCTAAGGATGATAAGAGACAATTAGAGGGGGTTAAATTCTCTTTATATTTGGAGGACAAAGGAGAGAAGATTAAGCAAGGGGATTATCTGACAGATAAGGATGGATATATAGAAATAAATAATCTCCGTTATGGAAAATATTATCTTGAAGAGAGTGAGGCTCTTAAAGGGTATATGCCAATGAAAGGTGGAGTTGAAATTTTCGTAGAAAGGGGGCGGGAGCTTTTTGACTACAATTTTGAAAATGAAGAAAGTGAGATCTTTATACATAAAAAAGATTTTGCAGGACAAGAATTACCTGGTGCCAAATTGTCTGTTTGGGATGAAAATGGAGTTTTGGTCGATTCTTGGACGTCAGGACAAGAGCCACATAGAATTGCTAGGTTGGAACTTGGCAAAAAATATATTTTAAAAGAAGATGAGGCACCTGCTGGATATGCTACAGCCAGTGAAATCGAATTTACTTTTGATGAGCTTATGCATAGAAGTAAGATTGATATGCTCGATGAAGAGATAAAGGTAAAGATCAAAAAGATTGATAGTGAGACAGGCGAAAATGTCTTAGGAGCAATCTTAGCTGTGTATGATAGTAAGGGTGAAGAGATACTGAGATTTTCGAGTTCAAACGAAGACTTTGTTATAAAAGGCTTAAAGTCTGGAGAGATTTATTGTCTTAGAGAACTTGAGTCCCCTGTTAATTATCACAAAGCGGAGGATATCTACTTTGAGGTAAAAGATACGGGAGAGGTTCAAGTTATTCAGATGGAAGATGTGCCGACAAGAGTTATTGTAGAAAAAGTTGATCACGATAATTCATATCCTGTGATAGGTGCAAAATTAGCGATATTTAATATGCAAGGTGAGAAAATAATAGAATTTATTAGTAATGGCGCAGCAAAGGAAATATATGGGCTTAATCTAAATGAAGAATATATATTGAGAGAAGTAGAAGCGCCAAGTGGATATATTCGAGGGAAAGATATTAACTTTAAGATAAGTGAAAACGATAGAGATGTACATTTGATAATGGAGAATAGCTTGAGTAAGCTTAAGATAAAGAAACTGGATGAAGCTGGTAACTTATTAAAGGGAGCTAAGCTTCAATTACTAGACCAAGATATGAATGAAGTAGCACTGTGGACAAGTTCTGATGAAGAACAGGTCATTAGAGGTTTAAATATAGGGGAACAATATACTCTAAGAGAGTTAGAGGCTCCAAGTAATTATGCTCTGGCAGAGGATCTGGTTTTTTATATAGAAGATGATGGTGAAAAAGTGATTGAACTTATAAATAAAAAGCTGCCGCTTCTTGCAAAGACTGGAGAGAGTAATAGTCACAAACATATAGATATTAGCTTAGGTCTTTTATTTATTTCTTTGAGTATTTTCTGTTTGAACTTGAAGAGAAAGGGTTGTTATTCCGGTACATTTATTTGAATAAGAAACTCCATCATCTTTAATTAGGATGATGGAGCTTCTTATAATCTTTTATTTTAATCTAAGCTATTTGTTTTATTTTGTGAAATTATTAGCTATTTAAATATATTATTCAGGATAATTCTTAGCTTAGTTATTAATAGTTATCAATAGTCCGAGAATAGTCTTTCATTTGGGAATATTGGATCAGAGCTAATATCAATACCGAGTCTACCTAGAATGAAATTATCATTTTTATTTACAAGGACCGTTGAGTGGGCTTGGCATGTTTTTAAATCTTTAAGAGCTTCCATAGCTAGAGCTGATGTTGTATTTGTAGATGCAGACATAGCGAGTGCGATAAGGACTTCTTTAGAGTCAAGTGGAAGATCTTTAAGACCTAAGGTCCTACCTTTCATATTTACCAAGGGTTCTAGGATGACGGGAGAGAGAAGATGAAGCTTATCATCAATTCCTGAGAGGGCTTTTATCGCATTGAGAAGCATAGCTGATATCGCTGTCATATTTTCACTACCTCTACCTGTAATGATTCTTCCGTCAGCAAGCTCAATTGCAGCTGTAGATATGGGGTCTTCTGTTTTTAATCTATTTTTAACTTCTTTCGCATAAGTTCTTGCAGCTGCAACTGTCTTGCGCATATCAATACTTAGCTGCATTTCCTCCATAAGTAACTTGCATCTAGTGACGGTTTTTTCACTTGCTAGACCTAGTTTGAAATCTGTTTGGGCTTTGAAATAACGGCGAATTATTTCCTGATTGGCAGCTTCGCGGCAGAGTTCATCGTCCACTATCGCACAGCCGGCGCGATTTACTCCCATTTCAGTTGGCGAATGATATATTGATTCTTCATTACAGACTCTACTGAGAATTCTCTTGAGCAGAGGATAGGCTTCGACATCTCGATTATAATTAACGGCACTCTGTCCAAAGTATTCGAGATGGAATGGATCTATCATATTAACATCCATTAAATCAGCTGTAGCAGCTTCGTAGGCGACATTAACAGGGTGTTTAAGTGGTAGATTCCAAATTGGGAAAGTTTCAAATTTAGAATATCCGGCGCGGTTCCCTCGTTCATTTTCATGATATAACTGGGAAAGGCAGGTTGCTAATTTACCACTATTTGGTCCTGGAGCAGTTACTATAACAATTGGTTTCTCGGTTTCAATGAATGTATTTTTGCCATATCCATCTTTACTGCATATTGTGTCGACATCAGTTGGATATCCTTTTGTTGCTTGGTGAGTATACGCTCTCAAACCACGATGTTCTAGTTTGTTTATGAATGTTTTGACAGCACTCTGTTCGTTGTAGCGAGTGATAACTACCGATTTTACTAAAAGACCCCTTGTTCTGAATTCATCAATTAAGCGGAATACTTCATTTTCATAATTGATGCCATAATCTCCACGTATTTTATTCCTTTCGATATCGCCAGAATATATACAGATGAGAACTTCGCACTGATCTTTTATCTTGGCGAAAAGATCCATTTTGATATCTGGTCTGAACCCCGGAAGTACTCTCATAGCATGAAGATCGTCAATGAGTTTGCCACCGACTTCAAGATATAATTTGTCATAGCGACTGGCCCTTTCCATTATGAAACGACTCTGTTCTTCTAGATATTTATTTGCATCAAGTGCATTTTTTGCTCCGCTTAACATTTGCCCCTCCTAATGTAATTGTATATCTAAATATAGTTTAGATAATATGAAAATAATCAATACAAGCTAACAATTATAAATATAAATACGACTGTTTTTTGCCCTTAAAATTACAATTCAAATACAATATTGATACAAGTTTTTTAAATTTTCATAAGAAGGCCGAACATTTAAGATTTGTTGATTAATTGACTTTGATAATAAGATAGAATTAATGCTATTCCCCTCTAGAAATTTAATTATTTCATATTAGAGGAAGAAATGAAGGGCGCTGAGATTGATTAAAATAAGGAGAAAAATTCAGAGCCAAATTAATTTAAAAATAGTGGCAACTTTAATATTGATTGTCTTTATTATTTTGATAGTTGCCTTTTCTTTTTATCTGCCTTATATCTTGACTAATCACAGTCATCAGAATGTTCAGTTTTGTAATATTTGTAAAAATATCGAGCGAATAACACAGTATTGGACAGAGACCCCATGGTTGTTTATTAATAGACGAGTGGGTTTGTTTTTAGTGTGCTTGGTGCTTTTTTTATATTTTATTCATCAAAATTTTCAAGTTGGAAAATCATATACGCTGGTAAGGCTTAAGGTGAGAATGGATAATTGATTGTGAAACATAGTCAAATTTGTATTAGAGTTAGGAGTATATAAGTATGCTCTATCTATTTTTATCTTTAAGATTTGAGGTTTTGTGTAATGAAAAAATTTAAAAATATTATTTGTTCAGTGCTCGCTTTATCTCTTACAGCTGTTTTTGCTAATATGCCTTTTTCTGTTGAAGCAAGTGAGAGCTCTAGCGATAGATTAAGTATAGTTAGTAGTAATTTTCCAACTTTTGATTTTGTGAGAGCGATAGTTGGTGATACTGCAGATGTTAAAATGCTTCTCAAGCCAGGAGCAGAGAGTCACGCCTTTGAGCCAAGTGTCGATGACATTAAGACCATAAATAATAGTGAGCTTTTTGTTAGTGTCGGTGGAGAGAACGAGGCATGGGTAGATAAGATTCTTTCAAGTACAGATAATAAAGTTAATAGTGTTAAATTGATTGATCTCGTAGATACCGTGAACGAGGAAATTGTCGAAGGTATGGAGCATGAGCATCACCACGACGGAGAAGAAGTCCATAAGCACCATGACGGGGAAGAAGCTCATGAACACCATGACGGAGAAGAAGCCCACGGGCACCATGACGGAGAAGAATCCCACGAACACCACGACGGAGAAGAAGGGCATAGTCACAATCATGAAGAAGTTGATGAGCATGTGTGGACAAGCCCGAAAAAGGCAATAGAAATAGTTAATAAGTTAGAGGAAAGAATTTCTGAGCTTAAACCAGATTCAGCTGAAATATATAGAAAAAATGCAGATGAGTATATATCAAAATTAGAGACACTAGATAAGTCGTTCAAGGATATTGTTTCAGCAGCGAAACGCAAAACATTTGTCTTTGGAGATAGATTTCCTTTAAGATATTTTGCTGATGAATTTGGACTTGATTATTATGCTGCATTTTCTGGTTGTTCTACACAGACTGAAGCTAGTGCGGCAACAGTTAAATTTTTAGTTGATAAGGTCAAAGCAGAGAATATACCGGTTGTTTTTAAAATTGAACTATCAAATGGAAGAATTGCCGAGGCAATTAGTAAAGAGACGGGCGCTAAAGTTTTAGAATTTAATGCTTGTCATAATGTGAGCAAGGAGCAATTTGAACAAGGTCTAACTTATGTTGACTTGATGCAGAATAATCTTGAGGTTCTAAAGGAAGCCCTAAATTAATGTCATTAATTACAGTAAATGGACTTCTTATTGGCTACCAGACTCCCCTTTCAGAGAAAATCAATTTTTCTATCGATAGGGGAGACTGTTTGTTGATCAAAGGAAGAAATGGCTCAGGTAAATCAACTCTTATAAAGACTCTCCTTGGACTCCAGAGTTCAAAGGGGGGAAATATTACTTACGATAAAAGTATCAAAGACCTTGGAATCGCATACTTATCTCAAGAAAGTCTCATAGATAAGAATTTCCCTATAACAGTTGAGGAACTACTACTTTCTGCTATGGCAGTGCGTGGCAACGCTTTTTTTACTCTTAAGAGTAAATATAGAGATGAGATAAAGGATATATCTAATAGGCTTGGACTTGAGATGATAATGAAGATGAATATAAATGATTTATCACTCGGGCAAAGACAGAGAGTGCTTTTTGCAAGGGCGCTTGTGCTTGATTCTAAGCTTCTGATTCTTGATGAGCTTACAGCGAATATGGATAAAGAGAGTCGTGCTTTTGTGTGGCGAGAGTTGAGAGAAATAGTTCAATGTGGTGATAAGGCTGTGATAGTTGTCAGTCACGATGCCGATTTTGATCTTACGCTACCTAATAAGTGTTTAGAGTTTAATGATGATTTGAGTGTTTGCTTTTATGATTGTAAGGTAGGTAGAGAGTGATAGAGTATTTCAGGGAAATGTTTTCTTATTCTTTTATGGTTAGAGCGGCTATCATTGGACTATCTGTTTCTATATGTTCAGCGATTGTTGGAGTCAATTTAGTGCAGAAGAAATTTTCGATGATTGGTCATGCTTTGTCGCAAATTTCTTTTGCAGCCTTGGCTCTTGCACTTTGTTTCCATTTAAATCCTCTTTCGGTATCGCTACCTGTAACTATATTGGCTGCCTACTTTTTGTTAAGGATTAAGTATAATTCAGGTATTAATGCAGATGCTAGGCTGGCATTACTTTCTACCTTGTCTATAGCGATTGGGGTGCTTTTTATATCGATGAGTACGGGGATAAACACTGATATTTGTAATTACTTATTTGGTAGTTTGTTGGCAGCAGATGGTGTTGAGATGCTTTTTTCGATTGTGTTAGTTATTGTTGTTCTGCTTATATATGCTATTTATTATCAGAAAATTTTGTTAATTACTTCTGATGAGATCTTTGCTAGGGCTGCTGCTGTTAAAGTTGAGTTTTTCAATGCCCTTCTTGCTTTTCTTACAGCAATCTTGATTGTTATGGGAATAAGAACACTGGGGACATTGTTGATTTCAACCTTACTCGTTTTTCCAGCTATGACTGCACTTACAATTGCGAGGTCATATAAGAGGGTGATTATTATTTCGCTTAGTATAGCGATTCTTGCTTTTGTTATTGGACTTTGCCTTTCTTACTCTTATGCTCTACCAACCGGAGCTGGAATTACACTTGTTAATGCTAGTTTTTTTGCAATCGCCTATGTATGGAAGAAATTAACTGGGTCAAGGGCATAAATTTATCCTCGGCAGAGCTTTTTATCTATAAAATTTTTACTTTAATATAATGAGTTTATTGCGTAATAGATGTTTAATTTTGAATGGAGGCCTTATGGCTGGATTTGTTTATAAAGGTAAATTGATTAAGGGTGCAAGGAAATTAATACTTCTTTCTCTTTGTTTGCCATTTTTATTTGTGTCTTGTCGAAGCAGAGAAGGACTTTTGGAGAAGCCAAGAATTGGCAATGTTGGACAAACGGATGATTCTTCTCAGTCGGCATCTCATAATAGTCCATTAGAACAGGTCGATTATTCGACTCTAAGAGGATTTTATGAAGATGTTGAAGATCCTCCCTTTTCTTATCAAGCTAAAGAGGGGGAGAATGTTCTCTATATCAAACAAAATTTATTTAATATGCAAATTGCTGATATTTATTATGCATTTAAACGTTACGCAGATAGAAAAATAGTTATTCAAGGTATGTATGCCAGACTGACAATTGGAGATAACCCAGATGTGCCAACTGTATATAGGCGTGGCACAGGTTGCTGCGGTAATGATGGCTGGGGCGGATTCTTGCTTGAACTTCCAGAGGATGGAAGCATAGAAGAACCAGAACGTGATGCGTGGATAGAAGTGGTTGGTACGCCAGAATTAAAGACCCATGGACTTTACTATAACCTTTATTTGAAGGTTGAGTCGATTAAAGTATTAGATGAACGTGGAGCAGAATATGTTAGGTCATAGTTTTTCCTCTTGACTTGATAATTAAGTTTGTCTCTAGTTATATGATATAAAAAATAAAATCTCGCTCTTTTGCACGGTAGATGCAAGTGGAGCGAGATTTTTTATATATAGATTATGAATAGTTAAAATAATTTGTTATGGCGTGTGCAAGACTGTGCTAGATAAATTACGCTAGATTGTGTTAGCTAGTTAGTCTATGTGCTTTGGTTTATTTTGACTTTAATTTGGTGATTCACCATTATTGTTTACTATTTTGGTATTCTTCACTTTCGTTGAGATGAAGATCTTCTAATTCCTTTATGACCTCCTCTTGGCGAAACATCTGTTTGACATCGAGGATCTTATCTAATTCTTCAGGAGAGAGAAGATTTTCGTTAAGGACAACATCTCTGATTGAAATATTTTCTTTTAGAGCTTTTTTGGCAAGAGATGATGCTACATCATATCCTAAGGTGGGTGCTAATGCAGTGGCTCCATACAGAGACTGATTAAGAAGCTCGGAAATTTTATCTGGTCTTGCTTCGATACCTTTTACGCAGTGTACTGCTAATGTCTGGACAGCTGTGCGTAAACTATAGATTGAATTAAATAGACGAGAAAATAATACAGGTTCAAAAGCATTAAGTTCTAGCTGACCTGCTTCTACTGCCATGCTTATTGTTGTATCGTTCCCTATAATCGCGAAGCAGACTTGATTGACAACCTCTGGTATAACTGGATTTATTTTTCCAGGCATTATAGATGAACCATTTTGGACAGGAGGCAATTTAATTTCGCCGAAGCCTGCTCTAGGACCAGATGATAAAAGTCTAAGGTCGTTGGCAATTTTTGATAAACTGACAGCAGCACTCTTGACTGCTCCTGATAAGAATACGAAATCGCTCAGATTCTGTGTAGCATCAATTAGGTCAACTGCCTGCTTGAGAGGAAGACCAGTTATAGCACATAATTCAGGGACTACTGCCTGAACATATTGTTCGGGTGCATTTGCCGATGTTCCTATAGCAGTGCCCCCGAGATTGAGAGTTAACATTGCCTCGTAGGCTTTTTTCATATGTTTGATATCTCTATCTACAGCGTGGGCGTAAGCCATGAAACTTTGACCAAGTCGCATAGGAACTGCATCTTGAAGTTGTGTTCTTCCTATTTTGTAGACATTGGCGAACTCGATGGACTTGTCTAAAAATATTGATTTAAGATACTCAAGTACAGGGAAAAGATCGTTCATTAAATCCAGAGCTGTAAGTCTGCCAGCTGTGGGGAAAACATCATTTGTGGATTGTGATCTGTTGACATGATCTAGGGGGTGGCAGAGTTTGTGATCTGCTATTTTCCCTCCCATAAGTTCCGAGGCTCTATTAGCAATAACTTCGTTGGCATTCATGTTAGCTGTAGTACCAGCTCCACCTTGAATTTCATCCACGATAAAGGAACGGTGATGTTTGCCCTGGATAATTTCATCACAAGCTGCTGTTATCGCAGTTACTTGCTCACGACTTAAGAGTTTGCATAGATAATTGGCTCTTGCACAGGCCTTTTTTATTTTCGCTAAGTTGGCGATAAAAATAGGATGCATACCATGTCCTGTTATAGGGAAGTTTATTGCACCACGTAAACTTTGTATACCATAGAGTGCTGTTTCTGGAATTTCCATAATTCCAACTGCATCTTCTTCTAGGCGATAACCCTCTCTGGCATATGGATTTCCATTTTCGTCCAGTCTTGCATGGCGTTCTTTTACGGGGAAGGGTGAGACTGGTTTCTTACGTTGTTTATTTACTTCAGGACACATAATAAATCTCCTAATTTGTACTGATTAAGATAGTTATAAAGTAAAATTGGCATAAAGTCCAGCCAGAAATTAGGACTTAGACTTTTTTCAAGCAAAATGTGGCGTAAATATTAAAAGCGTAGTCATAGATGGAGATGAAAATATAAGCAAAATAGAAAATAAAATGGAAGAGCTAACCCTGTTTACTATTTAGGGATAAGCCTTTAGCGAACTATTTTTATACTAAATTTAATTGTAATATATGTGTAAAAATGAAATTAAACTTATAAAAAAGCACTATCGCGTCACTCGTATGTCTACTCAAGCACTTTATTTTGCATTATACTAATGAGGATTATTAGCTTAATTTATCAATTTAATATTGGTATAACAAGAGGAGGCTTTTTATGAAAGTTTGTACGATTGCCAGTATCAAGGCTCGTGAAATTATGGATTCCCGTGGAAATCCTACTGTTGAGGTTGACGTTCGCTGCGAGTGCGGAATGTTAGGCCGTGCAGCAGTGCCATCAGGTGCTTCAACAGGTGCCTTTGAAGCTGTTGAGCTACGTGACGGAGATAAGAAACGCTACAATGGTTTGGGCGTAAGCAAGGCAGTTGCAAATGTTAATGAACTAATTGCTCCAGCTCTTGTTGGCATGAATGTCTTTGATCAGGCTGGAATTGACAATAAGATGTTGGAATTGGACGGCACAGAGAACAAGGGTAAGCTCGGTGCAAATGCTATGCTGGGTGTATCCTTGGCAGTAGCACACTTAGCTGCAAATAGTCTTGGTATCGGTTTGTATGAATATCTAGGTGGAATGAATGGTTCAGTTCTTCCTGTACCTATGATGAATGTCATCAACGGTGGTAAACATGCAGACAACAGTGTCAATCTACAAGAATTTATGATTATGCCTACAGGTGCAAGTTCATTCAGACAAGCACTACAGTGGTGTTCAGAAGTTTTCCATACATTGAAGAAGCTTCTCAAGGCTGACGGATATGCCACCAGTGTAGGTGATGAGGGAGGTTTCGCTCCTAACTTCAAGAGTGATGAAGATGCTCTTAAGTATTTAGTCAAGGCAATTGAGACTGCTGGTTTCAAACCTGGCGAAGATTTCCATATCGCAATGGATCCAGCTTCAACCGAATTATACGAAGCAGCAAAAGAAAAAGGTGAAGAAGGAAAATATTTCTTCTGGAAGACTGGCGAGCTTAAAACAAGTGAAGAAATGGTTGCATATTGGTCAGAATTGGTTGACAAGTATCCAATTATCTCTATCGAAGATGGTCTTGCAGAAGAAGATTGGGAAGGCTGGAAAGTCCTTACAAGTAAACTTGGTCGTAAGTTACAACTAGTAGGTGACGATCTCTTTGTTACTAATTCTTCGCGTCTTAAGAAGGGTATTGATAATGCTTGTGCTAACTCAATCTTGGTCAAAGTCAATCAGATTGGTACATTGACAGAAACAATGGAAGCTATGGAGATGGCAAGACTTGCAGGTTATACAGCAGTTGTTTCACACCGTTCTGGCGAAACAGAGGATACAACAATTGCTGACCTAGTTGTTGCGACAAATGCTGGTCAGATCAAGACTGGTGCTCCTAGCCGCACAGACCGTGTTGCGAAGTACAACCAACTCCTTCGTATCGAAGAAGAACTAGGTGATAGAGCTAGATATCTTGGTAGAGATGCTTTCCGCTTCGATAAGTAATTTATCAGAAATTAGACTTTATACAGTAAATATTTAAAATAGTTGTAGAGTCATTGGTTTATATTTATAAATGATTAGTACCCTAGCATAGACTAAGTTATGGTCGTGCTAGGGTATTTTTTTATTATATTTAATATTCGTAAATGATTATCAAACAAAAGTTTTGCGTTATCTAGTAACGCTGATTTCATAAAATCATTCACAAAATAAATGAGTGTTTGTAAGTATTTATAATTAATTATAGTTATTTTGACAAGAGTTACATGTGGCGTTATACTTTTGTCAAGAGTGAGGAGCATTTATCAGGTACCCAAGAATAGGGGGATGAATTATGAAAAGTCATACAATTCAGAAGAAAATAATGATTTTAATTGCACTATTTGCATTGACTTTAGTGTCTTTAGCACCATCTCTGGTAGGTGCAGCTGCAAAAGATTGCAAATATCACCACGGACAATCTGGCTATTATGGCTATGGTAAGACTTCATCTTTGACTTTGGAAAGAGAATTGATGAATAGTATCACGGTTTCCTTTAATGATCGCAATGAGTCGTATACGAGATACGCGAAAAGTAATAATAGTCAGTATTGCATAGTATATACTGATAATTTAAATGGGCGGAGTGGTAGCCATATTGTTCATTATTATGTTAACAGTTCATTAGCACATACTTCCACGAATCCGTGGCCTTTTAATTTCAAATAAAAGACTAATAAGAATAGTCAGCGTAAAACTATAGCTAATATAAGTCTCCTCTCTCTTTAAATAGATTTATAAGTAGGTGTGAACATATGATTGCCCTAGAAAAAGTTGATGTTGCTTATGATAACAAAAGAATTGTTTTACATGAGATTAGTCTTAGTTTTAATAAATCAGAATTAGTTATTCTTACAGGAAAGAGCGGATCAGGAAAGAGTACTTTGCTGAAATGCCTAAATGGTCTGCTTGCTCCACTAAAAGGTTCGTATATATTTGATGGTGATAGCGTTTATGAGCTTTCTGAATTTGAGCGCAAGAGAAAATGCACCCAGAGAATTGGTTTCATGTGGCAGAATTATCGCCTATTGCCTGAATTAACCGTTGAAAATAATATTTTGCTTCCGGGTATTATTGCTGGTATTAGAGCTGAACGTGAGTATTTGTATGAGTTGCTAGATTTATTAAATATAAGAGAATATTTACATCAGTACCCGGATAAATTATCTGGAGGTGAACAACAAAGAGTTTCTCTGGCACGAGCTTTGATTTTAAAACCGGAGTTTGTTTTGGCTGATGAACCAACAGGAGCACTAGATAGCAAGACTTCTCAGCAATTAATGGATTTAATAGTCAAAACGAAGAGACAATTAAATACACTTTTTATAATTGCTACGCATGATTTGGAATTGGGGACTATTGCAACTAGACATATTGAGTTGAGTGATGGAAGGGTGGTCAAGGATGAGAAACAATATTAAATTGGCAACTCTTGTATTCTCAAAGAAAAATCATGCATTCTGGTTAACAGTTTTTTTATTAATTTTTATCATTACCATCTTATTTACTGTTATAAGTATACTTCATTTTCATCAAAATAAACTAATAGAATCGCGTGGTAATATTTATGGCTATTTTTATAGCATCATTTATCAATTAGAAGACGAATATACATCGAATGAACTAAGAACAACGGAATCTAGCATTCAAGTAAAGAAAATTCTTGAGAATGGTTTTGAGCTGAGATTAGGAACAGTCAAGCCTTCAGTAGAAAGATATATTTTTCGAAGTCAAGGGAATAATTTTTTACCTTCACTTAAGCCGGATACCTGTGCTATTTCTGAGTCCGTTGCGAATAAGTATCAGAAGAGTGTAGGTGATTCAGTTAGTATTCTGGGTCAGAATTTATTCATAGAAAAGATTGTACCTGACATTGGTTTATTATGGGTTAGAGGAGAGAGAGAAGAAAATCTAAATTTGTTAGCTCCAAATGTTTGGCTCAATGCCGAAAAATTTGAAATAATGCAAGATGAATATTCTGGTTTGTCATATCGCATGATTTTTCTCAATTATTATCAGGCAAAGGAGATTGAAAATAATGACGGTGGACAGACTATATCTGGTAACTTATATGAAAATCGATCAATGACGAGAGATAAGAATTTGTCTGTATTCAGTTTCTCAGATGATTTTTATCTGGGTCTTTTAATTGTTTTTCTTATTCTATTTATCTCTATTTTTATTACATATCATCATTATTCCAGGACAAGGTATACTTTGTATGCAGATTTAGGCTTGGATATTGTTTCCCAAGCTATTGTTGCAAGAATAGAATATATATTCATTTCATTGCCATCATTATTAATAGGATCTCTTGTTGCGGGAATGATTACTTTGCTCTTTGTTAAAATTAATTACTCTGAAATATCAGTGTTCTCGTGGAAAGAGTATTTTAACTTTACCAATAGATATGTTCTTGTTTATATTTTGGCTATTTTAGTTTGCCTGCTATTTTATTCCAAAACAAAAAAGAATGTTGGTCAAAGGTTAAAAGTCAAGAAGTCATCTCGTGTTTTGCCCATAAAAGGAAAAGGGCTTATTGCCTTGACATGTGTTTTGTTTCTCTTGCTAAGCAATATGAGTATTTTGCTGCTAATGTCCATTGCAGCAGCTAATAATAGGGGAAAGTCAGTTGAATTTCACGGGCAGGTTAAGCAGAATTATGATTATGAATTGAAATATGTTCCTCACAACATCCCGCCAGATTATTATTTGTCGGGTAATGATTTTTTGTCGAACGAGTCGGACAGTGGTCGCCTTTTATTCAATTATCCATACTATAACCATAGTTTAGATTTACTCATCCCTAAAATTCGAGATATAGATGGTGTTAATTCCGTTGTTCCTTTCTATGAAAACCATCACTCTTTCATAAAATTATCTGATGAAGTTATATCAAGCCCGTTTATATCTAGAGTGCAGCTTACAAGTATCATAATGATAGAAGATGGTGCCTTTAAAGAGCGATATTTCGACAAAGACATAAAGTTTGTTGTGGCTTGTGATATTTTTTCATTTCCTGATAGCTATCTAAAGGATATTGGCGAGCAAATTGGTATAGAAGATGATGTCAAAATGCAAAGAATTTTAGATGGGGACGGTGTTATTCTGATTTCTCCCTCTATTCGCATTACGGAAATTGAGTCTTTTGATGGTGGAGAAGGAATAAGATGGAAACGTAGTACAGAGGGTGATAATCTGCTAAAAGATGAAATGTTACCTGATTACGAAAAAGTGACGATTTATGTGCCACAAGCCAAGAAACAAATGGCAGGAATTATTCCTCAAGAGAAATTGTTAGAAGAAGGTGCAGAGTTAAAAAAGATTGATGTACCGATTATTTCTAGTTCATATGATAATTTAGGATGGTTCCCTACATACGATTACCATCCTGCTCCCTATCGTATATTAGCTAGTAAGAGTTATTTAGAGAAGCAAAACTTGAATTATGAGATGACGCGTGTGCATGTATTCTTAGATGAGAAAGCGGATTCTAATCAAATTATAAATGAAATTCATACTTTAACGCGAAGTATATCTAACTTAGAAATTAAAGATCAGCATTATAATGTCAAAGTATGGCATGAATATAAATTTATGGAAAAAGTTGTTCTTGTTTTATATCTGATTCAATTTATTACTATTGTTTACGCTTTTACAAAAACAATTAGTCAATCCTTTTTCTTACTAAATGAGAATTTTTTCATTTTATATAGAGATTTAGGATTGACAAAAGGTAGAATGATTATGACTGCCATTAAGCCTTTTATAATTACCTTTTTTATAGGCTTCATCATTCAGTTGATTATTGGTAGATTTTTTTGGGAAAAATTGTATCCACTTTGGAATTTGACTCCAATTATACATAGGCTTTTAGGCCAATTTGGCATCTTTGTTCTTTATATATTATTTTTTGCACTGATAATATCAATAAAGTCTACTAAGCTTATGGATAGGCAAGAGTATACTGAGTAAATCTGTTCTTATTTATCATTACGTAAGTGTTAGTATGCGTAGGTATACTCTAATGAACTCGCATATGACAAAATACACTCAAGACATATTTTAAAGGGAATGTACTAGTTTTGCTTTATGTTCCTAATAAAAAATACTGCTTAGTAGTTGATTATAAATAAAGAGCTTAGCCGAGATAATCGGCTAAGCTCTTTATTTTAAGTGCTATCTATGAACTTAAGATAGCATTGATTGAAAGAAACCTTAGTTACTTGAACTTTCTACTGTTTCAGTTTCAGATTCTGAAGATTCAGCAGAATCTGTAGTTGAGCTATCAGAGTTATTTGTTACTTCTTCAGAACTTACGCTGGGAGCATTTGTGCTTGAGCTATCTATACCTGCTACAGCTGAGAACATGCTACTTATATCCTGAGCATTATTTTTAACCTCGTCAGGTACTGTTACTTCTGGTTTGGTATCAAGGAACTCAATATCACTGACTTCAAATTTGAAATCGTCAACAGTAACTGTTGGACTAGAGGGATCCTTTGATGAAGTATAGTCAAGGATCAGTCTAAGTAATTCATTGAGATCATACTTTACTTCCTTAACCGTGTTATCAGACTTATTAACCTTAATTTCCAGAGGCATTACCAAGGTTTCAATAGCTGAATACTGATGAACCTCATTTATAGAAGAAACAACTTGATTCTCGATTTGTTCTAACTGATTTGATAGTCCAGCAGGAGCCTTGTCACTCTTGACTACTAGGGAAAGAGCCGTCTTAAACAAATCAACAAACTTATCTTTTGTTAATAGGGCATATACCTCATAACTGTCATCTGACTCTTCTTTTACTCTATATTCGAAAGTGCTATAAAGGTCAATCTGCTTATTGAGAGCTTCATTTAGGTTAGCCGCATCTTTAATATCAGTACTTCCGTATGGGAACTTCAACGAACCCTTTTTAACATCCTTAACATCAAAATCAAGGTAGCTGGCTTCTTCTGTTGTATACAAAGAAGCTTTGCCCTCATATTCTTTTGCATCTGGAGTTTGGGCCTTGAACTCAAAGTCAACTTGCTGATGAGTTTTATCGGCAACTGTCTGTGTACCCTTAACTTCACCTTTTAGTTTCTGCTCACCACTCTTGAGGTCGAGCTCGAATTTGAATTTGGATTTGTAACTCTTATTCTGAAATGAATTAAGTGAATCTGCTACTGCCTTTGCTCTTGTTTCATCAAGAGTTTGAAGAGATTCATATGTCTTATGATCTAGCTCTTTATAATCTGCAGGGTTTCCAGTTTGTGTAGTACCAGCGCCAAGCTGTGTATCTGATGAAGGTGTTTCGCTACTTGATTCTTGGCTGTTCTCTGAACTTGATTCAGATACAGAAGAACTCTCGACTTCACTCTGAGACTCTTGACTAAGTTCTTCACTCGAAGCTGATTCGCTACTATTTTCTTCAGCATAACTTACCTTGCTGATGAAGCCGGGAGCTAACATCAAAGCAGATAGAGAAATAGCAAGCAATTTTTTGTTTAACTTTTTCATATAAATATCTCTTTCTAATTAATTATGAAAACTTTGTTTCATTCTTTTCCCTAATTTTCAATAGGGAACATAATTCTTACTTGTGCTTAATTCTATGGTCAAAATATATTGTTTACATTAACAAAAAATGAATAGTGTTTAAATAAATACATCGCGTGAGTGCTTTTTTATATTTATTGCAAAAAAGCGCCCTGCGCAACTGTTAGAATAAAAGAGTTGCAGCTTAAATTTTAGATAAGAGGTATTTATATGGCAGAGTTTAGTACATTACCTGTGTATGACATTGATGATCTTTTGAGCCGTTTGGGTTCTGTAAAAATTAATAATTTTACTAGGCTCTGTGAAGACGACTTTATGAATAGGCTTGGTAAATTAGCCTATGAGTTGGCGTGGAATGAAAAAGTTAAAGTCATATTTATTTCTGGCCCCACTTCTTCAGGAAAGACAACTTTTACCCATAGACTAGCTTCTGCCTTGGAATTATATGGTAGAAAAAGTACGATACTTTCTATGGATGACTACTATCGCCCAGATGTCAAAATAATGACTGAAGAGGGTATGCCAAATTTTGAGACGTTTGAAAATTTGGATATAAAGGGGATGGCTGCCGATATTAGGAGTCTTTTAGATGGCAAAGAAACATTGCTTCCTATTTTTGATTTGAAATTAAGAAAGAAAATAAAGGATAGTTCAAGGAAATTTACTCTTGATTCAAAAGGGGTGTTATTAGTTGAGGGTCTTCATGCTCTTCATCATGATATGTATGAGAACTTAGGAAGAGAAGAATATTTTAGTGTTTTTATTATGCCTTATGGAAGTCTTATGAATTCAGGGAGAGCTCTTAATTCAGAAGATAGTAGACTTATGAGAAGACTTTCTAGAGATTGGCATCATCGTGGAGCAAACCCTTTTGCAACTATTGATTATTGGCCATTTATAAGAAGAGAGGAAGATAAAGTTTTCCCTGAATATTTAGAGAGAGCAGATTATTATATGAACTCGATATTGCCATATGAGTATTTTGTTATACCAGGGATGGCTTCGATGTATATGAAAAAGGATTTAGAGTTATATGAAAAGGGAGAGCTTCCTCGGTCTGTATTTGTTAAGAACTCAGTAAATTTGGGTGACAGGGACTACTATGACCTTTCTCATACAATTTCAGAGGCGAAACGATTAATTAAATTGAGTTCAGAGCTTCCTTATATTGATCTATCTTTTGTGCCTGAGAATTCATTACTTAATGAGTTTATTAAGTGAGATACATTACAGAAATAGGTCAGAGTTTGTCTCAATTTGGTTTAGTTTGTTTATCAAAGAAGATTTCATAGGGGAAGTTGTTTTGGATTAAATTTTCAGCATACTTGTTTAGTTCTATCTCTATAAGTTCATAGAAATTTAGCAAGTATTGAGCTTCTGGATTTAGTTCTACTTTCCCTCCGCCAATTCCTCCTTGTTTGCGAGAAACGATTTTTTTACCGAGATTGCTCTCGATTTTATCTAAAATTTTCCATAATTTAGAATAGGAGATACCAGAACTACTAGCTACTAAACTCACCTTTCCAAGTTCATCTAGTTTTGCAAGAACATCACTGGGGCCAGGGCCGAAAAAAGGTTCATCAATGGCGATGCGATATTTGGGGGCAAGATGCAGTTTGGCTACAGCTAACCTAGCTGCCAAACGTTGTTCAGAGTCCTCGTATGGTATAAGTTCACTTACATCCTTATTTTTTAACGCAAGCAGAATTGAAGAGTCAGAGGCTAAAAAATCTATGGTCGATAGAGTGAAATCTAAATTATCTTTTGAATCACATGTAATAAAATCTATAGTTAGCTTTTGGGAGACTTGGTGCAGATCTTTTAATTGATGACATTTTTGCCATAAATCAAAGGTTTTGCAAAGTTCCGATTTGAATTTTTCTGTAAAAAAGAAACCAATAAATTTGAGGTTAAGATGAAAATATATAGCGAAGCGAAGAATAGAATAAATTAGGCTCTCTCTATCTATTTCCGAGAGTGATAGAAAAAAAGCGTCTGATTTAATCATAAAATCGAGCGTTCTTTGATGTGATGAATCTGAAAAATTGAAATTGTTATCTGTAGATTTTTTGCTCATAGTTACCCCAGTTCGTTCATATAAATATTATTAATATATTATCTTAACTACGTATTTATTATAGTGAGTTCTAGTTCATTAGGGATAGGTTTTGCTATTTTAGTGATCATTTTATTATTGGAATATTAATATAGGACGTAACAATAATGTAATGTACTTGATTTTTGTTGTATTAAACTCTTGTAATAAGATAATAGCGAATAATGTAAATAATAAAGTAGTGTAACTTAACTGACAAAAAGTATATATCTCATATAATAAAATTTCTTCAATATATTTTTTGGAGGACGAAAATGGAACTAACATTAACCAACGAAAATTTTCAGACCGAAGTATTAAATAGTGAAGTACCAGTTCTTGTTGACTTTTGGGCAGAGTGGTGTGGACCTTGCAGGATGGTATCACCTTTCGTAGAACGTCTTGCAAATGAATACGAGGGCAAGGCCAAGGTTGGAAAAGTTAATGTTGATGAGCAGAATGAGCTCGCTTTTCAATATAAAGTTTCATCTATTCCAACCATCTTTATTTTCAAGAATGGAGAAATAGTCAAACGAGTGACAGGTGCAAGACCTTACGAAGAATTAGCTGCGTTACTAGATGAGGTCTTATAATATAGTCATAAGATATTCAATTAATTGATATTTGACTTAGTCCGGCTGAACTCTTATAAATTAGAGTGAGGTCGGACTTTTTATGTCGATAAAAAATATTGCTCGTTATTACTTGTCGCTGAAGATGAGTTTTTTGTAAAAAAGCACATCCGAGTTTGATTTTTTTTATTTATTTGGTCTACCTTTAGGTAAATATGAAACTTCTGCTATATTTTTATCAAATAAAACACGTGTAAATTTGAGTTAAATTGTTTTGAAATTGTTTGGTGAGAAAAATTTCTATTTTATGTAAATTTGTATAAAAAGTGTTCAATATTCTATTTTAAATTGTTATCATTATATAACGTACAAAAGGATGCTTATTCTTGTACGTGCTTAAATTATTACTTTGTTCAAGTGCTATTTATAAGGCGCTATTTTATATGAGTGCTTGTATGGCTATAAGTTTTTGCTCATTTCTTTAGAGTTTATTTAGAGTATTGAGTTAAGATGTAATTAGCTGATAGGTAGAGTAAAGATGCAAGTGAACGAGGTTGGAAGAGGTAAGATAGTGGCTGATGCAGGATTGATTTCTACAATTGAGGCAATTGAGCTTGAGTCCAGGCGAATGATTGAGGAGGCGCAGATTGAGGCAAAATCAATTATAGAAAATACACGCAAAATTATTGCTGAAAATGCTTCGAAACTTAATATAGATATGCAAGAAGAGAGGCAAGAACAGCGTAAGAATGCCAAATTGCGTCAAGATAGACTTGTTTCAGAAGCTGTTGAGAAGTTCAAGTCTGATACTGGAAAAGAGCTTGGGAAATGGTCGCAGAGAATTCCTGAGGCTGTCGATTTTCTTGTTGAAAGGAGTCTGAAGTTCCGTGGCAATCGCTAAGATGGATCATGTTACACTGATTGGTGTACGAAGTGAGATGACAGGTGTTGTCAATGCTCTAACAGCTCTGGGTGTTATTGATCTGAGACGCAATGAAGACTTGGAGCAGGAGATTATTAAACGCCAGTTAAATTCTCCGCAAAATTCTTTTATTAATGAAATTCCAGGTCTTGATTTCCACGAGGCCTTTCGCACTAGAATGGCTCAATTGGGAGACCCTAATACTCAAGATGACGGTTTGCTCGGGAGAGCTATGACCGATTATCCGAGATATATCGCGGAGACACAGCGTCTCATGGATAGGCTAGATGCAGCTATAGCGCTTTGTTCCAAAATAGATCCACAGAAAAAGGGCCTCTTCAAGAAACGCCGCAAGGTTAGTTCTGCAGAGTTTAGAGCGATGGCATCCAGGCAAAAAGAGCTAACTGATAAAGTGAGAGAGCTTGAGGATTATGAGCAACTTCTCAGACAACTTGAGACTGAGTTAGGACGAGCTGGGCAGAGAGTAGCTGAACTTGAGATTTTCAGTGATTTGTCTCTTCCTAGTCAGGTTTCAGAAGCATCGGTTAACTTGAATGATACTTCTGGCGATAAGTCGGGGAATGAACGAGAACAAATTCATAATCTCAGCGAGACGGGTTATGTGCGCGTTTATGTGGGTAGTGTTCAGGATAGCGAAGCTTATGAAGATATGGCTTCTGCGATTCGAGAGGCTGGTTACGAGGCTTTTGCTCTTGAGAAACTCCGTATATTTGATGAAGGTATCGCTCTGATTATGGCTGTATATGCGGACGAGGCGAATGAAGTATATAAATTGGCTCAACAAAATGGTTTCCGCAATTTGCCAGAATTGGATAGCAGATATGATGGTATATACGCCTTGGCTGTCAAAGATAGGAAAAATGAGATGGAAAATATATCTCAGCAGATTTCTGACTGTAAACAAAAGATGAAAGAGTTAACGGTGTACAGAAATGATTTTGAGATGCTGTCTGATTTCTATCGAGTTCGCCAAGATATGCTAAAGGGTATGGAAACTATCGCTCAGACAAGTGAAGTTTTTGTTGTTGAAGGATATGTTCCAAGTAAGAGAACAGAAGAGATGTTTAGACTGATTTCTGAGCGTTTCCACATTGCAATCTCTAGGAGAGAGGCTCTGCCGGAAGAAAATTATCCAGTTTTATTAGAAAATAATAAGCTAGTAAGACCTTTTGAGGAGGTTGTGTCGATGTTCTCCCTTCCTAAACCAGGAGATGACGTTGATCCGACTGCTCTTATGGCTCCTACATATGCATTCTTTTTTGGACTTATGTTGAGTGATATTGGTTATGGCTTGGTGCTTTCTATATTGACGGGAATTTTACTTTGGAAAGTTAAAGTTGAATCCAAGGCCATGCGTAATATGTGCTATGTTCTATTTATGGGCGGACTTATGGCTATAGTTTGGGGAGCTATGTTTGGAGGATTTTTCGGAGATCTAATAAATGCTATGAGCCAAAAGAAATTGAGTTTTAATGCTCTTTGGTTTAATCCATTTGATGATCCCACCAAGCTTATGCTTTTCTCTGTTATATTCGGTGTTATACATATTTTCTTTGGCATGGGAATCAATATGTATAAGCTCATTCGTGCAGGTTCAGCGTATACTGCATTTGCAGAGGTGTTTCCGTGGTATTTGATTATTGGTTCCGGTTTTGCTTATGCAGCTAGCAAATCTAATATATGTATGTATACAGCACTTATTGGTGTTGCCATAATTGTTTTCTTATCGCCAAGTGAGAGTAAGAACCCTGTTAAGAGAGTTATGGGTGGTTTGCTTAAGTTATATGGAATTACGAGTTTCTTCTCGGATATACTTTCTTATACTCGTATTCTAGCATTGTCACTAGCTACTAGTGTTATTGCTATGGTTGTAAATATGCTCGCATCCTTAGTGGGTCCCACGGTTGTAGGAATAATTATCGCGATACCGATTTTATTGGTAGGACATGTGATGAATTTGGCTCTTTCTGGTCTTTCGGCGTATGTACATACAACACGTCTACAATATGTTGAATTCTTCGGACGTTTCTACACCGGTGGTGGCGAAGCTTTTAAACCACTTCAGGCTAGGACAGAGTATGTTCTCGTAGAGGCAGATAAGAAATAGGGTGTATGAACCTTAGATAAATATTTAATAAATTTGATCTTAATCACTTACGTGATTTTAGATATAGCAAATTCAAGCTTAAATGCTTATTGCAAAATAGGAGGAAAAAATGTTATTTCAGCATGTATTGACATCAGCTACACAGACTCTAGGTAGTCCATATTTTACCGGTGCTTTTCTCACCCTTTTAGGTGGAGTTCTTGCGGCACTGTTACCTGGTATTGGTTCAGCTCGTGCAGTTGGTAGAGTTGGTTCAGTTGTTTCAGGTGTTTTGTCTGAGGATCCTGAAAAATTCGGTAAGTTGATCGTTGTTCAGGCTCTTCCTGGCACACAGGGTATCTATGGAATTCTCGTCTGGTTCTTCGTGCTAATTTTCGGTGGATTTTTAGGTGGATCACCAGCAGAAATTTCAGTACTTCAAGGAACAATGTTCTTTGCTGCTTGCATGCCTATGGCTTTGGTCGGTTATTTCTCAGCTTTGTATCAGGGCGGTGTTGCAGCGGATGGCGTTTCACTAGTTGCTAAGAGACCAGATCAACAATCCAAGGCTCTTATTTTGGCTGCAATGGTTGAGACATACGCTATCTTTGCTTTGCTTGCTTCAGTTTTGTCAATTCTTTTTGTTGCAAACGTCAAGTAATAAACGAACGTCAGTTAAGTAGTTATAGGTTAATTAACTTAAATAGGCTGGATTGAGGTGTTTAGATATTTAGTCCCTTATTTTGGTCTAGCTTTTGATGAAGTAGGTTTATGATGGATGGTTTGGAAAAAATAAGAGAAAAGGTCAAAGCTGATACTCAGAGTAGGGTATCTGAAATCCTAGGCAATGCTCAGAAACAGAAAGAAAAAATGCTCGAAGAAGCTGAATTGAAAAATGCTCAAATTAGGGAGTCAAATTCAGGCGAATTGAAAATTCTTCATGAACAAGATGAGAGACGTCTCGCATCGGAAATTAATATGGAGAAAAGAAAAATAGAGCTTCAAGCGAAGAATCGTCTGTTGGAAGAGAGCAAGAGTCAGGCTGAGCAAAAATTGAGAAGCTTGGATGATGAAAAAAAGTTAGAATTTTATCTTTCTCTTCTTGAATCAGAGACATTAGATGGTGATGTTGTTTATCTTAGTGAAAATGATCTTCATCTCGCTGAGACCCTAAAGTCAAAGTGTTCAAAGGATATTTCTTTTTCTAAGGAAAGTAGTGGAAATTCTGGTGGTCTACTTATCAGAAGGGATAAGATTACTCTAGATTTGAGTTTTGCGGAAATTCTCAAACAGGTTGCTGATGAAGCAATAACGGAACTTGCGGGAATTCTATATGCTGAAAAATAGCTTTTGTGTGATGCTCAAGCTTTTGGGCAATTTTTGGGCAATATTTAAATTGGTGTAAGAGAGTTTAGATGAGTCACAGAGTGCTTTTGGACGGTAGCTAAATATTTTATTTATCCATTTAAAGTTTGAGTTTACACGAAAAGTAGAATTCATTTTAGATAAAAGAGGAATTTATAATGCCATATGCATTGACAAATAATAAAGAGCATACTGTACAGTGCCGTAAGTGGGTCAGAGAAAGTAAAAATGATCCGATGTTTGCTTATGCGACGGGACGCATTCGTGTGCTCGAGAATAACTTGCTCAAGCATGAGGAACTTACTCTTTTCTCTGACAGAATGACAAATCTGGCAATTCTCAATGATATTCTTGACAAGGCCCATTATCCTTTGGCAAAGACATTGGATGGGAGATTCGTTCTTGAAGAGAGACAGACCGATGCTGAATTAAAAGAAATGGCAGGGAGAACCATTCTTCCTAGAATTCTTCTTCTTGAAAAGGATTACCACAATGCAAAGTGGATGCTCAAACAGCTTATGCTTGCGGCTTCTGCTGAGCAAGGGAGTGGTCAGAGTCAGCCGGTATCTGATCTGAATCATGTAGATAGTACGGATAAGGACGAGTCCGTGGCAGAAAATCATGAGTTTTCTACTATTATTAGTGGTGATGAGAAAGTTCAGAGAGAAGCACTTGATGCTATTAATAAATATTTTACTTATAGCGAAGATGGTGTTGAGACACTTGATACAAGAACATTTAATACAGAGAATATTTTACAGGGGGCTTCTAAGTACTCCTCAAAGGACGGAGGTCAATTTACTGAAGAACTTTCGTCGAAGTTGATTCCAGCTTTTATACCTCATGAGCAATTGTGGAAAGATATTTTAGCCGTTATGAGTGGTTCGTTTATTGCCACTCCTTGTGATAGGTATCTTATTTCGGCAATTGTTCGCACAGCAAAAGCATACCTTGCTTGGAGAGATTTGAGTTTGGTTGATATTGTTCTTGACAAGGCATATTACGAAGAATTGTTCATTTTGGCAAATGACAAGGATACTGGTTCTGAAAAGGATTTTATACTTGATTTTTGTGCACTCAAGGCGGATGCAATCAATTTTCAGACACTGCTCCGTACGGCTAAATTTGCTACAGGTAGAACATATCTCAGACAGGTTCTTCTACCTTGTGGTAATGTGGACGTAAAAGATATTGTGTCTTTATATGAGAGTGCTAAGTTGATTCTTAACAGAAGTGAAAGAGAGTCAATCCCTAATAGCGAATATCAACGTGTACAGGCTGTTTTTGCTAACTCCATGGCTTCACCACTAGTTAAGCATATTTTGAAATATAGCAGTGTTGATGAAATAAGAGAATTGGGTCGTGATATTGATAATCTTATAATGGATTTAGCGAAGAAAGGTCTTAGAAGTAGTTATGCTGCTGAGACTGTTGCGGGATATTGGTTTGCTAAACAGATGGAAGTTAAGAATATAAGAATCATGTATGCTTGTCGCAATATAGATTTATCCTATGAGGATACAGTTAAGTTGCTAAGAAAAGAGTATAACGCATACGATTAATGCTTAGATTTTGATTTTTTTGATATGAGTTTGGGGCAATATTTCAGGCTGTGCATTTAGTTCAGAAAAAGTGAATGTCTAATTAATATGATTAGTTTTATTGCTATGTTATTGGTGTGAACTGAATGAAATATGAAATATGACCTAAGCATAGAATCTTTTATATTCTGTGCAAAATAATGGAAGTAGTAACATGAAGTCAAAAAATAAACACATGGCAGTCATTGGGGATATAGGAAGCATAATAGGCTTTAGAGGTCTTGGATTAGATGTTGTAGCAACTGCTGAAGAGCTTGATACGCATCAAATACTTCGGGATATGATTAAGTCTGATGAATATGCTGTTATCTTCATGACTGAGGCGGTTATGGAAGAAGTAAAAGATATTGTTGAAGAACACAGGTTTGACTATATGCCGGCTCTTGTTCCAATTCCAGCATCAACTGGGAACTTGGGAATAGGCGAGGATGCTATTAGGGTATCAGTTCGCAAGGCAGTCGGTTTTGATATCTTTTCAAACAAAGAAGATAAGGAGTAGCAGATGCAGAAGTTGAGTCAGGGCACCATCAGTAAAGTCTCAGGTCCTCTGGTTGTTGCTGATGGCATGCGCGATGTTCAGATGTTTGACGTTGTGCAGGTTTCAGATATCGGTTTGATTGGTGAAGTAATTGAGGTTCATGGTGATAGAGCTTCAATACAGGTTTATGAAGAGACGGCAGGCTTAGGTCCAGGAGAGCCGGTAAGATCAACTGGTGCTCCTCTTTCTGTTGACCTAGCTCCTGGTTTGATGGGAAATATTTTTGATGGAATTCAGAGACCTCTTGAAAAAATGAGAGAGGAAATGGGTTCTAATATTGCCAGGGGCGTTCATATTGATAAGCTTGACAGAAGTCGTAAATGGAAATTCAAGCCTAGCGTTCAGGACGGAGATGAGGTCTCAGCTGGTGATATCGTTGGTGTTGTACAAGAAACTTCACTAATAGAACATAGGGTTATGGTTCCACCTACTGTAAAGGGTAGATGCAGAGTTAGTGGAGTTGTGACAGAGGGTGAGTACACAATAGTAGACAAATTGTGTGAACTTAGTTCTGATCAGGGTGGCGAAGAGAAAATTAGAGTTCAGATGCTTCAGCAGTGGCCCGTAAGAAAGGCTAGACCTCACGCTGGAAAATTAGCACCAAGCGAGCCACTTACAACAGGTCAGCGTGTAGTAGACGCATTTTTCCCTCTAACCAAGGGTGGAACGGCAGCGGTTCCAGGTCCATTTGGTTCTGGTAAGACTGTCATTCAGCATCAGCTTGCGAAATGGGCTGCATCGGATATCGTAGTTTATATTGGTTGTGGTGAACGTGGCAATGAGATGACTGATGTTTTGGGCGAATTCCCAGAACTAAAAGATCCAAAATCGGGCAAGTCATTGATGGAAAGAACAATACTTATTGCAAATACATCAGATATGCCTGTTGCTGCTCGTGAAGCTTCTATATACACAGGAATAACAATTGCTGAATACTATAGGGATATGGGATATTCTGTTTCGATTATGGCTGACTCTACTTCTAGATGGGCAGAGGCTCTACGCGAAATGAGTGGACGACTAGAAGAGATGCCCGGTGAAGAAGGTTATCCCGCATATCTAGGTTCCAGATTGGCTCAGTTCTACGAGAGAGCCGGAATGGTTCGCTGTTTGGGAAATGGCCAGAGATTGGGAGTTCTAACTGCTATTGGTGCCGTTTCGCCTCCCGGTGGCGATATGTCAGATCCAGTTGTTCAGTCTACTTTACGTATTGTTAAGGTATTCTGGTCTCTTGATGCCCAGCTTGCGTATAAACGACACTTCCCAGCGATTAACTGGCTTAACTCATATTCTCTTTATGAGGATAAGGTTTTGTCATGGATGGACGAGTTTGTTAACTCAAATTGGAGCAGGAATAGAATGGATGCTATGAGCTTACTCCAAGATGAGTCAGAGCTTGAAGAAATTGTTAAGCTAGTTGGTGCTGACACTTTATCAGTTAAGGATAGACTTAAACTCGAAGCGAGTAGATCAATTCGTGAAGACTTCCTTCATCAGAATAGCTTCGATGAAATAGATACATATACTTCACTTGATAAGCAGTACAAAATGCTCGATTTGATCATGACTTATTATAGAAAAGGTTGCGAAGCCTTGGATAGAGGAGTCCCATTTAAGTCGCTTACCAACTTGGAAGTTATGGAAAGTATCGGCCGCTTTAAATATACAAAAGAAAATGAAGTCAATGAACAGTATGACAAAGTACTGAGAAGACTTAATGATGAAATAGATGCACTTAAGGAGGAATAATATGCCTAAGGCCTATCGTACAATAGAAGAAGTCGCAGGTCCTTTGATGCTCGTGCGTGATGTAGAAAATGTTAAATACGACGAGTTAGGAGAGATAGTTCTTCCATCTGGTGAGATTCGCCGTTGTAAAGTTCTTGAAATAGACGGAAATAATGCGCTTGTACAGTTGTTTGAAAATGCAATTGGAATTAATATCGATGAAAGTGAAGTCCGTTTCTTGGGACATGGTCAAGAATTAGCTGTTTCAAAAGATATGCTCGGACGTATTTTTAATGGTACTGGAAGACCGATAGATGGTGCCCCGCAAATAATTCCCGAGAAAAGACTTAATATCAATGGTTCTGCTATGAATCCAGCAGCAAGAGATTATCCCAATGAGTTTATTCAGACGGGTATATCTGCTATAGATGGACTCAACACCTTAGTTCGCGGACAGAAATTACCTATTTTTTCTGGTTCGGGTATGCCTCACTCACAGCTAGCAGCTCAGATCGCAAGACAGGCGAAGGTTTTGGGTCACAATGAGCAGTTCGCCGTTGTCTTTGCTGCAATGGGTATAACATTTGAAGAAGCTGATTTCTTTATGACGGATTTCCGTAAGACTGGCGCTATTGATAGAACGGTCATGTTTTTGAATTTAGCTGATGAACCTGCTATAGAGAGAATAGCCACTCCAAGAATGGCTTTAACCTGTGCAGAATATTTAGCCTTTGACTTAGATATGCAAGTTCTAGTTATAATGACAGATATGACATACTATGCCGAAGCACTTCGTGAGGTATCTGCTGCAAGAAAAGAAGTTCCTGGTAGACGTGGTTATCCTGGATATTTGTATACTGACCTCGCCGGACTTTATGAGCGTGCAGGTCGTCAAAAGGGTAAAAAAGGCTCTATAACAATGATGCCTATCTTAACCATGCCCGATGATGACAAGACCCATCCGATCCCTGACCTTACTGGATATATTACGGAAGGACAGATTATTTTGGATAGAAGTCTTTATAATAGTGGTATTAGACCCCCTATTGATGTTTTGCCTTCGCTTTCGCGTCTTAAAGATAAAGGTATCGGAGAAGGGAAGACAAGAGCGGATCATGCTGCTGTAATGAACCAGTTGTTTGCTGCATATTCTAGGGGTAAGGATGCTAGAGAATTAGAGGTGATTCTCGGTGAATCTGCACTTAGTGACACAGACAAATTGTACTCGAAATTTTCTACAGCCTTTGAGAAAGAGTATGTTTCGCAAGGATTTATAACAGATCGCAGCATTGAAGAAACAATGGAAATCGGTTGGAAATTACTTCGCATACTTCCGAAATCTGAACTTAGACGTATCCGTGAAGAATGGATAGAGAAATACTATTAATAATTTATAGTATTAATATTGAATAAGGATAGAAGAAATGGCAAGTGATAGAGTTAGTCCTAATAGAATGTCACTGATGCGTCTTAAGAAAGAACTTAAGACTGCCTCCAGAGGTCACAGCATGCTTAAGGATAAGCGTGACGGACTGATGAAGGAATTTTTGGCGATGGTAGAAGGTACGCTAGAATTGAGAAAAAAAGTTGATGCACTTCTTGCAGATGCATCATTGGCTATGAGTATGGCTAGGGCAGTTATGCAAAATGAGATGCTTGATGAGGCGATGCAGCTATCGTCAGAAAAGCTTGAATTTTCAGTAAAGAAGAAATCTGTTATGGCAGTTGAATTTCCTAGTTTTTCAGTTGTTAGCGGGGATCTTGCTACATCTGGTGGCAGATTTCCCTACGGTCTTTCTTCAACAGCGGCAGAGCTCGACTTGGCTCAAGAAGCCCTCAGGGAGTCTCTTCCTGCTATGATTGAATTAGCCGAAAAAGAAAAAGAACTTCAATTGATGGCAAATGAGATAGAAAAGACTAGACGAAGAGTCAATAGTTTAGAGCATGTTATGATTCCTAAGTTGCGCAGGCAGATTAAACAGATTGCAATGAAAATGGATGAAAATGAGAGAGATAACCTAACTCGACTTATGAAAGTCAAAGACATGATAGTTGAAGAGCAGATTCAAAGGAATAGAAAGCACAAAGATTGAGTCTAGCTTGGTAGGCAAAAGCACACTGGAGATTTTTATATGTACCCCCTTTACTGATATGTACGTCCTTTTCTGTACAAAGAAGTAAAGGGGGTTTCCTATTCAATGATTTAAATATACATTAAAGATCTGCGCCCATATCTCCAGGATAAATATATGCTTGTCTCGGAGATAGGCTAAATTCAGTTGCTGCTGCTGCCTCGGCAGCAACCGAACGTTTGAACTGGTTCTGTCTAAATCTCTTTTTAAATATAGTGAGATAAGTCTCAATTTCTTCAGGTGAGAAAGAGCGTGGTGTAGAGACAGAAATAGAAGTAGAATCAACTTTATTTCTATTCAAATAAGCTTCGATATTTTTGGGGTCAAAAGCCTCGCAGGCATATTGATAAATACTATCGTATGAAGCTCCTGAAGATAACTTATGATAAATGAAGAAATCGTGTAGAAGATAAGGTCCGACTGAATTTTCAGTCTTTTGATTCTTATTTTTATCTTCATTTAGAGGTAGAAGCTCTGGAGAGATTGGTACTGAGATAACAGAGTTTACAGCATTTACAAGCTGCTCGAACTTAATTTTATAGAGTGTATTTTCGGAATTTTTATTCATGCATTCTTTGATCTTACTAAGTAGTACACTTAGATACTCTGGCATCATAGTCTTTGGTATTGAGCCATTTATAGCATACATGGACATATGGTCACCATTATATGTGCACCAACCTAGAGCGATTTCACTTAAATCACCCGTGCCAAAAACTATGCCACTGTCCATATTGGCAATATCCATCAGAATCTGAGTTCTCTCACGGGCCTGTGCATTTTCAAATGTTATATCGTAAAGACCTTCAGCTTGACCGATATCGTGGAAGTGTTTATTGACAGAATCCACTATGGAAATTTGTCTATCTTCACAGCCCAAAGACATAACGAGATTGGCACTGTTGTCTTTTGTTTCGGCACTGGAGCCAAATCCAGGCATTCTGACTGCGAGAAGTTTACTAAAATCAAGATTATTGCGCATCAGACAAAGTGCGGAGCTTAAAAGTGCAACTGTTGAGTCTAGACCGCCACTCAATCCAATGACGATTTTAGGAAAAGAAAGGCTCTCAAGTCTTCTTGAAATAGAGGAAATATTATTTTCTATATATTCTGAAAGAAAATAAGTCCTTGTTTCTACATTTTCAGGTAGAAAAGGCAGTGGATTAAAATGGTAAGCCACAGGCTCTGCGGAAAGACTTAAGACAAGCTCAGAACTAGCTTGAGAATAAAGTGGACTAGGTGCATCTTGAGAATAATTAAAGACCTGTTTCTTATAATAATTGTCGTGTAGAATTTGCGGTACAAAAGTGTTTGAGAAGAAAATATTATGATTGATACCGTTAGAAAGATTTTTTCCGAGACTTTCATTATCAGATCTAACTTTTCCATCACAGGCAAAAAAAGCAGCTCCGCGGTATGAATAATCAGAACTAGATTCAAAACGTGCCGATGTCATAGCCATGGATATATCTTGTCCATTTTGAATATCATAATTAAGCTTAGCCTCTATTATATTTTTGTTACTGGGATAAGATTCATAAGGAAGTGAATAAATAGTCAAACAAGGGATATTATTTGGAGTTGACTGATGCTCATCTAAATCAGTTGCTAATTTTATTTTGAAGAGCTTGTCTGAAAATTTCAAAATACAAGTGCTGTCATCATTTGCTTCTGAAAATACAAGGTGATTATTAAGTGCTGACTGACTTTCGTCGATTTTCTTGTTATCACAGATACAAGCATAATCTTTAAAGTCCGAGATAGAAAAAATATCTTCCAAAAGTGAAACTAGACTACTACTATAGGCGGGATATGATAGCTTAAGATTAGTTGCTTCGAAAAAAGCTCGTAATTCAGCTCCCTTGGTACTGCGAAAATTTTTATAATTATTTATCGCAAGAATATTCCCTTTGAAAATAAGCATTTCAAGAGCAATGGGGCCAACTGTACTGAGTAATGGGAAGCCACAATTGAAAATGAAATCGTATTTAATGCTCTGCTTAATAATATTTGATAGGGCTAGCTTGATATTATTTTGGAGCTCTTCACTAAAAAAATATGAGGCACAGGAGATACCACTTAGTGACATAGGTGGAAATTGCACTATACCATATGTGCTGGGTAGTTCATCAAGAACTTCGATTATTTTTTTAGAGTTAAAAAGTGGCTCTCCCAGTTTGAATTCAGGACTGATCTGAACCGTATTAAAATAAATATTTTTATTAAGAGACTTTTTCATACTGATATAAATTAATCCTATCTAAAATTAGATTGTTAATAGTTATCTTATCCTATTAAGTTAAATTATAGTCAAATGATTTAACTATGGAATTATATGAGCAAAAACAATTTTTTGATATCTGTCAGTTTAAATTATTTGCTAATAATTTCTTCTAATTGGAGAAAAAATGGAGTAGATAATAAACTTTATTGGAAAGATTAAACCCTGTATTGTAAAATTATGTCGACAAACTTGGAATTTATCTGCACATATGCAGAGCTTTTGAGTTATATAACATAGTATAGCCTTTTATATACTAATTAATTATAGATAAGAAAGTTATATTGTTTGGATGAGTAGGAATAACGACAAGCGAGATTTAACTAAAGATGAGTTTAATTCTATGCCGTTAGCTGAGGATAAATTTCATTTACCTAAAGATAGTGGCTCTATTTATATGAGGCCACAAAATTCTTCTGATAAATCGCAACCTAAGTTATCTGAGCCTAATATAAGAAATTCAGAAAAGGATTTTTCATCAGAGAAAAATTCTAAAAATATGAGAAATACAAAAGACAGCAGAAATTCTCACGGTATAAATATTGGCAATGATGTTAGTGATAATGGTTTGAATAGTTTCCATTATTCTGCCGGGAGAAAAATTATAAATTCTAAATTTAATGAGCCAAATGATAATGGCGTGCTTCTTAGTACTGCACATGATAATAATGGGATAGTGAATAATAGTGGAGCTACATTTGATTCGTCAGATTTGGATATAGATCTTGTTAAAAAAGAGTTTGTAGATGAAGAATTTTTACAGAATAGAGGTAGACGGGATTATTCTTTTGATGATTTAAGTAGTGATGATATTGAAGAATATACCATAGGTGGAGCGGCTTACCAGCCACATGATGAAGAGCTTCAACAATTGATAGCTATAGAGGAGAATCCATATTTTTCTCCTGAACAAAAGGAGGTTATGGCTGCGCGGGTTAGAGCAGATTATGCTGAACAACGCAGACTTGAAGAGCTTAATCGTCTGAGAAAAGAACGAAAGAGCAAAAAGAAGAGATCTAATGCCGATAATTTCGTAGATAGAGATTATGTGTATACTGATAGATTAAGAGCTATACATGAAACAGCTATGTCTTCAGTTAACCGAGAATTGAGTAGAGGACAGAAATTTTTAAATAGGCTGATTTGTATAATTTTATCATTTACTGTCTTGATTACTTTGCTTATAGCTATATTTATAAATATGACATCTTATCAAGGTGGCAGGGCAATTGCTAACTCTATGGATTTTGATAGATATGAGATATATGAGGCTGGAGAATATCAGAATCTAAAGGAATATATTTATTACTTAGTTCCTTCCTATCTTCGTTTCAATATTAATGGTGGGGACAGGACCTATTTTGATGCCCTGGAGCTTGCCGGTCTTAGACCTTATATCTCCGAATTTAGTAGATTGATGATTCAAGATGTTCTAAGCGATACCAATGTAGTTTCTGAGCAGGGTGTTAATTTACTTGAGGCACATTTCTTGGATAAATTAGATATTTTTGCTTCGGCTCTTCAGGTTGATATATCTAGCGGAGACTTATCTTGGCTCTTACAGCAGTATACAATAAATAATATTTATGGGCCTGATTGGAAAAATGGTTTGTCACTTAATGAATCTGTTAAGTTTGTCCGTCTATCGAAGATATTAAATGAACACAAAGACTTTGTCTTTTTAGCTTGCATCTTTGTTGATTTGATTTTAGCCATACTTTTATTTGTAATTGTTAGACCTAAGAATAAATACCTTAACTATTTGACAGATAGTGTTCTTTACACATTTATCTTTCTTTTAATTCTCTATATTTTGCCAACTGATTTTTACTTAAGATTTTCATTTTCCTCCAATTTTATATTCACAAGTTTGATGCGAGCTGGTAAATATATCTTACTAAGATATACGCTTGGAACCGCTGCTGTGTTTGTGCTACTTTGGGCATTTAGCATTTTATATTTGGCAAGGAAGAAAAGAAAAAATTATCTAAAGATAGATTAGTACTTTTAAGAGTTTGGATTTTGTTTGGTAAATTGTTTCATAGAAGTTAATTTGTGTTGAATCTCATTCATCATAATAACTGCCTATAACTTTGTTTGAAAATTATAAACAAAGTGATTCAATTGTTTCCCATATATTTGTATTTCACAAGTTGTGAGAGAATATTTTGTGCTATCTTATTTTTAGAGTTAGAGAAGAATTACATAATATCGTTAACTAAGGGTGTGAGATGATTAAAATTTTTGACAGGTTAAGAATGCATTTATCTATTTTAGTGGGACTAGTTTGTCTATCCGGTTTGAGACTATTAAAAAGACAGGCAAGTAGTTTACCAGGTTATCTCATGCAGAAGGTAGATCCTAATATTTTGGCTAAGTTAGCTAATAATAAAAAGATTATTGCTGTTACAGGAACAAATGGTAAGACAACAACAGCTATGTTCATTTATGATTTTTTGAAATTATCGGGGGAAGATTGCTATATTAATGGTTCAGGAGCCAATCTCAGTTCAGGTTTATGCACAAGTCTTCTTGTTGGGAGAAAGAAATCAGTCTTTGTTCTAGAAGTTGATGAAGCTTGTTTTGCCAAAGTCGCTTTTTCTCTTGCTCCTTATGTTGTTCTTGTTACAAACTTATTTAGAGATCAGCTAGACCGATATGGTGAACTTGACGCTGTTTACAATTTTATTCTTTCGGGGCTAAAAAAAATACCTAACACTAGACTTTTACTTTGTGCTGATGATCCTAAAGTTTCATATTTGGCTAAAGATAGCGGGCATGATAGAGATAAAGTTTTTTATTTTGGCAAAGACTTTAGATTGTCTGGACAGATTAATGGAGAAGTTATAGCGAATTTGGATTACCCAGGTTGTTATGATGAATTAGTATCTAATAGTATTGAAAATTCAAAAGATTGTTCAAGTAGTAATGAAAATTTTGATAGTTCTTCTGCAGCTGCACTTATGGCAAGTATAGATGTGGCAATTTGCCCTAATTGTGGGCATAAATTGTCTTATGCTGCTAAAAGTGTAGCGCAGCTTGGAAATTTTATTTGCAATAAATGTTCCTATCGAAGAGCGAGTATTGATTACGCTTTTTCATACGAACGAGATGGAGTTTTTTCCATTAGAAGGACTCAAGAGTTAATTGAGTCAGGTAAACTAAGCACTATATATAGAAGAAATAAAAATATTGCTGAGCATTGCGCAGTAAAGGCCCCACTTGATGGACTATATAATGCATATAATTTAGCCGCAGCTGTGGCGGCCGCAGATTTGTCGACGGACAATACTATTAGTAAGATGCTCGAAGCATGTAAGGGGATGGAGGCTCGTTTCGGAAGACAAGAGAGAATTAGGCTAAATAATGGAAAAGAGATATGTTTTATCTTAGTAAAAAATCCCACTGGGTATAGTCAAGCATTACAGCTTATAGCTAGTGCTACTGACTTAGGTGGCATAGCTTTTCTCCTTAATGATAATCCACCTGATGGAGAGGATGTTTCTTGGATATGGGATATACCTTTCGAAACTATAAAGGTTCCGGAAACGAAATATGTACTAATTTCAGGTGCTAGATATGAGGATTTAGCATTAAGATTATCATATTGGGGCTTGGAGATAACGGACGACAATATTTGTGCTGAAGAGTATGCCTGTAGTTCTTGTATCAATCTTATAGATAGAATCCCCGAGAATACTTGTTTATATATTTTACCCAACTACACTTCGCTGTTAAGACTTAGAAGAGAACTTACCGAAGCACTTGGCTTGTCTAGTAAATGGGTTAAGGAGTGATTGTATGAGATATTCACTTAAACTTTGTCATTTTTATCCGGATTTGCTTAATTTGTATGGTGATTTCGGCAATATACTAGCTCTAATGAATAGAGCTTCTTTGCATGATATTGAACTTACATACCACAGTTTGCTTTTGGGAGAAAAGGTTAGCTTAAATACTTATGATATTTTTTTTATAGGCGGAGGGCAGGATAGTGAACAAACTGTTCTAATAAAGGACTTCATGGCAAGACGTGATGATTTTATGGGGGCAATAGAAGATAATAGGCTAGTTCTGGGAATATGTGGCGGATATCAGCTTATGGGAAAACGATTTATAACTGCCGATGGAGTGGAGATTCCAGGTTTGGAGGTCTTGAATGTCGAGACTAGAGCTGGCAAAGAACGTTTAATTGGAAATACAATATACGAAGCTGATTTTTTAGATAATAAGTCTGACGAGTCAAAGTATATTTATGGATTCGAGAATCATAGTGGGAGAACTTACCTTGATGCTTCTGCTGTACCTATGGCAAAGGTGCTAAAAGGGTATGGAAATAATGACGAACGTCTGTATGAGGGTTGTATATATAAAAATGTATTTGCGACGTACTCGCATGGAAGTCTTCTTCCTAAAAATCCTGCCTTGACTGATTATTTGTTAGAAAAGGCAATAGAGGCGAGATATCAAGAACAAATTAAATTGCCTTATATTTTGAACAAGGCTGAGAAGCTTGCCAGGGAGGCTTTTTTGAAAAAAGTAGCTCAATGACTTAGAGGAGCTTGGGGTGAGGGAGTTTCTATCATCGCAAGAATTGTGAAATTCGTATGTTTTATACGTTCGTTAACAGACAAGAAATATAAATACAAATAATAATATATAGAATTTTGTGAAAATAAATATTGTGAATAACGATATTCTATGCTGGTAATTTAGGACAAAATTTACTTGAACCCTAGATATCAAAGATGATCATGTCTATTGGAGGAGGTTAGAATGAGATATAAAATTTTTGTTCATATGGACTGCCCTGACTGTGTGGAGACTGTACAGAGACTTAAGTCTGATAATATCGACAAATTTGAATATGAACTACTCGATGTATCAGACTTAATGAATCTTAAAAAATTTATCAGTCTAAGAGATTGCAATGAAAGTTTCAATTCAATTCGTGGGACAGCAACTGCAGGTCTACCTTGTTTCTATGACAGCGAGACAAAAGAAGCTTATCTTGATTTAGATGATTTTTTAACTTGCTTAAATCTAGAGTTATAACGTTTATATCGGAGAGCTTTTTTGTTAAATATTTCTTTTTTTGCTAAAGATGAACCGAAAAAAGCAAGCCAAGGGCCAAGTTCCATATACTGACCGTGGGCATATGAAACTAGCCCTATTTCTTCTATGCGAATTCGCTGATTTTCATCTAATACATCTCCTCTAAGCCTACAAGATACAATTTCAGCTAAGAACATATCGTGAGACCCTAAGGAGATAACGTCCTTAACTTTGCAACCGAGGCATAGCGGAGAAGATGCAATTCCAGGAGTTTGCTTCATCCCGTCAATTTTAATTTTCTCCAGTTTGCAATATTCGAATTTATCGAAATCTCTTCCCGATTTTACT
Organism: Bacillota bacterium; assembly: GCA_023420115.1. Taxonomy (GTDB): domain Bacteria; phylum Bacillota; class Clostridia; order Saccharofermentanales; family Fastidiosipilaceae; genus JAEZWR01. Next base: position 51,294 of record JAEZWR010000042.1, on the reverse strand, counting down.
CCACAGAAATCACAGGCGTTTAGAAGATCCTTGTCCACCAAGTTTACAACAAATTCAGAACTATCTTTTATAATTTTGTGAGAATGTCGCTCTGGTCTAATAGATACAGAGATCATTGGAGGTTCGGAGTTTACAATTCCAACCCAAGCAACAGTGACTATATTGGCTGGAGTTTCTTGACTTTGACATGAAACCATAACAACTGGCAAAGGTGATAGAAGTGTTCCTGCCTTGACATACTTTGATTCTAAATAATTATCTTTATTATTCATGTTTTTTCCTATATTTCACTCTCTAATGATGATTTACAATTAATGTAATTAAGATATTAATATACAAAAGCACGGCGTGTGTTATAAGTTTCAAGCTAACGTTGAAGTAGTTAATGTACTGAAAGAAGAAGCCTCTCGGCAAGTTTGAAATAAATTATCAGACTGCCAGCATCTACTATAGTCGTAATTAGTGGTGCAGCCATTATTGCCGGGTCAAGCTTAAGAGATTTAGCTACTATAGGTAAACTAGCTCCAATAAGTTTGGCAATTATAACAGTTGCCAGCATCGCAATTGATACGGTCGATGCAATTAATAAGGATTCATGCATAAAAAAATAAATTCTTATCCCATTAACAATTGCTAGGATAGAGCCACATATTAGTGCTACACATAATTCTTTCCATAGAATCTTAAATATATTTTTTGCATCTAACTCTCCGACAACCATACCACGGATTATAAGGGTAGAAGTTTGTGAGCCTGAATTTCCGCCAGTGTCAGTCAGGACAGGAATAAAACTTACAAGGATAGGTATAGCAACAAAGGCCTTTTCGTAGTTGCTTAGGATTGAACCATTTACCATTCCTGACACCATTAAGATAAGGAGCCAAAATATTCTGTGCCTAGCGTGTTCCCACACAGGTGTTCTTAGATAGGGTCTTTCGCTAGGGGAGATAGCTGCCATTTTTTGCATATCTTCTGTTGCCTCTTCTTGCATTACGTCAAGTGCGTCATCAACAGTGATTATACCGACCAGCCTATTTTCGGCATCGACTACGGGAAGTGCTATAAAATCGTATTTGTGTAAAAGTTGACTTGCCAGCTCTTGGTCATCACTTGTTTTGACAGAGATAACATCTGGGTACATAAGATCTTCAATTAGTGTATCGTCGTCACTACATAGAAGATCCCTAACACTGACAACACCTTCTAGAACAGCGGAATTATTCGTAACATAACAGGTGTATATGCTCTCTTGATTCTCGCCATATTTTCTAATATAAGAAATAGAGTCCGCAACAGTCCAACTGCGTCTGAGACGAATCATTTCCACGGTCATAATGCTACCTGCACTATCGGTGGGATAGGCTAGCATCCTATTTATTACCTCACGTCTTTCCTTGCTGGAATGCCTAAGTACTTTTTTTACGACATTGGCGGGCATCTCTTCTAAAAAATCAACTGCGTCATCGAGATATAGTTCATTGATCATGTTGCTAATTTCACTATCGCTAAGACTATCTATCAGTGCTTCTTGAGCCTCACTACTTAGATAGGAAAAAACATCCGCGCTCATATCTTTTGGGAGAATACGATAAAAAAGAGCCGCATCGCCACCTTCTAAGTCCTCTAGAATTTGAGCTGCGTCAACGACATTTGTATCCTCAAGAGCTTCGCGCAATAAATGGAATTTCTTATCTTTGAAGTAGTCTTCTATTATTTCTAAACGAGACTTGTTATTTTCATTAAACATAGAAATACCTTCTTTCGATAGAAATTAAGCATATGAATCAGTTGCAGCTAGCACCTTAGTATTTCATCGTATTTGGTAAGAGAAATTTATCACAAGCTACGTGGCTGACTAAAGACTTTCAGTTGATTAGAATGAAGTGCGTTAAAAGCCTATGTTTATCTTAGCGATAAAATAATTGTTTGTAAAATTGTAGGAAAAAATATATTTAAAAATCAGGCTAACTTTAGGATACGGTTAATACGATACTTTTGTAATTAGTTTATATATAAATTATTGATATAAATTGTAGGAAATAGAGATCTGTGTCACAAATGCTTCTGAAAAATATCGATTACTTTCCTAAAATTTTATGCAGTCACTTTATTTAAATTCGGAGTTATATATGCGGGATATTTGTATTATAGGTTGTGGCATTGTTGGTAGTACTTTAGCTTATGAGCTTTCTGCTTATGACCTAGACGTTTTGGTTCTTGAAAAGGAAATGGATATTGCTCTTGGTGCGAGCAGGGCAAACTATGCGGTCATTCATGCCGGTTATGATCCAGCTCCAGGAACAATGATGGCAAAATATACTGTTAATAGTGCAAAGAGAATTAATGAACTAAGTTCCCGCTTGGGCTTTTCTTTTCATCAATGTGGTTCGCTCTTAATTTCCAGAAATGAGGCGGAGGATAAGTTGATTATTGAGAGATACCACAGAGGTATCGAGAATGGAGTCAGCAATTTAGAATTGTGGGATAAGGAAAAGTGTTTGAGTTGTGAAGGTAATTTAAGTGGCGATGTTCGTATGGCTCTCTATGCTGCCGAGTCAGGAGTTGTAAATCCTTGGGACTACGTCGTAGCTTTTTCTCAAGTTGCACTTAGAGAAGGTGTTGATTTTTATCTTGATCATGAGGTTTTGGATATTATTAAGATGCCTGATCACTATGTTATAGAAACAAATAAAGGGAAAATTGAATGTCGTTATATTATCAATGCTGCGGGTGTTGATTCGGCTGAAATTCATAATATGGTAAGTGATGAAGAAGTTAGCTTAGCTATCCAAAAGGCTTCATTCTATTTGTTTAATAACGATAATAAGAATCTTTCGAGGCATATTATTTTCACCTGTCCGGATTCTGAGAATCGTGGAATTATTGCGGCGCCTACTGCAAGTGGTCATTATTTAGTGGGTGAGAATTGTGAATTGATGAGAGATAAGTATTGCACTAAGAAATCTTTAAGTTTTGAGGCTGTTATTAATCAAAGTAGGGCGATTCTTCCAGGAATTAATGTTGATTCTCAGTATAGAACTTTTGTTGGGGAACGATTAAGTACGGATGTTTATGATGATTTTGTCATTGGTTTCGCTGATGATAGATTTTTTGATTGTGCAGCAATAAGGTCACCAGGCTTGTCTGCAGCTCCAGCTATGGCAAAGGATGTTGTCGAGCAAGTTTGTAGCAAAATGAATGCGGTGAAGAAAGAAGACTGGGATGGAAGTTTGCATAAGAGCAAATTATTGAAGCATTATCCAGATGAATTGGCGAAAGATGCTGAGATGGATGAAGATTTAGTTCTCCGTATTCTCAAAAGATGTGAGACAGTTACTAGCGAGGAGATTGTTTGGGCCATAGAATCTGGACTTCGAGTATCTGCGTTAGACTGGGTCCGTGAAAGAAAAGGTCATAAGAGAGGTCGCTGTCATGGTGGTCTCTGCAATGACGGATCTTGTGAAGAGTAGCTATATTAATCTTGAGAATTAAAGGGCAATGAAGCGGAATGCTTTATTATGTACGTCTTATTTTGGCGAAATTTAAAGTTGGAATCTATGATTTTGTGCGTATATTCAACTATGGTCTAGACATAACCTTTATATTTAATGTATAATAGCTTGGCTTTGTGAGACCAGTATGCGGTCGTGGCGGAATTGGCAGACGCGCTGGATTTAGGTTCCAGTGACGCTAGTCGTGCAGGTTCAACTCCTGTCGACCGCAGTATTTTTTAGAACCTCTTCAGGAGGTTCTTTTTTTATTTGGTGGATGATAAGTTTTATAGTTGATATCAATGAGAATTATATTGCGAAGTTTGTAAATTGAAACTTATTGTGAAGTCAACTTAAAATGGATGATTAGGAAAATTAGTAGTTTAGAAAGTATGGTTTCAAAAATTTTACTCAAACGATTTAACAAAATATTTAGTCTGGTATAAAATTAGATAGATTAATTATATTTTGTGAATAAATTAGCTACATACTGAAAATGTGCTTGCTATTTCGGTGTGAAATAAATAAGAAAGAATTTATTTTGATGATGGAAGATAACAAATTATCAGATAATTTCAAACGAGAACTTGCAAAAAGAGTGGATTCAGCGGAGACTGACACGCAGAATAATACTAATAGTGGTGAGAATAATAGTGTTTTTGCAGGGAACTTTCCAGGTAGACGTTCTGTGAATAGTGTCTCAGGAAAATCAGGGGTAGAAGCTGGGAAAGATCAGAATACCATAGTTAATAAGGCAAGAATATTTGCTATGTCTCAAAATGGAGACAATAAGGAAATATCTAGGCTTAAAGATTCGCCTCGTATAGAAAAGGTAAATAAATTTAAGAAGAGTGCTTCCAATTTATCCCAAAATGAGATAAAAGACATCAAAAATAGGTTTAAAGACCGCAAGGCTTTGTATCTATTTCCCATTGTTGTATTGGTCATTGTAGTGGCTGTTTTTCTTATGAAAAATTATGCTGAGCAGAGTTTCATTAGGTATTTGGAGATGCGCTATCCAGGAGAAACAATGGTTGTCAGCAATGTTAGACCATCACTTGTTCCATTTGGATTTTTAGCTGAAGTGAAAAATTTGAATGACCACACAAAATTTGATATATCTGCTAGCTTAGGATATCAGTTGTCACAAGAAAATTCCAGATATTCTCAGAATACAGATGAAGAAAATAACACTGGAAATAGAAGAACTAGTTCGTGGGCATGGTTCTATAAGGATAATTATAATAGTGAGAGAAATCGTGATGCGATTTTTAAAGTTATAAGACCTATAATGGATAATGGATATTATAACGAATATGTTGCTAGCTATGATTTGGAAAATAGAGAGATAAGTTCTAGAACCTTAGAACAAACTTTGCCAGTTACATTAACGGAGCCAACCGGACTTAGATTAAAAATCAAGTATAACAATAAAATTCTTAACGTGGATAGCTTCAGACAAGTAAGTCAAGATCTTTGGACTGCCTTGGATGGAGAACTAAAGGAGAGAATTTCTTCAATTGTTTTTGAGTCCGTTGTTTTAAATTCTGGCGATTCGGCTTCGCTATTTAGCGACATGGGTTATACTAGAAAGACTTGGGTTGAAACATCGACTACTACTACAGAGACTAGTGAAAATTCACAAGTGAATAGATCAAATAAAAAAGAAGAGAAGCTTGAACCTACCATAGTTGCGTCTGGTTATACTAATAAGTATTTTAAATATCAATTGGTATTGAGCCATGGAACAATGGATATCAATGAATCAACCATTTATAACGGAATACATTTGATAGAGACTAACAGAGTATCGTGATAGTGTGTCAGATATAAATAAATAGAATTACATAAAATCGGGAGTTGCAATTGGCATTATCCGATGTAAGAGGTAAAAATGGCAGAAGATAAAATATCAAATAATGGTCCTGTCAGAAGGAAGAATTTTAGAAATAATAAGAATACTTATTCAAAAAAAGCTGGAGAGCGTTCTCCTCGTAAAAATAATAGAGCGAATTTTGCAGATTCTGAAAAAAATAATATTTCCAGGAATTCTGATAAAAATACTGGGCTTAATGGCTCAAAGAATCAGCAAGAAAATAAGGTTCAAGCACAAGTAAATAATAGAAAAAATTATAATTCTTCTGAAGCAAAAGACGGGAAGAAATTTAAGTCTGATTATCATTCGGAAAGAAATAATAAAAATAATAGGAGAAGTAGAAAAGATCCTATAACTATAGATGAGATCAAGGCTGATATCAGCAGATTAGAGAAAGAAATATATTTGGAGATTGCTGAGTTTAGAAATATTACTTTAGATTGAGGTTCCTGTGGCAGATTCAGTTAAAGGTTTTTTTATATCAATCGAAGGTATGGACGGCTCTGGGAAGAGTACACAAGTTGATTTGTTAAAAGAATATTTAGGTGAACGTCTTGGCGATAGAGACTTGTATTTTTTTCGTGAACCAGGAGGGACGTCAATTGGAGAACGCGTTCGAGAAATACTAAAGGATCCACAATTTACCATAATGACAGACGCCTGTGAGCTTTTGTTATTTTCAGCAGGAAGGGCACAACTTTGCAGGGAAAAAATTATACCTTTATTAGAGCGCGGTTGTGTGGTTATAGCGGATAGATTTAGGGATTCTACTGCTGTATATCAAGGATTTGCCAGAGGGATAGATGAAAAGATAGTTGACAGTATTAGTGATTTTGCCTGCAAAGGATTGAAGCCTGATTTGACAATATATCTTAAAATATCTCCAGAGCAAGCTCATGCTAGAATTAAGCAGAGAGAGAGCAGTAAAGATGATAGGCTCGACCAAGAAGGTTTAGAATTTCTGCGCAAAGTTGAAGATGGATATAATAGGCTTATCGAAAGTGACAAAGGTCGTTTCGTTATTATAGATGCAGAAAAAAGTGTTGATGATATTCATAAGGATATTATTAATACTGTGTTAAAATATCAGAAATAAGAGTAAATAAACTTAAGTTAATTCTTATTGATAGGATAGAGTTATTACAAGGAGGTCTGATTATGAATATGAAATTAGTTTATGCAATCGTCCATGATGAAGATAGCGCCCGTTTGATGGCAGAACTAAATAAGGCTGGATTCAGAGTTACCAAACTTAATTCTTCAGGTGGTTTCTTGAGAGCAGGTAATACTACTTTAATGATCGTAATTGAATCAGAGAAATTGAAAGAAGTTCTGGATATAATCAGGAAGTACTCATCATCCCGCAAGGCCTCGATTAATACAAATGTCACTCCATCTTCTATGGGTGGGGCCTATATTCCATACCCTGTAGAAGTTACTATCGGAGGAGCAACAGTATTCGTCACAAATGTTGAATATTTTGAGAGAATGTAGTTTCTTAGCTGATGTTACAGCGAGAGATGAGCTAAAATCAAACTTAAAATACATCTTATCTAGTAATGAGACAATACCTACTCTGTTGCTATGTGGTGAAGCCGGAGTAGGTAAGTCTTATCTTGCCCAAAAATTTGCTTGTTGGATATTAGCTGAAGATATAATATCAGATAAATTTTCTGATACTGCGTTAATATCTGTTGATGAACGAACTGACAATATAAATAAGACATCGCATATTTTTCAAAATTTTGAAGATGATTTTTTGACAATTTACAATGACATATTTAATAGGATTAACAGTAGTGTCTTTCCTGACTGTCATATTATAAAAAAGTCAGATGATAACAAAGTAATAACAACATCTGAACTTAGAGAGTATCTTAAATTAATGCCTATTAGACCTCAACTTGCACGTCATGTGATATGGCTTATTGATATTTCTGATATCAGTGAGCAAGGTCAAAATATATTACTTAAAAGTCTCGAAGAGGCTCCAGACTTTGTTGTAATGATTTTGATGTCTGATAATTCAGGAAAAGTTCTTAATACAATTAGATCTCGTTCACAATCTTTTATAATTAATAAAATGTCTTTTTCGGAGATGAAAAGAGTTATTAGTCATATCTTAGAAGGTAGAGATAACACTGATTTTAATATCAATAGTGAAATTTTTAATTCGCTAGATGAAGAGAAGATTGATGATTTAATACGTATAGCAGATGGCAATCCTGGTAAACTTGTGGCACTTATCGAGAGCGATAAGTTTTTTTCAGAATTAGTACTGATACAAGAAGAATTATATAAATTCATAAGTAATCGAGCTGGTGTTGCAATATCACTTTTATTTAATTTTTTAAAAGTGAATTACAAGGAAAGATTCAAAGACTTTGTCTCTATATTTGCAATTTTTATGCATGATATGATACAGATTCATCTTTTGCTTGAAGAAGTTGAACAGAATAAAATTACTATTACAAATACGGATAATAGAGATATTAATAAAATAAGAGATGATGTATATAGGCAGCTTATAATGCATAGTATGGCAAAAAATAATTTTAAAATATGTAAATTGGTAAGAAATAAAAGTGCATACTCTACAGCTCATGCAATTATGCAGGGGCTTTATGATGATTTGACTGCAAATGCAAATTTTGAGATAGCAGTCAGTGCTGCTTTATTAAACATACATGAGGTGTTTACTCAATGATAAAAATAGTCGGAATCAGATTCCGTGAAGGTGGACAGATATTTAATTTTAACCCAGGTGACTTTGCTCTCAATATAGGAGATGCAGTTATAGTTGATACACAAAATGGACTTGAACTTGGTTTCGTTGCTTTTATGCCTAGATCAATCCCAGAAGATATGTTGAAATTTCCATTACGGGATATTATTCGTTTCGCCGATGATGAAGATTTAAACATACGGGCTAGACAGGAAACAAGAGAGGCTGAAGCTCTGGATATCGCTAAAGATTTAGTTGCTAAACATGAACTTGAGATGCAGCTTCTTTCTGCTCAGGAGTTAGCATATGATGATAAGTTAGTCTTTTATTTTAAAGCCGATGGCAGGGTTGATTTCAGAGCCTTGGTCAAAGACCTAGCTACAGTATTTAGAATGAGAATTGAACTGAGGCAGATTGGAGTTCGTGATGAGGCTAGAAGAACTGGTGGAATAGGTCGTTGTGGTCGAGTTCTTTGCTGCGCGAGTTTCCTAAAAGACTTTGGATCTGTGTCTGTAAAAATGGCTAAAAATCAGAATCTTTCAATGAACCCAAGTAAAATTTCCGGTGTATGTGGCAGGCTCCTTTGCTGTCTCAAATATGAAGATGATGCTTATACTGATGCAAGAAGTAGAGCTCCAGAGCTTAACACTATTGTAAACACAAGCAAAGGCAAGGGTGAAGTTAAGTCTGTTGATCTTCTTAAAGAAACCTTTGTTATTGAGAAAAGTAATTCTGATGAAGAAGTCACACAGATAGTGGTTCAATTTTCAGAGCTTCTTGATGAGATGGGAAATAGGGTAAATGCTTCTAGGAATAATGATGGAGCTTGTTCTTGTCAGTCCTGTTGTAAGAACAAAAGTAAAGATGAAGACGATACTTTTTCATCGTTCGACGTTGCCAAAAGAAGAGTAGACGAGTGGATAGTTGAGCAGGCAGGAGATTTAGAAACAGAAATTAGATATGACTTTCAATCTGAGGCGATTATTGAAATATCTAATGCTGATAGCGTTTATTATGGATCAGAAGATAAGGTGGAATCTTCTTTGCTTCCTTCTGGCAATAGCTTACATGACGAAGCTAGTGTAGATATCAGCCATAACAAAGATAAGTCTATTTCCAAGAGAAAAGTTAGCAAGGATGGAAAAAGAGCTATTGGCAGCACTCCTAGGCGTAAGCATTTTGGAGCTAAAAGGAAGAGAAGATAAGTTTAGAGTAAATAAAATATATATTTATATATCCATATATTCTTATATAGGCAATAATTTTTCCTAGCTGCAGTTGTTGATATTAGAATAGATAAATTTTATAAGTAAACACTCTAGATCGTATAGCCTAAATTTAGTTATAGCTTATGGTCAAGAGTGTTTTTTATTCAAAATAAAGTTAACCGCAGCTTACTTTAAAAATGGGCTATTTTATATTTCCAAATTAAAAAAAGCAGAATAGAATAATGCCATCAATAAAGAAATTCCTTTTGATCCGTATCGATTGATTCGTATCCTAAAGGTCAATTTCAAAGTTGTTAGAAAATATTTTGGAGGTCATTATGGCATACGTAATTAATAGTGAATGTATTACATGCGGTACATGCGAAGGTGAGTGCCCAGTTTCAGCAATCAGTCCTGGTGATGAGCAATACACCATTGACAAAGATACATGCATCGATTGCGGAGCATGTGCATCTGTTTGCCCAGTAGAGGCAATTCATCCAGAAGAATAATCTAAAAATCAAATAATATTTAGATATTATTTGATTCAGTGATTATTTATTTAGTGGCTAACATATTCAGAGTTATTTTTATTGAAATTCCTTCCGGTCTATGAATTTCATCTCCTGCAAAAAATAGTCTGAATATTAGATAGCAGAGGGACCTCAAAAAGAAATTTTTGAAGTCCCTTTTTTCTTGTTAATTTTTATCAATGGTAAGCGCTTGCATAAGTTTGCTATGCTACTTATTCGAAGCAAAAGAGCAACACGAAGCTTCGAAATAAATCTAAAAATATATGCTATTAGAAGGATTGATAATAAAAGTCTTAGATGAAAGGTGACTTAATATTTATACAAAGGTATATATGTAAAAATTAAATTTAAGCCTGATTAAATGTACATTATGCCTAAAGTATATTAGACAACTTGTGCATTGTGACAAAAAATTAATACTAATACGAATAATACTTGACTAATATGATGGGTAGTCTTATCATATAGACAAGCTCCGAGGAATACTAAGTGGTAATTCTCAGAAATAGCTAAACAATGTAATATTATTGAAATTACATACTGTACCTACCGAAAAGAATATAATCGCATAAATAATCTAGAAGTTAATAAGAACGGATAGATTTTGAGAATGTAAGGAATATAATTGGAGTTAAATATTAATTTCATATTCCATTTTAGTTTAGTTGCTCTGCGATGTAGTTTTATTCGGATGAACTGAATAGCTGATAAGTTCTATCTAATGTCTGGTCGCTTGCAGAAGATATATTTATCTTGTATGACCTATCTGAAATGTTTGTGTGATTTGAAATTTTCAGAGAACTTTGCACGAAATTGTTATCTGTGCTAATTTGCAGTTTAGATAGATAAGCCGGTCTTATAGACTATTAAGTTTCTAACTTGATATTTTATTGAATTGGAAGAATGAGTGATGTTGATATCGATCTAATCGATGGTGCGAAGTTAAATGATAATTCAGCTATACAGTATGTTAGTTTAAGTATCTCTTTGATAGAGAATATTTAGATGAAGTTTCCTATGTTTGGCTCTGAGAACAAAATGACGGTTCGTCGGGGCTTTTTTATTTTTAAGTAAATCTATTTACACATTATTCTTTATCTTTAGTTCTAGCTTTGCTTTTTCTCTGCTAAAATTTGCAACTTAATTCAATGCTTGCCGGAAAGGGTGAGAGTTATTAACTATGTTTGAGCATAAGAATAGTTGCGATTATGTGATTATAGGTTGTGGAAGATTAGGGGCGAAGCTGGCTAGTGAGTTCTCTGATCAAAATAAGGATGTACTGATAATTGATAAGAGCTCGGAGAGCTTTCGAAAATTATCTCCAACTTATGGAGGTCTAACTATGGAGGCTGACGCAACTGAAATAGAAACCTTGCGTAATGCTGGATTGAATGAGAATACGAAATTGATTGTTGTTAGCAATAATGACAATGTAAATATTATGGTCGCAGAGCTTGCTAAGTATTACTTTAATGTAAAAGAAGTTATAGCTAGACTTTATGATCCTGAGCATGCCTGTGCCTATGAAGAATTTGAAATAAGAACTATATGTCCTGTAATTCTCTCTGTGGATCAGATATGTAAAGAAATCAATGACTCGGAGGAGAATAATAGATGAGTAAGAATATTTTACTTGTTGGAGGACTTAACAAAGCTAAATCTCTAGCTGACTCTTTATTGTCAAGGTCTTATAATGTGACGCTTATAAACAAGGATCCTCTGGTTTGTGAGAAATTGGCAGAAGATAGTAGACTGAAAGTTTTTCTTGGAGATGGTACTAAACCATTTATTTTGGAAGAAGCAGCTGCTTCGGAGATGGATATGGTTATTGCGCTAACATCAAAGGATGAGGACAATTTGCTAATTTGTGAGTTGTGTAAGAAACGCTTCCATGTTAAAAAGACAGTTGCGATAGTTATGGATCCTCAAAAGCTAGATTTTTTTCGTGCCATGGGAATCGACAGCCCAGTATGTGCAGTTTCTGCTCTCACAAGTGTTATAGAGCAACACGCATTTATTGAAGATATTAAAGGAGCTGTTTCTGTTGCGGGTGGATTAATAAAGATTGTCGAAGTTAGTATAGTTGATGGAGATTTTGCTGAACATAAAGAAGTGCAGCAACTAGGTTTACCGAGAGAGGTTATCATAGGTACAATTTTGCGCGGAGATAAGGTTATTGTCCCTAAAGGAGATACTGTATTGCTTGCCAATGATCAGCTTATTGTCCTTGCGACAGAAAAAGAAGAATTGTCATTGCTTTCTCATTTCAGAAAGGGAGGCTTGAGGTGAATAAGAAATTAATCTTAAAAGATAAGCTTTCTATTTTTGGTAAATTGATGATTCTGATAGGTCTAGTTGTTCTCACTCCGATATTACTCATTCCATTTTATCCAGAAGAAAAATATTTGACTTGGACTTTTTTACTACCGGGGGCTTTATCTATCTTTTTGGGCTTTGTTCATTCTATTATTTTTCGAAATAGTAGTGAATATAGTAGTGATAGATTGTTTGAATATCACAAAAGCAGTGTTATTGTTGTGTTTGCTTGGCTTTGGGGATTTTTAATCGGAGCCTTACCTTTTGTTTTTTCTTCGCAGCTGCGTTTTGTCCAGGCGCTATTTGAATCGGTGAGTGGGTTTACTACCACAGGCTTGTCGGTTATGGATGTCAGTAAGGTTCCGAAAATTTTTCTCTTCTATAGAAGTTTCATGCAATATTGTGGTGGACTTGGTTTCGTACTTGTTATGCTTATTATAGTTTCTGGGAAAAGATCTATGGACTTGTTTAGTGCTGAGGGTCATCCGGATAAACTTCTTCCAGCCTTGAAGAAAACAAGCAGAATAATTTTTTTGATGTATATTGCTTTTCTCCTTATTGGGACTTTAGCATATTGCATTTGTGGCATGCCTTTATTTGACAGTATAAATCATACAATGTGTGCTCTTTCTACCGGTGGGTTTTCGACAAAGTTGAATAGCATCGGAGAGTATAAGAGTCTATCTATAGACTTAGTTACTGTAGTTCTTATGGTCATTGGTACTAGTAATTTTGCTGTACTATTACTCTTTGTAAAAGGTCAGTGGAGAAAGTTAGCCAAGGTTAGCGAGATGCGCTTTTTCTTTTTAATTCTTTCTATCAGTACAATTTTCTGTGGGATTAATTTATCTAAAAGTTTTGGCTGGTCTTTTGGGGAAGGTCTTAGGCAGGCTCTTTTTAATACAAGTTCAGCTCTATCTACAACTGGTTATTCTACTATGGCATATACAGATTGGCCGCAATTTTCTATTGGACTAATGATCATTCTCATGCTTATTGGAGGAGGAATAGGTTCTACTGCTGGAGGTCTTAAATTAACTAGAGTTTATCTTCTTTTTCGGTTCATACAAATGAGAATAAAGAAGAGTATTTCATCTTCTAGAAGAATTAGTGTTGATTATTACACAAAGGCTCAAGGCAAGGTGAAAATTGATAATGATGTATGTATTGAATCTCTGGGATTTATATCTTTATATATGATTTTGTTTTTTATTGGATCTCTCCTTATTACACTGACTGCCAATAGTTCGTGGACCGAGGCTATGTTTGAGTTCGCATCTAGTATTGGTACAGTTGGACTATCTATCGGTTTGACGGGTCCTAATACAAATGATGCTACTTTGTTAGTTGAGATAGTGGGGATGTTTGTTGGACGTTTAGAGATATTTATTGTTGTAATTGCTTCTTATTCAGCTATAGTTGGGGTTAAAAAAGCTCTGCGAAGAAGCTAAAGACGTATAAACATCATAAAATAATAGAACTACAACCTATACCCTTGCTCCTTATCTCCCTTTATCCAGCGTGGCTGCTCAATTTTTTCTCTTAAGTTCAGTCTGCGATCATTTTCAATAATTGACTGTTCAGTGAAACTTTGTATTAGATTATCATTGAGTTTGGCGATAAAAGGGAGAGAACGCCCATATTCTTTGTAATCTAAACCATACCCTATATATCTATCAAATGATACTTCGAAGCCTACGTATCTTAGAGGAAGATCAAGGAGCATCTGTTTAGGATTAGATAAAAAAGCTGCGAGCTTAATTGAACGTGGATTCTTCCTTTCGAGGTGTTGAATCATGAAATTAGTCGTGAAGCCAGTTCTAACAACTTCCTCTAAAACCAATACATCCTTGTCTTCGATATCTATCGTTATATCGCGACTTAGTTCAATTACGCCACCTTTATTGTCGCCGATACGATTTTTGATTGCGATAAAATCAAATAGATGATTGATGCTAATTTGACGACTTAAGTCAGAAAGAAAATGTACACTACCTTTGAGCATGCTTATTAGAACTAGATCTTTGTTTGCATAATCTTGGCTTATTTCCTCGGCAAGTTCTCTAATCCGTGCAGATATTTGTTTATCGCTATAGACTATTTCAAATTGTTCACTGTCGTTGTAATTTAATGAAGAGTTATTAATCATTTTGAGTCCCTCTACTTTTATTCAAAGTCTAAATCTAAATTTAAGTGTTTGACCATATTACTGAAGTCATCCTTATAGACGATTCTTACATTAGTGTCTGGATATAACTCATGCAATTTCTTTAATTTTTTTCTCTTTTCACTTACATACTTCTGTTTCATAGTTGTAAGCTCAAGATATAAATTGAAACGTGGTAGATAAAAGTCTGGACTAAATGCTAGAGTAACACGTCCAGCTTCATCCCATTCTACAGGGAAAGTTCTAGGTTCGTATCTCCAATCTATATGATATCTATCCAAGATTTTAGCGAATTCTATTTCACTTTTATTTTTAAGTAATGGAGCCTCGTCAGTATTAACTATCACATGTTGTTCGGGGTTCTGTAAGTTCTCTTGAATATTACTTGATATGTAACTATTGTATATTATATCTCGCAAAGTTTCGGCAGTGAAGTTGTTACTTGAAATTATAAGATGGTAATTATTGATATCGTTGATGTCTTTTTGATGTAGGTTTGTAACGAGTCTTTGGAAGCGCCTGTCACTTAGTTCTAGCCATTTTTTGGCATCAGTTTCACTCAATTTATATTTATCGGAGATACGCCTAATTCTGATCTCCCTGTCTGCGAAAATTCTCACATGTAAGGACTTAGGAATATTTTCTAAGAAATTACAAGCACCAAAACCGATGAATATACACTTATGATTCTCGCAGTGTTCAACTAATCTTTGTTTAAATATTTCAAATACTGTATGTTCACCTATTTTGTCATTATGGAAACGGCGGCATTCGTGTATAAGTAACTCTTGTTCTTCGGGAGTGTATATGTCAGATAGGAGCAGTGAGACGATGTCCTCAAGCTCGTACAACTTGTAGTTCATTTTTTTGGATAATAAGACGGCGGTTTCTTCATCAAGACTACCAAATTGACGACTTATAGTGATACATGACATAAAAGCACCTCCGGAGTAGGGGAGAATGTTAGTCCCCATTTAATTAATACTTGATCTGTGCTTGGTCAGAATGACAAACTATTTAGAATAATGAGCTAGTTAAATGATATCACTCTTTGTACAGAATGAGAATTAAATTATATAGAATAGCTGAGAACCCTTGAGTCAGCACGATTCGTTAGATTTTTAGGATTAGCTTTTGGCAGTTGGCATACCTTTCACAGGGTGCTTTTTTGTTATAAGGAGAGAGTTAATAATTTGAGCTAGGAAATAACATTTTATTGATAGTGTTCACGATTAATGTTGGTGTCGAGATTAAGCTGAGCTTATATTATAATTAGATAGTCTGAATGTGCGTATTTGATGAATAGCGATTTTGGGTAGATCTTAGGTGGGAGAATAAAAATGTTTGAGTCACTTATTGAAGCAAGACCGAGCCTTAGACAAAAAGAATGGTTCGCGAAGCCAATGTATGCCTTTGTTCATTTTGGTATGAATACTTTTACTGGTCGAGAATGGGGAGATGGGTCTGAGAGTGAGATCCTATTTGATCCAAGTGATTTTGATCCAGATCAGTGGGCAAGAGTATTTAAAGATGTAGGTATGAGAGGGCTTATTTTAACCTGTAAGCACCATGATGGCTTTTGTCTTTGGCCAACTGCTACAACGGAGCATTCTGTAAAAAAATCTCCATATAAGGACGGTAATGGTGATATTGTAAAAGAGGTTATGGAGGCCTGCCGAAGGTACGATTTGGAATTTGGTTTTTATTTATCGCCTTGGGATAGAAATGCGGATTGTTATGGTAGCGAAGCTTATAATGACTTTTATTGTGAACAGCTAACTGAGTTACTGACGAATTACGGTGATATTTTTATGGTGTGGTTTGATGGAGCTTGTGGCGAGGGGCCAAATGGTTTAGTTCAAGAATATGATTTCCCTCGTTATGTGGAGCTTGTGAGAAAGTATCAAAAAAATGCTGTTATTTTTAGCGATCTCGGACCAGACATCCATTGGATAGGCAATGAAGCAGGCAAGTCTAGATATTCAGAATGGTCTGTTGTTCCTGGAGAACTTGCTTGTTTACATGATGAAGTGAGAAATACTGAACTTGGTATTAAGGCTATGGACAATCACAATGCCAAGAAACATTTAGAAGCTGCAAATGATGATAGTGCGGAGTTCTCATTTTATCACTTGAATGATGCTGATCCAGATTTAGGCTTAGCAGAAATGATCTTACATTCAAAGAAACCGGTATTTTGCCCTTCTGAGACTGACTTCTCCATGAAGCCGGGTTGGTTTTATCATGAAGAAGAGGAAGCTCATTCAGTTGACCATCTATTAAAAGTATACCTTCATTCTGTTGGAAATAATTCTGCTTTGAACTTGAATATCCCACCAAATAAAGAAGGTAAACTTGCAGAAAAAGACGTCAAAAGATTGTATGAGTTTAAAGAGAGATTAGATCAGGAATTCAGTAAGTTAGCTATTAGTGGAAAAGATTACAGGGAAGAATCTTATTCTATTGGTGTAGGGAAGTATCAGTGGATAAGAGATCTTGAGTTTAATGAAAAGAAAAAAATAGGGTATATAGTATTAGAAGAAGATCTTGACTATGGTCAGAAAGTAGCGTCATTTACTATTCAGACTAGAACTGGAAATGGAGAATATTTTCCAATCTATAATGGAACTACTATAGGCAATAAAAAGATAATAGATTTGAATGGACAAGAAATAGATAATTTGCGAATCTTTGTCAAAATGAGTCGTGGTGAAGTTAAGATAAAGTCATGTCTTGTATATTTAAAGTGAATTAATGTAAAAGCTAGTTTTAGTAGACAAGTGTTTTATTAGGCTAGCTTAAACTCAGGAGAGAAGATGGCTTGTTTTCAGTTGTTTAATAAAAAACTTAAAATTTTTAGCTTTGGGCTTGCTATTTCATTAGTAGTTTGTGGAATTTGTTCTGTTAATAGGAATTTGAAAGAAATAAATGGGTCTTATTTTTGGGACAAGTTGTTTTTTTCTAATATTGATATTAGGGCAGATGAACTTGAAGAGATTAATAATACCTCTGATAACAGCGGGGAAGATGACTCGAATTCAGTTAAGAATGAATTTGTTGCGGAAATTCTAAATAATCCAACTTATGAGTTTCAGGAAAAGGAATATTGGAATTCTAATAGTAATACCTTATCAGATGAATATAAGTCAGAGCTTATACAAAAATTAGCTAAAATTGAAACTTCTGCAATCGAAACCAATGATGATAAAAGTGATAATGGACAATATTTGGCCTCAATCAAAATTAAAAATCCATTGTCTGAAGTGCTTACAGGTTGGAAATTAATATTTAGTAAGCCTGGAGATGAAGATATTATTTTTTATGAGGGCAAAGATAATGGTTTTACTTTGCTACCCAATGAAGATTCAGTGTATGTGGATACAAGATTAGCTACAGGAGTAGCTAGGGATAAAATTTCTGAATATACGCTAAAAGAGTGTGAATTTTATATCTTAGCTGATGCTAGCAGCTTAATAAGAGTAATCTACGATGTAGAGAATAAAGATATTCTTCTCTCACAAAAATTCAGAAGAAGATATACTTCGTCAATGGAAATAGATATGTTTAAGGGTGTCGATCTCAAATTTTATAATGAGGATGGTAAGTATAGAGCAGACTGGGTTTCTCCATATAATTCGCCAGTGATTACAATTGCTTGGTATTTTGTTGATAGTAATAATAATACCTTGACAGCTTCTATTGGCAGGACTTTGTACAATGGACAGATTCAGCGTGATGTATTTTACGAGGAACATGGTAGAAGAGAGGCAGGTAAGAGTTTGAATTTTGATTTTTCTACGATGAAACTCTACGGATTTAGATTGGCTATCGAATATGACCCAGCTAGGTCTTTTTATTACGATGCTAATCTTAACTTATACCAATAATTACATTGGCTAATTTATAATAGATGTGATGTGAATAAAAGGAAGTGAAGTGAGTTTATATCATTTCGCTTCTTTTTTTGTTGAAAAGTATCAATTGTGAATAATAGTATGGCAGGTCGGACTTTTTGATATATAGATTATTTTGTTTATATTGCTTAATAAAAACTCAGTTTTTGAAAATAATTTTGTAGTTATAAAGTCTTGATAATTTTTGCTAAATTGATAATAATTTAACTATTGGTAAGCCGTGGCTTACTGAACTATCTGATTGAAATAAAAATGCTAGACTAAATGCTAATTGAATCAGATTTTATTTGCCAACATAGCAAAGATCGGAGGTATCTCATGGCAGAGAACAAGGTAGAGAAGAAGAATAGACCAGAGGTAGACGAAAATTTGGTCAAGGCCAATGTCGATAATTTGGTGTCAAATGCATTAGTAGCCTTGGAAAAATATAGAGAGTTAGATCAGGAAAAGATCGATTATATTGTAGGCAAGGCCAGTGTCGCAGCTCTTAACCATCACGGATATTTGGCAGAGTTAGCAGTTAACGAGACGGGAAGAGGTGTGTTTGAAGATAAGGCTACAAAAAATCTCTTTGCTTGTGAACACGTTGTCAATAAAATGCGTCATCTCAAGACTTGCGGAGTGATAGAAGAGAATGATGTTGAGGGTTTGACTTATATAGCAGATCCGGTTGGAGTTGTCTGTGGTGTTACTCCAGTAACAAATCCGACGTCTACGACTATTTTTAAGTCGCTGATATGTATCAAGACAAGAAATCCGATCATTTTTGGTTTTCATCCTAGTGCAAAAGATTGCTCTATAGAGGCAGCGAGAATCGTTCTCGAAGCTGCAGTTGAAGCTGGAGCGCCAGAAGATTGTATACAGTGGATCGAAGAACCATCTTTGGCTGCCACCTCGGCTCTCATGAATCATAAGGACGTTTCTACCATTCTCGCAACTGGTGGTAATGGAATGGTGAGAGCGGCATATAGCTGTGGTAAACCAGCCTTGGGTGTTGGTGCTGGTAATGTTCCAGCATATGTCGAAAAGACAGCTAACGTGAGACAAGCTGCTCACGATATAGTAATGAGTAAATCATTTGATAATGGAATGGTTTGTGCCAGTGAGCAGGCTGCTATTGTTGACAAAGAAATATACAAAGAATTCTGTGCAGAACTCAAGTCATACCATGTGCATTTTGCGAGTGCAAAGGAAAAGACACTACTTGAGCAATTTATGTTTAATTGCAAGGCAGGAGATTCAAATTGCAACGAAGCAACGCTTAATCCAAATGTTGTTGGTAAACCAATTTCGTGGATAGCTGAGCAGGCTGGATTTAAAGTTGACAGCCGTTGCACTGTAGTGGTTGCAGAATGTAAGGAAGTTGGACCAAATGAGCCCTTAACTAGGGAGAAGCTTTCTCCTGTATTAGCTTTGATTAAGAGTAATAGTACAGAGGAAGGTCTAATGTTCTCAGAGCAGATGGTAGAATTTTATGGTCTCGGACATTCTGCAGCTATTCATAGTTACAATGATGAATTAGTCACAGAGTTTGGTAAGAGAGTCAAAGCAATACGTATTATTAGAAATTCACCGTCTACTTTTGGTGGTATAGGTGATGTTTATAACTCATTCTTACCATCACTGACACTAGGTTGTGGTAGCTACGGTCACAACTCAGTAGGAGGTAATGTTTCAGCAATCAATTTGATTAACATTAAGCAGATCGGAAGAAGGCGTAATAATATGCAATGGTTTAAAGTTCCACCACGTATCTACTTTGAGCGCGATTCAATACAGTATCTGCGCAGTATGCACGATACAAATCGTGTCATGATTGTCTGTGATCAATCCATGGTGAGCCTTGGCTTCGTAAAGAAGGTTACAGACGAACTCGATAAGAGAAGAAATAAGGTCGTATATCAACTATTCCCATCAGTAGAACCAGATCCAGATATCACAACTATCCAAAAGGGTGTTGAACTTATGAGAGACTTTAAGCCAGATACAATTATCGCTCTTGGTGGTGGTTCTCCAATGGATGCGGCAAAGGCAATGTGGATGTTCTATGAGCAGCCAGAAGTTGATTTCCGTGATATGGTGCAGAAGTTTATGGATATCAGGAAGAGAGCCTTCCGTTTCCCTGAACTTGGAAAAATTGCAAAAATGGTCTGTATTCCAACTACATCGGGAACTGGCTCAGAAGTCACACCTTTCGTCGTTATATCTGACAAGGCTAATAATAAGAAGTACCCTGTTGCTGATTATGCGTTGACACCTAGTATTGCCATTGTTGATCCAGCGCTAGTAATGAATGTGCCACCACAGATTGTTGCCGATACTGGAATGGACGTACTAACTCACGCCACAGAAGCCTTTGTTTCTACTTTGGCAAATGATTACACAGACGGTTTAGCCTTACAAGCAATAAAGCTTGTGTTTAAATACCTAGAGCGCTCGTATAAGAATGGTGCTGCTGACTACGAGGCTAAGGAGAAAATGCACAACGCATCAACAATTGCCGGCATGGCTTTTGCTAACGCATTCTTAGGTATATCACACTCGCTTGCCCACAAGATTGGTGGAATTCACCATACTGTTCACGGTAGAACTAATGCTGTCCTTCTACCTCATATTGTTATGTATAATGGCACCAAGCCCAATAAAATGGCAACATGGCCGAAGTACAATTATTACAGAGCAGATGAGCGTTATTTTGAGATTGCAAAGGCGCTAGGACTCAAGGCCAAGACCCCCAAAGAAGGTGTTGTAGCTTATGCCAAGGCGATTGCCGAGTTGAATAGAAGTCTCAATCAACCTATGAGTTTCAAAGAAATGGGCATTGATGAAAAGGCTTGGGAGGATTCAGTTCATCCTATCGCAATGATGGCTTATGAGGATCAATGTTCACCAGCTAACCCTGTTCTTCCTCAGGTCAAGGATATGGAGAGGATTTTAAGAGATGCTTATACTGGTGAGATAAACTACGATCTAAATGCGGATGACTGAGATTAAGCACTTGTTTTTGTAGTTAAGTGTGTAAAAAAGCACATCGCGTGTTGAATTCAAATGGAAATAAAGGACTGACTTGTTAGTTGACTTGAGTCGGTCCTTTTATATTATGTAATATTCTTTAGATTAAAAAAAAAGCTCCTATTCTTTATTTTATTGAATAGGAGCATATATACTATTTTTGATATTTTAGATTAATCTATATGAAAATTAACTCGAACTTTATCTTGGTCGGCAAAGGCTGGTTTTGATTTCGCATTGTGCCCAGCTCTTGATAATTGACCAAAACCGGTAACAGCTTCTCTGCTGCCATCCATTTTGGGATCCATATGCTTATTGCACCAGTCCGTTAGTTCATTTTCAAGCTTATATCTTAACTCTTGATAATTGGGATCATGAATTAGATTGTGTTCTTCATCTGGATCCTTGTCGAGTTGATAAAGCTCATCAGGGCCATAAGGATAACGTTTGACTAGTTTGTCATTTCCTAATCTTATCATTCTATTTGGACCATATTCATCTACAACAACTGCTGGTCTGGATAATATTGATTCTTCGTATGACTTCGATAAATTTGCAGAACCAGACTCGGTATTCCTTTGCATCAAGCCCAGTAGTGACGAACCGGGTCTATATGGATTTTCAGTTGCTGGAGGACAATTACAAATATCTAATAAAGTGTGGAAAATATCTAACTGGCTCGTTATTGCATCTATATCTTTTTCAGAGTTCAGGTGAGTTGGTAGACTAAAGATACAGGGGACTTTACAAGAACTTTCATATAAATTGAGAGGGAAGGTTCCATTACCTTTTCCCCAGACTCCATGCTGACCTAAATTCATACCGTTGTCTGCCATGAAAATAATTAGGGTGTTATCTCTAACATTTAATTCTTCTAGACGGTCAACTATCCTATTAATTTGTCTGTCCATGGCAGTTATGGCTGTGTAATATCCTCTTAAACGTACCTTGCGACCTTCTTCAAAATCAGCATACTTCTTCTTCGCTATATTGAGTTTCTCGCTGTCTACTTCAAGACCTTTTTCGGCTCTATCCAGTATATCTAAATTCTCCTTTCCTATAGGAGGTGGCCACTCCGAGCTAACTAGTTGCCACTGGTGTAGATCTCTACTAGGTGTTGCACTAAATTCACAATCATCATACATAGACCATACATCCTCAGGGTGATCGAATTCATCCCAAGGAGTATGTGGGGCAGTGAAGTGGACTGATAGATAAAAAGGTTTGCCACTTTCCTTATATTCTTTAGCTTGTTCATCTATGTTCTTAAGTGCGTCTTCGGCAATTAAATCAGTTATATATCTATCATCTATATGTATTTTACCATCTTGAACTACGTCAGCCTTGTGATACCAACAACCACCTCTAGCTATGGTAAAAACTTTACTAAATCCTTTGTCAACGTTTACGGAGTCGCCTAAATGCCATTTTCCAGATAATCTGCAATCGTAGCCATTTTGAGCGAGTATCTCTGTGTAGGTTTCAAATTCAGCAAGATACTGTATTGGCTTGTCTTCTGAAGCGTAATAAGGGTGAGTTTTTAAGTCTTCTGGTAGAGTGCTTTTGTCGACTGACCCGGAGCGTATCCAATCATATACTCCGTGAGTTGATGGCATCATTCCTGTCATAATTGATGCTCTAGCGGGGGAGCAAACTGGAGATGCACAATAAAAATTGCTGAATTTACAGCCTTCTTGAGCTAGTCTATCTAAACCAGGTGTTATGACATCGTGGTTACCAGCATTTCTCATTGCCCAGGCACCCATATCGTCGGCCAAGATAAATACGACATTTGTTTTATTTTCTGACAAATTAACCTTTTTATTTATGTCGTTGTTCTCGGTCTGTGTAGAATTATTAAAATTAATGCTTCCCATGGTAACAGTACCTCCTATTTATTAGTTACAGTATAAGTAACCATAAGCTACTATAACATAGTTCTATCGTGAAAAATATGGTATAAAATATTTAGAAAAATAATTTATTGTTCGGAGGTGTGATTTATGCGAAAGTTTATGGATGAAGATTTTCTTTTAACTACTGATACTGCTAAGAAACTCTATCATAACTATGCTAAGAATGAACCTATTTTTGATTTTCATTGTCACTTAAGTCCAAAGGAAATTTACGAGGATCACGAATTTGAGAATATAACGGAGGCTTGGCTCGGAGGGGACCATTATAAGTGGAGATTGCTTAGAGCCTTTGGTTATGATGAGAAATTTATAACTGGTGATGCAGATAGTAGAGAGAAGTTTAGAGCTTTTGCAAAGACTCTTTCGCATGCAATAGGAAATCCAATTTATCACTGGTCACACTTAGAACTTCAAAGATTTTTTGGTATATATGATGTCCTTGATGAGGATTCAGCAGACCGTATTTATGATATGGCTAATGAGAAACTTAAGAAAGGCCTTACTGCAAGAAAGATGATGGAGATGAGCAAGGTTAGAGCTGTATTTACTACTGATGATCCTTGTGATAGTTTGGAGTGGCATGACAAAATAAAGAATGATAATAGCTTTGATATAGAAGTGCGCCCAGCTTTTAGGCCTGATAGATTTATTCATATAGAGAATTCGGGATATGATATGGCAGTTCATGACTTGAGTAAGGTCAGTGGTCTTAGCATTAATTGCTTCGATGAGCTTCTTCTTGCCCTCGATAAAAGAGTGGAGTATTTTGCTGAACATGGGTGCAAGGCAAGCGACCACGCTTTTTCTGATTACTCATATAAGGAGTTATCTAATGAGGAATTAAATAAAGTGTTTATGAAAGGTGTCAGTGGCAGGGCCGATCAAATAAGTAAGGATGAATTGGATGGATATCAAACTGCACTGATTTTACATCTAGCTAAGAAGTATCACAGTTTGGGTTGGCCAATGGAATTACACGTACAGCCTATTAGAAATAATAATCCTAAAATGTTTAAGAAGATTGGAGCGGATAGTGGTTTCGATTCTATTTTAGATGGAAGAATATCCAAGGCTTACAACAGTCTTTTAGGCAAGATGGCTGAAAATGATGAGCTACCCGCGACGGTGCTTTTTTCACTTAATCCTTCCGACCTTTGTACTTTAGCAACCATGATTGGAAATTTCCAAGAAGGACCTATTTGTGGAAAAATGCAGCTCGGTGTACCGTGGTGGTTTAATGATACAAAGGATGGTATGTTTGAGCATCTTCATGTTTTGGCCAATGAGGGTATTATTTCAACTTGTATTGGTATGTTAACCGATTCTAGATCGTTCCTCTCTTATGCAAGACATGAATATTTTAGACGTATTCTCTGTGAGTTTATGGGTTCACTTATAGAGAATGGCGAGTATCCTGATCGTCTAGAATTTGTTGGTGAAATTGTTAGAAAAATTTGCTTCAGCAATGCAATTGAGTATTTTGGTCTTTAATTTGTTGAGTTTTTGATCTGTTATATAGACAGAAGATTTTTGGGCTACTTTATTTATGCTGACTAATCTCTATACGATGATTCGAGTCAGCTTATGGTAGATAAAGTAGCTCATTTTTATTTGGAAATATGTCGGCAAAATATATAGGTCATTTGCTCTAGTGTCGATATGGAATCGAGAATGACTAGGCTCTAGGATTAATACTTAATAATTTTATTATAAAAAATTTATAGTTATTCCTTATAGAAGATAAAATCGTAAGGACTATTTTTAATTTTCTACTATGTTAATTCACAATATAGTGTTAAACTTATGCAATAAGCTATAAAATTAAGCGACAAAATGTCAGTAGTATGACAAAATGTCAATTAAAATACTGAGAAATGGGAGAAATGAGCATGTTTAAAATTGCTTTTGTTGGAACATCAGGTCATTCGTTGACCGCATTCAGACACATTCAGGACAATCTCGAACCAAGAGCCGAGGTTGTGGCTTATTGCAAAGGATATGCTGAAGAAGACCCAAGTGTGATTGAAATGTGGTCTGGAGAACTTATATACCCCAAACTTAAGATGTATGACGATCTTAAATTAATGCTTGATGAGACGGAACCGGATGTTCTAGTTGTTGACGGAAGATGTGCTGAACATGCAGCGATGAGCAAGGAAGCTCTCGATAGAGGAATTTCTGTTTACTGTGATAAACCTCTCGCTCTCGACGAAAAAGAACTTTTAGATCTATATAAATTAGCTGAGAAGAAATCTTGCGTATATTGGTCTATGCAGAGTCTTCGTTTCGAGCTACCTATGTATACAGCCAAGAGATTGATGACCGAAGAAAATATTGGTATCTTGCGTATGATTTCTCTTCAAAAAAGTTACAAGTTAGGCAAGAGACCAGCATGGCACAGCGATAAGTCATTATATGGAAGCTTGATTCCAAGGGTTGGAATACAAGGTATAGATTTAATAAGATACTTTTCTGATGCAGCATTTAAGTCTGTTAGTGCCTTGACAAGTTCTGCTCATAATAAAAATTATAAAGATTTCCAAACTGCAGCTATGATGAATTTTGAATTAGAAAATGATATTTTAGCTGAGGTGAGAGTCGATTTTTATCGTCCGGACAATGCAGATACAACATCTGATACGTATGTTAGAATCGTTGGAACAGAGGGAACAATTGAGATTAAGGATGGAGTGGTCAAGCTTTTTAATAGTAAATGTCAGAATGAAGAACAAGCAATGACTGCCGTGCCAATTCAGATATTTACTGCCTTCTTATTTACCCTTGAGGCCAAGAAAAATAAAAATGCAAGCTTTGCTTTTATACCTGAACATATAAGACTAAATATGGATGCTGGTATGAGTAATAGAGAGTGTCTATATATGGCACAGGTTTCATTGCGTGCTAATCGTGCCGCAGAGGAGAAGATTACAGAGAAGTTAGAAGATATTTTTGCTGCTGAAATTAAAGAGCGAGAAGAGAAGAGATTGCAGGCTGAGGCCGAGGCTCTCAAGGCAATGGAAGAGGATGCAGCTGTGCTCAGAAGACGCAAGAGACTCGAAGCTGCTAAGAAGAAAAAACAAGAGTCAAAGAAATAATTTTTGATAAATTTTTTAGGCGAGATATTTAAAGATAAGTTTTTTCTTTATTTGTGAGATAGGAGAGATAGCAGGTGAGTTAACTTTATTGTAAAGGGATTTCACCTGCTTTTTGTATATTCTGAATATTAAAGAGAAATTGAGTTTGAGATTTACAAATGATACTTTTGGTAATATTTCTATAAAAAAAGAGAAAATAAAGTCTTATTTTATACAAGTTAGCTGGAGCTGTGTTATATTGTGTTATGAAAAAGTTCTATAAGATACTTTGAACTTGTGCAAAGTGCCAAGCGAGAGAATTTGCGCGGATGTGCTTTTGATTGGAGCTAATATGAGAAAATTTATATCTAAATTTGTTAGTTAGTTTTATGCAAGTTCTCTACCACATAAAATTTAGGTATTTAGCATTCTTTAATGCTCGATATAAGTACGATTTGGTTTCAATAGAAAGGTGAACCGTATGAAAAGAAGAAAACTAAAGACAGTAATCGCAAGCTCGCTAGCAGCTTTGTTGATTTTGCCTGCTGCCTTGTATGCAGAAGAGAGCGAATCATCGGAATCTGCTAGTACTGAACAGGCTGAAAGTGAAGAGAGTGGCTCAGATACTGAGGTAAGTTCAGAAAGTACGGATGCTGAAGATTCAGCTGGAACAAAGGACATAGGTGAACTTAAGACTTTGCACGTTTTGGCCCCTGAAGGATCAACTGGTAAATTTAAACTCTCAGAACGACACAGATATCACATCTGGGATGAATTTGAAAAATTAGCAGCTTCTTTTGGAATCAAATTTGATATTGAGACCGTATCAGATGAGCAATATAAGAACACTATCCAAACGAGATTAGCAACTGGTACAGATTTGCCTGATTTTGCTAATACAAACACTGTAGGCGATGCGACACTTTTGGATATGGCTAAGAGTGGACAAATTAAAAATATTGCTAATTTGCCAGAGTTAGGAGATGGCACAGCCAAGAAATTTTTCGGAGAAGGTGGAATAGGATATCAGTCATGGAAGTTAAACACCTTCAAGGATGGCTCAGTTTATTGGATTTCACAGATCCAAAAGTCAAAGGCTGAGAAAAGTGGAACACAGCTCAATGCACAAATAAGGACGGATTGGCTGAAAAAGGTTGGTATGGAAATGCCACAGACCATAGATGAACTTGAGGCTGCACTCAAAGCTTTTCAAGAGAATGACGTTAATGGCAATGGAAGCAAAGATGAAGTTGTAACTATTGATTTTAGTATTTTTGCCAATGGCGTATCAAATTGGTTTGGACTCGGCAATTCTCTTTCGTCATTGAGAATACAAGATGGCAAGGCAGATATAGTTTCTCCGTGGCATCAAGAAGGAATAAAAGATTATTTTAGATTCCTCAATAAATTATATGAAGAAGGCTTAATTGATCCTCAAGTTATTGGTTCTACAGAAGAAAATAAGAATGTTGAGAATAACAAGGCATCGATGATTTACAGTTATACGATGGCTGTTTGGAGTGAGGCCTCTGTAGCTGGTGTTAAGGATGCAAACTATCTTGCAATTGACCCACTCAAAGGAACCGAAAACGATCCTATTTTGATTACAGTTGAACCAGGTACTATGTCATGGGGCAGATGGTCATTTACATCACATGCTACAGATGACGATGCTAATGCCAGATTGCTCGATATGCTTTCTTCTGATCGTTACGCAGAGTTAACATATTTAGGAATAGAGGGTGAAACCTATGTTATGGAAGGAGATCTTCCAAGGATTTTACCGATTGCCTTGCACGATGCGTATGATGAAGCCTATGATAAGGGTATTGTAATGGGTGACTATCTGTGGGCAAATGGTGGTTGTTTCCCCAAGAGACGCTATCCACCATTCGTATCAGATGATGCTACTCTGAAACCAGACAAATATGCATATCAGGATAAATATCAGACATGGCCTGATTATGTACCAACGGATAAAAATATTTATCTTCCTGTTCCAGAAGAGGAAGAAATGGAAGAAATCAGAATGCTAAGCACGGATTTGGATACGAGATCCAAAGAAATTGCAGCAAGTTTAATCTTAGGAGAAGAAGATATAGAAAATATCGATATGCTAGTTGAAGAATTGGATGAGCTAGGTCTTAAGAAACTTGTTGAGATAGACAATAAGAGATTAGAACGTGCTAAAAAAATGGGAATTATTTCCTAATTAAATAGTGATATAAGGATAAGAGATAGGTTTCAACTTGTCTCTTATCTTTTTTTACCATTTTTTCTGAATACAAAAAGTAAAAAATGGTGAGTATAAAGAAGAGAGGAAAGAATGATGTTAAGAAAGGGAAGAAAGACTGTTGTATCACTTTTGTTAGCTACGGCAATGACTTTTTCTCTGATTCCTCATTTTTTTAGAGGAAGTGTTGAGATTAATGCTGCTGTAAACGGTGATGGAACGGACGAAGTGAATGAAGCTTATCATAGGAAGCTTAATTTGCTGCCATTAGCACCTGCATTTAGGTATGACACCATGATGGCTTTTGATCCGGAGAAGGATCCAGATGCTAAATACAATAGAGCAACTGTGCCACTTGCCAAAAGATTTCAGGGAGTAAAAATTAATCCTCTTGCTAGTGAAAAAGCGAGAATTACATCCTGTGCCATTATGTCGTGGAACCACGATCAAGCTGGTTCAAATGGTGGAGATGATTTTAATGTATATGCTTTTGATAACTGGCAACTTTTGGACTCGTTGATTTTTTGGGCTGGAACAGATGAGGGTATATTTGCCTTGCCGTCACCGGATGTTGTAAATGCTGCTCACAGAAATGGTGTTCCTGTATATGCAACTGTTGGTTTTCCATGGGGTGGAGGACACTCCGATTCAATTGCTGAAC
This sequence comes from Bacillota bacterium, assembly GCA_023420115.1. GTDB lineage: Bacteria > Bacillota > Clostridia > Saccharofermentanales > Fastidiosipilaceae > JAEZWR01. Next base: position 22,168 of record JAEZWR010000042.1, on the reverse strand, counting down.
TCCGTAAAATGTGCAGTAAGGAATTTGCTGAGAAAATGGCGGATATTGCAATTTATTATGGTTTCGATGGGTACTTTTTTAACCAGGAAACCTCAGGCTGCACTGAACAGGATTCAAAAAATTTAGCCGAGATGCTCAAGCATTTTAAAAGGTATGCAAAGTCCAAAGGTCATGATCTTAAGATAAGCTGGTATGACTCCATGGCAAACAGCGGCAGTGTCAATTATCAGAATGCCGTTAATTCAAAGAACGATATATGGGTAAAACCGGATGATGACGGTATATATGCAGTTGATGAGTTCTTTATGAACTATAACTGGGGTTCGTATCAGGTCGAAGAAACTGTCAATACGATGAATGGGTTGGGTAGAGATCCATATGATGCTTATGCCGGACTTGAGGTGCAACAAAGAGGCTACAAGACAAGACTTTCGAATTTGCCAACTCTTCTTGATAATAACAAGCAAGCGAGACTATCTATAGCACTGTACGCACCTAATGGAACTATGGGTTCAGCAGCTTCTCCATCCGAATTCTATAAGGAAGAAGAGATGTTTTATACAGGTCCGCAAGGAGATCCATCAAAGGCAGATGATTCAGCTGAGTGGAAAGGTATGGCGAGATTTGTCGCAGATAAGTCATCGATAATCGGCGATAAGTTTATAAGTAGATTTGTCGCAGGCCACGGTAAAAATTTCTATAAGAATGGTAAGGAAGTTAGAAAGGGTGAGTGGCATAACCGTTCCTTACAGAGCATCATGCCAACATGGAGATGGTGGATAAGAGATCAAAAAGGTTCCAGAATAGAGGCTGCTTATGATTTTGATAATGTTTGGTATGGTGGTAACTCATTAAAATTCTACGGAAATCTTGATGCTGGTTCTGAAAATAAAATTATGCTTTATTCGACTGACTTAGATGTTAAGGACAGTAGCAGATTAAAGGTGACCTATAAGGGTGGCGAAGGTGCGGATATCGCTGTTGCAATATCTACCGAGGCTGATTATAGAACGAGTACATTAAAAGAATTCTCATTAAAAGGTAGCAGCGAATGGACGACAGAGGAAATATCTTTGGCTGATTTAAGTGGCTCTAAGATTCACGCTTTGGCTTTTGTTGTAAAGAATGAAACTGCCTTGACTGGATATCAAATCAACTTGGGTGAAATTTCTATTTTGAATGCGAACGAAGAAGAAATTAATAAAGAGTTAAAGTCAGTAACAGCACTGCGTGTTGATGAGAAATTATTTGACTATAGTGATATGGCACAGGCGAGAATATCTTGGGAAGCAGTGGAAGGTGCCACAGGATACAATGTGTATCAAGTCAACAAAGATGGTGAACAGATCTTCCTCGGGGAGAGTGTCAATAATCTTTTCCACATAAGACAGATAACTAGAACAAAAGAAAATGCCAGAGAGGACAATATAACTTCAATATTAGTCGCTCCTGTTAATGAGTATGGAGTCGAAGGTGAGAAAAGTTCAATAGACTTTGTCTGGCCAATGAATGTTGGAGATAGTGCCTCAATGCTCGGCCGTGTAGATACAGAAAATGTAGCACTAGGCGCAACTGTAACTGGCGTGTCGGCATCAAATGATGCTGAACCAGCAGACAAGGCTCTCGACGGAACATCAAAAGGTAATTCGAAGTGGTGCGCAAGTAATAGAGGCAGTGGTTGGATGACTATAGATTTAGGCTCGCCAAAAACTATTCAGCGAGTGAGAATAGAGCATGCTGAGATGGGCGGTGAAGCAAAAAATATGAACACGGTATCTTTCAATATTCAGTATCAAGATGAAAGTGGTACTTGGAAGATAGCGAAAGATATAGATAATACAATTCAAGATGCAGTTAGCGATTTTAAAATAGAACCTATAACTGCACAAAATTGGAAACTTGAAATCAAGGATTCCGGCAGATCTCCATGGGGTGCAATTCGTATTTATGAATGGCAAATGTTTGAAACGCCTGAACTTCCAAAGACAGCACCGCTCCCTATTAATGCAGTAAGTGCCAAACCTAATCCTGAAAAAGAAAGTTTCGGTACACTTGATTTCACATGGATAGAAGATGGAAGCACAATTAGAGTTTATAAAGAGCAGAGCGAGGGAGAAGCCTTGCTCACACAAGTTATCGAAAAATCTGGTCCAGTAACTTTAAGCGATATAGACTACAATCAATTCTTAACCGAAGATAATAAACAAGCCGGCAGGCTTTATTACACAATCCAAACTCCAGGCTCACAAGAAAGTGATAGGCAGATAGTTCAATTCGTTATGAAAGGTCAGGCTAATTTGACAGTTCATTTTATTGATGCCGAAGCTAAAATTTATTCTGCGAATAAGCATAAGCTGACTTTGACAGATCCCATCAGTGGAAAAGTAGTGAGTGAAATCGAATATCTAGATGCTCCAGTAGAATTGAGTACAGGAACATATGTTGCTGATATAGACAAAGCCCCGCTGGGTTTTGAACTCAAAAGCAGAAGCAAAATATTTGAACTCAAGAACGAAGAAAACGTAGATTTACAATTTGAAATCTACGAAAAAGCTGAGCACAGAGACTTGCGAGAAGCAATAGAGGCAGCGACAAATTTGAAAGATACTAACGAATTAAAATTATCTGAAGACAAGCTAAAGGACTTGGACGAAAAGATAAAAGCTGCTGAACAGGCACTAAATGATGAGAATCAAACTGCAGAAAGTTTGAAAGAAGCAGAGAAAAACTTGAAGAATTTTATTGAGTCACTCAAGGAGACAGGTGTAGAAGATGATGAGCTTGTCACTGTTACTGCTAAAATTTATAAAAAGATAAGTGCCGATAATAAAGAAAAAGCGGCAATGGAAGATGAAAAAGTAAGTGTGGAAGATCGCTCTGTAGCTGAGCGTGACGCTGCGGATAATTTAGTTACTGCTGATGACGATGACAAGAGTTTGAATAGCTCGAGTGAAATTTTGTCTGCGGAAGATAAAGAAGCTACGGAAAATGTAGTAGATACAGAGAAAGAAAATGTAGCGGAAGCTTTGGCAGAAATTGATGAGGAGATGGAAGTCTCTGAAGATTCAAATTCTGAAATAGATGCTGATAAAAACGTGTCTGATATTTTAGACCTTGATGACAAGGGAGCTACTAATAATGAGATTGAGCTTGATTCAACAGAACTCGAAAAATTATCCGAGCGTGAAGATCTTCATTACGGCGATAGGTTAGCAAACGAGGGTGAAAATATTGAAGATAAACAAGCTGAGTCGCTAAACGAAGAAAAAGGGGAAGAAGTGGCTGAAGAGGGAAAAGAAGATTCGAATGCTAGTGATATCGAAGGATACGAGTATCTTGGAAGTATCGAAGTCAAAGGTAAAGATGGAGAGCTTATAAGAGATAAGTTGGCAGAGGCGATTGCCAATAATCCTGAGATGACAGAGCTTTTGATTGATCATTCTTTAGCTTTTGAAAATAAGACGGCTAATGGAGAGAAATATAAAGAAGCACACTATGTGTTTTCTGCTGAGGCTGAGATAAAGACGTACAATTTCCTTTTTGATCCATATGAAGAGAATGTCTCAAAGCCAACTGAGTCTGTTGAACCAAGCGAAACTACTGAGGTTACGGAGCCGATTGAATCAACTGAAACTACCGAGTCCACTGAAGTTACAGAGCCTGCCAATCCGACGGAGCCAACAGAAGTAGGTGGTGACGAAAATGGTCAAGATATTGATAATCTGAGAGCTGTGCTAGCTAGTTTGATATCTAGGGGAAATGCCTATGTACCAATGCAGAATAGCTATCCTGAGGATGTTTATAATCAGTTCCATGCAGCACTTCAAGAAGCAACTTTAGTTTATAATTCGGGACGAAGAGATGAAGATGAGCTTAAAAAGAATATTGAGAGGCTTACGGATAGTATCAATTTGTTATTTAAATCGTCTTCTGAAACTCTTGAGTCTTCAAAAGAGGAGCCTAGTAAAGACAAAGGTAAGTTTGTCAATAATAAAGGTGGAGGAAATAAGTCATCTCGTCAGGCACTGCCAGCTACAGGTGAAAAAGACTACACTGCTATATTAGCTTCTTTGATTATATTGTTATCTTGTAGTTTGGTCTGTGCAAGGAGAAAGGTTTCTAAGTAAGGGAATACTCTCTTATTGAGAAGATATTCATTATAGTTTTAAACGGAATGTTGTCTGCTTATTGCGGCTGCATTCCGTTTTTCGTTTTTTGGGGTTGCTATTTGGGGGCTGTGTTTTGGGTGAAATAAAAAATTTAAAAGCTTAGAAAGCTTTTTAAATAAAATATTTGCATGTTCATAATACGATTTTATTCTAGACCTAGAACAAAACGATATCGTTAGAAGTGGAAGTGAAAGATGGAATATATATAAGCAAGATAAGCCGCAGATAAATGGGGCGTTTCCCAAAGAAGATAAGAATTTAAATATAGGTCGATGACAATGGTTCAACTATTATCATCGATTTTTTTAATAGACAAATAAGTTGGAATGATTCATATGTCATAAACTGTAGATTTAGCAAACTTAAAGTAAGAATCTGCAAATTCACACAGAAATCAAAAAATCCTTGATTACTATTGTTTTCCAGAAAGACATATGATAATCTTTGAAAAATTAAAAAGTATCTTTAAATTTTAGCCGGGAGCTAAGGAAGATTCTTGGATAGACGGGTAGTAGCAATAAACATTTTATATTTGTGTGCGATTCTTAATTCCGTCTGATGTCTTTTGTTACCTTATATCCGATATCTGGACGATTCCTTAATTTCTAGCTACATAAACTATATTGTTGTTCTATATATGACTTTGTCTAAGTAGAGCTTCAATAAGTAAGATATCGAGGAATAGGTATGAAAGAGATAATCATTTTCTATAATGCTGTAGTTTATTATAAAGATAAATGGCTGAGCGCTGACCTATGTATTAAGGACGGCAGAATATTTAGCTTAATTGATAGAGATGACCTAAATAATAATTCCGATAATTATATAGACAATACATTCTCGAATGATTTCTTGAGAGATATAGAGGCAGACTCTTTTCTAAAAAAAGGGGATCTGCTTTTTTTCTGCGAACATATGACAGAGAACGAAATAAGAGAATTAAGAAAGTATAAAATTATAAGAATTGATGCAGAGGGGAAGCACCTATTCCCTGGATTTACTGATATACATGTTCATTTTAGAGAGCCAGGATTTTCATACAAGGAGACGATAGAGAGTGGATCCATGGCAGCTGCTAGGGGTGGGTTTACCACTGTGTGTGCGATGCCTAATCTTAACCCAGTTCCAGATAGTCTAAAAAATTTAGAAATTGAATTGAACTTAATTAAGGAACAGGCGAGAGTCCATGTTCTTCCGTATGCGAGCATTACGGTTGGCGAAGAAGGTAAGGAATTAGTGGATATAAAAGCTCTCGCACCTTATGTTGCAGCTTTTACCGATGACGGCAGGGGCGTACAGAATCCAGCTATAATGAAAGAAGCCTTTGAAGCTGCTAAGGAAGTAAATAAAGTAATAGTTGCCCACGCAGAAATAAATGAGCTATCTGGCAAAGGAAATGTTCATGATGGGATATATGCGAAGCTAAATGGTAAGGAAAGAAATAATCCATTGTCAGAGTCCGAAGCAGTCAAAAGAGATTTGGAAATTTGCAAGACTTGCAAAGGCTCTTATCATGTCTGTCACGTTTCAAGTAGAGCCAGTGTAAATCACCTTAAATTGGCAAAAGAAGCAGGTGTAGATTGCACATACGAAACGGCTCCACATTATCTTATATTCAATGATATGAATCTAAAAGATGAAGGTAGATTTCAGATGAATCCACCGATAAGATCTTTGCTTGATCAAATAGAATTAATAAACGCATTGAGAAATGATGAAATCTTATGTATCGCTACTGACCACGCTCCACACTCCGAAGAAGAAAAAAGTAGAAAATTGGGTGAATGCTTAAATGGGGTAGTGGGTCTGGAAACTTCATTTCCAATACTTTACACATACCTTGTTCAGACTGGTGTCATAACACTAGAACATCTCATTGCGATGATGAGTTTTAGAAGTGTTGATAGATTTAGACTAAACGAAGTAAAAGAACCATGGAACAACTTAGGCATACCAAGATCCTTTGACATAGGCGAAGTGGCAGATTTGTGTTTATATGACCTAAATGAGATATATACAGTCGATTCTTCCGAATTTTTAAGTAAAGGAAAAGCGAGTCCCTTTGAGGGAATGAAAGTTATGGGTCGTTGCTTATTGACTCTAGTATCAGGAAAAGTGGCATATGCAGATAAATCTGTAGAAGAAGCCAAATATATAAGTGATGTAAGGGCAGAACTATAGTTACGCTGATATCTTTCGCCTAGACTTATCACAAATGTTATTTGACTACTTAAAGATATTTAAAGATACGATTCTTATTTGGAGTTTTTTATGATTAATAAGAGACAGTATATTTTAGAAAATAAAAGAGAAATAGCAACTTCTATTTATGATTTATTATTAGTGAGTGAAATTGCCCAAGATAATGCTCAACTGAAATTTGAGAGCGATGAATATCTTCATAAGCCGGGGCAATTTGTCAATCTTAAGGTCGATGGTTTTTATTTGAGAAGACCTATATCAGTATGTGACAACTATATCGATAATGGAAAAATTTATCTTCGCCTCATAATGAAAATTTTTGGCGAGGGCACTTTTTCGCTTTCCACGCTCCCGATAGGAGCCAAAATAGAAATTTTGGAAGGACTCGGCAAGTGCTTTGATTATGAGAGTCTTACTGATGAGAAGGTGATTCTTGCTGGAGGCGGGGTTGGTATTCCTCCCCTCTTTTTTTTAGCCAAGCATCTTATAAATAGGGGTAAAAAGCCACTGGTTTGTCTGGGATATAGATCTAAGCAAGATATTTTTCTAATAAATGATTTTGAGAAGCTCGGTGCAGAGGTAGTTTGGGCGACTGATGATGGCTCGTCCGGATTAAAAATGCTCCTACCAGATATTTTGCGAGACTATTTTGCTTCTGAGATTTTGCCTAATAAACTGCGTGATAATTTATCTAAGCAGCTAGGAGATAAAGACATAAAAGACATAAAAGACATAAAAGATATAAAAGACCTAGATATAAGAACTCGTGAGAGCTTTTATGTATATAGCTGCGGACCAGAAGCGATGTTAAAGGCCCTTTTCTCCGTCCTTAAGGAAAAGAAGATAGAGGGGCAATTTAGTTTAGAAGAAAGAATGGGCTGTGGATATGGAGCCTGCATGGGTTGTAGCCATAAGATGAAAACAGGGATCAAGCGCATTTGCAAAGAGGGTCCAGTTTTTGAAATAGATGAGCTAATCTGGTGAGGTGTGGAAATGAGAAAAGATTTTGATGTAAATAAGGAAAATAGCTTAGCCGTGAGTTTGTCTGGTTTGAATTTGGATAACCCAATAATAACAGCCAGTGGTTGTTTCGGCTATGGATATGAATTCAGTGATTTATATGATCTAAATATTCTCGGATCTATATCATTAAAAGGAACAACAATCGAAGCTCGATATGGCAATTCATGCCCGCGCATAGCTGAGACAGCATCAGGACTTTTGAATGCAGTTGGACTTCAAAATCCGGGAGCAAAGGCAGTTGTAGATTCTGAATTACCTAAGCTAGCAAAAGTATATAAGAAAAAAGTGATAGCAAATATCAGCGGGTTTTCAATTGATGATTATGTAGAAGCAGCAACTATCTTAGATAGTGCCGAACAAGTAGGCATACTTGAAATAAATATAAGTTGCCCCAATATACACGGTGGCGGTATGAGTTTCGGAACTGATCCAAAAATGGCTGCAAAGATTACAGCAGCAGTAAAAAAGGTAGCAAAGAAGCCAGTATATATGAAATTATCTCCTAATGTCACAAGTATCGTCGAAATCGCCAAGGCTTGTGAAGATGCTGGTGCCGATGGCTTTTCTCTAATAAATACGGTCACAGGGATGAGAATAAATAAACATCGCAGAGCACCTATTTTGGCTAATGTAAGTGGAGGCTTATCTGGACCTGCAATTTTCCCAATAGCCCTAAAAATGATTTATGACGTTAGGCGGGCAAGTAGCCTAGATATTATTGGAATGGGAGGTGTTAGCTCTGCAGAAGATGTCATTGAGATGATGATGGCAGGGGCGAATGCCGTTCAAGTGGGAGCTCAAAATTTGCTTAATCCCTGGGCGTGTAAAGAAATAATTGAAGACTTGCCTGTGGTTTTGGATAAATATGGGTTTAAGAATATAAGTGAGTGTATTTCAGCAGCTAATAATTTTAAAAGATAAAAAGCGCTTCCCGCGTTTTTGATATGGAGGTTTAAATATGGGTAAGGATGTAATTATTGCTAGTGATTTTCCATCAAAGGAGACTTGTTTAGAATTTTTGGATAAGTTCCCAAATGATAAGCAAATGTTCCTTAAGATTGGAATGGAACTCTTTTATGCGGCTGGACCTGATTTGATACGTGAGATTAAAGGGCGAGGACACAGAGTTTTTCTAGATCTTAAGTTACACGATATACCAAATACCGTTGAGTCTGCAATGGCAGTTCTAGCCAAGCTGAATGTTGATATGGTTAATGTACATGCTTCTGGAACGAAGAAAATGTTGGAGGCTGCTCTAAGGGGACTAGAAAGAGGCTGCGAGGGTATGGACAGAGAGAGGCCGATACTTATTGCAGTCACTCAGTTGACATCTACTGATGAAGAAAGAATGAGAGCAGATTTATTAATAGATAGAGATATTCAAGAGGTTGTTGAGCATTATGCTGCCATGACAAAAGAGGCTGGTCTTGACGGGGTGGTGTGTTCTCCTTTGGAGTCTAGTGCCGTCCATGAGAGGCTCGGAAAAGACTTTTTGACAGTTACACCGGGAGTCAGATTTAAAGACGATGCCAAAGGAGATCAGGCGAGGGTTATGACCCCAGAAGAAGCTCGCAAGGCGGGAAGTGATTATATCGTTATGGGAAGACCTATTACGGCGGCAGCTTCGCCACTTAATGCCTATATAAGAGCGTGTGAAGATTTTATAGATGTCAATTAAGTGAGAATTATTATGCGAACGAAGCTCGTAATGGGACTTATTTCGAGGCCTGTAACGGAACTTATTTCGGGAACTTGTTTACTAAATATTAGAAATGTACATAGAATTTTTAATGCTAGATGCGGAGGTATAGTATGAGTGAAAGAGGGAAGAGAGTTGCAGAAATCTTACTGGATATTGGGGCAGTATTTTTGCGACCAGAGGAGCCTTTTACCTGGGCTAGTGGGATAAAAAGTCCTATTTATTGCGACAACAGGCTACTACTTAGTTATGTTGATGAAAGAAGAGAGGTTCAAGACTTTTTAGCAGAAATGGTAAAAGAGAAGTTCCCAAATTGTGAGGCTGTAATGGGAACGAGCACTGCTGGCATACCGCACGCGGCTTTTCTTGCTGAAAGGCTTAATCTTCCTATGGGATATGTTAGGGCATCGGCAAAGGATCATGGTAGAAATAAGCAAATAGAGGGGAAAGTTGCTGCCAAACAAAAGGTTGTTGTTGTAGAAGATTTAATTTCGACGGGATCTAGTGTGCTTGAAGTTGTGAGAATATTAAAAGAGGCTGGAGCTGAAGTTTTGGCTGTGGTTTCTATTTTCACATACGGGATGGAAAAAGCGAAGAAGGCTTTTGATAGCGAGGATGTTCGTCTAGAGTCCTTATCAAATTTTGATTTAGCCTTGGATGTGGCGGTGAAGAAAGCTTATATAAAAGAGAGCGATAGACAGGCGTTGTTAAAATTTAGAGAAAATCCCTCTGATGAGTCTTGGATAGAGTTGAGATAGTTTCGGAGTTGAATTGCATTAATATGATTAATGTTGTTAAACCTGCGCAGTGAGTGCTTAGTGTGCATGGTGTACTTGGTGTTCGTGCTGTGATTGATGAGTGCCTAGTACGTACTTAGTGTTTAATTACTATTTTTAATAATTATAGGGGTGAATTGATGAAGGATCTAATTGATATTTTAGATTTAAGTAAGGAAGAGATTGATGAGCTTATTTTACTAGCGAAAGATATTATTGCTAGACCTGAACATTATAGTGAGGCTTGCAAGGGAAAGAAAATTGCTACTCTTTTCTATGAGGCGTCCACAAGGACTAGACTCAGCTTCGAAGCTGCAATGCTCGATCTTGGTGGTTCAGTGATTGGTTTTTCCGATGCAATATCCAGTTCTGTTAGCAAGGGTGAAAGTGTCAGAGATACGGCAAAAACTTGTGAATGCTTCGCAGATATTATTGCTATGAGACATCCAAAAGAGGGTGCTCCTTTTGTTGCTGGTCAAGCTGTTAATATACCGGTAATTAATGCTGGAGATGGTGGTCACAATCATCCTACTCAGACCTTGACTGATCTTTTGACAATTAGTATGGAAAAGAATCGTCTGGATAATATGACGGTTGGTTTATGTGGTGACCTAAAATTCGGAAGAACGGTGCATTCTCTTATATCTGCCTTGTCTAGATATAAAAATATAAAATTTTATTTGATATCTCCCGATGAACTTCAGGTTCCAGAGTATATTAAGTCGGAAATTATGGAGAAGAATAAGCTTGATTATGTGGAAATGAGTAGTTTGGACGAAGCGATTCACGAGCTTGACATTCTTTATATGACAAGGGTCCAGCGTGAAAGATTTTTTAATGAAGAGGACTATCTCCGTCTGAAAGATAGTTATATTTTAAGTGCCGATAAGCTTGAAAAAGCAAAGCCTGATATGAAAGTTCTTCATCCGCTGCCCAGAGTTAATGAGATTGCAGTAGAAATTGATGATGATCCTAGGTCTGCTTATTTCAGACAGGTTCGCTACGGTAAATTTATAAGAATGGCATTGATTATGAAAATGTTGGGGGTAAAAATATGATTATTGGAGATATCAAAGAGGGCTTAGTTATAGATCATATAAGAGCTGGAATGGGAATGAAACTTTATAACTATCTCAAGTTATCAGAACGCAACTGTCAGGTAGCTATCATTAAAAATGCCAGTAGTGAAAAATATGGCATGAAGGATATTTTGAAGATAGCAGAAATTGTCGAGATGGATTTTAATATTTTAGCTGTCATTGATCCTAAAATTACGATTAATATTATTAAAGATGGAAAAAGAATAGAAAAAATACATCCTACCTTGCCTAAGGAGTTTGAAGGAGCTTTTGTTTGTAAGAACCCTAGGTGTATAAGTACAATAGAACAGGATCTACCGCAAAAGTTCAAATTGACAGATAAAGAAAAGGGTGTGTATCGTTGTATTTATTGTGAGACAAAAATTGAGATGGGCTGATAGTTGGATTGATTTTTAGCCTATATAATCTTTATAAAAATAATTAGTAAAATATTTGAATGACTTGTGTGGATATTTGTCCATACAGGTCTTTTTATACTTATATTATGAAGAGATTATATGATATTACTCATTAGCTAGAGGAAAATCTATGAAAGTTAAGAATTACACATTACTACTAATAGAGGCTATAGTTTGGGCGATAGCTGGATTCAATATTTTACACTTGGGTCTTTTAGCATATCAAAATAATATTAAATTACTTAATATTCTACTTTCTTTTCTCGTTTTTGGTCTTTTCTATTTTTGTATTTTTTCTAATATGGTAAAAAAGCATTCCCTGAGAATTAGGAAGTATTAGGTATTGGGCTCAGGAATTTTCTTTTGTTTCCGATCTTTTTATTGCCATATTTTATTCTGGTCTAGGTTTGGCACTTTTTCTAGCAGGTATAATGTTTGGCAAAAGATATATTGACTTATATAAAGATAATAAGAAGCGAAGTAGTCTGTAGTGTGTTTGCTTAGACCTTCCATTAATTAATTTATTTTTGCATAAGAAACCCCTCGATCCGTAGATTGCGGATTGAGGGGTTTTTTACTTATATTGCGAATAATTACTTGGTATATGCACTAAGTCTTTGTCTTGTATATTTTCCAGATTCAATAATATCAAGAACAATCTGTCCCATATCAGCATAACTAAGGTAGGACTCACCGTTGTCGTTCAAGGTGAATTCTTCACCAGCTAGAGCATAACGAGATGTTCTTTCTCCGTCTGCTCTGTAGTCTGCTGCTGGACTAATATAAGTCCAATTTAAATTGCTATGCTTCTTTAATTCCTCAAAAGCTTCGCCTGTTTCCTTTGATACTGCTTTGTATGAATCGAGAAAGTCTGGGGTCTCTTCAAGCTTCACAGTATGTTCTTTATTTACAAAGAGGCTTCCAGCACCTCCTACAACAACATAATGAGTTTGATTTCCTGCTAGTATAGTACAAAGATGCTGCATAGCTTTTTTGTGTAGGGGAAGGGTATCTTCTGTCCAGAAGCCTAGGGTGTTGACGACTGCGTCATATGATTTTAAATCTTCTGCATTTAGGTCAAAAACGGATTTAACGATTTGTTTGCCAGCTGCAACGGCTTCGTTTCTTCGAGTTAGTGCCACGACTTCATGATTACGGGCTTGAGCTTCCTTTAAAACTTCTGTTCCAGTTTTTCCATGTCCACCGATGACTAAAATACGCATATATAGATACTAATAGAAACTAAATAAGTATTTTGAATTGATGCTATGTTAGAGATTTAAATATTTAGCTTGTTTGCTATTGTGAGATAAATTATACATACCAAAAGATACTAATTACCAAATAGTGACCATTGTGATTTTTGTGAATAAAAATTTAAATTGTCATTTGCTTAAGAGAGGAATGAGAATGGGAGATATAAAGACACTCAAGTTAGAGGAGCTTCCTTTATGTCCTGTTGAGACAACAGTTTATATTTTGAATAATAAGTGGAAGGTTCTCATTTTGAGAGATTTATTTAGTGGTGCGAAAAGATTTGGTGAGCTTAAGTTTTCTATTGGCAAGATAAGTGCAAAAATCTTGATAGCGAATCTCAGATCCATGGAGGAGGATGGCTTACTTACTCGCAGACAGTATCCTGAAATACCACCGAGGGTTGAGTATGAGCTTACTGAGCTAGGGCAAAGTTTAAGTCCAATAATTGATCAGATGAGAATTTGGGGTATGGGGTATAAGCGTAAACGAAGTGGATTGGAGTAGCTTGGCTTCATCTTAGTTGAAATGGTGATGTGCTGTATTCTTATTGAATATTTATGTGTAAATTAATATGTAGTATAGGGTAAAAGATACTACATAAATCTCAGTGTAAAATAATTTATTATTTTACATATATGTGTTTATATTTATATTTTTGAATAGTTTTTATTTTTGTTACGTTAGAATGTATTAAGTATTTAACAAAGGGTTTGTTTAAAATCTTGTTCTAATAATCATATTTTTATGGGGTTCTGTAACAGTTCTTTTTCCAAATCGAAAAATAGTGAAAAAAAAAAACACTAATTTACATTTTGAAAGTGCTACGTATAATTGCAGTAAGTAGTACTTTAAACTTTATATGTAATATATTTTTTATGCTACTAAGCTTTTAGCACAGAAAGAATGATAAGTTTAGGAGGAAAAAATGTTAGGAAAACTTCGTAAAGAGTTTAAGTCTGGCATGATGAAACGTGGGCTAAGTAAACGCTTGATGTCGTTTGCTGTCGCTACCACTATGTTATGTGGTTTGATGACGGCTGTTCCATCAAGGTTGATTTTGGCTGACGAAGCAGCTGCGGCTGATCAATGTGATCCAAATACTGGGATTCAGAAGATTGATGCTCAGAATAAGTTTATGACTTATAACGATCCCAATAAAACCAATGCTACAGTTATGCATTCAGCTATGGTTGAGCTTGTCAATCAAAATCCAGCAGAGAATACGCAGACATGGCGTGTAATTTTCAACACACGTGGTTTAAATGGTAAGATTTTAGGACAAGGTTTCTATAAAGCTAATCCATATTTTTCATGGTTCTTATCTGATGACCTTACACTAGATGGTGATTCAATTCATGTAAAGGTCACACGTAGACCAGATAATTTTGAAGAATCTGCAAGTGATAGCAATATGACTACCTTGTATGATCAGGATGTTCCTTTAAGTGGATTGTTTAACAATGATATGTCTAGAGTCGATTTTGGTAATTCAGAGGCTTTAGATATGTTTAAGGGTTACGATGCCCTAACCCCAGAAGAAAAGGCAAAAATGCCTGAAGCACTCAAAAATACAGTGTTCAGATATGACTGGTTGAACCAGGGTTTTGGTGTACCAGCAGAATATAATGGTAGGCATGAACGTTATAACTATTTTATTCCCGATGGTGGTCATTATTATGCATTTAGATATGCTACCAATGGTGCACAATCAAGTGGTAGTAATTTAGGTAAAGATGCTATCATTGAAATAACATTTAACACAGTTCGTGATTTAAATAAGATTGCTGAACGCACACAAAATGGCAATACTTCACCTAAGACTTTGGTTGGAGCTGTCTATAATAGCTACGACAGTAGTACTACTGACGTCCGTGCTCATATTCTAGCTGATGAATTGGACAAAGACTCCGATAACGACGGTCTCAAGGATAGAGAAGAATTCTACATTGGCAGTGACCCCTGTAATGATGATACAGACGGTGACGGCAAAAAAGACGGTGACGAGCTAGAGGGCGTAGGCGGTAATAAAATTCAAGAATTTGATGCCGGCAACGGTGTTATGAAGCTCAGTGGTACAGACCCAGTGGTCGGTTATCCCGAAGAAGCCAACGAAAAATTCACTGGTATTTACGGCGAGCGTGTAACTGGTAAAACTCTACCGAACAGAACAGTTGCCTTATGGGTGTATAACGGCGACGCCGCACAATATTCAATCGCTGAAACCATCTCCGATGAAAATGGTAACTACGAATTAATCGTAGGTAAGATCTTCGAACGCACAGAACAACCCAACAAATACGGTAATAACATTAAATTAGTGAGCGAAGATGCCCCCTTTAAGGGAGTCATGGCCGAAGCTCCAAATGTTAACAAAGAACGTAACGATATCCTGCCTGGAGTAGACACCGTTAAAGTTACCCTCTGGTCAGACGGTTTTGACGGCGGTCGTCTCTATAACAAACCTGAAATCGCCCAACCTAAAAAGGTCGATAAAGTTCGCGATAAATACAACGAGGATTATGAACCTGCCAATAAGGTAGAAGTTAACGATCCTAATGATTTATCCAAAGAAGAAAAAGATTCTCTAATCGATAAGCTGAAGGAGAATGATCCTAACTTTGGCAATGCTGTCGATCAAGGTGAGATTAAGAACCCCACCATCGAAGATGGCAAGCTCAAGTACGAAGACAAGGATGGTTATCCTGTCGAGATCCCTGTTGAGAACGTCGTCAAGCCAGCAGATCCAAACGCTGGTGCCAGTGCAACTCCAGAAATTGGTGATTTAAATGCAGGTGAATCAAGCTTTAAGGTAACAATTCCTAAGAATGGCGAAGATAAACCTACAGGAACAGTCGAAGTAACAGTAGACGGTAAAAAAGTCCCAGCTGAAAAAATCACAGACAATGGTGATGGTACATACAGTGTAAACTTAGATAAGCCACTCGTAGAGGGTAAGAAAGTTGTAGTCAAGTTCCGTGAGCCAAATAAGACTGTTGGCAAGGCGGAAAAGAATGTCGGACCTGCTAAACCAGCTGACAAGACAGAAAAACCAACAGCCACTATAACAAATACCGCCAAAGACGGTGAGACTGAAGCAAGTTCGGTACTCAAGGTTACAGGTAATCCAAGTATTGAGGATGGCGATAAAATTGAAGTCACAATCAAGACCGAGCCAGAAAAGAAAGAAACATATACTGTTGGTGGCGATGGAATACCAAAGGAAAAAGACGGAACATTCGTAATTGACCTTGGTGACGAATTACCAAATGGTACAGTTGTAGAAGTCAAACATAAGTCTGGTGAAAAAGAATTTTCAGATGCAACTCAGGCTACTGTGACAGTAGATGATAGCAAGGCGAAAGATCAGCTCACAAAGGTTCCAACAGATTTAGATACTGCTGGAAATCCTTCAGACGCTACTATAGAAAAAGCAAAAACTGAACTAGATAAAGTTCTGAAAAATGACAAACGTACACAGAAGCAAGTTGATGATGCTACCGATAAATTGAAAAAGGCTATCGAAGATCGCACAACAGTGATACCACCAGTAGACAACAAGACCAAGAACCCAACACTCATAGCAGAGAGTACCCCTGCAACAGATAAAGAAGCAGGTAAGACCACAGTCAAGGTAACTCCAGGTGATGATAAGTTCAAGGTTGGTGATGTAATTACAGTTACAGTTGGAGATGGTCAGCCAAAAGAGTACACAGTTGGTACAACAGACGGTGCTACCTTAAATGATGACGGTAGTGTAACAATTAACCTAGGTAACGAAGTACCTGAGGGAACAACAGTCAAAGTCACAGCCAAACAGGGTGACAAAGACCCATCAGACGAAGTCACTACAACAACAGTTGTAGATAAGACAAAGGCAGATGAAGCTATTAATAAAGTTCCTGAAAATCTCGATCCTAATAAGGAAACAGATAAGGCTGTCGACGATGCCAAGAAAGCACTCGAGAAGGTCTTAGAAAAGGATAACAAAACTCAGAAAGACATCGACGAAGCCACTAAGACCTTAGAGGACGCTCTTAAGGCAAAAGAAGAAGCCGACAAGGAAGTACCACCAGTAGACAATAAGACAACGAAGCCAGTAGTAGATATAACAACAACAGCAGGCGACGGAAATAAGGGTGGTTCAACAGTAGTAACAGTAAAACCAGGTTCAGAAGATAGCCCATTGAAAAATGGAGATAAGATAACTGTTACAGTAGGAGATAAGAAAACAGAGTACATAGTAGGAGAGGGAGTCAGCTTAAATCCAGACGGAACAGTGACAATCGACCTAGGAGGAAATATCCCAGGTGGAACAGAAGTAACAGTAACAGTAAGTCAGGACGGAAAAGAAGACTCAGACCCAACAACAGCAAAGGTTACTCCAGACAGAAGCAAGGCAGAAGAAGTCTTAGCAAAAGTGCCAGCAGACTTAGATCCAAATAAGCCAGCAGACAAGGCAGCAATCGATGCAAAAGAAATTCTAGAGAAAGTACTAAAAGATCCTACAGCCACACAAGAGCAAATAGACAATGCAGTCAAGCAGTTAGAAGATGCTCTAAATAAAAAGGCAGAAGAAGATGGTAAGCCAGTAGTATCGGAAGACGATGCCCTAGTAATAACAGAGATACACAAAGCCACAGGCGAGACAGTAACAGCAGAAGAAGCTGTAGGAGCAGTAGTACCTAATGGAGATAAGGTAAAAGTTATAAGTAAGACCTTTGAGAAAGTAGAAGATGGTACAGCTTATGTCAAAGTCAAAGTAGAGATAGATGGAAAAGAGCATACATGGACAGTCAAAGTACCAGTGGTATATGACGGAGATAAAGATGTAACGCTCAAAACAGCAGGTCTCTACGGCTCAGTAAATTGCCCAGACTTTACAAAAGAACAAGTAGCTGGAGCAGTAAGAATCGAAAATAACAAAGGATACAAACATTCAATTCTTGTTAATGAAGAAATGCTAACAAACTTGAACAAGAAGAAAAATGAGATGAACGAAGCAGCCAAGAATGGAAGCAGCTTAGAGTCAGAATCAATGTTTGTAAAAGTAGATGTAAGATTCGAAACAAATACAAAGGCATCAGAACTAAAGGCTAAGTATCCAGAAGGAAAAGAAGATACAGGTCTATGTGAAACAACAAATGAAGAAGTAGATGCAAAGATAAAAGCAATCTTCCCAGAATTGGCAGAAGCAAAGCTAGTGTCAGTTGAGTTTACAGACAAGGTAGTAGCCAAGTATGAACTAGAAGATGGTTCAGTGGTAAATATTGTTTCACCAAAGACAGAGAAAGTAGCAGCAGAGCCAGCACCAGCAGAAGTACCAGAAGTAGTGAACGAAGCTGAAGTTCCAGAGGTAGTAGACGGAGAAGAAGCAGAAGTTCCAGAACTCGAGGAAACACCAGCTGCAGTCAACGGAGAGAGAGTGGCAGTTGCCGAAGCTGAAGCAGAAGCAGAAGAGGGTTGCCCTGTAGTACCAGCCAAATATACAGTAGAAGTGGAAGGAGTAGCTACAAAAGAATTTACACGTAGCATAAATGTACCAGTACTTCTACTAGCAAGAGATGCAGTTGTAGTAAACCCACCAACAGAGCCAACAACGACAACAACAAAAGAGGAAGTAACTACAACAACAGAAGGCACGACAACAACAGAGAGTGCAACACTTGAGAGTAAAGAAACAGATGCAACAAGCAAGGTAGTAGCCAAACCCAGCAATGGCAAAGGTGGAGCAGGCAAGCCTGGAAAGGGAGCAGGAAATGTAGCCAAGACAGGTGAGAGTGCAAACCTAGCATATGGACTAATATTACTCGCAGCAGCTTCAATACTAGTTGTACGCAGAAAAAAGTTAAGCAAATAAAAAGATATTAAAATGTCAAAATGAAAAAGGGAGTTGACCTATTAGGTCAGCTCCCTTTTTTGTGTGACTAGAGGTACATAAATAAAATGGCAAATTAATATTCATTTAAGGCTTTGAGTTAAATTATAAATCTTGAAATAATGAGATCAAATCAAGAAAATTTCTTTCGACTATAAATATTTAATATTAAAATTTTTTATTATAAAAAGAGTGAATTCATAAAAAATAAAGTTAAATAAATTAAAAATGTCTATTCAAACGAGAATTTATAGTTACTACATTATATACTTTAGTAAATAGAACTTATATTCAATTTTAGATGAATTAACTTACGTCATGTAATGATAATAGATAGGATATTGTATGCAGTATATAGAACCTAAGAATCGCTATGACCGTTCCCAATTCTCAACCAAACCAGTATATATGGCGGATTTTCAGAGATATTTATCGCGTGTATTTCTATACATGTTTTCAGGACTAGCTATCACAGCATTGGTTGCTTTCTTAGTTTCTCATAGTCCTAAAATGCTAGCCTTTTCAATTAATATGTCGAGAGGTTGGAATTTCCTTATTCCTTTGTTCGTATATCTCGCTTTGGTGCTTGCCTTTGATGTGATGATAGACCGTGCGAATACGCCGATGGCGCTTTTGCTATTTACTTTATATTCCGTAGTGAATGGTTTTCAATTTTCATTTATTGCTATTGCGTTCTCCATGCATACCATTTGGATGGCTTTTTTGTCAGCTGCTGTTTTATTCGCTACGATGAGTGTTTATGGAATTGTGACAAAAAGAGATTTGAGTAAGATGAGTAGAATTTTGTTTTGTGGTCTGATTGCTATTACCATAATGACGTTCATTAATATTCTAATCTTGAATAGCACAGGTATGGATATAATGTTGAGTATTCTTGGTGTGGTGGTGTTTAGCGCTTATACAGCCTATGATATATTCCGCCTGCGTGCGCTTTATAGACAGAATATCGAAGAGGAACAGTTGAATGTTATCGCAGTTTACGGTGCATTTATGCTCTACTTAGATTTTATTTATCTGTTTTTGTATTTGTTGCGTTTGTTTGGACGTAGGCGTGACTAGAAGTTTGATACAAGAGAATTTTTACTTAATCTTCATATCTTTTGTGGCAATAATTTATCGGCTAATGATTCGATCGTTATTTAAGATTTATATTTATTTTAATGTGCAAACATTAGCCCACAGAGATTATTCAAGTGGCTTCCCTGCGAAAATGATTATTGATGACGAGAAGATTACGATTGAAAACAGTAATTTGGCTCATGGACTAGGAGCTTTGGATTTGCAAAAGTTTGAGCCTTTTCCTAAAAATCCTGCTATATCTAAAGTTTTCAGAGAAATAGGACTTGCAGATGAACTTGGCTCAGGAATGCGAAATACCTATAAATACACACAGCTTTATTCAGGGGAAAATCCATTGTTTGAGGAGAGAGATATATTTAGAACGATTATTCCTCTAAAGAAGATAGCTACGCCAAACTTTACAAAGGGCGAAAACAGACCGTGAAACGGGCTGTTTTCAGAGACCGGCGGCAGGTATATGAACGCCCCCATCCCTCGTCCTACGCTCCGACTTGTGGACAAAGTGTCCCGAAGTAGTGGCCGCACTCCCGGAAAAATAGCAGGACAGCGGGCAACCGTCAAGACTGAAATGAACGGGTTTGCACCCGGTCTTGACCGCTCTCTTTCTGATTTTGGAGCGTTCCTTTTCTAAAAATTGAAATGGGCGGGAAGCCATTTTAGGGCTTTGCTACTTGCTTGTATCAAGTATTAGCTTTTTGTTAAAGCAAGACTTTTGGCTAAATCAAAAGGAGTACAGAATGCTTTTTGAGCATTCACTCTATTTCCAGCACCCCACTTTGCTAATCCAAAGTTTACATTTGCATGTTTAGCGCACTGCATGTCGTAGATACTATCGCCAATGTACAGTAACTCATTTGCTTGACATTTTGTCCATTCCATATATTTCAAAAGCGGGTCTGGTTCTGGTTTGTGTTGTAGCGTATCATCAGCACAGACTACGGTTTCAAAGTAAGATGATATATCAAATTTCTGAAAATCGCTTCTAAATTCTTCATGGGTTTTAGAGGTAACAATGCCTATGCCTAATTTTAATTCCGAAATAGTCTCAAGCAATTCTTTTATCCCGTGAAATACAGTAATCGTGTCCCTGTATTTTTCCATGTTCTTGTCCCACATGGATAGTGCTGACGCTATGTCGCTCACTCCTAAACGCTGCAAAGCATTTTCGCCAGTAATCCCTAAAGCAAATGTTAATTCTTTATCGGAGATTATCTTTCCGTTTATTGCGCTTATAGTATCTTGCAAAGAATGAATTACGGCATATTCTGTATCAATCAGAGTTCCGTCTACATCAAAAACTATCTGCTTATAACCCATAAAACTGTTCCTCCTTTTCCCTCGGTCTAATCAAAAAGAGTTGACCAGTTTTTGGTTCGATATGCTTCAAAACACATTTTTACTTGCTCTTCATTATTCTTTTCCGTGGCCAGTTCCGGCAGTTCATTTTCTGAAAAATATGCAAAGCCCGTAGTTTCTATATTTTCTTTGAAGGCACCTCCGATAATGGTGCAAAGTACAAATATTTTACATACTCCATAAGCATATACTGGCAAGTTATGTTTAGAGCGGTCTTGAATTGCAATCACTTTA
Organism: Bacillota bacterium; assembly: GCA_023420115.1. GTDB lineage: Bacteria > Bacillota > Clostridia > Saccharofermentanales > Fastidiosipilaceae > JAEZWR01. Next base: position 978 of record JAEZWR010000042.1, on the reverse strand, counting down.
TCAGCAGTTACATCTAAGCCCGCTTCTTCTTTGACCTCCTTAATAGTATTTTCTTTGACAGACACATTTACATCAACCCAACCTCCGGGAAGTGACCATTTTCCGCTATTCTCTTTAACAAGAAGAATTTTTCCATTTTGAAAAATAGCGGCTCTGGTATCAAGTTTTGGTGTCTGGTATCCTGTTTCATTACAGAAAAGGTCTTTCACTTTTTGAACGGGTATATCTGTCTTATATGCCATTATCTCAGCAGAAATTTCCCGTATCCTTTCATAGCGTTCTCTATCAAAAATATCTTTTCCATAGGTCAATCCTGCTTGTGCAAGACTCTGTAATTCTATTGCCCATTCCAGCCATTGTTCTTTCATGGTTATCCTCCCTTGCTACTGTAATTTTCTCTGATAAAATATCAGTCATTTTTTTGGTTAATCACTTTCTTTAACAACTTTTGGAACAGGTTGGCAGTTTCTTCATCCATCGGTGCAAGCTATCCGATCTGTCCGGCTATCATCGCCGTTATATCGTCAATGGAAAGCGGGTTTTGCTTCTGTTCTGCCAATGCGTCCCGCATGGCTTGGAACATAGCGGCGGTCACAGTTTCTCACGGTTGTTCCCCGTTGTCAATGTCTTTCTTAATGTCCCACAGGCTTGCAAGGAATACATTTTTGATTTTTTCAATCTCAGCTTCATGTTCCCCCATCTTTTGGGCTTCAAAAGCTGTAAATCCTGCTTTGCTTTCGCCCGGTGTTCCGGGTGTTCTTTCATCAGGTCGGACAGGGAAGCCGTTGCCATCTCGATAAGCTGGTTTCTTGCTGTTATCCCCTTTGCCGCCGTGTCCTGAAAATAAATCCGTATCAAATCTATCAGCTTGGGAAAATTCCTGTGTTCCAACAGGCGGTTGAGGATTTGCACATCAACAGCACCCGTCACGAGCCCCCTCACGGCTCCCTCGGACAAGCCTAATTCAGAAATATCGTA
>JAEZWR010000003.1 GCA_023420115.1 Bacillota bacterium | reverse complement strand
TCAATGGTGAGGTCGCTTTCCAGCGCCGTTTTGCGCGGGGACTGTACGAACAGATTCGTCACCGTGTCCGGGTGAGCCAGTGCCCACTCTTGGTTACCCCTGGCGGGGAAGTAAGTGGAATAGACCTTGGCGGCTAGTTCGTGGACAAGTTGAGGCAACTCGGTGCCATCAGAGTTGCGCACGGCATCCGCACCCAGTCGTTGCATGAGCTGGCGTACTTCATCATCGATACCCACCTCAACGGGGAGTGTTACGCGACCTTGCCTGGTCATTTGGTCTCCTATTTGACGCGTTCAGTTTGTCCTGCTTGTATGACTTCAACACCCTGGGCTCGTAGAGCCCGGATGTGGGCGGGGTTGGCGTCCATGTCTGTAATCACCATGGATACGGCTGACAAGGGCGCGATGCGAGCGAAGGCCGTGTGGCCTAACTTCGTAGAATCCGCCAACACGATAACACGGCGCGCGGATGCTACTAAGGCTGAGTTGACGGCGGCTTCGCCCTCATGGTTGGCATAAATGCCGGTTGAAAAATCGACTCCATTAATACCTAGGAACAAAGTGTCCATGCTGATAGAGGGCAATAGCAAATCGGATAACGGGCCGATTAACTCGTAAGAACGAGCACGCACTACACCACCCGTAACTACCACGCGTACGCGGGGGCGGACAATTAAATCGTTAGCAATGTTAATCGCGTTCGTAACCAGCGTTATCCCATCGGCAAACTCGTCATCACCACTGACCCGCACGCCCACTTCGTAGGCTGCCAAAGTCGTCGTCGTGCCACCATTAAAACCAATCACATCGCCTGGCTTCACCAGTTGTGTAGCGACTTGGGCAATTGCAACCTTTTGTTCAGGCTGACCTACAGATCGGTAACGTAAAGGCAGTTTGCCCGAGGACGGGTTCGCCGAAGCACCTCCACGTGTGCGAATGATCAGTTGCTGTTCGGCCAGAGTATCCAAGTCGCGGCGTATCGTAGCAGGAGATACTCCCAGCTCGTCTACGGCTTCTTCCACGCGGATCGCTCCGCGTTCGACAATTAGGTCAGCGAGATTGGATAACCGCTCTTGCCGATTCATACTTCCTCCAGGGAACACACAAAATTAGCCCAATGAATCAGATTCGATCAATAAAATCGAGATCTGCTGATTCATTCCCTGCCTTCTTTGGCAAAATTACACTTCCAACGATCTAATTTGATGGTTATAGTGTTCATATAATCATAATTTATCAAAATCGCTGTGTGAAGTTTTTCAAACACGTATCCAAAACCGCACCAATGGAGGAAAGGTAAAGGAAATGAGCAAAACCAGCACCGAAATCGCGTCACAGCCTGACGTGTGGGCGCAGGCCGTTGAAGTTGCAAACCAAACAGGCCCCTTAGCAAAAGATGGGGAGTCTATTGCAGTTATCGGTTGCGGCACCTCTTGGTTCATTGCGCAAGCCTACACGCGTATGCGCGAAGTGTTAGGCAAGGGTGTATCTGACGCTTTCACGGCTACGGAATTCCCTCAAGACCGTGATTACGATCGTGTAGTCTGCTTGTCTCGTTCTGGCACGACCTCTGAAATCATTGACGTTATGAAAGCGTTGAAGGACGCGGGACGCAACGCTGTATTGATTACGGCTGTGGGCGAAGGCCTGGCTGCTCCGTTCGCTGACTATGAAGTTGTGCTGGACTTCGCCGATGAAGAATCCGTAGTGCAAACCCGGTTTGCGACCTCCGCACTAGCGTTCATGCGCGCCACGTTGGGTGATGACGTGGAAAAGGCGATTGAGGATGCAAAGAAGGCTTTGGACTTTGAAATCCCGCAATCCTGGATTGACGCCACCCAGATCACGTTCCTGGGCACGGGTTGGACGATCGGCCTGGCGAACGAAGCTGGTTTGAAGTTGCGTGAGGCCAGCCAGTCTTGGACGGAAACCTACCCGGCGATGGAATACCGCCATGGCCCGATCTCTATTGCTGAGCCTGGCCGCTTAGTGTGGATCTTCGGTCCTGCTCCTAAGGGCATGGATGCGCAGATCGCGCAGACGGGTGCGGAACTGCACGTGTCTGAGATTGATCCCATGGCAGATCTGGTTATTGCTCAGCGTGTAGCTGTCGCACGTGCCGAGGCTCGTGGCCTTGACCCCGATCAGCCGCGTCACCTAAGCCGTTCGGTCATTTTGGACGAGGAGTAAAACTCGTGCGCTACGCGATCTCCCTCGACGTTGGTGGAACCACTATCAAGTGTGGTCTGGTTGGCGAAAATGGTTCCGTTCTTATACCCAAACAAGTCCCGACCCCCAACGATCCGGGGGAGCTCGTGCGCTGTTTGGCGAGCATCATTTCTGACTATGACGCCCTAGTTGCAAACGGTGAAGCGACGAGCCGTGATGGCGTCATCAAGCCTGCTGATGTTATCGACACGGTGGGCTTGGACGTGCCCGGCATAGTGGATGAAGCCGCTGGCCTCGGTGTGTTTTCAGCAAACCTAGGCTGGCGAGACTTCCCTGTTCGCGACCAACTATCCCAAGCCTGTGGGCGGCCGGTGGCGTTTGGCCACGACGTGCGCACAGGCGCCTTGGCAGAGGGTCATTGGGGCGTAGATTTGGCGAACTTCTTCTACGTCGCCATAGGAACGGGCATTGCGACCGTCCTCGTTTTAAATCGTGAGGTCGTAGCGGCCTCTGGTTGGGCAGGCGAGTTGGGTCAGATAATGGTCTTAGACGCTGAGGGTGCCCCGCGTTCTTTGGAGCAAGTCTCTTCTGCTTCGGGGATTGCAAACGCAGCGTCTGGCCGTGGCCTGATCGATGAGGACGAGGGCGCTGCGGCAGTTTACCAGCTGGCAGATGCCGGCTCTGCTGAAGCC
>JAEZWR010000009.1 GCA_023420115.1 Bacillota bacterium | reverse complement strand
ACTGCATTTTGTCCACAGGTGCCATCAATAACAATAATTGTTTTTGTTATATTACCTGCAGCTTCCTTGTCAATTACTCGTCTTATTTTCTGTAGCTCTTGCATAAGATTTTTCTTATTTTGCAATCTACCTGCCGTATCTACAATTACAGCATTACAATTTCTCGCTTTTGCAGCCTTGATTGCGTCAAAAACTACAGCCGCTGGATCTGCTCCCTCATGCTGAGAAACAAAGTCAGCTCCCGTCTTATCCGCCCAATACTTAAGTTGATCTATTGCTGCAGCCCTAAAAGTATCTGCGGCCGCAAGAAGCACTTTATTTCCTTCGTCAATCCAACGCTTCGCTAATTTTCCTGCTGTTGTTGTTTTGCCCGAACCATTAACCCCAACCATTAAGATAATATTAAGTCTATTGGGATTCAATCTCAAATGTTGTGATTCACCAAGTATCTCTCTTATTTTTGAACTAAGAAAATCCAAAACATCTTTCAGACTAATTCTGTCATTTTCAAGTCTTTCTCTAAGCTCATTCATAAGCTCATCAACACAGTCTGCTCCCATATCAGTACGCATTAATGTCATCTCAAGCTCATCAATCTGTTCTTCATTTAAATATAAATTTTGATCTTCTTGCGTAGAAAGTATATTTTCAAGAATAAAACTTCTAGTTTTATTCATTCCCTGTTTGAATTTATCAAAAAAAGCCATATAAATACCCAATCCTTTTAACTAACAAAATTATTCTTATCTTCCAAATTAAGCGAAAGAACTTTAGATATTCCTTTTTCAGGCATACTCACACCATAAATTCTATCCGCAGACTCCATAGTCCCCTTTCGATGAGTAACAATTATAAACTGAGTTTTTCTAGCATAATTCTGTAGATATTTTGTAAAACGAAAAATATTAGCATCATCTAATGCTGCCTCTACCTCATCTAGAACACAAAATGCAGTTGGTTTTAATCTCTGTATTGCAAATAGAAGCGCAATAGCTGCCAAACACCTTTCACCACCAGACAATAGAAGCATATTTTGCAACTTTTTACCTGGCGGGCAAACCTTAATCTGGATATCCGCCTCAAGAACATCACCATCGCTTAAAACTAATTCAGCATAACCTCCGCCAAATAATTCCTGAAACACATCATTAAATTGTTCATTAATAAAACTAAAACTACTTTCAAAATGCTGACGCATCTCATCTGATATAGAATTTATCAATTGTTCCAAATCAACACGTGCCGCCATTATGTCCTCGTGCTGCTTAGATATAAATTCGTGTCGTTCTTTTAGTTCCTCATATTCCTTACTAGCATTTTCATTAACGGGACCAAGCTTAGTAAGCTCCATTTTAAGATCCCTTATTTCTTTTCTTGCTCCAACTAAATCAAAATTACTTATATCAAATTTATCCTTATCATAATAGGTAAGTTCATAAGACTCCCACAACTCATTTAAAAAATCACGTTCCCTATTCTTCAGTTGTTCCAATTGAGTCTCTAACCTTATGCACTCCTTCTGAAGCCCCTCTTGTTCATTAACATATTCCGATAGCTTCATTAAAAAATCGGCATTACTAGATTCCGCCTCTTTATATTCTTCATCTAGTTTCACAAAATTCTGCTTCTTATTCTCAAAAGCTACCGCAAACTCAGCTTCACTCTTTTTCAAAGCATCGCACTCTTCACAAATTCTTGTAATATCAGCTCTAAGTCTAGAAAGCTCTTCACTTTTATAAAAAACTAATCGCCCTAGCTCATCAGCCTCTTCCTTTTTTGACTCAATTAATGTTTGTTTATTCTTAAGTTCAGTCCGGAAAATAGTAAGATTAACTCTTGCCTCTTCAAAAGAGCTTCTGAGCTTACTCAATTCTGTGTCTTCTTTTGTCTTTGTCTCAAACAAAATATCAAATTGCTCTTGTTTCTTCGTTATTAAGTTTTGATAGTCATCACAAGCAATTTTATTATCTGAAATCTCTTGTCTTAATTCAGCTATTTCTAGATCATAACGCTCCTTATCATTATTACCCATACGTTCAATAAGAGCCTTATATTCATTTCTAGCTAAATTAAGCTTAGTTTCAATAGTGATATACTCAGACTTATTTTTACTCTGAGCCAAAAGCAGTTCATCTAATTTCCTAGATATATCCTCTTTTATCTTAAGATAATTTAACTCAAGCTCATTTATTTTATTTAAGTCCACATTTATTAGATTAATTTGCTCAAGAAACTCATCTCTTTCTCTTTGTCTCTCGAGAAGTCCCAAGCTTTGACTATTTTTATTCTTATACCCACCAGTAATAGCACCACCGGCGGCAATTAAATCACCCTCCAACGTAACAATTTGATAACGTCTATCCAAACTCTTACTCAAAAGCTGCGCTGACTTCATGTCTTGACAAACAAAAATCCTACCCAACCTATAAGTCAAGCAAATTGAAAGATCTTGCTCAATTTCCACCAGGTCTGAAGCAAGCGAAATAAAACCATTAATTTTTTCAGCCTGATTAATAATAGTTCTTTCCACAGGCCTAGCATTAATTGCATCTATAGGTAAAAATGTTGCTCTGCCAAGATGTTCTCTTCTTAATATCTCTATGAGCTCACTAGCAGTCTTTTCAGACTTAACAACAATATTTTGTAAATTTGAAGCAAGAGCCGTATCAATAGCCTTTTCATATTTTTGTTCTACTTTGATCAAAGATGCAAGAGGACCCAAAATATCCTTCTTATCAAAATTAACCTTATGATCTTTAACATATTTTAATAGTGATTTAACCGACTGTTGAAAACCTGTATTATTCTCAATTAATTCATTTAGAGATTTATATCTATATTCACAGTCACGCAATTTAGAAATAAGAAGACTCTTTTTTTGATTCGCTTCTTCTCTATTAATTTTATTTTCATTAATTTTATTGCTAAGATTTTTTATTTCATCATCAATTCTCTTTTTTTCATCTTCAATAGCAGAGAAACTCTTTTGTAAGTCTTCTAACTCCCTAGATAGTTCACTTTCTTTATTTTTGTCGCTACTTTGCATCTCGTCCAAAGTATTTTGAAAACTGATAATTGTTTCGATTTTATTTTCTTTGCTACTAATTTCATTTTGTACTGCTTGCAACTTATTTCTAATAGAACTAAGTTCCTCTTCGCACAATTTAAACTCTTGCCCAAGCTCAGCACAAGCCTTTTCTTTGAGACTCAATTCATTTTCCTTATCAGAAAAATACTTTTCAGCCTCTTGAAGCTCCGATATCCCTATATCTCCCGAACTATTTTCGGCAATCTCATTTTTTAATTTATTAATTCTATTCTGCTCTCTCTCAATATCAGCTAATAATTCCTTTTCCCTTATCTCACTGCTACTGACTGAATCGGCTTTTAACTTTAATTGAAATTCAATATTTTTAAGCTCATCCTGGAATTTATCTCGCTCAAGTCTTGCTTCTTCTCGCTCTTTATTTAATCTATTTAACTCGTCCTTCTCTTTTTCATTTTGTGCAACAAAATTATCGCGTTCTAACTTCTTATCCAAAAGATTCTGCTTAGCAATATCAAATCTGTCTGTCTGCTTAATGATATTATTTTTGTGCTCACTTATTTCATAGAAAAGACGATTCTTATCTAATTCAGACAACTTACTTTTAAGTTCAAGACTTTTTTTAGCTTTTGCTGCCTGAGTTTCTAATGGCTTGAGATGTAGCTCTATCTCTCGTTGAATATCCTGAACTCTTTGAAGGTTTTGTTCTGTCCTCAGTAATTTGCCATCTGCCTCTTCTTTTCTACTTCTAAATTTAGCAATTCCAGCTGCTTCATCAAAAATATTTCTTCTATCTTCTGACTTCGTACTAAGGACTTCATCTATTCTTCCTTGTCCAACAAGAGAATACCCATCTCTTCCAATTCCAGAGTCCATGAATAACTCAACAATATCCTTAAGCCTACATTTACTCTTATTCAATGCATATTCACTTTCACCAGAACGATAAAGTCTTCTTCTAACCTCAACCTCCTCATAGGGCGTATCAAGAGCAGCATCAGAATTATCCATCACGAGTGTAACCTCAGAATAAGAAAGCGCCCTGCGATTTGCAGTTCCATTAAATATAACATCCTCCATCTTAGCCCCACGAAGAGTCTTGGCACTTTGTTCACCAAGCACCCAGCGTATAGCATCAGTTATATTAGACTTACCACTACCATTAGGTCCAACAATACTAGTAATTCCCTCGTGAAATTCAATTGTTGTTTTTTCAGGAAAAGATTTAAATCCCTGTAGGGTTATAGACTTAAACTTCATTAGTTATACTCCGACTAAAATTTTTCAATTGCTAATTTTGCAGCTTCTTGCTCCGCTTCTTTTTTGCTTCTGCCACTTGCCTTCGCTATCAAAGCCCCACGATAGAATATGCCCATAGTAAATATTGGACTATGATCTGGACCACTTCGCGCGATTTCCTTAAACTCAATCGTATCTAAACTCTCATTTTCTTGAACCTTTTCGAGCAAGGCACTTTTATAATCATAGATAAGACGACCGTCAATCGCACTTTCTATTAATTCAGTAAACATTGGCATAAAAACTTCTTTGGTTCGTGAAAAGGAAGCAAATTTATTATTATTTGAATTCATATACTTAGAACAATCAATATATACGGCAGCTATGAGGGCTTCAAATGCATCACTCAAAAGGGAAAGTCGTTTCCTGCCACCACTCATATCTTCACCTCTACCAAGTCTCAGCACATCGCCTATACCAATATTCGTTGCAAGTATAGCCAAACTTTCTTCTCTTACGATCAGAGCTCTAAGTCTTGTCATTTGACCTTCAGAAAATCCCTCACAATTATTAAAAAGACACTCGCTAATCATATGCTCTAAAATGGCATCACCTAGATACTCAAGACGCTCATTATTATAATCTAGTTTCTTCTCATAACTATACGATCTATGAGTCATTGCCTCTTCAAGTATATGTAAATCATTAAATATATAATCTATATTATTCAAAAGTTTATCTAAATACTTATACACAATTAACAATCCTTTCAATAACCAGTAGATTATATAATAAAAGTCAATGTGATTCACTCAAAGAATAAATCACATTGACCCATCAAGATACCAAACTAAAGAAAAAATTGACCAAAATACAATTTCTATATGTGTATTAGAAGCTCTGTTTAATATATTTTACTGCATCACCGACAGTTCTGATTCTTTCTGCATCTTCATCTGGAATCTGAAATTCAAATTCATTTTCTAGCAAAAGAACTAGATCAACTATATCCAAACTATCTGCATTTAAGTCATCAATAAATGATGACTCCATTTCAATTTCATTCTTATCAACATCAAGTAATTCTGATAACTTTTCTCTTACTTTATCAAAAATTTCAACTTCGGTCATATGCCCTCCGAATCCCATAACTAATTATAATAATCATTAATAATATAATTTACATTTTAATTAGGAAAAAGTCAATCGTCATTATGAAGCTAATTTTTTAAATATTGCTTAGCTTCTTTTATATATTCATACGCACTTTGAATTCCAAGAAGTAGAGAAAGCCACAATAAAATATTATATAAATAAAAGAAAGCGACATTCTCAATATTACTTAGGCTGTGATATGGGTACATAATTGCATAAACAAAGGTTGCAATTATTGCTAACATCTGAACAAAAGTCTTAACTTTGCCACCCTTATTTGCAGCAATTACGACATTTTGCTCAGCAGCCAATAATCTTAGACCTGTGACCACAAAATCTCTCGCCAAAGTAAGTATAGGTATTAATGCGGTAATATAATTTTTACCAGTAAAGGCAATTAAAATAGATAGAACTAATAATTTGTCTGCTATAGGATCGAGAAACTTACCAAAATTTGTTACCCAAGAGTTCTTTCTAGCAAGATGACCATCAAAGAAGTCCGTAAGTGAAGCAAGAATGAATAAAAATAATGCAATTCCCATACCATACCTAATCTGAAAGTCATTATATTGAGTAGCCCCCCAGATATATTCTGGTAATCTAAACATTAATGCAACAACAAATGGTATAAATACAACTCTACTAATAGTTAGTTTATTTGATAAATTCATCTCTTATCACTCCTGTCAAACTATATTCATCACTATCTATAATTTCAACATAATAATATTTATTAAGTTCTACATCTGAGACCTGCGATAAAATATAAATCTGATTATCTATCTCTGGTGCCTCATATTTTGATCTTCCTATATAAAAAATTCCATCATCACTTTTTTTCTCTAAAATAACTTCTAAGCGACTCCCAACTCGCTCTTTTAATTTACGATAAGATATCTCCTGTTGTATAGACATTATCTCCTCATATCGTCTATTAGCAATATCTTTATCAACTTGATTTGGCATTTTAGCAGCGGCTGTTCCCTGTTCGGCAGAATAGACAAAAGCGCCCATATTATCAAAACCTATCTCTCCTACAAAATCTTTTAATTCCTCAAAATCCTGCTCATCTTCGCCTGGAAATCCTAACATAACCGTTGTCCTTATGCTTATATCAGGAACTTTACTGCGTAGATTATTTATCAAAGATTTTAATTCTTCTTTAGACTCTCTTCTCGCCATACGCTTCAATATTTTATTTGATGCATGCTGAATTGGTAAGTCTACATATGGACATAATCTTTCATCTTTTTGCATTAGTTCAATGAAATGTTCATTTATTGCCTGAGGATATAAATATAAGCAACGCAACCACTTCAGTTCACTATTTTTAAGCAGTTCCTCAATTAACTCATTTAACCTACTATATCCATAAAGATCAACACCATAATAACTCAAATCTTGAGCAACCAAAATAATTTCATGATATCCAGATGCTATCAGTGTTCTTGCTTCGGCAAGGACATCTTCCATTGGTCTACTTATATGGGGGCCTCTAATCTGAGGTATTGCGCAATAAGTACAATGATGAGCACAACCTTCGGCAATTTTTAAATATGCATAATTTTTACTTGAAACCAAGCGCTTCCCCTTCATATGGGCGATAGCATCAGCCTTTTCCCAAGACTTTACGAGAAGAGTATCCTTCCTATTTAAACTAGAAGAATCATCATATTTCTTATTCAATAAAAGAGCATTATTTAGATTAAAGCGATTTTTTAATTCCGCCTTATCCGTGTTATTTTTCACTTTATTAATTTTTTCAACAATACTATTTGCCCTACTATTATTATCTGATACGCCCTCTTCCAGTTCATTATAAAATTCTAAATTATCAAGTGACAAATCACTCTTAAGGCTAATATTCTCAGAAAGCTCATTTCTATTAATTTTATTATCAGCAACAGATTCTGAATAAGTGGACAAGGTATTTAAATCATCTATATTGGAATCTGATGAATTTAGTCTAACTTGATCAAGATAACGAATAACATCAACTATCTGATAATAACTTTTTGCACCAACTATCGCATCGACCTCAGGTATACTTTCTGCAATCTCTTCGGAAAAGCGTTGAGCAACACAACCACAAACAATTATATTTCTCAAATTACCATTGCCAATTTCTTCACCAGCTGACAATATGGCATCTATGGCCTCTCTTATAGCGGCCTCGATAAAACCACATGTGTTAATAATAATATAATTAGCTTCAGACTTATCATCAACTATCTCTAAACCAGCATCTGTTAACAAGCCAGCTATATATTCACTGTCAACTTGATTTTTAGGGCAACCTAAACTTATTAATGCCAATTTTCCATTAAGTATTCTATTATTCATAAATTTATAATATTAATATGCCTCTCATGATTCAATGAAAAAACTGAGCGAAGCCAAGGCTTCGCTCAGTTCATTATTATATCAAAGTATTAGGTATCATCTCTTCCATTTTTTCTATTTCTTAGATAATTCAAAATATCTGCTTGATAGAACATCCTTGCTTGTCCTCTTCTGACAATTTTAGAAATAATTTTTCTTCCCTCAATTTTATCTTTGCATTTATCTAAATTATCAAGTTCACTTTTACATCGCTCACTCATAAATTCACTCAGGAGAAGATCAGTGTCGCTATATTCATCTTCTATAATCTGCTCAACTATATCCGGACTAACCCCCCTACTCAATAAACGTCTGCGCATAGCATAAGGACTCTCTGCCCTAGCCCCTCTAAATGTATCAATTATTAGTCCAGCTACAGCATAATCGTCTAACAGTCCGTCACGAGTAAATTCCCAAACTAGAAATTTAACTAATTTTTCAGGGTAGCCCTTACTAATTAATTTTTCTGAAAATTTACCTGTAGTCTGTGTAATACTACTAAGGTAATTTATACCATACTGCCTAGCTTGATTATAAATAGGGATTGATTCAAGTTGTTTCTTAAGTCGAAAAAATTTTTTATCCTCCTCATTTTCATCGTCAGAAGAATAATCAATAAAATTATCAACCGAACTCCCCTCAGGTTGAATTAATCCATTTGAAAACTCAGACAAACTATTTTGGGAATTTCTAACATTAACTGACTCGTTATCCAAACTCAAATCTTGCTGCTCATTCAATGTTTCATCGGATTCTGAGTCTAGTTCACCAGCTATATTATTATCTAAAAGATTTTCCGTCCTAACCTTTTCATATATATCATGATGCTTATTGAGAAAATCTTGCATCAGATTTTTGGCTTTGTCTAAAGAATCAGACATAAAATCTCCTTATCTTGATAAAATATGCACGATATTATCGGTATATTAAGCATAAGTTCTTAATACCTAAATCAGCAATATTTACGTCTCACATCAATTGTAATATCACAATTTCAATTAAAATAACTGTCAAAGGCAACTTAGAGATCATCCAAACCCAAAATATCGTCAAAAATATCATCAGCATCATCAATATCATCTAAAGAATCCACTTCTGTCTCACTTTCAGGTTTAGCATTATCATTCTTCTTCAAGTTTGTCTCGCTATCATTTCCACTATCCGAATTACTTGATTCACTATCTGAACTTGCTGGATTTAGTGCTTGACGCACTTTCTGTTCAATTTCTTTGAAAAGTTCCTCATTTTCACGTAAGTATTCAGTAGTTTTTTCTAGACCCTGTCCGATATTTTTACCCTCATAGGAATACCAAGCACCTGTTCTACGTAAAATATTCATATCAGTAGCAACAGTAATAACATTAACAACGTGATCTACTCCGCGTCCAAAGTAAATATTAAATGATGTGCTTCCAAAGGGTGGGGCAACCTTATTCTTAACGATTTTTACATTGACAGTTATACCGATAATACTATCCTTTTCTTGTCCACTGCCACGTACAACGTCAGTCTTTTTAACATCTAACCTAACTGAACTATAAAATTTTAGAGCACGTCCTCCTGTAGTAGTTGTTCCACCACCTGCACCTGCACCATAACTATTAATTGTATTTCTTAACTGATTAATAAAAATACAGACGCAGTTTGACTTTGCAATAACACTCGTTAATTTACGAAGGGCCTTGCTCATCATCCTTGCCTGAACACCAACACCGACATCACCTACGGTTCCTTCGATTTCACTTTTGGGTACTAGAGCTGCAACTGAATCAATAACTATCAGATCAACTGCACCACTTCTAACTATAGCTTCTGCAATATCCAAAGCCTGCTCACCATTGTCAGGCTGAGAAACCAATAGATTATCAATATCAACTCCAATATTTCTCGCATATGCTGGATCAAGCGCATGCTCAGCATCGATAAAAGCAGCAATACCTCCATTTTTTTGACAAGCTGCAATAGCTTGCAATGTTACTGTTGTCTTACCAGATGATTCATGTCCGAATATTTCAATAATTCTTCCTCTTGGATATCCACCAGCACCCAATGCCGCATCTAAACTCATTACTCCAGATGGAATAACCTCTACATTCTTAACAGGCTTGTCACCTAATCTAACCAAAGAACCTGCGCCAAAATTTTTCTCTATAGCCTCCATAGCTCTCTTAAGCGCAGCAGTTCTCTCTTCCTTAGAAACTTGAGCGACTGTACTTGTACTTTTTTTATTTGATTTAGCCATACATCCTCCGAACATTAGTTCTATGTTTATATTATAACAGCTATATATTATCTATATTACTTATGGAACGATAAAAAATAATTTTTTAATCAAAAATTTAATCTATAGCATAGATCATAAGAGATTTATTTTTCTCATCTTAATGAAATTTATGTATATTGAATCGCTACTGAGAAAAATTCATGAAATAAAAAAATCTCTTAATTTGTCGGAATTCATATAAACTATCCTATTATGATAACTTATATAAAACTCATCATCTAAAAAAACACTTAGCAATAAAGAAACAAGTTATATATAAAAGAACTGAAGCCATTGTAGCTGCTAAAAAGATTTTATGTCCCTTCTTTATTAAAACTTTAAAATTAACAGAGTATCCAAGTGCCGCCATAGCCATCCCAAGTATTACAAAAGCCAATGTTTCAATATTTTTTATTGATGATACAGCTGATGGATTACTCTTAACAATCAGTGTGCCTATAACTGAGGTCGCAAGAAAACCGATCATAAAATATGGTATCGGTAGTTTTTTCTTTGTATTTGAATGAGATGGACTAATCTTTTTATGATAAATAAGAGCCATAATTATTGCAGTTGGAGCCAAAAGAAGAACTCTTGCCAACTTAGTAATTATTGCTATATCAATTGACTCAGAAGTACTCGCACCTGCTGCTGCAACAACATGTGCGATTTCATGTAAACTGGATCCTGTCAAAATACCATATTGTCTTGGATTTAGTCCAAGATGCTTATTAAGAACCACACTTAGCAAGGTAAATACAGTTCCTAAAATTGCAACAATTGCAACAGATAAAACCGATTCATCAGCTTCAGCCTCAAGCTGTGGAGATATTCCCATAACAGCGGCTGCTCCACATACACCACAACCTCCCGCAGTTAACAAGGCTAGCCTATGTTCAACTTTTAACATACGTGCAAACATATATGTAAGAATAATTGTATATACTATAACAAAGCAAGCTAGAAGAATCACCGAAACCCCGGCTTCAATAAGCACCTCAATATTAAGCTTAAATCCAAGAAGTATAATTCCCAAACGAAGAAACTTATTGGAAATAAAAGCTATATCTTTAGATATTATTTCTTTTAATCTAGGTATAAATTGAAAAAACATACCAAGCAAAAGAGATATAACCATTGCCCCAATTACTTTAAGTCCTGGCAAAGTCGCAAGGTACCTACCGAGCAGAGAAGAAAATAGTGTTAAGACAAAAGCTAATAAAAAAGATATGCTATAAAATCTCTTTGTAAAATTAAAAAACTTATCCATACTATATACCCATTTCAATATAAACTACCTAAATATCAATCATTTATTTCTAAGCCTATAAATGCATACAAAATGTGAATCTGTCAAATAAATAATTTAACTAATATACAAATATACTAATTGATGTAACTACATCTACGACATACTTAACTTCTGTTAGGCAATTTTCTAGGCCTAATTTTCAAAAATTTGCGTGGTTCTGGCATGAATATAAAATCACAAACATAGAAATATACACCATATGCAATTAGTGATTTTAATCCGATCCACACAAGTTGTAATAATTTATGGTCAAAGCTTAT
>JAEZWR010000036.1 GCA_023420115.1 Bacillota bacterium | reverse complement strand
TTTCGTGTTCACTGTTCAATTTTCAAGGTTCGTTGCTCCGCTTCCCGCGAAGCGCTTGTATATGTTATTAGCCTTCTTGAGTTTCGTCAAGCCTTTTTCTTATTACCCATCTCCCTTTCCGTGCATTCCGCACACTGAGCCATTTTCTGTCTTTTTATCTTAAATTTGATTTTATTCTTAATTGTTACCAGCCATTTTATTTACGCTATTTTATTTTGGAATACTTTGCATTCAATATTACTTTAGTATATCTCTTTTACTAAACTTTAGTTTTTAGGCAAGAAAAAAGAGACCTGTAAGGGTCTCTTCTTCTCTTCATTTTATATCTGTATTAAATTTTCTCTTGTGGTGTATAGTGTGTGTGCAATAATTGGTGTGCCAACTCACCATATGGTTCCCCAAGATACTCTTCATAGAGTTTCTTAATCATTGGATTTTCATGTGATTTTCTAAATGTCTTCCCTCTATCTTCATTATAGATAGCTCTTTGGCGTTTCAATAAGATCTCAGAATCTCCATGATGGTATGGCTGACCACCACCGCCAATGCAGCCACCTGGGCAAGCCATTATTTCAATTGCATCAAAGTTAAACTCCTTATCTCTGACACCCTCTAATAATCTTCTAGCATTGCCAAGACCGTGAGCTATACCAATTCTGAGCTTATGATCACCAACATTGACCTCAGCTGAACGAATCCCTTCTAGTCCTCTCAACGATGAGAATTCTACTTGCTTAAGTTCTTCTCCTGTCATCCATTCGTAAGCAGTTCTCAGAGCAGCTTCGATAACACCACCTGAGGTACCAAATATAACAGACGCACCTGTTGATTCACCTAGTACACTATCAAAGTCAGACTCTGGTAATGATTCAAAATCTATACCTAACTCTTTGAGCATTGCCCCCAGTTCTCTAGTTGAAATAACAACATCGATATTCTTATTCTCATCCTTTGACATTTCAGGTCTCTCTGCCTCAGCTTTTTTCGCTAAGCAAGGCATAACTGCAACATTTACTATATCTTCAGGCTTAATATTGACCTTATCGGCATAGTATGTTTTGACCATTGTTCCAAGCATTGTAAATGGAGATTTACAAGATGAAGGAATCTCAAGCATATCCGGGAACTGACTTTCAATAAATGTTACCCAAGCCGGACAGCATGATGTCAAAATCGGTAATACTCCATTATGTTGAATTCTATGAACTAGCTCTGATGCTTCTTCCATAACTGTTAAGTCAGCACCAAAGTCTGTATCGAATACCGCATCAAAGCCCATTTTTCTCAAAGCTGATACCATCTTGCCTGTAACAATTGAACCAGCCTCCATGCCGAACATTTCGCCTAATGCGACACGAACAGCAGGTGCAACCTGTACTACAACGTGTTTGTTAGGATTGTGTAAGGCTCTCCAAACTTTTGCTGTTTGGTTATTCTCAGCAAGGGCTCCTGTAGGACATACAGAAACGCACTGTCCACAATATGTACATACTGTATCTTTGAGATCGGAGTGAAAGGCAGTTCCAACGACAGTTTCAAAGCCTCTTCCAATGGCCGATAGTGCACCAACAGTCTGCACGTCATTACACATCAATTCACACCTGCGGCACATTATGCACTTATCTGGTTCCTTTAGTATTGATGCACTGGAGAGGTCTGCCGGGTGATGACTTCTCTTCCCTTGATATGGAATACCCGTAGCTGATAAAGATGAAACCTGTTTTGCTAAAACCTGCAATTCGCAATTCAAATTCTTTGCACAACCTAGGCAAGCCTGAGGATGGTTTGATAACAAGAGTTCAATAGAAGTTCTTCTTGCACGTATAGCTCTTGCCGAGTCCGTTCTAACTTCCATCCCATCGGTCAACACTTCTGAACACGCTGTTACTAGACGAGGTCTACCTACTACTTCAACCATACAAACTCTACATGATGAAACTTTATTTGTTATTCCTAAATGTTCTAAGTTCATATAGCATAGAGTAGGTATATCTATATCAGCCTGTCTAGCAGCTTGTAAAACAGTTGTACCAAAAGGCACCTCTACTTCTACGTCATTTATTTTTGCCTTTATCATTTTTATTTCTTTAACTTCACTAGCACTCATGAATGTTTCTCCTATATCTTATATCCATTCTTACTTTAAGCAGCCAAGCATTATGGTTTCTTAATTGCTTGTTTCGGGCAGGCATTGAAGCAGGCACCACAGGCTATACATTGATCTTCATTGATCACGTGTACTTCTTTTACTTTTCCGCTTATACACTTAACTGGACATACTCTGGCACATCTGGTGCAACCAATACACTTTTCAGGAATAATTGAGTATGCCTTTTTTACTTCTCTTCTTGCATACCTAAGATATTCATCTCTGAAATATTTCATGGTACTTAAGACAGGGTTAGGTGCCGTCTGACCTAGTCCACAGAGTGCAGTATCTTTAATGGTGTGACAAAGCATTTCAAGTTCTTCAAGCATCTCTTCATCACCCTCAAGATTAAGTAATTTATTCAGCATTTCAAGAATACGCATCGTTCCGATACGGCAAGGAGTACATTTACCACAAGACTCATCGACGGTAAATTCTAGGTAGAACTTAGAAATTTCTACCATATCGTTGTCCTCATTCATGACGATCATACCACCGGATCCCATCATTGAGCCAATTGCCATTAAGTTCTCATAGTCAATTGGGGTATCCAAATCGGCCGCAGTTATAACACCACCGGATGGACCACCAGTTTGAACTGCCTTGAACTCTTTGCCATCAGGAATTCCCCCACCGATTTCAAAAATAACTTCTCTTAAGGTCGTTCCCATTGGAACTTCAATAAGACCGGTATTATTAACTTTACCTGCCAAGGCGAAAACTTTGGTACCCTTTGATGTTTCAGTTCCTATAGAACTTAGAACCTCTGGACCGTCTAAGAAGATTACTGGTATATTTGCAAATGTCTCAACATTGTTAACATTACTTGGTTTACCCATATATCCTGACTCGGCTGGGAATGGAGGTTTACGTGTTGGTTCACCACGTTTACCTTCGACAGAATGAATCAAGGCCGTTTCCTCACCGCAAACAAAAGCTCCAGCACCTAGGCTAATCTTAATATCAAAATTGAAGCCACTACCCAAGATATTTTTTCCAAGTAGACCATACGAACGAGCAGCTTCTATTGCAAGTGATAATCTATCAACAGCGAGACCATATTCAGCTCTAATATAGACAATACCGTGCTCTGCACCTATAGCGTAACCACCAATCGCCATAGCTTCTATTAATGAATGTGGATCACCTTCTAGAATACTTCTATCCATAAATGCACCAGGATCTCCCTCGTCAGCATTACAGATAATGTATTTTTCATTTCCTTGAGACTTACGGCACAATTCCCATTTAAGACCAGTAGGGAATCCTCCACCACCACGTCCTCTTAGTCCTGACTTCTTAACTGTTTCAATAACTTCTTCTGGACTCATTTCAAAAGCATTCTTTAGAGCCAGATATCCTCTATTTGCAATGTACTCGTCAATTGATTCCGGATCTATCATTCCACAGTTTCTGAGTGCTATTCTCTTTTGCTTACGATAGAAATTCATATCAGCGTGGTGATGAAGATGTTCTTTTGTAACAGGATCTTGATAGAGAAGTCTATCTACAGCCTCTCCTTTTAAGATATGTTTCTCAATTAACTCATCAACGTCACTCAATTTTACTTGGCAGTAAAAAACATTGTCTGGCTCAACTTTTACTATTGGTCCTTGTGCACAGAAACCGAAGCAACCAACTTGTCTAACAGCAGCGTAATCTATACCAAGTTCAGAAATTTTTTCTCTTAATTTATCAATTATTTCAGCACTCTCAGATGAACGACACCCTGTACCACCACAAACGAGAATCTCTACATCTTTCTTCTCTTCTGCTCTCACTTTAGAGTCGGCAGGTTCCTTATGTTCATCTCTTAATTTAAGTAAACTTTTACAAGTTTGATATTTATTTAGAAGCTCATCGGTCGATGTGATCTTAATCATATCGTTTCCTTTCGTAAGACTAATCCTCATTTATATATATTCCATATAAGAAATTTAGACTGTCAAATTATTTAACAAGTATATTTTTAAAATCCAAATCAGCTCACTATAAATATTCAATCCGTTCCACTTGTATATCCGTCAAACTATGATATTTCTATAAATTTATTAATAAATTCATACTGATACTGCAATATAGATATTTAAATCAAATTTTTTGATGAATATTCAATTTAAATTCTATCTTAGCTACATTAACCATTCTCATTAATATGCTCATAAATTCTATTTTTCACTTCAAAAATAACTCGATATTAATAGAATTAGTACCAGTAACATTTCTAGTCATTTCAGATAATCAAGTATCCCAGTAAAGAATATTGTATTAGCACTATAACTCACTGCTAGCAGCAGCTTCTTTACGATAATATTCAATAATTCCAGCAACATCCTTTGCCTCGATATGTCCCCATATCTTCTCATTTACTTTTACGACTGGAGCCAAACCACAGGCACCGACACAACGAATGTCAGATATTGAAAATAAACCATCATCAGTCATTGGTTTCTTACCATGCATATCTAGCTGATCTCTGAAACCCTCAATAACTTTATCAGCACCACGAACGAAGCAAGCGGTTCCCATGCATACACTGACATTATATTCACCTTTTGGTTCTTCGATAAAAAATGAATAGAATGAAACTATTCCATTTATCTTAGCTGTACTCATTCCTATACGCTGAGCGATATAAAATTGAACTTCTGGTGGTAAATAGCGAAATAATGATTGAGCCTTGTGAAGAATTGAGATGATATTATTCTGCGGATCTTCAAATTCTGCTATATACGCATCAATTTGTTCTAAGAACTCCGGCTTCAAAATATCTTTATTAAAACTAATCTTAGCCAAATTCCAAACCTCCTTTTTTTACTGCCTATTAGTATAGTCAATTTTTCCCTCAATTTGTTAAATTTTTACCAGTTAGCAAAAGCTAATTTTTATATTTTACAAATTATCACATCAAAGCTTTGATTTTCCCTTTAAAAAGTGGTCATAATTTAGAATTTTTTCCAAGTCAACTAGTCTAGGCATAAACTTTAAACATTAGTTTATATAAATGTTATATCTCGACCTTCGATTATTCTGATAAGAAGAATTTGTATATGTTCTATATCCCAAAATAAGTTAATATATTAGTAATAGAAGAAGTAATAGAAGAAGTAATAGAAGAAATTTTTATTTCTTAAATAATATGCTTTTTCCATATATCACGCGGGACAATTTATAATAATTAAAGAGTTTAAACATCATTACTGAAATCAGGCTTTTACAAATACTTATATAGGAGTGTTTAAAATGTCACAGCATAATTTAAGAATAAGAGTTTTGAATTATTTAGAAAGTAATATTGATGCTCCTACCGAAGAACTTGCTGGCAAATTGTATGTCAGTAGGTCTACCTTGAGACGCGTCCTAATTCAGTTGGAAGAAGAAGGTTTGGTTAAACGTTATTACGGTGGTGTTAGACTTGTACAATCGACCTCTCTTGAGCTTCCAGTTGAAAGTCGTCTAAAGACAAATATTAAAGATAAAATTTTGGTAGCTAACAAGGCAGTTAATTTAGTTAATGATAATGCCGTTATTTTTCTCGACTCAAGCTCAACTATTTACCACTTTGGCTTGCAATTAATCAAAAAATTCACTCACTTAAAAATTATCACTAACGGTCTTGAAATAGCTTTGGCGCTAAAAGATTATCCAGATTCTGAAGTCTATCTATGTCCAGGTAAACTAAGACATAATTCAAGTTCAATTGTAGGATCTTTTTGTGAAGAATTTCTTCAAAGTTTTCACGCGGACTACGCTTTTATTTCTTGTAAAAGTGTCGACAAAAATGGTCTTTACGAAGGTGATGTAAGTCAAGCTCATGCAAAATTGCGTATGATTCAACAGGCAGACAAGTCATATCTGCTTTGTGATCAATCAAAATTTTTCACCAAAGGATATTATCGAACCGCTGATCTTAGTAGTATAGATGGAATTGTTTGCAACGGTGAACTGCCCGAAGATCTATCAGAAATTATAAAAAGAAAGAATTGTACTATTTTTAATAAATTTTAATCATATCTATTTAGACTTTATAAACTTTCCAAGATCAAAATGGAGAAAAGCAAATGTCAACTACATTCATATTAATTAGACATGCCCAAAGCTTGAGTAATACAAGGTCTGTTGCAGCCGGTAAATTAGATGAAGGTCTAAGTAAACTTGGCATAGAACAGGCTGAGTTATTAGGGAAATATCTAAGCAATAGAAAAATAGATTCTATTTACTCATCACCTAAACTTAGGGCGGTTCAAACTGCTGAGATAATCAAATTTCATCAAAAAAAATATAACGACAGAGATATCCCCTTAACTTTGCACACAGATTTACGTGAAATTGATCATGGAATATATGAAGGACTTGGCAAAATTGATTTTCTTAAACTAAGTCATCAAGACTTTTATAATTTAGAAAATTGTCCAGGAAAATTTGATCCACCAAATGGGGAGGCTGGATACTTAGTATATCGAAGAATGAAAAATACCCTACTCTCACTCGCTAGCACAAATGATGAACGAACAATCGCAGTTGTCAGTCACGGATTCTTTATTTCAACTGCTATTGGTTTCGCAGAAGGCAAGGATGAATTATCTTTCGACCGTTTCCTAGTAGCTAATTCTTCAATAAATGAATTAATCATTGATAAATCCGGAACTACAAATCTAATTGCAACTGATTTTTGTCCACATCTTAACAAAAATCTACAGACTCCCCCTATTGAACTTCGTGGTCGTTTCGCTAAGCTAAATTTATAACCCAACTATTGCTATACTATTTAAAATTGTGAATAAATAAAAAAAGTGTTGACAAACCAAATAGACAGAGGTACAGTAGCAACGTCTTAAGGAGATAAGTTCAGTTCCTTAAGATTCTCTCTTAAAAATTTGTTTTACCACTTCTCTTGGGGAAGTGGTTTTTTTTATTGTTTTTATTTAATAACAGACAAAAAAAGGTGGAGTATACTCCACCTTTTCTTCTAGCTAATGAAAATCTAGAAATATTAAAATGATTATTCTTCATCATCTTCACTTTGATTCATTTTTTCTTCTTTACGTTTCCGTCTTTTCTCAGCATCCTTTTCTTCTGTCCAATCCTCTTCAAACTCCTCATCGTTTACATCCGATTCAAGACGTGAAATAAATTTATCAATCTTCTTTCTATTTTCTTCGCTATCCATTATCTTGCCAGTCGCATCCTCCCCATTCGTGTAAGAACTAGACTCAGGATTTACTTCTGTAGCTATATCTGTATCTATATCATTTTGGGAAATAAGAGTGGATTTATCAAATGATTCTGAAGCAAATTTTACTCCAACCTTTTCATTCGATGTAGAAGAATCTAGATCATCAATTTCTTGTTCTTGTTCTTCTTTTTCTGCTTCTCTCTTAACAACTGCAATGTCAACCAATTTTACTGAATCTGTGCAACGCATAACATGGACGCCCTGAGTTGCTCTTCCAATCTCAGTAACCTCATCTGCTGCGATTCTAATAATGACACCAGCATTATTAATTAAAATTATATCCTCATCTTCTGAAACTGTGGCAGCAGCTACTAGCTTACCAGTCTTTTCTGTGCACTTATAAGCTATTATTCCCTTACCAGCTCTTCCTTGAGCTCTAAACTCTTCAAAGCTTGTCCTCTTACCATAACCATTCTCTGTAACAATAAATACTGATCTACTGTCATCAACAAGAATGAAAGAAATAACTTCATCATCTTCACTTAGTTTAATAGATCTTACGCCAGAAGTATTTCTTCCTGTAGACCTTACATCAGAACTGCTAAATCTTATACCTTTACCATTTCTTGTAACGATCAAATAATCTCCCGAAGCATCAGAAAGAGCTGCATTAACCAGCTGATCATTTTCTTTTAAATTAATGGCAATCAAACCAGAATTATTAATATTCTTATATGCACTCAGTTCTGTCTTTTTGATACTTCCATTACGTGTAGCAAGAACCAAAAATTTATCTTCTTCAAAATCGCGAACCGGAATCAATGAAATGATTTTTTCATTGGCATCTAGTTGTAAGAGATTGACTATTGCCATTCCTCTTGCCTGTCTGCTTCCTTCTGGTATCTCGTAGGCTTTTTTTCTAAAAACACGCCCTGTATTAGTGAAAAATAAAATAAAATCGTGTGAAGATGAGCTTAGAAGAGATTCTACAATATCCTCGTCTTTGGTGCTCATTCCAGAAATTCCACGCCCTCCACGATGCTGCATTTGATAAGTGTCCAGAGCAATTCTCTTAACATATCCCAAACGAGTTAATGTAATTACTACTTCCTCACGTTTAATCAAACTTTCATCTGCAATACCGTCAACACCAAATGGATCTATTTCTGTTCTTCTTTCATCGGCATAACTATCTCGAATCGCAACTAATTCTTTGACTATCTCATCAATTAAAATATTTTCATCTGCGAGTATCTTTTCGTAGTAATCGATTCTTTCAATTAATTGATTAAATTCAGCCTCTAACTTTTCACGTTCAAGACCCGTTAATCTTCCGAGTCTCATATCAACAATATGTTGCGCCTGCCTTTCGGAGAAGTCAAAAAGCTCACAGAGTCTCTCTTTGGCAATCTGTTCTGTTTTTGATGCTCTAATGGTATTTATGACTTCGTCGATAATATCAATTGCCTTTCTCAGACCTTCGACAATATGTTTACGCGCGAGTGCTTTTTCTAAATCAAATTTTGTCTTTCTAGTGAAAACACTTTTCTGATGATTAACATAACAGTTAAGTATTTCTTTTAAATTAAGTGTCTTAGGTACATATACACCCTTTTCCTCAACAAGTGCAAGTAAATTAGCATTAAAAGCATCCTGCATTTGTGTATATTTATACAATTGATTAAGAGTTAAATTTGCATTGGCGTCTTTTTTTAACTCTATAACTATTCGTACAGCTTCTTTTCGGTCGGATTCATCTCTAATATGAGATATTCCTTCTATCTTTTTTGCCTTGACCTGATCTGATATCTTTTCAAGTAGATTGGCCTTATTGACCATATATGGAAGATCATGTACTATAATTCTTTGGCGATTGGCGGACATGGCTTCGATTTCAGCCTTTGCTCTAACAACGATCCTCCCCTTACCTGTCTTATAACATTCTCTTATACCGCTCAGACCTAAAATTGTTCCAGCTGTGGGAAAATCAGGTCCTTTGATAAATTGCATAAGTTCTTCGACGTCAGCATCAGGATTCTTCATCAGATGAATCGCACCATTAATAGTTTCCCCAAGATTATGTGGCGGTATAGAGGTTGCCATACCTACAGCTATACCAGTCGAACCATTTACAAGCAAGTTAGGATAATGAGTTGGTAGCACAACTGGCTCCATCTCATGTTCATCGAAGTTCGGCCTAAAATCAACAGTCTGTTTATTAATGTCAGCCATCATTTCCAAAGCCATTTTAGTAAGTCTAGCTTCAGTATAACGATAAGCAGCAGCCGCATCTCCATCTCTCGAACCAAAGTTTCCATGTCCATCTACAAGTGGAACTCGCATAGAAAAATCTTGTGCAAGTCGAACCAAAGCATCATAAACAGCCGCATCACCATGAGGATGGAAACGACCGAGAACATCACCTACAGTGGTAGCACATTTACGATAAGGTTTGTCAGGGGTAAAGCCCTGAGTATACATTGAATAGAGAATCCTTCTATGAACAGGTTTGAGACCATCTCTTGCATCTGGCAAGGCTCTGTCAGCGATAACACTCATCGCATAATCGATAAATGAATGCCTCATTTCCTTATCCAAATCGACGGGAACAACATTGTTAACATTTTGAGCAAACAAGTCATCAACATTTATATTGTCATTATTAATTTCCAAACTTCGCTCATCCTGTGCCATAGAACACCTCCTGAATATCGTAATATTCTACCATAAATGGTGTTTCCTGTCTTTCTACCAATAGGAATATATAAAAAAGCTTCCGCCAACTCAGAAAGCATTTAAAGACCAAATAAAGCAGTTTAAATTATATCCAAGCCATATTCTTTTCTTATCTTTTCAGCGTATTGCATCCCCATGTCAGTTAAATAAAAAATGTGATTATCACTATCAATCTCAACTAAACCCTCTTTTATCAGTCTATCCTTATAAGTCTTAAGCTTAGCAGCGGTCCAATTAAGATGTCTTAGAATAGAATGTTGACCAAGCTCACTTAGAAAATTAGGATCACTCTCCTCCCTATGATTGTATAAATGGAGAATAAGTAAATCTGACTGAAATTGCTTCTTCAACCTGCGCCTAGAAAGTACTGAATATAAAAGTCCTCTCCTATTGAAACAAAAAGCTAGGAAAAATAATACACCAGCCACGCTAGCAACCGCCCCAGAATAAGGCACATTAAATCTCAATGCCAAAATTGACCCCAATATAGAAGTAAAGATTGCAATTATGGCTGTTAGCAGCATCATCATTGATAATCTATCCGTAAAAAAGTAAGCAGTTGCTGCTGGAGTGACGAGAAATGAAACAACTAACACAGCTCCGACGGCATCAAAAGCTGCAACTGTGCTAAACGACACCATTGTCATCAATACAATTTGGAAAAATATCAAACTAAAACCAGCTACTCTGGCGAAGTTCTGATCAAAACTGCTAACTTTTAAGCCTCTATGTAAAAAAACAATAATCAAACAATTTAATATACATATAACTGCCATTTGAATTAGAGAATATGGTAAAGAAATTCCCCATACTGTTATCCTTCTCAATGGTGCAAAAGCGACTTCTCCAAGTAAAACCATATCAATATCGATATGGCTATTAGATAGAAATCTAGAAACGATGATAACTGCCACCGAGAAAAAAAATGTAAATGTTATACCTAGCGCCGAGTCCATTTTGGCTCTACTAATTTTAGAAAGTAGTTCTACGCAGTAAACGGAAACCAGTGCAAATATACTAGCTCCAATTAAAAGATATGGCGAGTTCAAATCTCTATACAATAAATATGCAAGGACAATTCCAAGTAATACAGAATGAGATATTGCATCTCCCATCATTGACCATTTTCGCAAAACCAAATAGACTCCAGGAAGAGCACAGGCAACACTCGTAAAAACCATTATTAAAACTATTTCAATAATATAGAACATGTTACTTGCCATTCCCCTCTTTTCTATAACATCTTTGCTTAAGCAAAGTAAATATAGATGATCTACTACCAAAAATACTAGAAACAAAGACAATAAGACTCAAACATATAACAATAGATGGTCCTGTTGAAACCCTATTAACGGCAGAGCTAACCCACACTCCGATAAGCGCTGAAACAATAGCAAATACAGCAGAAAGTAAAAGAACCCTAGAAATTTTACAAGTCCACTGCTGTGCGGCTATACAAGGTGCAATAAATAATGACGAAATTAAAATAATTCCAACTGTCTTTAACCCTTGAGCTATCAAAATAAGTGTAAATATCAAAATCAAATAATTGAACACTTGTGGTTTGAAACCAATACTCCTTGTAAACACAGGATCAAAGACTGTAAGCTTGAGTTCTTTATAACAGACCAAAACAAATAATATACACAAGCACGAACTTACAATAATAACAATTACATCTATTTTCATCATATCGGCAGCTTGTCCAAAAATATAATTTTTCAGACCGGCCTGGGCTGAATTTTTATAACGCTCAGAAGATGATATATGAGCATTAAGCACAGAACCAAAAGCAAAAAATGACGATAAGACTATAGCCATCGCAGTATCAGAACTCAACCTTGATTTTTCACCAATAAGATGAACAACATAATACGCAAGTAATCCAGCAATACTTGCTCCTAAACTAAGAAGCAAAGGACTCCTCGATAGAAAAATCATATAGGCCAAAATAATTCCCGGGTAAGTTGAGTGTCCCACCGCATCACCTATAAGAGCCTGACCCTTTAGAACATTAAATGTACCAAGAAGTGAAGCCGCAATGCCTAAAAATATAGTTCCAATAAGAACTATCTGAAATGTATACTGCCCCCAAACAGATAAGAATTTACTTTCCTCTCCTGCTCTCAAATTACTGAGAAGTAGTATACATTGAGAATGAATTGAGTTTAATAAATTCACACTTAACACGCTTCTCTGTCCCCTTCGTTACTCTTTTACACTCACTTTGCTACCATAGGCCTTATTTATATTTTCTTCGGTAAATACTTCGTCTACTGGACCTGCAGAAACAAGAATCTTATTGATGATAACAACATGATCAAAATATTCTTTAACTGTATTCAGTTCATGATGAACAACAACTATTGTCTTTCCCTCTTCTTTTAGTTTAAAAAGTTGCTCCATTATCAATTTCTCAGTCTTTTTATCAACTCCTTGAAGAGGTTCATCAAGTATATATAATTTGGCTTCTTGACACAGGGCTCTAGCAAGAAAAGCACGCTGCCTCTGCCCCCCAGATAATTCTGATATTTGTCTATTCTTCATATCATGTAAGCCCATAATTTCAAGTGCTTCTTCTGCCTTTTTCTTATCATCCTTTCTCAAGCGTTTAAATAAACCTAAGTCTGGATATCTTCCCATCTGAACCACATCAAAAACTGTAGTTGGAAAATCCCAGTTGACTTCTCCAATTTGAGGCACATAAGCAATCTCCTTGCGCACCTTAGATAAAGGCATACCAAAAATATCTATCTGACCAGATAGCCTTGGCAATAAATCCATTATCCCCTTTATTAATGTCGATTTTCCTGCCCCATTTGGACCGACAATTGCCAGCATTACACCCTGAGGAATATCCAAATCCAAATCCCACAATACAGGCTGTTCTCTATAGGACATGGTCATATCCTCTACATGAATTGCAGGTACTGAGTTTCTTTTTGACTTTGTATACATATCAGTATTCATAATTGCTCCCAATATAAGTATTCATATAGTATAAAAGCATATTTATGAGTGTGTCTCAGTTGTATATAGCAAATTAATCAATTTAATTTTACAAACACATAACTAACATATAACTAACATATACAAGACCCGAACAGAGTACTGTCCGGGTCTTATTCAATTATTAATAGTCAAATAAGCTTAGACACTATTTCAAATTATCAACAATCATATCGATATTGTGCTTGTACATATCAATATAGTTATCACCTTTTTGTCCCTCTGTTGCCAAAGAGTCTGAAAATAACTGCTCGCTTTCTTCAGATAAAACTTTTACTTCCCCACCCTTACTTTTGACAACTTCTTGGAGTTTCTTCATTCGTTGAGGATTAGTTGAACTTTCAGCAAATATAGCCTTTATCCCTTTATCGACAATTTTCCCTGCTACTTCCTCAATATCCTTATTAGCAACCTCAGAATCAGTACTCACCCCTTGCGGAGCCATGACCTCAAAACCATATGCCCTAGCAAAATACTGAAAAGCGTCATGTGGTGTAACAAGGCATCTTTGTTTGCTATCTAATTCAGCCACTCTATCCTTTATATACTTATTCAGTTCATCTAATTTTTCATCATATTCTTTGAGATTGCTCTCAATAACTTCTTTTTCGTCTGGAAGAAGTGTTATAAGACTTTCTGCTGTCTTTTTGCATGCTAACTTATACAAATCAATGTCGAACCAAAAGTGGGGATCTATTACTTCTGATCCATCTTCTTCCTCCATTTTGAGAATCTTATCCTCAGGAAAATCACTGCTAACTGCCACACCGTGCTGTTCTAAAATCTCTGCCATTTTCCCCTCAAAGTGGAGACCATGGAAAAGTAACAAATCAGCATTAATTATCTTATCCAAATCTGCTGGCTTAGCCTCGTACAAGTGTGGATCCTGTCCGGCTGGAATGATTAAATCAATATCAACTTTATCTCCAACTAAATTCTTACACATGTCCATAAGGAATGATGTTGTAACAGTAACATGTTTCTTTTGGCTCTCCTCGGCAAAATTCTTAATGCCCAATGAAAGAAAAATCCCAAAAGCCAACATAAAACTAACTACAGTCCGGCTGAATCTTTTTAAAAAAACACTACCAATATTCATAAATATACTCTCCTGCCTAAATTTATTGGTTTACGTTCTTGAGTTTATCATCTTTTAAGCATCACTTCAAGATATTTTTAGGTACTATCTAAAAAATTTTTTTAATAAAAACTCTAAATTCTATTTGTGTATGAATTCCTACACATCAAAATATTTTATCTTTATATAAAAACTATAGAACATATTGTTCTTATAACTTCATACTCGCGTCTGCATCACTCACCATTTGCACAATCTCGTATAAATTAATCTAATCCCACTTGTATGCATTGCACAAATGAAATGCACTTTACCTATGTTAATCATATATAGTAGTAATTCTATTAATAGTTACCCTTATTAATACAACTACAATAATTAACTATTAATAAGGGAAACATAATAAAAAGGAGTTTAATATGAGCAAGCGATTTGTCCTATCTTTCACTTTGAGTCTAGCATTAGCCCTAAACTCAACTCTACTTTTAGGGAAAACTTCAATATATGCTGAAGATTCAGAAACAAACAACGAAGCCTCCTTGACATCTCAAGAAAATAAAAATTCTAAAGATAAACTCAAGATTAAAATTCTAGGTCAGGATGGATGGAGAGGAAAAATAAGAATGACTGAGCGCGACAGATATTCAAGCTGGCACGCCTTAGATTCCTTATTTGATGAATTTAATTTAGAACCTGAATTTGAAATAGTTGCAAGAGAACAGTATAGAAATACGATACAAACTAGAATAGCATCAAGTAGTAATCTACCTGACTTTGCCGATATTACGCCATTAGGAGACGCTTCTATATTGAAAATGGCAAAAAATGGATTAATTCTCCCTATTGATGAAGCTATAAATAAGTATAGTGATGGAACAGCAGTTAAGTTTTTTGCCAAAGGTTCTAATCTTGGCGACCATTCGTGGGCTCTATCTACTGCTCCTGATGGTCACGTTTATTGGCTCACCCAAATTCAGACAACAACTTACAAAGATAAGCTAGCCTCTACTAATTATCTAACAACTATCCGAAAAGATTGGTTGGATGAACTTGGCTTAAAGGTGCCTGAAACCACAGATGAATTTTATAATTGTCTCAAACAATTTCAGGAAAATGACATGAACAAAAATGGGATAAAGGACGAGGTGATGAGTGTAGACTTTTCTAATTTCTCTAACGGCTTAGCTCAAAGTTTCGGTCTCGTCTTTGGCTTAACTAATTTTATAATCGAGGACGGAAATATCTCCGAAGTGACAAGTCCTTGGCACCAATCCTCTATAAAAGATTATTTCAACTATTTAATTAAACTCAGAGAAGAAGGATTAATTGATCCAACCGTCATTGGAGCAACTGAAGACAATAAAAATATTGAAAATAACAAGGCAGCAGCCCTAGTAAACTATACGATGGCATCATGGGATGAAGCAAAAGTTAGCTCAGCCAAAGCTTACTATTATCCCTTAAAACCATTAAGTACAGAATTAGATTCCACTCCTCTTCTTACTATTGAACCCCCGAGATTTGTAAATTACAGACACGGTTTTACTTCTGCCTGCCAAAATCAAGAAGCAATAGCTAGACTAGTAGATCTTCTCTGCTCTGATAAGTATATTGAACTAACTCAGTGGGGAATTGAGGGTGAAACATTTGAAATAAAGGATGGAAAAAAAGAACTTCTACCAATAACCTCAACCGATGCCTACGAACAAGCCTATAATGAAGGAAAGGTTTTGGGAGATTTTCTTTGGACAGATGGAACCTTACCTAAACGTCGCTTCGTAGATATCTCCGCTGAAATTGAAATGATAAGAAAAACTTTCCCCGAAAAGGCAATAGTACAAGAAGAGCTTCTTGATAGCACATATCCTCAGACTGTTATGGGCACAGAATGTTATCTTCCTGTCCTTGACGACGATACATTGGAATTAAAGCTTGCACTAAGTTCCGACTTAACAACTAGATCAAAAGAACTTGCGGCTAATCTAATTTTAGGTGAAGAATCTATGGATGACTTTGATATTCTAGTAGAAGAGTTGGATGAACTAGGACTTAAAAAATTACTTGAAATAGAAAATCAACGCTTGGATCGTGCAAAAGAACTAGGTATCATAGAGATGATGAAATAATCAATAAATTAGGATATTAAACTTTCTCCCCTGGTGGCTTCGTGCTACTGGGGGATTTTTGTTGTCTGATCCCTACCTCCTTTAATCTATAAAGATGTGAGGTGTTTTAAACTAAAAAATGCAGTAAACACATATATTAGACTTTTTACTCATTTCGTTTTTATAATCTTATATCGTTGAATGAGAAATAAATACCCCCACTACATATATTTGTGAAAAATTTCTCGTTCGTGTTTATTCATATATGACGGTTAAATTCTGGATAAATTTTAATTTTTTGTTATCTAGAATTGTAGCAATCATCGCTTCTGTCACAGTGTACGTGGAGTCATAGATGATAGCGATAGCGAGCCTCTTATTATTTGAGAGCCAAAGATCTTCTATGTGCTAAAAACTTGCTCAGCATTAGAGACATGAGTTTTTATATGCATACGACATCAGTTCTGTCGCAAGAAACTATTGGAAAAACCCTTCGACATGGGATATTTGAGTCCGCAACGTGCAGATGATGCGACACGACGATTTTTGCGAGACTACATTGATCGAGCCAAATTGGGTAACCCTCCTGGCTTTGATCAAGATGCAAGAGCAAATCCGATGCAATAAAGCCTTTAATCCTTATTTATGAAAAGGATGGATGTCGTTATTTATCTTAGCATCCATCTTTTTATAATGTAGAGGCACCTTGATTCTCCTTAAAGGCAGACATTTATATACTACTAATTTGATTAACCATAGGATGAATGAGATGTATCTCCTTTACTGTATTGTCCAAAAAGGGGTACATATCAATTTTTACCTCGTGGAGACTTTTTTATTAGATGAAAATATGCGTTCATTTTGCTTAGCTCAGCAACACTTAAGCCAATGGGACAACATTTAGTTTGATTTGTTTGTGTTTTGGGTTCATTTTGATAATCGATAACATAGAAAATTGCACCTAAATGTTCTCTGCTGGTAGTTGCGTAAAATCCTTGTAAATCACGGCATTAACGGCATTATAGGGTTTGTATTAAATATAAAAGAGTTATATAAATTATATGAACTTCCACTTCTCCACCACTAATACCACAATACTTTTCAACTGCTAATATTCTTTTCATTAGTTCGCTTTCTTAAGGTAATAAAAAAGCACGCTTTTAACTGCGTGCTTCTATGTGGTTGACTTATTTAATATCTAATCTTCTAATAATCTTTCACGTTCTTCAATTAAAATCTTCAGTTCCTGTAAGTCTTCCTTTGTTGCTTTGTTTCTTATAAAACTACGTGCAGAACTACGAGAACCTAAATAATTGACACGTTCTTTATTTTTATCATTCCAACGTTTCTGTGCTTCTGGATTGTAAACTGAACGTCTTTTTTTCTCTGCCACTCTTGCAATTCCTTTACAACCGCCGTAATATATAAATGTGTAGATTGAGTGGGCGGTTCACTCAATCCGTTTTTAGCTTGGTGGCTTGTTACTTCTTAGTTTTCAAGTCATCAAGATTTTTTATTATTTCTTTCTTAACTTTGTTAGCTAAGTCTTTATCATCAACTAGTTTCTCAACTGTGAGTTCAACCATTTTCTGAATACTTGCTAGTAAGCTATCTAATTGACTATTTGTCATACCTTTCATACTGTTTTCTTCCTAAGCCAACCACTAGCTGATTTGTTAAGTTCTTTCCTTAATCAAATATTAGAAATTAATATCAAGTGCTGAAAGATCCATATTAGCTACATCCTTGAAGCATCTCTCTATAATTTCAACAGACTTATGAATTTGCTCATCAGTATGGGTAGCCATAAGACTTGTTCTAAGCAAACAAGCTTCCTTGGGTACAACTGGTGGGAAAACTGGGTTAACATATATCTCATTTTCAAAAAGATAATTAGCCATAAAGCTAGTTCTACCTACACTGCCTGTTAGGAGAGGGAGAATCGGCACTATATCATTCTTACTATCATATAGAGTAACATGCGGAGCCTCGTCTAATAGTTTCTTAGCCAAACGAACATTTTCTCTTAACTTTAATACCCTTTCTGGCTCCTCTCTTAAAATTTTAAGAGATTCTCTCGCAGACGCAACTTGAGCTGGAGGAACACTAGCACTGAAAATAAAAGGTCTAGAAACATGACGAAGATATTTGATAACCTCCTTGTCACCGACAACACAGCCACCTAATGACGCCAGGCTCTTAGAAAAAGTATTCATTATTAAATCGACTTCATTTTCAAGTCCAAAATGTGAGGCCGTACCTCTTCCTCCCTCACCTAAGACACCGAGGGAATGTGCATCGTCGACTAAAATTCTCGCCTTATATTTTTTAGCTAGAGGAACAATTTCATCAAGCTTGCAAATCTCTCCCTCCATACTAAACACACCGTCTGTAACAATCAGTATTCCTTTAACTTCTTCTTTTGATCTAGCAAAAGCTAATTTTCTTTCGAGATCTTTCATGTCAGAGTGTTTATACTTCACAGTTTGAGCAAAACTCAATCTGCAAGCATCAATAATTGATGCATGATTCATTGAATCTGAAAGAATCACATCATTTTTATCAGCAATCGCCGAAATAATAGCCAAATTAGTCTGGAATCCAGTTGATACCATCATACAAGCTTCTTTATTAAGAAAATCAGCAAGTTCAGTTTCCAGTTCTTCGTGGATATCTAAATTTCCATTTAAGAATCTACTTCCGGAGCAGCCACTACCATATTTCTCTATTGCCTTTATTGCGGCTTCTTTTACCCTAGGATCAGCTGTGAGACCGAGATAGTTATTAGAACCAAGCATATATGTATGATGCCCGCCCATTATAACCTCTGTGTCCTGGCCAGTAGTTAATTTGTGAAAATATGGGTAAATACCCATTTCAATTGCCATATCGACTCTACTATATTCATGACATTTATCAAATAAATCCATAAAAACCCCTCCAAAGTAAATACAACATCTCAAATACTTCTTTATTTATTAATAATCCAATTCACTTCATAAAACAAATGTAATTCATAAAAGTAGCTAACCATAATCACTCAAATTCAAGTCAATTTATTATGAGAAATTCATCATCTTAATATTATATACGATTATAGACATTTTAATTATTTTGCCAAAATATTTTAAGCAAATAAAACACGGCAGTGCTTTTTAACTATATTACTCATTATCACTATCATTATCTTTACGCGCCTTGACAAGCTCAAAAAAGCTCTTCGGTATCGCCAAGTCCTTATAGTAGTACTCTCTATCTCTTTCGGAAATCTCTCTCATTACCTTACATGGACTTCCAACTGCCACAACATTTGCTGGTATATCCTTACTAACAACAGAGCCTGCTCCAATAACAGTATTATCTCCAATTGTCACTCCCGGAAGGACAATTACTCCGGCACCGAGCCAACAATTTCTACCTATATGTATCGGTCGATTAAATTGTAAATTAAGACCTTCGCGCATTTCGGGATTAATAGGATGACCAGCTGTCGCTAATACAACCCCTGGTCCAAACATAGTGTAGTCACCTACATGAATCTCCGTATCATCAACTAATGAAAGATTATAATTAGCATAAACGCACTTACCAAAATAACAATGTCTAGCTCCAAAGTTAGAATTAAATGGGATCTCTATATACGACCCTTCACCTATTTCAGCAAACATACTTTTAAGCTTCTTCCACCTTCCCTCAAGGTCGCTATGTTTAAGCCTGTTATATTCCTGAACATCATCTAAATACTTAAGTTGAACATTTAATATTTCATCATTCATAGGATCATATAAATGACCAGAATGCATTTTCTTATAAAAATCTTCAAGGGTTTCTTTGCCTACATTAACTTCACAATTAACATTGTCCTTAATATTATTTTCTGCCATAAGCTCTCCTTATATAAAATCACATCAAATACTATCTCATATCAACGAAATACATTTCAAATAATAAAAAGCACCGCAGTGTTGACTAAAATTAATCTCTCTGTTTTATTACACATTTCTTCTAATACTTTTTTTGTACTTGTTCTTTGTGTGTTCCAAATCACAAAACTTAAGTGAGTATAAACACTGCAACATAGTATACAGATTTTATATCATTTCAACAGAATTTATGGACTTATGTAATTGATTGTCGAATTAAATAATTTTAATTATTTATATTCTGAGAAATAGGAGGAACTTATGTTTAAAGAGTGGAATGGTTTTAAATCTGGTGAATGGCAGAACGAAATTAATGTTCGCGACTTCATTCAGAAGAACTATACTCCCTATGAGGGAAATGCAGCATTTCTTGCAGAAGCAAGTGAAAGAACTGAAAAATTATGGAAGCAGGCCGAGGCTCTAATCAATAAAGATGTTATGAGTCAAGAAAAAAAGGTCGACACCGAACACTTCTCTGGAATCAACACCTTACCTGTAGGATATATGGATAAGGATAACGAAATAATTGTGGGGCTCCAGTCCGATGAGCCCTTAAAGAGAATTGTAAATCCTTATGGTGGATATAGGATGGTTCAGGCATCACTAGCAGCCTCAAACAAAGAAATGAACCCCAAACTCGAAGAGGCTTTTTTGTCATATCGCAAGACACACAACGACGGTGTTTTTGATGCCTACACCTCCGATATGCGCAAGGCTAGAACAGTTGGTCTTTTAACTGGTCTTCCTGATGCTTATGGTAGAGGAAGAATTATAGGTGACTATAGAAGAGTTCCTCTTTACGGCATTGACTTCCTTAAGAGTAAGAAACTAGAAGAAAAAATCGAATTAGAAAAACAAGCTGCATCTGATGAAGTAATAAGGATGCGCGAAGAAATTTCAGAACAACTGAGGGCACTAGAGGAAATTGCATTACTCGGTGAAGCATACGGTTGCAACATAAGAAAACCAGCTGAAACTGCTCACGAAGCAGTACAATCCTTGTACCTTGCTTACCTTGCAGCAGTCAAGGAAAATAATGGTGCAGCTATGAGTTTTGGTAGGAACACAACTTTCTTAGACTGCTATATCCAAAAGGATTTAGATAATGGCTCAATTACAGAGATCGAAGCGCAGGAATTAATTGACCAACTAGTTATCAAGCTTCGTCTGGTTAGACACTTAAGAACACCTGAATATGATGAATTATTCGGTGGAGACCCTACTTGGATCACAGAATCTATAGGTGGAACTGGTCTTGATGGACGTACTCTAGTAAGCAAAACCGCTTTCCGTTTCCTCCATACATTAGAAAATTTAGGGCCAGCACCTGAACCTAATATGACTGTTCTTTGGTCAAATGAGTTGCCTGTTGCTTTTAAGAATTACTGTACTGGTCTTTCCATTAAGACTGACTCTCTACAATATGAGAACGACGATCTAATGAGACCAATCTACGGTGATGATTACGGTATTGCCTGCTGTGTTTCTGCCATGCGTATTGGTAAGGATATGCAATTCTTTGGCGCAAGAGCAAACTTAGCTAAATCACTTCTTTATGCTATTAACTGCGGCTATGATGAAATGAAAAAGGATAAGAAGAGTGGCAAAGCCATCCAGGTCTTTGAAGGTATCCCCGCTATAGAAGAGGATGTCTTAGACTATGATACAGTAATGAGAAATTACAAGTTGGTTCTTGAGAAGCTTGCCGGTCTTTATGTAAACACAATGAATAGTATCCACTATATGCATGATAAGTATGCATATGAAAGAGGTCAGATGGCACTTCATGATGCTAATATCCACAGATATATGGCCTTTGGTATTGCAGGTCTTTCAATCGCCGCCGACTCCTTGAGTGCAATTAGATATGCTAAGGTTAAGCCTATTAGGAATGAAGATGGTATAAGTACAGATTTCGAAGTCGAAGGAGACTTCCCAAAATTTGGAAATGACGATGATAGAGTTGATCAAATTGCTGTAGAGCTAGTTAGCTTCTTTAGCAACGAGCTCAAGAAGCATCCTACTTATCGTAATGCCGAACATACCTTATCTCTTCTCACCATCACTTCAAATGTAGTTTATGGCAAGAAGACAGGTAGTACCCCAGACGGAAGAAAAGCTGGTGAGCCTTTTGCTCCAGGTGCAAATCCAATGCACGGAAGAGATCACAGCGGTGCTTTGGCTTCTCTCAACTCTGTTGCTAAACTCCCATATAGAGCAGTCTGCCAAGATGGTATATCCAATACTTTCTCAATTGTTCCAAGTAGCTTAGGTACAGATATTGAGGAACAGGAAGAAAATTTAACAACTATTCTCGACGGATATTTTGCTCAAAATGCCTTCCACCTAAATATTAATGTTCTTCAGAGAGCGCTTCTTGAAGAGGCTCTTCGTAATCCCGATAAATATCCTAACTTGACTATTCGTGTATCTGGATATGCTGTACATTTTAATAGTTTGTCTGAGGAGCAAAAGAAGGAAGTTATTCAAAGAACTTTCCATAGTAGAATCTAGTATCATATAAAACAATGATAAATTTTGAGCTGACTCTGAGGACTAAATACCACTCCTCGCTGTCAGCTCTTTTTCTATTAAAAATAAGCGATATCATAAATAATACATCGTATCATCTATGACAACTTTATTTTACTTTACAGTCATAATCTAAGTTAACATTAAAATCCAAAGCTATATTCCAAATTATCACAAAAATTAATATTTATCACCAACTACATATATAGATTAATCTGGAGGACAATCGGCTTATGCCACAAAATGATCAACTTCTTATTTCTTCTCTCGAAAGCTTGGGTACCCTTGATGGTCCTGGTATTCGAACTGTATTTTTTCTCCAGTCCTGTCCTCTTCGTTGTTCATATTGTCACAATCCCGAAACTCAAGCTGACTCATATCTTCATGTCCCTAGCAAAGATCGTCATATGTACTGCCCTGCCCATTCTGATGACGGTCCTGCCGGTTGGATGGATTATGATAAACTTTTGAGCATTGCCAAAAGATATAAACCCTATTATGGCAAAAAGGGTGGTATCACATTCTCTGGTGGCGAATGTCTTGTTCAAGCCAAAACACTTATCAACTTTGTCCCCAAATTAAAAGAAGAAGGCTTTAATATATGTCTAGACACTTCAGGATATGGTGCTTCAGAAGAAACATTAAAAAAACTGCTTCCTATGGTTGACTATATAATTCTTGATATCAAGGCTGCTAACGATGAAGAATATCGAGATTTATGCAGAGTTCCCATTAAGGGCCTACTTCGTTTCATAAAAATTTGCTCGGATGAACGCTTTTTTAATGGAAAAATTATACTTAGGCACGTTTGTGTTCCGGGAATAACAGATGATTTTGACAGCATTGACGACCTTGTAACAATCGCTCTCCCTTTAGGGGATAAAGTAATCAGTCTTGAGGTTTTGCCCTATCATAATCACGCTATTCCAAAATATGATGCACTAGGCTTAGAATATCGACTAAAAGATGTTCCAGAGATGGATGTAGATAGAGCTCAAGAATATGAGAAAAAATGGCGTGAACTATGGGCAAAAGCGACTTCGCGTCCTTCCGATCTTTTACTCGATGAAGTAAAGAAAACTCGAGGAATAAATCAAAATGATATGTCTATACCAACTGAATCAAGAACAGAGAAGAAATTAGAAGATAGTATTCTCGACCATCTTGATCGCCAAAGTGGCACTAAAAATAATAGACAATACTACAATTCTGAAATAGGCAGTGAGCTAGGACTATAAGTAGCAGATATAAACTTTGGAAATAATGATTGAGATAATTAATCGCCCGAGACAAGATAATATTCATCTTAAATCTCGGGCGATTTCCTTATACCTAACTTATTAAATAAAATATCAATTCAAAATTTATTAAGACTCAGCGAAAAAATCATTAATCAAAGAAACTACATCTTCTTTCTTATTCTCATTTGCGACCTGAGTAATTGTTATCTGATCACTTTCTACCTTCAAAATTGACGGGATATATTCAAGTCCCAAACCACTTAAATATTCTCTAACCTCAGATGACATATTCTCGCAGTCATAATAATAAATGGTATGGTCGATTTCTTTCATAGCCTCTTCTAAAATAGGGACAAAAGCATAACAATCAGGACAAGTTGCTCTACCGACATACACAACACTCTTCTCTTTGTTCTCAGACTGTAGTCTTTCCAAAACTTCCATATCATTTAATTTAACTGTCCCCTTAAGATGAGATTCATATATCTCACGCATCTTAGGATCAAAAGTAGTTGTAGATTTTGTTCCCTCACTGCTTTCACTCTTATCTTCAGAAGTACTTACTTCTTCAGAATTAGTCGTGGACTCGGACTTATCATTTTTTGACTCAAGTTCAGATGCAAGCTGACTCTGTGAACTTTCTAAACTCTTATCAACATTTCTCACATTATTAGAATTTTTATGCATAAATCGTGATACGAAATAAAAAACCATCACTAGCAGCAGTAAGGAAACAAAGAAAATCGCCAACTGAACATAACTCTTCCTACTATATTTATTCAATTCTTCCTTACTCATTTTATGCTTGTTACCCATACTCTTATTATTTCTGCTCATTAAATCCCTCCTATATTTGATAAGTACCAATATATACGTATAAATAATCTAAAAATCAAACCTATCTTTCGTCTCTAACAAAAACTATTTTATCATTATCACTTAGTTCAAAATCATAAGTGAAACCATCTCCAGTGTATTCTTTAACTCCGTCAATATCTTCCACTCGATTATCTGTCAGATAACGTAAAATTTTTCCTCTTTGTATTTTGGCAATAGTTGCAATATTTTTGTATTCATCCTTACTTTTACCTTTTCTCAAACAATAGAATAAAATTTCATAAATAGGTATATCCTTTTGTAAATGTTTGAGAATTAATTTTGCATAATTTTTCGAAGCTAGATTAATTATAAATTCATTCTCATCTTGAGAAAGTTCAGCAACTAACTTATCACAAACTTTATTTCCCCAGTACTCATACAACGATTTATATATATTATTATCCAATTTAAAATCAATTGTACTATCCATTTCAAGACGATATGGAAGAATACGATTATTAGGTCTTAGTAAACCATAATACGCTGATATTATCCTTAAATTCCTATTCAAATAATTAAAGTCATCTCGACTTAGCTCTTCAACAGCTAAATTCTTATATACGGCTCCATTATAAAGTTCGATTGCAAATCTATACTCATTATTACCAGAGGCAGTTCTATATCTTTCAAGAGATTCTTTTGCAAGCTTATCTGAAATTTTCCAAATTCTATTAATCTCATCAATATTCTTATTATATAAATATTTCTCTAGCTCCTTATTCTCCTTAGGAAAATATAGTTCTTTCTCCTCCATGAAGCCTAAATCTAAATACTCTTCTCTTAAATTCTTGGCTGGAGAGATAATTATTTTCATATACTTCTTCTTTCTAATAACTCCTATAATCCTATATACGCTTGTCTAAATTATAATTTAAAAATCCAGCTGCTGTTGTCACACATATAAAAGTTGTTACATATATAAAAAGGGGACAGACTGAAGTCTATCCCCCATAATATCTTTAATATATAAGTCCTTATCAAAAAAACAAGTTTATTTCTTACGTACATATTTAAGACAATCAAGTGTTACAGCAATCATAATGATAATTCCAGAGAACACGAATTGTAAATTCGCATCAATTCCTAAGACCGTGAGAGCATACGTCAAAGCAGTAAAGGTTATTACACCAACAACAACTCCGGAAATCTTACCGATACCACCAGTAAATGAGACACCGCCTACAACACAAGCTGCGATTGCGTCCATTTCCCATCCTTGACCATATGTTGCAGAACCAGAACCAAACATACGAGCACATTCTAGCCATGATCCGAATCCATATAGAATTCCAGCTAATACAAAGGCACCCATAGTAACAGCAAATACTGAAATACCGGAAACTGCAGCAGCTTCTGGATTTCCCCCAACAGCATAAAGATTCTTACCAAATGTAGTCTTATTCCAAATGAACCAAACAACTACTATAGCAACAACCGCCCACAAAATAATCGTAGGGAAACCATTTAATTTCGGGATAATAATATTTGGTATCTCAGACTCTATTGCACCAAACGAAACACCCTTAGTAGCATAAGTCATAATACCGAAGATAACCAGCATATTGGCCATCGTCGAGATAAATGGATGCATCTTAAACTTTGCCGTGAAGAAACCTGCGATAGATGTAAAAATTGTGCATAAAATAACGCACATAAAGAGAGCAAAAATAATTCTCACTCCGATAGACAGATTGGTAAAATCAAATATTTTTCCAAAAACACCACCAGTATTAATACCCTTATGCATAATAATTGTAGCCGTAGTTATTCCCATACCGACCATTCTTCCAATTGATAGGTCAGTACCAGTAAGTAAGATAAGACCAGCAACACCTAATGCAAGGAACATTCTCGGTGACGCCTGTTGGAAAATATTAAGTATATTATTATAGGTAAGCAATTTAGTATTCTTAACTATAGGAGTTATGATACTCAAGATAATAAAGACAACTAGAATTGCAATATATAGACCATTTCTCAAGAAAAAATCTCTTTTGTTGAATGTATACCTATAATTCTCCCACTTTTGAATGCGATTCTCCATAAAAGTGAATTTTGACATTCGCAAAAGATCAATTAAGTGATACTTATGACTAAAAGCCGTATGGCGTCTATCTTTTATCTGCTGAAGTCTTTTCTCATGCTGTACCTTTGCGTCGAAACGTCTATTTTTATAGATGTATTTCTCTTCTTTTATTTCTTTTGCATCAGTCAAGCTAGAAACCGTATTCTCATGCTCCTTTTTTAAGCTATTCAGTTTCTCTTGATATTCCTGCTTGGCAAGAATCTTCTCTTGCTCTGTGCTAGCTTTTACTTTATCGTAATACTCTTTATTGTAATTCTTATTCAAATAAGATGTCGCCTGATTAATTAAAGTCTTAATTTCTGGCTGATTCTTATTCTCTACAACTTTAGCTGCTTGAAGTTCTTTGCGGCACCTTTCAATGTTCTCCTGCTTCTCTTCTTTGCTAATCAGCCTGTCTCGTTTATAAGAATCAATTTGATTCTGTAATGCCAAAACTTTATCTGTACCATCTATTCTTAATTGGTCAATTTTTTTCTGAATCTCACCGACATAAGTGTCAATAGGCAGTCTCAATGCCTTTTCATCATCAACGGTAAGAATTACACTTCTATCTGCCATTTTATACTCCCTCGCTATATAAATATTTAGCGCTTAGACGCAACAATTCTTCCTGATTGGTATCTTTGGTATTCACTATACCCGACAATCTACCATTGGACATAACACCTATACGGTTTGTGATACCAAGAATTTCAGGCATTTCTGACGATACGACTATGATCGTATTGCCAGCTTTTGCCATTTTTATTATCAGTTCATATATTTCATATTTGGCACCGACATCAATACCTCTAGTAGGTTCATCCATCATAAATACTTGAGGTGTTCTCTCGAGCCACTTACCAAATATAACCTTTTGCTGATTACCACCAGACAAGCTTGAAATAAGATCATTAGGTCCCATGCACTTAGTTCTCATTGTCTTTATCTCATTAACAGTTGCCTTGGTCATCTTAGAATCAGACAAAGCTAAACCAGAACTATTTTTATACTGGTTTAAATTGGCAATGGTGGTGTTAAATGTCAAATCTGCTTTGAGAAAAAGCCCGTTGGCCTTTCTTTCTTCTGTTATCAAAGCAAAACCATGATCCATTGCTTCTTTAACTTCATTAAAATTCATCAATTTATTTTTGTAATAAACTCTACCAGCCGCCCTAGTTCTTATTCCAAAGATTGTTTCAAGAAGCTCAGTTCTTCCCGAACCAACTAGACCATATAAACCAAATATTTCACCTTTTCTTACATCAAAACTGACATCTTGAAGATATGGTTCAAATTTAGTTGATAGGTTCTTTATTGATAGAACAACTTCTCCTGGAGTATTGTCTACCTCAGGGAAGCGATTATCCAAAGATCTCCCTACCATTGCGGATATTATTTCATTCATATTAGTATCCGCAATATCTTTCGTCATTACCAATTTTCCATCGCGAAGAACAGAAATCTGATCACATATTTCAAAGATCTCATCCATTTTATGAGAAATATATATAAGTGATATTCCCTGATCTCTAAGCATTCTCATCATCTCAAATAGTTTGTCAACTTCTTGCACTGTGAGTGATGATGTTGGTTCATCAAGGACAATAACTTTAGAATCATAAGATATAGCCTTGACTATTTCACACATTTGACGCTGAGAAACTGACATAGTTCTCATAGTTTGATTGAGATCTACAGTCATACCTAACTTACGGAATAACTCAGATGCTTCTTTTTGCATTCTTCTTTTATCAACTATGCCAAATGCATTTGTTGGATAACGGCCTAGAAAAAGATTATCAATTACATTTCTCTCCAAGCATTGATTAAGCTCCTGGTGAACCATGGCGATACCATTCTCCAGTGCCTCTTTTGGTCCAGAAAAGTTAATTTCTTTATTATTTAAAAATATCGAACCTTCGTCTTTTTGATATGTTCCGAAAAGACATTTCATCATGGTAGACTTACCGGCACCATTTTCTCCCATAAGCCCCATGATACTACCTTTTTTTATGTCGAAATCAATTTTATCCAGTACTCGATTTCGCCCAAAGGTCTTGCTCATCCCTCTGATGGATAAGACAATATCATCTCTAACATTACTGTCAATCATATTTCCTTTATAAACCATGTT
Organism: Bacillota bacterium; assembly: GCA_023420115.1. Taxonomy (GTDB): domain Bacteria; phylum Bacillota; class Clostridia; order Saccharofermentanales; family Fastidiosipilaceae; genus JAEZWR01. The sequence continues at coordinate 44,147 of JAEZWR010000036.1, read as the reverse complement.
TCTAACTGATTTAGAATATTAATAAATATTTATCATTCCAAATTAAGAAAAAGGGCTTGAGGATAGCATCCTCAAACCCCTAAGTCCGAGAATCAATTTAAATTAAGTTGAATTATTGATTCAAAATACTTGTGTAAGATGCGGAGTTATCGGTCTTAACCATATTGATTGCGAAACCGTCAAACTCTGCTGGGTTTGCCAAACGGTTTGTAATATTTGACTCATTCTGTCCGTCACCAGCGATGTACTCAACATTTAAGTTGAGAAGCTTGTCATATTTTTGGAGAAGTGGCTGATATGTTGAACTCAAGAAGTTATCTGATGAGTTATAAATATTCAACCAAATTTTCTTTTCTGGATTCTTCTCTGGATCTAATTGTTTAGCAACTGGCTCATAAACTTGAGTTGAGTCTAGGAAGTCCTTGTAATTCTCAGCTGTTACTGCCAAGTTAAGTGCATAATATGAACGTTCTTCTTCGTTATACATATAGTCTTTATCTGTGAGAACATTACCGGCTTCGTCTGGCTTGCCAATACCTGTATCAATGTCAACACCATCGAGAGCGTTACGTAAGACACGCAGTGTCAAGTATGCCTGTACGTCGGCGTGTTGGCTGATTGTTCCACCGTATCCTTCTTCGATAGCGGCAACTGCATCACTGTTAGCATCATATCCAAATGTTGGAACTTTTTTCTCTTTGGACCATGCATTGAACATTGACATTCCCATTCCATCGTTGTTTGAAGCAATAACGTCAATTTCGTCACCAAAAGTTGATGTCCATGTTCCAATTGCATTACCAGCGGTGGCAGCATCCCATGTTGCACCAGAGGCATTCTTCATTTCCTGAGAAGCAAGCTCTCTCACTGTATATTCTTTATCACCAATTTTTAATTTACCATCTGTGACGACTGTTGATGTTCCATCAACGTTGGTACCTACTGGATCACTATTAATAGCACCATCCTTTTCTACTGCTGTACCAAGAGCTTTGCGGACGCCTCTTGTACGTGCTATAGAGTCGTTATGACCAATATCACCAATGGCAAGAACATAACCGATCACACCATCACCATTTCTATCGATGGTCTCAATATTTTTCTCGATATACTCAAGAATCATCTGACCTTGTAATTCGGCACCCTGATTAGCATCAAATCCTACATAATATGTATCCTTATTGAATGTTAGGGCTTCCTTATCCAGTTCACCTGTTGAACTATTAGAAGGCTGTCTGTTAAACCATACTAAGGGTTTATCCTTGTTGGCGACTTCACTAGCCTTAACCATTAAGCTCGGTACGAGTGCCATACTCATAGCCAAAACAGATGCTGTAAATGCAATTTTTTTATGCATGGGACAATTCCTCCTATTTATAAAAGTCATACATAAATACATGTCTGACTCGCTTTATATTGTGCATAATATCATATTTTTGTAATTGGTCAAGTAAATAAATTGATATTTTTATAGTTTTCTGACACATTAATGAAACATTATTGTTTATTATCACTAGCAATTGAATTCACCTCTTATACACTTTGTCAATTCAGCTTTTACATAATAAAAGGGGGCATTCTCTCCCCCCTTTTATTACTCGTTTCATAATCACAATTAGCCAAATATTCTTTAGCACAATTTACAGGCCAAGACGATACTTTATAATGTCACTTTTATATTTATTAATAACCTTACTGGCTATCAGTTGCCAATGATTCATCGAGTTTATTTTCTGCTCGAATTTCCTCATCTATTGGATCTTTTATCTCACATGATTCAATAATATCCACAGAAGTAAGAGTACTATCTAAACCCAGCTCTTCCTCCTCATCAGCCGTATCTGCCATGTCAACGTATACTAATCTATAATCTGTATTCCTTTGATAAATCAGATTCATCGATTTCAGCCAAGCGTAATCTATATTGGCTATGACATCTTTTGGGAATCTGATTTGCCACATACCATTAGCAATACCTGGCACATTCATTCTTGTATCTTCACCAAAACCACAAAGATCTTGAAGAGGAATAACTGTCATCCTTGCAACCGATGACCAAAGGGTTCTTATTATTGAGCGACAGACAGGTGATTTTAGTCCACCCTCTCCCCATCTTTCCTTATTTTCAAATCCACAGTAATCTAAGGCATAATTTCTTTCTTGCTCGCTAGCAGCATAAAGCCAGCCTAAAGTCGTATTGTTATCATGCGTTCCTGTATATGCACAAGTGTTCAATGGATAATTGTGAGGCAAGTCTTTCCCTTGATAGGCCTTATCAAAGGCAAATTGAAGAACTTTCATTCCTGGGAAACCACTATCAATCAAGAATTGTTTAACATCAGCTGTTATATCCCCTAAATCCTCGGCAACGATATTAACCTCACCTAAATGCTCTCTCACCTTGTTAAATAGATCCATAGCTGGCCCTTTATGCCATGCACCATGTCTTGCAGTCTCTGCCTCCGCAGAAACAACCCAGTATGACTCGAAGCCTCTAAAATGATCAATTCGCAGTAGATCATAAAGCCTCAGGGAGCTTGCGATACGTCTTAGCCACCACTCATAACCATCGGCCTTAAGATTCTGCCAATTGTAAACTGTGTTTCCCCATAATTGTCCATCCTCGCTAAAATAATCCGGCGGGACTCCTGCGACCAAAAGAGGCTTCCTATCATCGCGAAGCATAAAATATTCAGGGAAAGACCAAATATCAGCAGAATCAGAGGCAACATAAAATGGTATATCTCCAAAAATACCAATTCCAAGTGCATTAATTTTTTGCTTAAGTTCTGACCACTGTCTGTAAAATAGCCATTGAACAAAACAATGGTACATAAACTCATGATGATTCTGAATTTTAAAATTTGCCATAGCCTCAGTATTTCTTAATTTAATATCATTCGGCCAATCCCAAAATGGTAAATTGTCAAACTTTGATCTAGCAGTCATAAATAGAGCATAATCTTCTAGCCAAAATGATTCAGATATAAATCTCTCTATTTCTTCTATATTATCTTTACTCAACCTTAAGTAAGCAGTGCGCAAGTATCGCTCTGAATTGCTACGCACAAAGTCATAATCAACTTTCCATTCATCTCCAGAATAATAAAATGTAGGTAATTCATTCTCAAGCAACAATCTATCTTCAACCAATTGCCTAGGATCTATAAACCATGGATTTCCGGCAAAAGCTGAGTAACTTTGATAAGGGGAATCTTGAGATGGATATGTAATGGGAAGTATTTGTAGATAACTAACTTCAGAATCCGCCAGCCTACTACAAAAATCTATCAATTCTTCTCCAAATACACCAATCCCAAATGGAGATGGCAAAGAACTTATGTGACACAAAATACCATTGCAACGTTTCTTCATTTCACCCCGATGCGGTCTAAGCTCCATTTCAACCATTTCTTCAATATTCGACCTCTTGTTATCACTATTTAAATTGCTCAAACTAAACTCCTTCAAGTCTCATAAAATACTTATTACAACATTAGTAACATATGAGTTATTCAACTTCGTACATTGTTTGACCAGATACTATTGTCTTATTGACTTCAAGACCTAAATCCATACACACAAAGTCCGCAAATTTTCCAACTTCAATGCTACCATATTCAGAATCTATCCCTAAATCTCTAGCTGGATTCAAGCTAAGCATTTTACTTACTTCAATAAGAGTACACTCTGTAAAATCTAAAACGTTACGCAGGGCTTTGTCCATTCGATGTATTGAGCCAGCGATCGTCCCTGACTCTAACAGGCACTGATCTCCCTTTACATAGACCTTCTGTCCTCCCAGCTCCGATTCGCCATCACCCATAAATCCCGCTCGCATACAGTCAGTAATCAATATAATCTGGTCTTTGGATTTAGCTCTACTAACTAGGTTAATAACTTCAGGTCTAATATGGAAGCCATCTGTTATCATCTCCACATTGAAATCTTTATTTAGTGCGGCTGTAACCATACCAGGCTTGCGATGATGAATTGGTGTCATTGCATTAAATAAGTGTGTAATATGCCTAGCACCTGCATCGTACGCTAACAAAGCAGTTTCATAATCAGCATTTGTATGTCCCAATGAAACAACTATTCCTCGACTACTCCATTCCTTAATCATTGCAAAATTATCATCTTCTTCCGCTGCCATTGTTATAAGTTTAACTATGTCATAGTAATTTTTTAGCCATCTATCGTTAGGCTTCTGAATATGTTGAGGATCTTGAGCACCTTTATAATGAACTGAAATAAAGGGACCTTCCAAATGAGCTCCGAGAATTCTCGCTCCCTTAGTTTCCCCTGTTTCGTCTTGAACTCTCTTCGCTTCGCGTATATTTTCCAATGCTAAACATATTTTGTCTTCTGCCATTGTCATAGTTGTTGGTAAAAATGAAGTTGTTCCTGATTTAGTAATTGCCCTAGAAATGGTCTCTAATGACTCCAAACTGGCATCCATAACATCAGCACCAGCACTTCCATGTATATGAACATCAATAAATCCTGGTAACACATATTCAAATTCTCCAACACTATCAAGAGATTGACTTATTGCTTCAGATTTTGGAATAATTTCTAAAACTTTATCAGAAAAAACTACCGCAAAATCCTTAAGCATATGATTCTCAAGAACTAAATTTTTTGCATAAACAACCTTTTTACCCATGATGGCACGCTCCTCTCTGGAGATTAGTAATACATAATTATAGATACAACTTAAATTATAGACTTATTATCAAATGAACGCGATAAGAAATACGCTAAAAAAAATACATGAGATCAAAATAAGAACAATATAAGTCAGCTAGTTAAATACAGCTCTGTTGTATAATATAGTAGAAATAAGATATAACTAGGAGGGACAAATGGCATACAATAATAAGAGTTATATAAAGAATTCAGTTGATTCTCTCCTTTCCTATCGCAATCTTAAAAATAGAATTAATACAAATAATATCCCTAGTCTCTTAGTTCTTTCTGGGGACGAACACTTTCTCTTAGAGAATTGTTACATAGATATTTGCGAATCGTTATTATCTGATGATAATCATTTAATAAATAAATTAATTTATGATTTTGATAATAAGAATATTGATTTCAAATGGGATGATCTATCACAAGAAATATTCACTCCAAGCTTATTCGGTTTTGGTTCCAGAAGAATTTTTGTAATTAAAAATTCTGGTCTTTTTTCTTCAACATCTACTTCCTCTCTTTCAACTCACGAACAAACTATAATAAAAGGACTCTTTGATGAACTAGTAGGCAGTGAAGATGCTTCATGCCTAATTTTTATTGAGAGAAAAATTGATCGCAGATCTAAATTGCTAAAAGATATCATTTCCCATGATTTACTTTTCACCTTTCCAAAATTGAGTTCATCTGAATTAGAAAGATGGATAAAAGATAGAGCCAAAGAACTTGAACTAAACCTATCGCCCGATCTCGTCCTATATTTGATTGAAGCTTGTGATTCCTCATTATCATTAATTGAACAAGAGCTAAAAAAAATAAAACTAGCTCTTAATAGTATGCGTTTTGATGCTAACGAAGTACAACGCAGTTCACATATTCTCAATGTAAAAAGTGTAGAAAAAATTCTAAGACCGAATCTCACGGGAGATGTTTTTTCTCTAGTAGATGCTATATCAAATTCAGATATGCCTACCGTTCTTAAAATTTACAATAATTTACTTGATCGCAAAGAACCGACACAAATGATTTTGCTCATGTTACAGAGACACTTTAGAGAACTACTTTGCATTTTAGATTCAAATGGTCTAAATGATGAGGAAATACTCAAGATTTTAGCTTATGGAAGCAATATGAGTTGGAAAATTAGGAAGCTTCGGAATCAAGCGAGAAATTTTAGCCGCCCCAAGCTCATATACTTAATAAATTTAGCAAGAGATATCGACAAGAAGATAAAGAGCAACGGCTATTTTGAGGCCAATGAAATGCTGATCCTTCTTTCATTGGCTGGAAGCAAAAATTGATCCCTATATTATTATCAGACTATCAGCTTACCCCTTACACAAATTAAATGTTATACAAGCATATAAATTTTCCTCTTTATATAAAGAATCAACTCAGACGGAGTACGATTATTTTACTTTTTTTATTTATTTGCACTGACATTATCCTTTGAACTTTTTTACTTGTAAATTCATATTTGACAAAAATCAAGTTTGGAAGCAAGAGCTTAAGGCTCTTATTTTCCTTTCTTATTTACCTATTATTGTCAAACGTATATAATTTGTGGATATAGTTTTATTTTGTTGGAGGTACTATGTCTTATTTTTCTACATGGAGTAAAAAAAGTGAAGATATTAGCGATCAGAAAAAATATGAAGAATATATAGAGCACTATTACGAACTAGAGCGCGATGCTTATCGTGTTCTTTTAAAAGACTGGTCTGAGGAGAAGAAACAACTCGAGAGTAAGACAGCTTCAGAATGGGCAGAAGAGTTAGGATTCGGCAAAAATGAAATGGATATTTTCTTGGGTTTCCTAGAAGGTATGCAAACTAGTTCAAATAAACAAATAGATCTAGAGTCTGTTGACGATAACACAGAAATTAGTTTCGACATTGATTATCAGAAACTTCTTTATAATATGCATGATGCCAAAGCCCCCTGGTTATTCTCACTTCCTGAATGGGACTTAGTTTTCGATAAAGAACAAAGAGATGAAATATTTAAAAATTTCAAACGCGATCATATTGCTCACAGCGACAAGGTTGGAAGAAATGATCCCTGCCCCTGTGGAAGTGGTAAAAAATATAAGAAGTGCTGCGGTAAGAATGCTTAATTAATCCACATTCTTATTACTTAAGTTTCATGAAAAGGATAAATAATATGCCTTGTGATTTTTATACATTAAGAGAGCTTTTTAAAGTATATAAGGAACTCGAAGGACAAGAGGTCTTGGTCAGAGGATGGGCAAAGACAATTCGAGATCAGAAGTCTTTTGCTTTTATCAATCTATCCGATGGTACACAGTTCAAGACTTTGCAGCTCGTGGTTTCCTCTGATAAATTTGGTGAGAATCAAGAATTAATTAGACAGGGAACATCGACAGCATATGAGGCCTCTGGTATTGTTAGATTGACTCCAGGATGTAAACAAGATTTCGAACTCGAAGTTACCAATCTTAAAGTCCTAGGCTCCTGCCCACCAGAATATCCGCTTCAACCCAAACGACACAGCCCTGAATTTTTGAGAACCATCCCCCATCTACGACCCAGAACTAATCTTTTTCAAGCAGCTTTTAGAATTCGTTCCGAGGCGGCTTTTGCAATACATGAATTTTTCCACAGTAGAGGCTTCGTCTATGTGCATACTCCTATAATAACAAGTGATGATGCCGAAGGTGCCGGGCAAATGTTTAATGTTAGCAGTCTGCCACTTGAATCTTTGCCATTAAAAGATGATGGTTCAGTAGATTTTTCTCAAGACTTCTTTTCAAAAGCCTGTATGCTAACAGTTACAGGTCAGTTACATGTTGAAGCCTTTGCCCAAGCTTTTACAAATGTCTATACATTTGGACCTACATTCAGAGCTGAGCACTCTAACACTCCAAGGCATGCAGCAGAGTTCTGGATGATAGAACCAGAAATATCATTTGCTGATTTAAATGACGATATGAATCTGGCTGAGGACATGCTCTCTTCTGTTTTAAATAGAGTATTAGAGCGCTGTGCTACAGAATTAGAATTTTTAAATCAATTTGTAGACAAGAATCTACTTGACAGATTGCAGAAGCAGGCGAAATCCAATTTTGCTAGAATCTCATACACAGACGCAATAAAAGAACTTGAAAAGAATAATGGTCAATTCAAGTATCCTGTTACTTGGGGTGCAGATATCCAAACAGAACACGAAAAATTTCTCACGGACAAAGTTTTCAATGGTCCCGTCTTTGTACATGATTATCCTGCCGAGATAAAAGCATTCTATATGCGAATTAATGAAGATGGCAAAACAGTTGCGGCTATGGACGGACTTGTCCCTGGTATCGGAGAATTGATAGGTGGCAGCCAACGTGAAGAACGAATTGACAAACTTATAGAGATGATTGAGCGTAAGGGTTTGAAGCTAGAGGATTACTCATGGTATGTTGACCTTCGCCGTTTCGGCACTTCTAAGCATGCAGGCTTCGGGCTTGGTTTCGAGAGACTTATTATGTACCTAACTGGTATTAATAACATTCGCGATGTTCTTCCTTATCCTAGAACGACTGGCCAAGCTATGTTCTAATCTAAACGAATATATACAACATATATAAAATGTACTCGTAAAAGGGACTCTATTTTAATGGAGTCCCTTTTTTGATAAGGTAAGTAAGTGAAATTTCCCAACGAATTGTTGCATACTTTTATTCTTTAAACATATTTATTTGCATATTATTCACTTTACAAAATCGAATTTTTGTATAAAATATATTTCCTATTCGATGTAGTGATTTAGATGTATTGATTTATTTTGTGATAAATAGCAATTAATAAATTGCGGTATAATTTTATTGCCGACAAATTTTACAAATATAGTTAAGCTTCAATTTGCTATATTTAATCTTCTAATTTACCGCTAATTTACATTTAAATACTTGCTACACCTATATCATATGTTAATGTATTTGGCGTAATTGATATTTTTGTTTTTGGCAATTCTATCGATTAAATTTTTTACCTATTTTGATATGAAATGAGATTTTTCTCTTTTTTATATGATGGAGTTCAGCTCCAAAAAATTAGAAAGTTGGTGTTTCTATGGAATTCATGATAGCAGTTCACACATTAGTTTATCTGCTACATAAAGGTGGATGTCATTCTTCATCCGAGATAGCAATTAACTGTCAGGTCAATCCTGTTCAAGTTCGTCGTGTTATTTCACGCTTCGTTAAGGCCGGTCATGTTGATCGCACAGTCGGTTCATTAGGTGGATATACTCTCAGACCTTCAGCAGCTAAATTAAATCTTCGTGAAGTAAGTGAAATTTGTGGTTCTCACTTCATTTCACAACATTGGAATACAGGAAATAAAGATTTGGATTGTCCAGTTGCCCGTGGTATGTCTGGCTTCAGCAGCAAGTTGATTGCTCAGATGGATGAGCAATTAAGAACATATCTTGAGAACTATACTATTGAAGAAATCAAGAAAGAATTAGTTGGCGAATAATAAGTTGATATAAATACTTGTGCAACATATAGATTATTGAGAATAGGAAGAAGCCTGAGTTTCTTCCTATTCTTTTTACTTTTAAGATTCAAATATATTATTGTGTATTAAGCACTTCTTCCCTTAAATGTCAGCTATTAATGGCATAATTCTTGTTTAGTAAAATTTCAACTTCAGTAGTACTACACTAAGTTCAAATATTTAATAAGCATAAAACAAGTTTTATAGTCAGCAAGATAAGCAGGTCTTTTTTCTAGTTTTTCGGTATGAATCTCATACGAAGCATCCTTATTAAAAATTATTACTATATCTCCGTCTAAATCTGTCCTGTACAAAGAATACGTATATTCTTCTAATCTTTTTATTGTTTGTTGAGAAGGATGTCCATATCTATTCTTCCCTACTGTTATAACTGAATTTATAAAATCAAAGGCTGTTAAAAATTCTACCGATGAAGAGTATGATGAGCCATGATGCGCTACTTTAAGGAAATCAAAATCACTATAATTTTTAATCTTAAGTCCTTTTATAAGATTTTTCTCTCTAGCTTCGGATATATCTCCAGTAAATAGTATCTTATATTTATTAATCTCCAAAACCTGACACAAGCTACGGTCATTTTCGTCACTAGACTCTTCAATGCCATCCTCAATCAATTTGATAACAATCTCATCATTCAGTTTTAACTCAGGCAACATAGATGATCTAATTATTCTGCAATTACTTTTCTTTGCCAGCTCAGTTAGCATCTTATCAACCTTTATTACTTCATATTTCTCTTTTTCAGAATATCCCAAAGGAAATATGAGATCGCGCATATATAAACACTTAATCAAGCCTCTTTCTAAAAGGTGCTTGATCCCTCCATAATGGTCTTCGTGCATATGCGAAATTATCGCAAGATCAACAATTTCATTTTCTTGTCTCTCAAGATAGCTATCTAAATAATAATCTGAATCTATCTCCTTAGCCCCATCTATCATAACTCGTTTATTGTCATACTCTAATATCGCAAGGTCACCTGTCCCACCAGAAATAAATCTCAACACAACAGGCTTTTCTCTCACTATGTGCAAATAAAAGATTGATATTATTACGCATATACATATGCTAGCTAATATAGCAATATATCTCTTTCTATTCGTCCAATGTGTATATGAGATAAGCTTAAGCCCAAATAAATTATTGTTATTCTCATACGTATGCGCAGCTTTTTTACACTTATTCGAAAGTAAATAAGACAATAAAATAACAAGAACAAATAAAATCAGCACGATGCTAAAGTAAAAATATTTATCTAGCAAAAATTTTGCCCAAACTCCATGCGTAACAGACTGAAGACAGGAGTAAAAACATTCAGACATAAATTCAGCATAAGCCGCAACAATAGACTTTAATATTTGAAAAGGAGCCAAAAAGGAAATAACAATAAATAAAGAGGTAAAGATAATAAAACCAAATAAAATTAAGGAACATATAAAATTATAAAAAATCGAAAACAAACTGATTCTATTGGCAAAGTCCAAAATAAAATACGCCATAAATATCTGTATCATGCAGTAAATTAGTATGCTCTGTATAAGCGCTCTCAACACAGGCATAAAATCATATTTCAATATTTTTCTGCTCAAGCTAGTTTCGACCATTATTTTCTTTAGCTCGCTTCTTTTAATCAATAAACTCATATCAGCAGATTCATATAATACCAATCGCCTATTTCTCAAATTGAAATATTCGTCAATTCTCATAGCAATAAAGACAGCAAATGATGCAGCGAAGCTCATAGCAAAACCTGTTTTCATAAATAACAAAGGATCAATAAAAAGTAGTATTATCGTCGCTTGAGTAAGCGCTGTTAAAGGATCAATTGACTTTTTAAAAAAAGCTGCCGCGATACAGTAAAAAAAGTAAAAAGTGCATCTTAGCAAAGAATTACTGCCCATACTAATTACAAGAAACAAAAGTGCTACAAGCGCCGCCAACACTTTTCTCGTCCTAATCCCCAATGAAGTTTGTTTGAGAAAAAAATAAATGAAAGAAATATATAGACTGAGGTGAAAAGCCGATGCTGCAAGTAAATGAGATAAGGAAGCAGCAGTTAAATATTTATTCCAAGACCGCTCCCAATAATCTCTATCTGACAACATGAGAGCCTTATATAAAGCTATACTCTCAGGTTTCAGATACCTACTTAAAATTTTATCTACACTATACCTAAGCTTGATAATTGCAGAAAACAAATGATTCTCTGACCTATCTTCCACTAAAATATCATCTTCTTTTATTTCAGCCTTAAAGAAAATACCCTTAGATGCATAAAACTGTTCGCTATCGAAACTACATTTTGAAACTAAATTGCGTATGGGAGAAATTTTAATTCGAGCTCTATATATCGAATCAAGACTATACTTTTGATAAGTATCATACCTAAGATTACTCAATTTATTATAATCTGGAATTTCGTTGTAATTTTTCTTTCTGAATTTTTCATATTTATATCCACTTCTATATACTACTGCCTTAAGTCTTACTAGGGGGGCTTCTGTTGGACTAATTATAAAAGAAAGCGAATTCGAATTCTCATTTAAAATAGCAGGAGAAAGTATGCGAAAGCGCATATTCTCCACCATACTATTTGTATATTTATCTCCAAACCTCATATTGGCTAATAATAAAAAATTCAGAGACAGTATAATCAGAAAATATACTGAGCCCTTGATCAATATAATCAACTTTCGAGAAAGTGTTGAAATGGAGCGAAAACTGAGTACAAACTCTATAAAAATAAATACAAATACAACATTAAATAAACGGTGTGACTTCAAATAAAACTGAAAATAAATTAATAGCAATACACATTGAAAAAGGAAAGGATAAAGTCTCTCTACTCTATCCAATTTACCACTATATTTAAGAAATGAATACCATACAAATATGAAGAAACGAGCTAGAAATTTAATAAGCACAAACAAAAAGACCGCCCCTTTCCCATATAGTAATATCTCAAATCATCTACTGTGATGATTCATATAAAAATTCTATATTCAGAAAAAAGTCCAGCCTTTTCGCAAAAAAATGCATATTTTCTCAAGAACGAAATTTTTATTGTTCAATAGTTTATATTTATGATTTCACCAAACTTTTAAGGTATTCTCTAACTTTATCAATATCAGTTTTCTTCGTGTTAGAGATCCAAAATATCTCTCTATTATCGATATTTAATTCTTTTAATATTCTTTTCAGCTCTGCCAAACATTTATCCTTTTCAGATCTATTCAATTTATCAAGCTTGTTCATAACAATCGCATAGGTAAATCCCCTGTCCTCCAGAAACTCTAGCATCTGAACATCTTGAGCACTCGGTCCGACCTTCGCATCCATTAGAAGAAGTACACACTTTATATTCCTATCTGCACTAAAATAAGAATCGGCGAGCTTAGAAAATTTTTCTTGATTGAGCTGCCCTGATTTACTAAACCCATACCCAGGCAAATCTGTTAAATAAAAATGATCCTTTATGTCAAAATAAATAACTGCTTGTGTCTTTCCAGGGGTTGAGGCAACCTTTGCCAAATTTTTTTGATAACAAAGACTATTAATCAAACTCGACTTTCCAACATTACTGCGTCCTGCGAGAACAATCTCAGCCCTACCATCATCAGGGCAATCTTTTAGGCTATATGCACTTTTGATAAATTTAGCATTCTGAAAATACTTATCCATATTTAATCCTTCATTCCATTTTAAAAAAGCCCCTCGGGATCAAGACATCAGAGCAAACTTAATTAGGTATAATCAAATGAGTTACTAAGGCAATTACCCCAGACAGGAACATCACCAAAATAGGATTCTTCTTAAATCTGACCAGAAGTACCATCGCCAAAATAAATAATAAGCTAGATATGTAATCAATATGAGCAAAATTTATTTCCTTGCCAGTAAAAATTACAACTAATAAGATACTGAGTCCAGCACTTAAAATAAGAGCCACTATACACGGTCTTATTGTTTCTAAAACTATCTTCATCCCTTTTAAATTTCTATACTTCATATAAAAATAATAAAGAAGAGAAACTATTATTAAACTTGGAAAAATACAAGATATCGTCGCAAGAATAGCAGCCGTGATCCCACCTAAATTTATACCAACAAAAGTTGCCGAATTTACGGCTATGGGTCCAGGTGTCATTTCTGCTATAGATATTAAGTCAGTAAATTCCTTTGTACTAAGCCAATGATGCTTGTCAACAATTTCGGCCTTTATAAATGGAACAGCGGCATATCCACCACCTATGCTGAATAAGCCCACCTGAAGAAAACTTAGAATTAGTTCAAACATTTTATAAATTCCCATTTTATCTATCTTCCCTTTCTCCAGATTTAGAACTTAATTTTTTCTCAGTATAATGTGAATAGATAGCCCTAGAAAAACCTAAGATAAGTCCAACAATAACTATATATATAACATTAATTTTTAGAATAAAGGTAGCAACAAAACTCAAAACAAATATGAGATATGTTTGCCAAGTACCTGACTTTCTTAAATTTTTAAATAAGCTAATCACTAAGTCCAAGATTATAGCTGCTACAGCTGCCTGCATACCTGATAAAAATATAGAAAAATAAATATTCTTCGAAAATGATATATAGAAAAAAGAAATTATAGAAAGTATGACCAAGGGGGGTAAAATCATGGCTATCACTGATACAAACATACCAGAAAATCCAGCTACTCGACTGCCTACCAAAATTGCGGCATTTACAGCAATTGCTCCCGGTGAAGCCTGCGCTATTGCTGTCAAATCAATCATTTCTTCCTCATCTATCCAATGAAAACCATCAACAAATTTTTTCTTCAAAAAATTCACTATAACGAAACCACCGCCAAAAGTGAAACAACTTATCTGTAGCATATGAATAAACAAAAGCATAAGAACTTTTGTCTTAGGAAGCTTTTTTAAATCATATTTACTAACAACGACATTGTCTACATTACCCTCTTGCGAATTAAGAATATGCCCCTTACTATTTCTCTCTAATTCTCTCTTACCCATCTTATTTCACTTTTCTATCTTTTCTGATCAAAAAACTAAAAACCTGTAAAAATTCCCAATTACTAATGTCGCACAGTCAAAGTATCCTATATTCCAATAGTTAAAAGCCATGACTATATTAGAATAAATGCAACATATCCTAGTACTATATAATATAGCTTATCAAGTTCGATGTATACAAACAGGTCTCATTATTCTCATTATTAATATTTAGCGCTCTATGATAAGAGCATAGTATCTTAAGTAGAATCTCTTAATATGTTAGAATATCCATAAAATTTAGTTTATGGATGGGGAAATGGCAAGAAGAGTTAATAGACCTGAAATTGAAGTCGCGCGCATCAATCGTGGTACAAATTATCGCAGCAAGGACAGAACTAAGTCTGAACCAAACACCGCAGACTATATATCTACTACTCAAAAAAACTCATCTAAAAGAGCTTTGTTTCATTATGACGCTAACAATAGTTCAAATGGAACAGAAACAAAAGACGATAAATATGCATATCAAAGTCTTGCTGGTCAAATTTTCAAGCTTGACCAAACCAAGTCCCCTCTCCATGCTGCACTAGAAGAATATAGAAATAATCGAATAGTATCTTTTGATGTTCCCGGTCACAAACAAGGAAAAGGGAATCCAGAATTAACTGAATTCTTAGGTCAGCGTTGTCTAAGTGTTGATGTCAATTCCATGAAACCTCTCGACAATCTAATTCACCCCGTTAGCGTTATTAAAGAAGCACAGGAGTTAGCAGCTGATGCTTTTGGTGCTTCTCATTCTTTTTTTATGGTTAATGGTACATCTGGTGCTATCCAGGCGATGATCATGAGTACTGTCAAACGTGGTGAAAAGATTATTATGCCACGCAATGTTCATAGAAGTGCAATAAATGCGCTCATTATGACGGGGGCTATGCCAGTCTATGTCGACCCATCAATAGATCACGAAATGGGAATACCCTTGGGTATGTCTAGGGATAATGTCGAATTAGCAATTAAAAATAACCCCGATGCCAAAGCCATTCTCGTCAATAACCCTACTTATTATGGTGTCTGCGCTGACTTAAAATCAATCGTTAAAGTTGCTCACAAGTATGGACTTAAAGTCTTAGTGGACGAAGCACATGGAACTCATTTTTATTTTGGCAAAAATATGCCGATTAGTGCAATGGCAGCTGGTGCAGATATGTCTGCTGTTAGCCTGCATAAAACTGGTGGATCTCTAACCCAAAGTTCCTTGCTACTCTTAGGTAAAAATACTGATCCTGCGTATGTTTCACAAGTTATAAATTTGAATCAGACAACCTCTGCTTCTTATCTTCTCATGTCATCACTTGATATCGCAAGGAAAAATCTCGCCCTTCACGGAGGAGAAATGTTTGACAAAATAATAAACTTGGCTGACTATGCAAGACGTGAGTTAGAATTCATAGGTTCATATATTCCATTTTCTTCTTCGCTCTGTGATGGTGACGCTTTTTTCGCATTTGATAGAAGTAAACTTTCCATTCATACCCGCAGTCTAGGTCTTAGTGGTCTTGAGGTCTATGATCTCTTGCGTGATGAGTATAAAATTCAGATAGAATTTGGTGACCTCGGAAATATTCTAGCCATAATATCAGTTGGAGATAGAGCGGCTAATGTCGAGAGACTCCTATCAGCACTAAGTGAGATCAAACGGTTAAGAAGAAAAGATGAAGCTGACAAGCTACCTTCCGAATATATCGAAGCTGAGCCTGTTATCGATCCGCAAACAGCATTTTATTCTGAAAAAGAATCTATTTTACTTTCAAAAAGCGCTGGGCGTATTGCTGCAGAATTTGTTATGTGTTATCCACCCGGAATACCGATTGTCGCCCCTGGGGAAAGAATAAAAGAAGATGTATTAAATTATATTGATAGTGCAAGAAAACATCACGCATCAATGACTGGCTCATCAGACCCAAGTTTAAAATATATAAAAGTTATTAAATAGCTTTAATGAATATCTAGAACTAGTTGCTAGTTGCTTTTCTTTATAATATTTATTAGTGATAGGTTTATAAATAATATATTTGTGCAAATATAAGTTAATACAATTAGTATAGTTTCAAGAGGTTAAAAATGAGAGAAATATGGTTTAGTGAATATCATAGTCCCAATTTGAAGCTCGATATAAGAATCAAGGAAGAACTCTGTACAATTTCAAGCGAGTTTCAGACTATAGATATATTCGATAGTTATGAATATGGAAGAATTTTAGCTCTTGACGGTTGTGTCATATTAACAGAAAGAGATCAATTTATATACCATGAAATGATATCCCATGTGCCAATGGTTATTCATCCAAATATAAAAAATGTTCTCTTGATAGGGGCTGGCAATGGAGGAACTTTAACCGAATTGCTTCGCCACAGTTCAATAGAATCAATCGATCTTA
Organism: Bacillota bacterium; assembly: GCA_023420115.1. Lineage (GTDB taxonomy): Bacteria > Bacillota > Clostridia > Saccharofermentanales > Fastidiosipilaceae > JAEZWR01. The sequence continues at coordinate 27,492 of JAEZWR010000036.1, read as the reverse complement.
TAGAGTTGGATAAAAATATTTTAAATGCAGTCAAAACCTATTTTCCTAATACATCAAAATCATTTTCTAGCGACAAGGTAAATGTACACATTATGGATGCCCTACAATTTGTCAGACATGTCCATGAGCAATACGATTTGATTATCGTTGACGCAACTGACCCTTATGGAGCTAGCGAGGGCCTCTTTACAAAAGAATTCTATGGAAATTGCTATGATGCTTTGAGAAATGATGGAATTCTCATAAATCAGCACGAAAGTGTATTTTCATCTCAACTATATGAAAACACCGATAAACCATTTGCTAAAACCAGAGACCTTTTCCCAATAAATAGATTGTATCAAGTACATATTCCAACATTCCCTGCAGGACAATGGTTTTTTGGTTTTGTATCCAAAAAGTATGATCCTATTGCCAATTTAGATTACTCTCGTGTAGAGGAAAAAATGGCAGGTATATCAACTCAGTATTATAGTTATGATATCCATAGGGCCTCATTCTCTCTGCCAGAGTATGCTAAGAAGGTATTTAATTTAAATTAATTTCTTTAATCTATAATATAGATTTTAAATTCTCAAATATTTAGAGGTTAGTATATGAAAGATTATGAATTGTTGAGTAAAAATTTTATGGGACTTGAAGCCTCTTACAATGATGCAAATATTGTATTATTTGGAGCTCCATTTGACAGTACTTGCTCATTCAGACCTGGCACCCGTTTCGCATCTCAACTTATGAGAAAGGAATTTATAGGTCTAGAAACCTATTCCCCCTATCTCGATTTAGATCTTACAGATTGTTCAATTTGTGATTATGGCGATTTAGATTTACCAATGGGAGATATTTCTTCTACCCTTGATCAAGTTGAAAGTCTTGTATATCAAATAGCTAACGATGGAAAAATCCCTCTTATGATTGGCGGTGAACACGGTCTCAGCTTAGGTGCTTTTCGCGCAATAAATAAAGTCCATCCAAATTTCGAAATAATTCAATTTGATGCCCATACCGACTTGAGGAATGACTACCTAGGTCTAAAATTATCTCACGCCTCCGTAATGAGAAGAGCTCATGAGCTTATAGGAGATGGCAAGCTTCATCAGTTTGCTATCCGTTCAGGAGAAAAGGATGAATTTGAGTGGGCAAAGTCACATAGTGATCTTCATAAATTCAATTTTGATGGCCTAAAAGAACTAACTGAAAATCTCAAAAAGAAGCAGACGCCTGTATATTTCACATTGGATCTTGATGTCTTAGATCCATCTGTATTCCCTGGTACTGGAACCCCTGAACCAGGTGGAGTATCATTTAATGAACTTAGAGAAGCAATTACAGTTCTTAGTGGCTTAAATATTGTAGCATTCGATATTATGGAACTTTCGCCACCCTATGATCAAAGTGGAATATCCACAGCAGCAGCCTGTAAAATTTTGAGAGAGCTTCTCTTGATTTTTTCTAACAGACACTAATCCCACTAACGATATCCATTTTAATCTTGATAGGAATATTTAAGAATACTATCATTAGCTCTAGAATATTATCTTAAAATTATTGTACAAATAAATTTATTAAAATTAGGAGGAAATATGGCAAAGGCATTAATGATTGGTGCCGGTGGTGTTGCATCGGTAGTGGCTCACAAATGTGTACAAAATTCAGAAGTATTTACTGAACTTTGCATTGCAAGCAGAACTAAGTCTCGCTGTGATGCACTTAAAGAAAAATTGGATGGTAAAGGTTGCAAGATTACCACTAGGCAGGTTGATGCCGATAATGTTGATGAACTTATTAAACTTATCAATGAAGAAAAACCAGAAATAGTTATGAATCTGGCTCTCCCTTATCAAGATTTGACAATTATGGATGCTTGTTTGGCCTGTGGAACCCATTATTTGGATACTGCAAATTATGAACCTAAAGATACAGCTAAATTTGAATATAAGTGGCAATGGGCATATCGCCAAAAATTTGAAGAAGCTGGACTTTGTGCTATTTTAGGTTGTGGCTTTGATCCTGGTGTAACTGGAGTATTCTCTGCCTATGCCGCTAAACATTATTTTGATGAAATAAAATACTTGGATATTTTGGATTGTAATGGAGGAGACCATGGTTATCCCTTTGCAACAAATTTCAATCCTGAAATTAACATTCGAGAAGTCAGTGCCAAAGGACGATACTGGGAAAAAGGTGAGTTCATTGAGACAGAACCACTTGAAATCAAAAGAGAATATGACTTTGCTGAAGTTGGCAAAAAAGATATGTATCTTCTATATCACGAAGAATTAGAGTCTTTAGCTCAAAATATTAAAGGAATTGAACGTATCCGCTTCTTTATGACATTTGGTCAGAGTTACCTTACTCATCTTCGTTGTCTTGAGAATGTTGGAATGACTTCAATAGAACCAATCAATTTCAATGGTCAAGAAATAATTCCACTACAATTTCTAAAGGCAGTCCTCCCAGATCCAGCTAGCCTCGGCCCTAGAACAAAAGGAAAAACTAACATCGGTTGCATCTTCCAAGGAACTAAAGATGGAAAAGAAAGAACTCACTATATCTTTAATGTCTGCGACCACCAAGAATGCTATAAGGAAACAGGTGCCCAGGCAGTTTCTTATACAACTGGTGTTCCAGCTATGATAGGTGCTTCTCTTCTACTTCAAGGTAAATGGAAAAAACCAGGTGTATATAATGTTGAAGAATTTGATCCAGATCCATTTATGGAAATGCTCAATAAATTTGGTCTTCCCTATCAAGAAGATGAAAATCCTGTATTGGTTCCCTAACTAACAAACCATAAATTTGGAGCAAAATAAAATCTTATTAGAATAATATCAAGACACATAGATATACTTCTATTCTGTGTGTCTTATTTTATTTTTCGCTTTTCGTTTATACTATTATTGTTTTTTAATTATAATTATGTCGGTTAATGAGAATACAGGATAAAGGATCCAATATGAAAAATTCAGAGCAATTCAGAAATATAAGAGACTATTATAAAAAAGATTTAGCAACTCTTCGTTCTAAGCTTCCACTCCCTAGCAATCTCAAAAGTCAATCAACTCGCACAGCCTCGATTACAATACCTTTTGACAAACTAGAAACACCATCATTTCTCATTGATTACAATCTTCTAGAAGATAATCTAAAATACCTAAAAAGCTTAGCTGAAGCTTTAAATATAAATATCATCCTAGCGCAAAAAGCCTATAGTCTTTTTGACAGCTATCCCTTAATAGGTCGATATTTAAAAGGGACTACATCAAGTGGTTTATATGAAGCTCGTCTAGCAGATAAACATATGCCAGGAAAAGAAATCCACGTATTTTCTGCGGCTTTTAAATATGAAGAGCTAAAGGATTTATATAATAGAGCAGATTACATTATCTTTAATTCAATGAGTCAACTGGACTTATATAGACAGCTACTTAAGAATGAAAAGGGGCTTGATCCACAAGTAGCTCCGAAGATAGGTCTCAGGCTTAATCCCGAAAAATCAACAGGTGAAACTGAAATCTATGATCCAGCAAGCAAAGGATCTAGACTTGGTATTACCTTAAGTTCCCTATTGGATTCATCTGGGCAAGATATGAGTCAAGCTGAACTCGCAAACTATCTATTTAACAATTCAGATTCTAGAGCAGTAATTTCTGGCTTCCACATTCACACTCTCTGCGAGCAAAATAGCGATGCACTCGCACTAGTATTAGAGGCCGCCATTGATAAGTTTTCCTTTTTATTTGAAAAAGCCACTTGGATAAACTTAGGTGGGGGGCATCATTTCACTAATAAAGACTATAACATTGAACTATTCGCTGAACTAGTATTATCATTTCAAAATCTATTTAAGGGTATTAATTTATATTTCGAACCAGGAGAGGCTGTAGTTCTTGATTGTGCTTGGCTAGTAAGCGAGGTTCAAGATATTGTTAAGAATGGAGACGAGATTGCAATACTTGATGCTTCTGCAGAATGCCACTGTCCAGATATTTTAGAAATGCCCTATAGACCTAGAGCCTTTCTCCTTGATAATAGATATATTAATGAAGATAATCAGCTAAAAGTCGACATCGACAACAATATATCAAAGTCCGAACAAGATTATGAACTTTCTCCGGAAGATATAGATGAAAATATAAACTCTTCTCAATTCCGTTATCGTCTAGGGGGACCTAGCTGCCTAGCAGGCGATTATTTTGGCTATTACTGCTTCAAAAGAAAGCTACAAAAAAATGATCGAATTATTTTCTGTGATATGGCTCTATATAGCTTCGTTAAATCAAATCATTTTAATGGAATGATTCACCCAGATATCTATACACTCAGTCAAGACAAAATCAATTTAGTCAAAAAATATGACTTTTCCGATTTTGAAGCACACCTTGGTACTCCCAAGGATTAATATTATTAATTTTTACTTTTTCACAAAATAAGACAACTGATAACTACAAAGTCAATTAATATTTTCTTGAAAAATTTATTTAAAGAGTAAATAAAAACTCCCTTTTCCTTAGAGAATTGGGAGTTTCTATCTCCATTTTAAAATACCATTAATTTAAAATGATATTAATATAAAGTAATACAAAAGCTTCTTGCACAGTTAATTAAAAAAGCTTGTTCCAGCTGTTCCCTCTTCTATAACATTAATCCAAGTTAAACCTGGCTTAAGCTCCAATTCCTCGCCAGTAGAAGCAAGCGTAAATACCGTCTTGGCATAACTATTCTCCTTACTCCACTTAAGCTCTATCACTTTACCAGCATTAAATAAATAAGCCTTTCCCTCACCTAGCTGATGAACTCTCTGATGTCCATTATCATCATAGACCTCAGAATCAGCGAACTGAACTATCAAATTCTTTATTTCAACCTGTTCAGAATTATTTTCGTCTATCGTTCTAATACCATTATTTGCTCTAAGATATGCATCTTTTTCTGAGTCATATGTATATTCAACATTATTATCTCCACCATAACTCAAACTAATATTATTAGCAGATACTGTACTCAAATCACCATAATCAACCTGCTCATTAAATTTAAATGGAGATTCACTGAGACCTTGTTCATAAATGCTCTTAGCATAATTACTTAGACTCTCATAACTAGCATACATATTATGAGGAGCAAACTTACCTGTATCGTTATATCTCCACATAACATCAGAACCGACACTACTTCCGTCTATCTGTTTGACGGAGTTCTCTGCAATATAGTTATCGGCCTCATAACTTCCACCAACTCTTGTGATTATTCCCTCTAATTCAAACATTCTCTGGAGAAAATTCAATCTAGTCGAGCGAATGGGACCAATAAGTGCAGGGCGTTCACTGTTGAATATAGCCATAAGTCTAGTATATGAACCCTCTACTCTCTCTTCATAAACTAGATCCGCCTGACTTAAACCAGCTTGAGGCAAGGCATCAGGATGATTGTCTAGCATCACTGCAATAATTGGATTATCTTTCCATGTTCCCGCTTCATTCTTAGTCCCTTTAAGTGGATTAATATGATCGTCCAAATCAGAGACGATATAATGAGAACTATTGTTATTATCCGCGTTCTCTGTAGCAAAACTAGTATTAGAAAACAATAATAGACTCAAGCTTAGAGAGCTAAGAACTAAGGTCGACGTAAATCTTTTAAATTTAAACATAATACATTCCCCTTTTATTTAGTATGTTTACTATAACAAAATTAAATAATCGATTTATTAATTTTATCACTAAGATTACTGATTTGTTTCGCCAAATAAGACTTAGTTTTCTCACAAAAGATAATTATAATTAGTATCCCTTTAAACTTTTACAAGAAGCAATACAATCAATGAACTCTTTTCTTTTATTTAATAAATGCTCTTGTACGATCCTATTAATATTAATTGTAGTTTCACCCAATCGGATTCTTTCCCCATTACTAAATTTTTCAAAAAGCTCATCAACTGTTGTCCGAGTATCAACTTCAGTATTATTGTTAGAATGAATTTCCACCTTATATTTTTCTGTATCTATATAAAAATTCTTATCACTTTCATTCTCTTTAAATAAGCCATTTTCCTCAAAATATAAACTATAATCTCTTGACATCTTACAATGCTCAAAATTCTCAATAGCTTGAACCTGAGGATTATCGCCATCTACATATTGAAGCTTAGCAAAAGGTGTTACAACCGCCCATGAAAAACCACTATCAAAGAATAAATAATCGTGCTGTCTATTTTCAGCCTGCTCAAGAACCGGCCTCAATGATTTACCATCTGTAAAAAAGTCACCTTGATAATTGGCATAATCCAAAAATGTAGGCATAAGATCCAGTGAGGAAACAAGTGCATCAGACTCAATATTTTTAGGAATCCAGCCCGGTTTAGAAATAATCATAGGAACTCTAATTCCGCCCTCATACAAGGTATATTTACTTCCTGCTAACTTGCCATTATCACCATAGTTACAAGGTGAACCCCCATTATCAGTCATATATACAATTAACGTGTTATCTCTAATACCTGCCTCTTCTAATTTATCAATAATAGAAGAAATCTGCCTGTCCATAAGCTCCAATTGTGCCAAATAATATTCTCTTCCATAATCCAAATTGGGTCTTATGGATCCATCATACCAGTCAACATATTTGTCTATATCTGGATTGTAATCATCTCTCCTAGGCAAGGCATGTCTGGCCAAATCATCATCAGGTAATTGCCAACAAAAATTATGAACAGCATTGAAACAAAGCATACAGAAAAAAGGTTTATCATCCTCTTTTAACATGAACTCACTTGCTCTATTAGCAAACTCAATACTTAAATGTGTATGACAAGAAACTTTCTCGCCATTCTCAACCATTGGCTCTACACCATGCCTGAGATTGTATTCATCACCATACTCTTTTACATATTCGTCACCATGCTTCATATAATGAAGTCTTCCCATACTTAGTGCAGCCAAACCATAAAAAGACTCATCGAAACCATGCTGTTCCGGACAGCTCCTTTCACCATAATTATCTCTGCCATAATGAATTTTCCCGAAATATCCTGTCCTATATCCCGCTTCTTTCATTTTGACCGGTAATAAATCAAAACTCTCAGGTGGGAATGAAGAACTATTGAACCATTTCGACCCCCACCTAGCTTGGTAAGATCCACAAATTAGAGATGACCTAGATGGAGAACATATTGGAGCAGTCACATACGCTCTATTAAAACTCATACCCTCCTTAGCCAAACTATCAAGTCCTGGTGTATTAACATCACTATTTAAGCCTAAATAAGATCTATCACCATACCCGTGATCATCTGAAACAATCAAAAGTATATTCGGTCGTTCGTAATATTGCTCATTCATATTTAGTTTCCCCCAAATAATTCCAGTTAATAATCAATCTTCTACTCATCAGCAAATAAATAAAAAGCTTCCGCCAAAAAAGATATGCTTATCAAATACAATTTAAAATATAAAACTCCGCGGGAATCTCCTGCCAATTCATATGATTTTGCCGCTCATCCCCAACATTTTTAAAAACAACTAAAAGTGCAAGATTCTCAAACAAAGGAGCATTAAATTTAAAATTATCTAAAAAGAACTTTTCACCAATATACATTTCATGCATTAGCATAAGTCTATATTTGGAAAAAGCCTCATTTATTTTTATCTTATTCCCATTTATCTTCAAACTATCTGTCTCCGCATTTTGAACAATTTCATCTTTATACAAATAATATCTATACTTTATATTATCTTCTAACTTTTCTAGCTCCTTAAGATTAGAGTTCATCATTTTATTATTCAAAGCAGCGTAGCTGTCAATTTTTCTTAGTAAATCAAGTGACCTTTCATCTCTCGGCACAGATATTTCATTAGATAAGTCTCTCGCACTACAATTGGCTGAAGAAGCGTGTATCGAACTATTTACATAAGTAAGATACAGCTCTAGTAATTTATCATGGATAGGATCAATGGTAGAATCTAAAAAAGCTCTCCGCGATACTATGCCAAGCTCTGGCAAGGAATCCGCAACACTGAAAAATATTAACTCATCATCTTCAAAATATGGCTTAACACTAGAAAATAAACATTTTAAACCCATAACTTGTTGAATCAGATTATCCTTTTCTACTGGTACCGTCAGTCTTCTAAATTTATCACCTACTTCTATCTCAGATCTTAAATATGAATAAATAAGATCCCAATAAAGTGAATTTTCAACTATTTCATCGACAGAAGAAGTTAGTTCTAGCAAAATCTGCTCTCTTGGCATATTAAGAATATGCAAAAGTTCATTGCTAACCTTAGCATGTCCCAAAGGACTAAATAAGACCGCAGAGCTTCTATTCATTTTAGAAAATAATTTATCTCGTTCATCTTTATCAATTTCTACCCACATAAAACAACCTTTGAATATCCCTAACTTGTTATAAACTATTTATTAAGCTATTTCCAAACATCTGTAATGATAAACATCTTCCCATTATTTATAAATAAGCATATTAATATTTTTCAAATTTCACTTCTTCTCAATTTTCAAACATTCACAACTAAGTTCCAGAATATTTTTTCCATTCCCTATTGATTACAAATATATATCTGTCTTTCTATTGAAAATAGTCAATTTCATGATTAAACTAATCATGAAAGGAGTATGTTTATGGATTTAAAAGAATGCATTTTAAATAGACGTAGTTATCGTCACCCTTTTCTTGACAGAGAAATCCCCGAAGAAACACTTAAGGAAATACTACTAATGGCATACCACGCCCCAAGTGCCTGTAACATGCAAAGTTCTCACCTCATCGCAGTAAATGATGAAACTATACTTAATGAATTAGCAGATCTATATGGCAAGGAATGGGCAAAGACAGCAAAGGCTGCAGTCTTAATAGCTAGTAGTCCTGAAAAATTTAAGACCAATAATGGTGGGACAAGAGTTCTAGAAGACTTTGGAGCTACAGCTGAACATATCTTATTAGCTGCGGTTAATTATGGTCTTGCCTCCGTTTGGATACAAGGGCAGATCGAAGGAGAGATCGCAACTAAAATGGCTAAACTTCTCAATGTACCAGATGACTTTATTATCTATGGATATTTTCCCTTGGGATATCCCTCGCGTGAGATTGTTTCCCCAAAAAAGAAAGCTTTTGAGGATAGGTGCTTCCTTAACGGCTGGGGAAAAAGCTTCAACTAAGCTTCAATAATATTATTTCATAATATTATTTTTGATATAAGAACCCCCTTTACTGACCATATCAGTAAAGGGGGTTCTTATTATTTAAACCGTAATCTTTATTCAAATATTTTCTTATTACACTTTTCCATTAGCTTAAGAAAATAAACTTACAAAGGAAAAGAACAAATAGAATATACATTGTAACTGAAACGGTCTTTGCCTTGCCAGATAAAACCTTAAGAAGAACATAACTCATCATTCCAAAGGTAATACCGTCAGCAATACTATAAGCAAAGGGCATCATAACAATAGTCAAAAATGCTGGAACAGCCTCAGTGTAATCGGAGAAATCAATCTCCTTAATTGGACTCATCATGAAAAGACCAACTAGAATTAACGCTGGTGCAGTTGCCGAACTTGGTACAATCCCGAATAAAGGTGCAAAGAACAATGAAAGTGCAAAGAATACAGAAGTTGTCAGCGATGTAAGACCAGTTCTTCCACCCTCAGCAACACCTGCAGAAGATTCTACAAAAGTAGTAACAGTTGAGGTTCCCAAACATGATCCAGTCACAGTAGCAACAGCATCTGACATAAGAGCCTGGGATATTCTTGGCAATTTGCCATTCTCATCTAACATTTTAGTCTTGCTTGCAACCCCAACAAGAGTTCCTATCGTGTCAAAAATATCAACAAAAAGGAATGAAAGAACAACGATCAACATATCAAAGGTAAAAATTGAAGCAAATTCAAATTTAAAAGCAATAGGTGCAAGACTTGGTGGTAAAGATACTATACCAGCCTCGGGAAGTCTAGTTACGCCCATTGGTATAGCAACTATAGTAGAAACGACAATACCGATAAGGAGAGCACCCTTAACTTTATAAATCAAAAGCACTGCCGTGATAATAAGACCAATAATTGTGACAAGGGCTGGACCAGAATTAAGATCTGCAAGTTTAATTACAAGACCATCTTCTAACAAGAAATTTTTTCCGCCCTCTACACCGATCTTTCCTGAAGTAACAATACCACCATTAATAGCTCCGATAAGAGCAATAAAAAGACCAATACCAACAGATACAGCCTTTTTTAAACTTAGTGGAATCGAATCGAAGATCATCTCGCGAACCTTAAATGCACTCAAGGCGATAAAAATAAGACCTTCAATAAATACCGCAGTCAAGGCAAATTGCCAACTGTGACCCATACCGAGAACAACAGTATACGCAAAAAATGCATTAAGTCCCATACCTGGAGCAAGTGCAAAAGGGTACTTAGCCAAGAAAGCCATCATAAGAGTACCAACTACTGCCGATAACGCAGTGGCAGTAAATAGAGCCTTTTGATCCATTCCTGTAGCACTCAAGACCAGCGGATTAACAGCTAAGATATAGGCCATCGTCATAAAGGTCGTAAGACCAGCCATCACTTCCGTACGAACGCTAGTTCCATTTGTTTTGAGTTTGAAACTACGCTCTAAAAAATTCTCCTTACTCATATATCCTCCTATTAAAGTAAGAACAAAAAAGCCGATGCAATATGTATACAAACATATCGCAAGAACAAAAAAATATTACCATTATATTAACTGTATGTTAACTGATTTTTATACAGTAAAACTCCGCTTATTTTTGTTCTACTTGTGCAAAAGAGAATATTTTCAACACTTAGAAGTAATATACTAAAAAAACTGATAAAATAGAAAAGCTACGCCAATCAATAGTTGGTTATTTTTTCTTCTATTACCCTTAATTTAAAATTTGTTCGGCCCTTTGGAAGTATTCTATCTTCACATAATTTAAGTCTTGCTTTTTGAATATTGTTATCTATATTTCTCAAATCTGCCGATTCTGATAAATAAAATTCAAAGTCACCAGCTTCAATGATCCACCTACCATCTCTATCGATAAAAGCTAAAAGGTCTAGGGGAATGAACATCCTTATATGTTTAGTCTCATTTGGCAAAAGCTCATGTCTACCAAAGGCAAGCAAACTCTCCTGAACTCTAGCAAGACTAGCAACGGTATCCCTATAATAGATCTGAGAAACGGTGGCACATTTAAATCTAGACTTATTTGTTATATCAAAGGAAATTTCAAAATATTTATCACTAGAAACAATTTCACTATCACAATAAAAATTACTATATTCAAACTCACCATACGAAAGCCCATAACCAAAGTGTCTTAATGGCAAACTACTACTATCAACATAATCACGTACCATATCTTTGACCGATGAGCGACCCCTTGCCCCACTACCCCAGTACTGCTCATGATAGAGAGGTATCTGCCCACTATTACGCAAAAGACTCACGGGCAAGCTACCAGATGGACTTAAGTCACCAAAAAGCATTTCTACAATGGCTCTGCTACCACATTGTCCAGGGTGCCATACTTCCAAGACTGCGGAAGCTTTTTCCAATATTATCTCTGAACTGAGAGGCCTCCCATCCATATGAATAACAATAAATTTCTTGCTATTATCAGCTAAACTTACACAAAATTTCTCAATTAATTGAGATGGAGAAATACTAGTACTATCAAGATTTTCTCCCATGCTTGCATTCTTACACGAGCCACTCAAGCCACCAAAAAGTAAAATGGTATAATCTGCCCAATTTGATAGTTCAATAACTTCATTCAAATCCTCATCTACTTCTCCATTGATCTTAATCCCTTTTGTGTATTTCAATTCTACATTTAAATTTTTCTCTAAAATATATCTTTGCAGACTCTCTTCCACTGTCTCAATTCCAATATATGAATTTCTTATCATATCTTCACAGCAATCTAGTTTGCTAAGCGATGAACGCAAAGCCCTTTTTGCTTCTAAGCTTACATTCATTCCCTCTTGAATTATATTTGCCTCTATATCATCAAAAATTTCCTTCATACCATCATAAAATGATGGGTAAGTATATGAGCCAAATAAAACTCTCAAATTTTGGAAATGCTCACCAATTATTGCAATTTTGATAGGCTTATTTTCACTGTCTAGAATATTTTCTTTTTTACTAGTATCAATTGGAAGACATGAGTCATTCTTAAGAAGTACGAAGCTCTCTGAAGCAAGTTCATAAGATAATTGAAGTGACTCCTTATCCTGAAGTCTAAAGATATTTATCGCATTTTTATCATTGATTTCATCTTGTTCACAAACAAAGTCCTCGCCTCCAGCAAGGATATTATCTCTAAATTTTTCATCAAAAAGCCCCAGCTCAAATTTCAATTTAAGAATTCTCCTAAGTGGAGCTTCAATTAAATCTATATCTAGCTCCTGCTCTTCAAACATTCTAAGTAGCTCATCACCATAGCAATATGTTTGGGGTAGTTCAGAATCCATGCCAGATTCCAACGCAATTTTGCCAGCCTCGGCGGGACTTGATGCTAAATGATAAATATTCTGAAGCATGTCGATAGATGCGTAGTCAGATACAGTTATTCCTTTGAATCCCAATTCATCACGCAATAAATTTTTAAGATAATGATTGACAGCTAATATCGGTTCTCCATCGATTGCAGAATAGGCATTCATAACGGCCTTTAGATTTTCTTCTTTGATTGCAAATTCAAAAGGCGTTGCATATGTTTCCCTAAGCTCACGATTGCCAATATGTATATGAGACATATTTAATCCGCCCTCTCCCATCGCATATGCTATAAAATGCTTAGGACATGGAAATGCTTTTGTCCCCTGAAATCCAGATATATAGGCAGCTCCCATACTACTGACTAAATTAAGCGATTCTCCATATGTTTCACTCATTCTTCCCCATCTAGGATCTCTTGAGATATCTAACACTGGCGCAAGAGCCATATGTATTCCGAGCAAGTCCATTTCTTCTGCTATCTTCGTTGCCATCTTTCTTACAGCTTCGACATCGAAACTTGCTGCAAGGGCCAATGGAACGGGATAAACTGTCGATGAATGAAGCGCAATACCATTCAGTGTTTCTACATGAATTAGAGCTGGAATCTGAAGTCTTGTTTCACTGAGAAGATATTTCTGAACTTTTCTTATAATTTTCATATTTTCAAGAACAGAAGTACTACCACTACTCATCGCAAAATGCCCAATTCCTTGAGCAAGTTCACTTTCATTAAATTGTCCAGCAAAGGCATATACCGACCCCAACTGTGCAAGTTTCTCTGCCAAAGTCATCTTTTCTATTAAATCATCTATTCTTTTTTCAATAGGTAGGCCAGAATTAAGGTATGCATAATTATTTTCCATAGAGTTACCTCTTCATGTTTCTTCATTTAAATTAATCAGAACACATATAATATTTCGCCCTAATTTACTAAGTTATTCCCAAAAGTTCAAGTTCTATCTAGGTTCTTATATTGTATCTTCCAATAGCAAAAAAGCACTGCCGTGTTCAGCTTATGAACCCAGGTAGTGCTTGAAGTTATTTGCAATAAACTTTATATGATTTGCCAGTAGTTTAATCAATAGATAAGAATATCGCTTATTCTTTCTTTATACTTAGTTATATACCTCTCCTCTTTATCTTTAAAATAACTATAATTGAACTTATTATCAATCAAATTCTGTCCTATAAGTTTAGCTAAAAACTTATTTCTTTTAACACTACTAGAATTACTATATCTTAGATTTATAGCTTGAGTAGAATCTGGTGAATTACTATCACTTATATTAACAACTTCATTAATATCAAGCGGCTCCCTTGTAAGATCTGAATAATTAAATCCTCTATTTCTTAAATAATCTTCATTTATACAAGTCTTAGACAGATTTGATATTTCTGCATCTTCAGCAAAAGCAAACGGATATATTTCCACTAACCGTTCAAATAATTTAATTATTTCATTCAAAGACCTCAATTCAACATAGGCCTTATATTTGCTCATACTATTATTAGCTCTATCATTTCCAATTATTTCTATAGAAAAACCTTCACATAATTGCCCCTTATATTTACTACTTTGTGGAATAAAATAGGTAGGAACCAAAACCAAATTACTCAAATCTAATTCATCAAGATAAGGCAATAAACGTTCACAGTTAATAAATGGCGCTGAAAATGATGTAAATGGTCTAGCTGTTCCTCTTCCCTCACTAAACTCCGTCCCCTCAAACAGACAAGTACCCGGATATAATAAACAAGCCTCTATATTAGGAAGATTGGGACTTGGAATCATAAAAGGTAATTTATCACCTATTACAATATCTCTATTCCAATGATTCATCTTTATTATTTCTAAGTCCACAAGCAAGTTTTTCTCTCTACAGTAAAGTGAAAAAAGCTCCCCCGAGGTCAATCCATATCTAACTGGAATATCATACGCTGATACAAAAGATAATTGATCATCTTCCATTCCAAATCCCTCAAAAACACATCCCCCAATAGGATTTGGATGATCCACAATCAAAAACTTTTTCTTAAGTTCAGCACAAAGTTCTAATAATAAAAAAGCTGAAGATATATAAGTGTAATAACGCGAGCCTACGTCAGGTAAATCATAAATGATGCAGTCTATTGAACTAACTAGATTTCTAATTTCTGAGCTTAACACATGTGGATTTTCTGAATAAAGAGAATACACCTTTAACCCAGTTTCTCTATCAAAAGAATTATTTATATGCTCACCGGCCGCAGCAACACCTCGAATTCCATGCTCTACAGAGAGAATAAATTGCAAATCAGTTTTTTCTTGCCATACTAAACGTGCGGGTTTAAGATCTACCGTTCTAGAATGTGTAGAAGTCAAAATAGCAGATCTTAATCTTCTTGTCTTAATCATATTCCTATCAATACAATCTGTACCACTTAACAAACCTTCACACATAATTTACCGTTTAAACTCCTAACCAAAACATTTATAAGCATATATTTCAATATCTTTTAATGAAATCGATATTAGATAACACACCATCAGCCTCATCTAGTAGAGTTCTAGCCTCATCTAACATAACCTTATATCGCTCCATAACTATTGCAAGTTTGACATCATCATAAGATAGCGATAGCAATTCTCCAGCTCTTTTTCTACTACACCCCGTACATGCAACTATTATTCTTTCTGCTCTATCTCTTAATTTTTCATTCTTTATATCTAAGTCAACCATGAGATTTCCGTCAGTTTTTCCCGATTTGATCATTAAAGATGTTGAAATCATATTTAATATCATTTTGTGCGCAGTGCCACACTTCATTCTTGTAGATCCTGTTATGACTTCTGGTCCTGTAATTACTTCCAGACAGTAATCTGAAACCTTAGAAAGAACACTATTCTCAACTGATACTAATGAAATAGTTAGAGCACCAAGTTGCCTCGCTTCTTTGAGAGCGCCATATACATACGGTGTCCTCCCACTGGCAGCAATACCCAATACTGTATCATTTTTATTTATATTAAGTTCTTCAAAATCTTTTAGTGGCAAGTCATAACTATCTTCCGCTCCCTCAACAGCCTCGGTTATTGCTCTATATCCCCCAGCTATTCGCCCTTGAATTAAGTCCCTACTGACACCAAAAGTTGGGGGACATTCTGACGCATCAAGTACCCCTAAGCGGCCTGATGTTCCAGCTCCAAAATAAATAAGTCTCCCACCTTTTTTCATACGTAAATATATCTTATCAATCACTTTTGACAGAAGTTCAAGAATCGATGAAACTGCATCGTAAACTTTCCTATCCTCACTATGAATAATATTCAACATTTCCAAGGTAGATACTTTATCAATCGACTTACTCACTGGATTACTTTGCTCAGTTATCAAATCTTTTAAATTATCCTGCCTATCACCCATATAGAAACCTCACCATCTATTACCAAGATAAAAGCTAAAGTATGAACAATCAATCTATCGACTATTTTTCTTGTCATTAAAACTATCTACGTAATCTATTACACCTCCAAGTTCAACTGCACTCCCCATCAGTTTGAACGAAATAGCATCAGGATTTATTGACTCTTGTTTATCAATGATAATTTTCCTAATCCCTTCTAACAATTTATCTTTGTATATAGAGCAATTACTTATAAGAGATCCCGTGCATATAAAGTTCATATTTTTTCCTAAATAGTATTTTTTATAAAAGAGATATATTATTTTAGCTAATTCATAAGCAGCATTTGTCAGTGCTTCTTTTGTATATGATTCATCAAAATCTAAGTACTTACAAAGACCCGCTATCTTACTTCTATCAAAATACTCATTGCTGTTAAGTTTATGAATTATATAGAGACAATATTCATCAGAATCCAGATTTTCATCTATATTCATATTTAAGAAAGTCTTTTTTAGATATTTTTGAACAGTGTCATATAATGGCGATTTATCAATAAGTCCATCTTGCATATAAAGATAAATTTCTATAATTCTTCTGGCTAAATCATAAGATGACCCCTGATCGGAAAAAAATTGACCATGCCCACCAGCTCTTACTTCTAAACCATCACATGATCTACTACTTATAATTGATCCTGTTCCGACAATTAATAGAGCATCTGCTCCATAGAGTCTATAAGCAGACTTATATGCTGCTTCATTATCCGAGACTATATGTATATTTTCTGGGAAACCCAACTCCTTAAGTATATGTTCAAACTTCTCTTTTCTACCCTTTACACTAAGTCCAGCTGTAGCTAGTACAGTCCCTACCAATTTAATGTCATTTTGTGATTTGAGATAATTTCGGGCATCTTCTAACAGAGATTTAAATGCTCCATAGACTTCTTTGAATGGCACTGAATTGAGATTACTTCCTGTACTTATAGAATTAAATAAAATCATATTATTTAATTCTTGCTCAGTTAAATTAAGCATCGAATTTCCATCTGAACTATAATTCGACAAACGATAATTATTTTTATTATCTTCGCTGTTGATTTTTTTATCATTAACAAACTTTGTATCTGTCCCATGTGACAAATAATTTCTGAGCGATGACATATCTATTATGGATAGACTTGTTTTGCTCCCTCCGCCATCTAGAGATATTATAGCTTCTGTCATATACACTCCTTTATTAGCATCTCATCAAGCCATAAAAATTCAGGTAATATAAACAATTATTTTAAAAGTACATTCAGATATAAATTGTTAATCCGATTATTTAATATCGCTTGAATCAATTAGTCTTTTTTCGATCAAATTTATTAGAGCGTTAATACTCTTCTCACTATATTCATATACACATATAGCGACCGACTCATTATTGATTTTATGAAGACAATCAATATCATATGGATCTCTTAATGCCACAAATAATATTTTCTTATTCACTTTAGTAAGTTGCTCTATTAAATACATCTGCCCTTTAAATAAGCGAGCCTGATACATTCCAACTACTATAGTCTCATAATTTGTAAGCGATTCTATAATCGTTTTAATTTGATCTTTATTAGGATTAATATCAATATCAAAGAAGTCACATTTAAAATGATCTGCAAGCGATGAAGCGAAACTCTTCTTTCCTCCATCGGAATTATATGCTTCATTTAGTCTAACTGGCCTTGGTCCTATAATCGCTAAGTGTTTTTTATTTTCTAAATTCTCTTTTAACCCAAATTGCTTATAATTAATATATCCACATTCTTTTATTGTCTCAGATACACAATTATTAATTTCTTTCCTAATTTTATTAATATCAACAAATTCTCTATAATTCTCATACTCAGAAAGAAGATTCTCATATTTTAAAAGTCGTTTATCTGATTTATTGAGTGTATCGACATCAATCATTCCATTATCCAACATAATACTCAACTTATTAATAACATCTTCTGCTATATCTGGACTATGAGAAAAAATTAATATATCCATACTTGCTTCTAATGCGAGCTTCGCAGCAAATTCAGAAGGATAATTTTTACTTATAGCTTTCATTTCCATACAATCACTTACAAGTACACCTTCGAATCTAAGTTCATCTCTAAGAATCTTTTGACAAATCTTTTTTGATAAACTAGCAGGTAAATCATTATCTTCTATTTTGGGCAAAAGTATATGAGCAAGTAAAATAGCATCTACATCATCTGCAATTGCTTGAACAAATGGTTTAAGTTCAGTTTCTCTTAGTTCTTTGTAAGAAACATTATTTTGTGGCAAAACAATATGAGAATCCTGTGTGACATTTCCATGCCCTGGAAAGTGTTTGACTGCACACAATAATTTAGCCTCCTTGTATGCTCTTATAGCTTGAGATACAGCTTGGGAAGCTATTTCTGGTAATTCAGAAAAACTCCTCGCCCCTATAATAGGATTACTCTTCTCACTATTAACATCAGCGACTGGAGCAAGATTAAAATTGACACCGTATTCTTTTAAAACTTTAGCATTTAAATTGTGCATCCTATATACTGCATCATAACCAATATTCATAAGTGCCATTGCAGATGGAATATTAAGCTTATCATCCGGAAGCCTAGATACAGCTCCGCCTTCTTGGTCAATCATTATTGTTGCTGTCTTATCGCACACTCTATGAACTTCATCTTTTATATCTGCAATAAGTTTCTTCGCAAGTTTTTCATTTGGTAAATTCTCACTGAATAAAATAAACTTATTAATATGATATTCTTCAATCAATCTTTTAAGTTCGTCATTAAAAACACTTCCTTTAAAACCTATACAAAAGTGGTTAGCTATTCGCCAAACTTTGTCTGATTTCATAAATACACCTACTTTCACTTGCAAATAAAATACGTTAATGTCATATCTCAGCTTGTAAAGAAAAAACAATTGTCGCAAACATATATAAATTTATTTTGGTAAAATCCTTATAAATAACTCCTGAGCTACAATTTATAAATTAAGAAAGGTTTCTTAAATTATTAATATGAAAACTATAGATGATTTATTCCTGAAGATTAGAAGCGTATATAATGGTCTAAGTGACAGTGAAAAAAGAATTGCTGATTATCTACTAAATAAAGGAATAAATATTTATGCTGTTCCCATATCCAAATTATCTAAATTATGTAATGTAAGTTCAGCAACCTGGGTCAGATTCTGTAAATCACTAGGTTTCGCAGGATTGAAAGATTTTAAACATTGTCTTTATTCTCTAGACAGAGCACAATCTCACGCGACAACAGATTCTGATGATTTAGTAGAATTTACAGATATCAAAACACATAGAGACATTAAACAGCTAATTTCATCTATAGCGGATAGTAGTATTCAAGCAATTAAATCTACCTTATCACTTATTAACTTCGACACACTAGAGTGTGTCGCCGACGAAATTTTTTACTCAAAATCTGTGAGATTATTCGCATTTGGTGCTTCTGCTATTGTAGCGATGGATTTACAACAGAAGCTAATCCGCATCGGTATAAATGCAATTTTTTCCGATGATCTACATATTCAATTATCTTATGCCTCTACCTTTAGACACGATGATTACGCAATAATCATTTCAAACTCAGGCAAAACAAAAGAAATCTTAGAAATTCACCATAAACTATCTGCTATTAGTGATCGAATCTTAGTAATTACATCATACACAAAAAGTCCATTATGCAAGCTAAATTCACAGTTTATATTTACTGCCTCTCCTCAGTTATCAAAACGCTCTGGTGCTATGTCTAGCAGGTTAGCTCAACTTACGATTGTCGATTGTCTATTTACTACTATGGCTCATAGGCACTATAACGAAGTAGAAGAATATCTAAATGACAGTTATCAAAGTAGTTTAGAACATAAATATAATTAACTCCTTTCTAATACTGATATTTTTATCCATCGAAACTTTTATTTGTTCATTCCATCTAAAAGATAGAGTTATACAAATTTAAGTAATATACAAATGAACACATTTATATATTATGAATAACAATCCTTGTTCTTCTCTAATTAACATTGACAAAATAGCCAAACTCGTTTATTCTACTGGCAACAAAGTTTCATATAGTATATCACTTTTAAGAAATTTTGTTTCATATTTTTGTCAATTCTTCATTAATGAAGAATTTAGATAATAAGATTTACTTATAACTAAATTATCTTTACATAATATGGGAGGCAGATAATGACTTTCTCCTTGCATAAAAATAAGGGAAGAATACAATGGCAAATATATTTTATGGTTTTCATCACCCTGGCATACTTTCTTGTTTTTAGATACTGGTCAATGTCATGGTTAACCATAGCGTGGAAAGATTATAAAATTCTTAAAGGTTTCTTCTCTAGTAAATTTGTAGGTTGGAAGAATTTTGAAGCAATTTTTAGAAATCAAGAACAATTCCTAAGACTAATAAAAAATACATTGGCTCTCAATATTCTAAGTTTGATATTTGCCTTTCCAATGCCAATTGTTTTTGCAGTTCTTCTTAATGAATTAAAGGTTAAAAAATTCAAATCAGTGGTACAAACTATCAGCTATCTTCCACACTTTCTATCAACTGTTGTAGTAGTTGGTATTTTCAGTACTTTTCTATCCCCTTCTCTTGGCGTTCTAAATTCAGTTATGAGTAGTCTAGGTTTTAATAAAATAAATTTTCTAGCTAAACCAGAATTTTTTAGACCTCTCATGATTCTTATAGGAATATGGCAGGGTGTTGGTTGGAGTGCAATCATATATCTTTCTGCTATTGTGGGAATAGATCAAAATTTATACGAAGCTGCTGAAATTGATGGTTGTGGCAAATTAGGCAGAATATTTCATGTAACCTTACCTGGAATACGTACAACCATAATAATTCTACTAATACTACAAATTGGAAATTTAATGTCAGTTGATACAGAGAAAATCTACCTATTTCAGAATGACCTAAATCTATCTGTATCGGAAATGTTCCCAACTTTGACGTATAAACTAGGAATCCTCCAAGCTAATTATAGTCGAGCAACTGCAATTGGAATTTTTAGCTCAGTAATAAGCCTATTTCTTGTTCTTATAGCTAATATATGTGCTAAAAAATTCAGCGATGTAACTATAATCTAACAATTTGGTAATTAATAAAAATTAATTAAAGCACACGCATATTCACACAAAAATCTGTTGTCTACAAAAGGAGATGCTTAGACCTACAGATGAGGTAGATTAATATGAATAAGAGAAAAAAAGATAGCTCAATTCAAATATTCTTAATTTGTTTTTTTATACTAGCAAGTATCATATTCATCGTTCCTGTATTAAATGTAATAGCTCTTTCGCTAAGTAGCACTAATGCAATTCTTCGCAACGATGTATCCATTATACCTGTTAACTTTACAACAATAGGCTACGAGCAAGTATTTCAAAATAGTAAGTTATTGCGTGGCTTCCTTAATTCAATCCTTGTTATATTAGCTAATCTTCCTCTAACTCTACTTATGACTGCAATAGCAGCCTATCCACTAGCATATGCCAAATTTAAAGGGAAAAAAGTCTATAGTTTCATAATCCTATTCACATTATGGTTTAACGCAGGATTAATTCCTAATTTTATGGTGATAAAAAATTTAGGATTACTAGATAGTCTATGGTCTCTTATCATTCCCTCTATACTCGGCGCATACAACATTATTATATTACGAAACTTTTTTGAAAGTATCCCAAAATCATTGATTGAGTCAGCCAGAATAGATGGTGCATCGGAGTTTAAAATACTTTTCTCAATATGTATCCCCCTATCTACGGCCGTTATTGCAACTATTTCATTATGGACAATTGTTGCTAGATGGAATGAGTTCTTTGCACCTTTGATGTACCTAAAAAATCAAGCAAACTATACTCTGCAAGTAGTTTTGAGAGATATTATTTTTTCTTCCGAAATGAATGAATTTAATCTTACCGCTGCTGAGGGTACTTTGAGTATCCCTGAACAATTGAGAAATGCATCCATTGTTATCTCTATGATCCCTATGTTGATCATCTATCCATTTTTGCAAAAATATTTTGTTACTGGGATTATGCTAGGTTCGGTTAAAGAATAATTAATCTATGGAAGATTAATTTTTAAGACGTTCTTATTTACATTTTTGCATATATTTTTATGTATTCTGTATCACACTTGTGATATTTAAATAAAGGAGGTTAGTATGAAACAGTTAAAGGCTTGCACTAAAGTTTGCATATCTCTTTTAACCGCAATCTTAATGTGTAATAGTAACGCTTTTATTTCAGCTTCAGCTGAAACAGATTCTGCTTCTACAAATAACGAAAGTGAAGTAGTTGAGTTTAAAGTGATGAGTTCTATATGGGGGGATCACGAAAAATCTCTAAATTCAGACAAAAGCAATGAGATTCTTGATCTTTTAATGAAGAACGCAGGGGTAAAAATCACATATGACTGGTATCCGCAAGATCAGTATTCCAATAGAGTAACTACAACACTTGCCAGTGGTGATATTCCAGAAGTAATAAATGGTGCAAGTACTGCACTAATAAATGAAGATGCAGCTCTTCCATTAGATGAACTTCTTGAGAAATATGGAGATAATATTCTTAATAGTTATAAGGATATACCTGTAGAAGCAACAAAACTTAAATCTGTAATTGACGGTAAGACTTATGCTATTCCTTTTATATTAAAATTCCCACAAGCGTACTCTTGGTCAATAAGAACTGATTGGCTCAAAAATGTCGGTATAGAGAAAAAGCCTGAAACATGGGATGAATGGCTTGAAGTATGGGAAGCTTTTAAAACAAAAGATCCCAATGGAGATGGTAATAAAGATAATGATATTCCACTCTCTGTAGATATTTATTCTATGATGCCAATTTTCGGCATAAATACTGCCAATAAATTTGGCTTCTATGTCGATGATAATAATACTTACACCATAGCTGAAGAATCTGAACATTTTGATGATTTTATGACTGCAATGAGAGACTTATACTCTAAGGGTTATTTAGATCCTGAATTTGCTCAACGTGGTGTATATGTTGATGTAATGAAACAAGCTGAAGCTATTAACTCTGGAGTCGTCGGTTCTACTTTTACTTGGGCGGAAACTACCAGAACCACAACTGCCGCACTACAGGAAGTACAAAAAGATGCAAAACTTGAAGGTGTTAGACCTCCAGTCGGTCCCCAAGGACACTCAGCTCTGCCATCCAGATCACAAATTACGCCCACATCATCACTTACAATTGCTGCCAAGGGAAAAGAAGAAGCTATTATTAAATATTTTAACTACGTATTTTCTGATGAAGGCAAGCTAATAAGTTCATATGGTATAGAAGGTAAACACTATGAAATAAAAGATGGTAAACCTCATATATTGGAGCCTTATGTAAATAGCTTCAAAGAAGCTAGACAAGCAGGAATCAATTTTACACCTGTATCACACAACTTTGATCCATCTGCATATGAAGAAATTATGATGACAGGAAAATCATATGAGGAATCTCCAGAAACCACTAAACTTTTTTATGATGCTCTAAATATCGGTAATGACTATTTCTTCACTAGTGCACCAATTTTAAACACCGAAACTTACATAGCTGAATCAACGGAACTTCTATCTCAACTAGCTTCTGCTAGAGCAGAATGTGTAGCAGGAAATATTAGCTTAGATGAATTTAAGAGTAGATATCAGTCAATTAAAGATTCAGGACTTGGTAGAATAATTGAAGAACAAAACGAAGCATGGCAAGCAATGACTGCTAAAAACTAGACTTTATATCTAATATTAAATTAAAGAGTAGGACTTTGTATGATTCAAAATCATCTCACCCTACTCTTTTTTTATTATCTTACTCGCGCATAAAAAACTCCCAAGTCTTACTTAAGAAATGGGAGCCTATTAAATCACCGAGTAAACTAGCAATTATTATGCCTAAACCTATTCATTCAACATTGAATAAGCAGACTTAATAAATTTTGATCTAAACTCTTCAGTTTGGGCTGAAATAGCACCAATGTGATGCCATTTAACTTCCTTTACACCACAATCCAAAAGTGTAGTTTCAAGACCATAGCGAAAAACACCATTACAACGTTTCATCATAGCTTCGTACTCTTGCTCGCTACTTGCAAAAATGTGCGCAGTCTCAATCTTAAGCAACGGAAGAATACCATTTGGCCCATCACAAAAAGCTACATTATTTAGTAAAACTTTATCAAGAAATCCCTTAAGTCCAGCTGGAGTGTCATACCACCATATAGGGAAAATTAAAATCAGGCGATCTGCTTTTTTTATCGAGTCAATATATCTCAAAGTGTTACTATCCTTAGGTAACTCTGTCATATATGTCCTTAGTTCCTCTGTTGTCATAACAGGAGAAAAACCATCTTTATATAAATCTATCAAATCGTACTTTTCATTATTCTTGTCGAGAGAAATCACAAGTTCCTTAAGTAAACAATGATTGAAACTATTCTCATATGGATGATCAATAATAATTGTTGTATGCATAATAAACTACTCCCCGTAACCATACCAAAGCACTAGTGCTTTTATTGAATTTAATTGGTATAATTGCTGTGTCAGATTGACAATAAGCGACCTAGCAAAATCACTATCTTGTGCAAGCCACGAAAAGAAATCATCCCTTGTAAGCTTCAACACTACAACATCACTGAGCGACCTCACAGACGAGCTAAAAGGTTTCAGTTCAAAGATCTCATGTTCACCTATTAAATCACCTGGCTTATAAAGTGCTAAACGCAAGAATCGATCATTATCATCAAATAGATATATTTCAACCTCACCTTCCATCAGAATCCATACATAAGGATAAATTTCTGACTGATAAAGATTAAATTCGCCCTTTTTGTAAGATTCCAATTTAGAATTTGACAAAACATGATATGGGCAACGTAGCAGAAGCTTCCTAAGCTCATCCGAGGAATTTATGAATTGCTGTATATCTGACATCTTTTTCATATACTTAAGTTTCTAAATATCAATTTAATTTATAAAATCAACATTAAATGCAGATCGAAGTTTCTTTTTCTTGTATATTTTGCCAAGAAGATTAAGATAAACATTCGCCAAATTACGATAATATAGACAAATTTCAAACATTACTTAAAGTCTATAAACTATTTTCAACAAAAAAGTCTTTATCCTAAGCAATAGTTAAACCGCCTAAGATAAAGACTCTCATAATGATAAATATAAGTATCAACGATTATCAACAATAAATAAAAGCGCTCTCGCGAAATATTCCAATATCCTAATTTCTTAGGAACTCATACAAAACTATTTCTCCTCTTTCTAGTGAGTTCTTTATATCGATAAGTCTCTGATTGGAACTACCACGAAATCTCAACTTAAGATCTAGAAGTTCCTCAACAAAAAGGCCATCTACCAAAACATCACACTCTTTAAGAAGGTCTAACTTTTTCCTATCTGCTAATATTTGCTCAAAAGTATATCCCGAATATATCCATATATTCTTATTAACTTCTTTTTTCACCTCGTGCAGAATGTCTATCAATTCTAAATTCTGCATCGGTTCACCACCTAAAATAGTCAGACCATCAACAAGTGGATTATTAAGATATCCAATTAATTGCTTACTAGTCTCCCCTGTCCACACTTTACCATAGCGAAAATCTTGGTACGCTTCATTGAAGCAACCTTTGCATTTATGTGTACAGCCGCTCACAAAAATACTTACTCTTATCCCCTCACCATTGGCTATATCAAATTGTCTTATCTGAGCATAGTTCATAAAACCCTCTTGGACCAAAAGAACTAAATATAAATACAATCAAATATGAAGAACTCTAGACTTTATTTCTTTTGTTCTGCCCTCATTCCAAAAGTTTTCACCTAAATATCCGCAAGTTCTTCTAATGACTGTTAGTTTATTTCTATCGTGATTATGGCAATTAGGACATTCCCACTCATTGTTATCATTTACAATTATTTCCCCATCATATCCGCAGTTATGACAGTAATCACATTTTGTATTAAATTCCGCGTACATAATATGGTCGTAGATATATCTAATCAAAGTCTCTACGGCTTTTGTATTATTATTCATATTAGGTATTTCCGCATAGGAAATCATCCCACCTGTAGATCTCCTTTGAAATTCACTCTCAAATGAAAATTTATCAAAGACAGAAATCTCTTCTCGTACATCAACATGATAACTATTAGTGTAATATCCCTTATCTGTTATATCAGGGATTGAACCGAAGCGAGCAAGATCGATTTTGCAGAAACGATCAGTTAAACTCTCTGCCGGAGTACCATAAAGAGCAAAACCTATTCCAGTTTCCTTCTTCCATTCATCAACTGCCTCTCTCATCCTATCTATTACCCTAAGAGCAAAGTCCTTACCACTTTCTTCAGTATGACTTACCCCTTTAACCAACTTGCTTAACTCATACATTCCTATATAACCTAAAGATATAGTTGCATATCCACCTTCCAAATATTTCCCTATTTTCTCCCCAGGTTTGAGCCTCGCAATAGCCCCATATTGCCAATGAATGGGACTTACATCACTTGTAACTTCTTTGAGTAAGCTATAACGAAAAAGCAAAGCCTTTTTGGCAAGCTCTAGTCGCTTATCGAAAATCGTCCAGAATCTATCCTCATCTTTACCTGACAAGAGTCCAATCTGTGGAAGATTAAGACTGACTACGCCCATATTAAATCTACCGTCAAATACATACTCACCTTTTTCATTCTTCCAAGGTGAGAGAAAAGACCTGCAGCCCATAGGAGCAAAGACATTTCCTGCATAATATTCACGCATTATCTTTGCAGAAATATAATCTGGATACATTCTCTTAGCAGTACACTTTGCAGCAAGTTCCGTCAAATAATAATATTCTGAATCCTCATGGATGTTATGCTCATCAAGTACATAAACGAGCTTGGGAAAGGCAGGTGTTACATAAACATCTGCTTCATTCTTGATTCCCTCTAGACGTTGAAGCAATATTTCTTCCTGGATGAGAGCAGCCTCTTCCCTATACTCATAATCTTTATCAAAATAAAGAAAAAGAGTTACAAAAGGAGCCTGTCCATTAGTTGTCATCAAGGTGTTAATTTGATATTGAATTGTTTGTATACCATCTTTTATTTCTTTTTTTGTTCTTTTCCAAGCAATTTGTTTGGCTTTTGCTTCATCGGTATCCATTCCATATATATCTCGTTGTTCTTCCAACGTAGCTTCTAGATACTTCTTATATGACTTCCTTACAAATGGAGCCAGTATCCTATCAATTCCATTTATGCTCTGTCCCCCATACTGACCACTAGCTACCTGAGCAATAATTTGCGTAGTAACTGTACAGGCAACTTGAAATGACTTTGGACTGTCTATTCTCTTACCATTAATCGCTGTACCATTGTTTAACATATCTTCCAAATTAATTAAGCAGCAGTTAAACATCGGCTGGATAATATAATCCATATCATGGAAATGAATAGCACCAGAATCATGAGCCATAACAATAT